>JBDNFC010000086.1:0-14250 GCA_041690035.1 Bacteroidia bacterium | reverse complement strand
ATTTATTAAAAAACCAAAATGAAAAAAATATCGACAATTGCTTTTTGCTTAATCAGTGGTTTAACATTTGGGCAGCAGTGGCAAAATAAAAAATACTCTTATGACAGCACCTTAAACATCATTTATGGCACAGCAACTAACTTTAATGGCGGAGTTGATACCTTAAAATTGGATATTTATATGCCAAAATGTGGCGATAGTTTGGGGCTTTCTAAAAGACCTCTTTTGATGTGGATACATGGTGGTGCTTTTTTGGCAGGGAGCAAAGATGATGCTAGTATTAAAAATTTATGCAAACAATTTGCAAAGAGGGGGTATGTAACAGCAAGTATTAGCTATCGCTTAGGTTTTATTTCTGATGATTTGTCGAGGACATGCAATTTTCCCAATTATAGCTGCGTTTTTGCAGCAGATACTGCAGAGTGGGTTCGTGCAAGCTATAGGGCAATGCAAGACGGTAAAGGAGCTTTGCGCTATCTTATAAATAGGCATCAACTATATAGAATAGATACCAACAATGTTTTTTTGGCGGGCGAAAGTGCAGGAGCTTTTGTGGCCTTAGGAATGGCTTTTATTGATACTGCTATAGAAAAATCTGCATTGACAGATAGCATAATGGCTGCAGCCAAACCACATAGTCAAACGGCTAGCTGTGTTTATAATTCGAATAAAACATTTGCCTCAACTGTGCTGCGCCCAGATTTGGGAAGCATAGATGGTAATATTGAACCTTCAGCCATTAATTATCAGATAAAAGCTGTAGGAAATATGTATGGAGCAATGCTTTTTGATTATTTTAAACATGGTAAGGTAAATACACACAAACCAGCCATTTATTCTTTTCATCAACCCTGCGATTTGGTAGTGCCTATTGACAGCGGCAGGGTTTATGAATCGTTATCGTGGTGCTTGAGCAATGGCTATAATTGTTTAGGAATAGCAAATACACCAAAAATTTATGGAAGCAGGGCTATTAGCCAATGGAATACAATTAAAAGTTATGGATATACCATTCAAGATGAATTCACTACTACCAGTTTTCCTTACAATTTTCTCATTGGAGCAGGTAGCTGTGCAGATCAAATAAATAAGCCTTGCCATGCTTATGACAATCCTAGCCTAAGAGAAAATAATTTAGCAGCCTTTTTTGCGTCTAAGATAAGTACAATGCCAATTTGTGATACTTTTTTTAAAATTTCTGGTATTTCTGACCCTTTTAAAGGAATAAAAGTAATGCTATATCCAAATCCCACTTATGGGTTGTTTAATTTAGAAATAAACAGCAACAATAAGCTTGCAAAGGTTGAAGTGTTTAACTCAACAGGAGTATTAATTAAAAAAATAAACGTAGATACAAACCTTACAGAGATTAATTTGGCAAGCAATAATCCGGGTATATATTTTATAAACGTTACTATTGATGGACAAATTAGCCATGCTAAGATAATGCTGTATTAAAAAAATCATTAATCCTAAAATTTTCATTTTGAAATAAATTATGTTAATTTTCTATAAACTGAGTAATAACTTTGTAAGTTAATATCTTATTTTTGCAGCTTGTATTATTTATTGCGTATAAAAATTTTATTGATTTTGCTGTCTGTATTTTCATCATGTCGGCAAACTAAAATCCAATTTGTATATTCAATCAATCAAGATAACTTGGCTTTGGAATGTGATAGTGTATTGCTTAGCTACACAAATAAATATACAGATAGCTTAAACCAATTATTAAATCAAATTATTGCAAATACAGATACAAGTTGGTTGGCAGCCAGGCCGCAGAGTATCCTTACTCATTGGTGCGCTGACGCTGCTTTGGCTCAAGGAATAGCATTAATGCCAGCAGATAGCGAAAAATTGCCCATTTGTGGATTGTTAAATAATGGGGGCTTGCGAGGTTCTTTGCCCAATGATACCATAAAATTACATCATTTTTATGAACTAATGCCTTTTGAAAATAAGCTCTGCGCTATCAAATTAAGTCCTGAAAAAATGCGCGATTTAATAGGCTATATTATTAATAAACGTGGTGAACCAATAGCAGGTATGATGTTAAGGCATCAAAATATAGCTGATGGCGCTTATGCTGTAAAAATTAGTGATAAAATTTATAATTTTGATAAACCTGTTTGGGTTATTACAAGCGATTATCTTGCCAATGGGGGAGACAATATGACTTTTTTTTCTAACCCAATTGAAAGAATTAATTTTAATATTACTCTGCGAGAGATTTTTATTTTATATGCAAAAAAGCAACAATTATTGAATGTGAATTTAAACGAGCGTTATATTTATGTTAAACCGTAAATCTTTTATAAAACAAAGCATTGGCTTAGGAACAGGTTTTTTTGTTACTTCATATCTTGGAGCGAAACCATTTAAGGCTAAAAAGAAAAAATTTACTATTTTTCATACCAATGACATTCATTCTAGGATTGTACCTTTTTTAGAAAATGACGCAAAATATCCAAATCAAGGTGGATTGATAGCATTAGCAAAATTATATACATTAGAGAAAGAAAAGGTAGAAAATTCTATTTTGTTGGATTGTGGAGATGTTTTTCAAGGCACACCTTATTTTAATTTTTTTAAAGGAAAGATAGAGTATGAATTAATGAGTAAAATGGGCTATACGGCAACAACTTTAGGCAATCATGATTTTGATAATGGAATAGTGGGTTTGCAAAATGTGAAAAAACACCGCAATTTTGAAATAATTTGTAGCAATTATGATATTGAAAACTCTCCTTTGAGCAAGGATGTTATTACTCACAAAATATTAATTATCAACGGTATAACTATCGGTTTAATTGGTTTAGGTATTAATCCAGAGGGTTTAATTAATTTAGATAATTGTAAGGGAATTACTTATAAAGATCCAGTGCAAACAGCCAATGAACTCGCGAAAAAACTAAAAGACAAAGAGAAGTGCGATGTAGTAATTTGTATATCTCATTTAGGTTTATCTTATAAAAACGATAAAGTATGTGATACTATTTTAGCAAAAAAATCAGCCAATATTGATGTAATTATTGGAGGGCATACCCACAGTTTTTTGGATGCCCCAATGCAATTAAAAAATTCATTGAATAATCAAATTATCGTTAATCAAGCAGGGTGGTCAGCACTAAAACTCGGGCAAATTAATTTGGAATTATCTTAGCTAAACGAAAATTATATTTAGTTTTTTCATCATGAAAAGTATTGCTTATTTATAAAATTTTAACAAATGTTAGAGGCCATACCGATGATTTTAAAAGCCAATTTTTTTAATTGATAAGCATTTTCATTGGTTTAAGTTTTTTTGAATTTGTAGTTGCTTTTGCATTTATGGGATAAATAGTTGCTTGGATTTGGGTTGTAATTATTGTAGTTTTATTTTGCTAAAGTGTAAAAAAAAACTCAATATTTTCAATATTATTGCAACTTATTTACAATTATGAAAAAACTATCATTGCCAAGCCTTTTTATTTGTTTCTTTTTTATAAGTTCCTTAACTGCTCAACATGATTTTAATTGTTATCATCAAGATGCGTCAGCACAAGAAAGAAACCATCCAATAGATATCACACACATGAAAGTGGATGTAAGTTTTGATGTAAAAACAGGAAAAGTAATAGGCAGTGTAACACATGAATTTACAACACTTCAAAAAAATATAGATACCCTATTTTTTGATGCTCCAGGAATCAATGTGAAAGGCGCTACTATTGACAACGTGGCAGGTTCTATTTTGAATACACCCGAAGGTATAGTTTTAAAAATATCTAATAAATGGGGTTTTGATGAAAAACACACCGTTACTTTTGTGTATGAAGCAACACCAAAGCGAGGTTTATATTTTATTGGTTGGAACGAACCTAACCTAGCCAATAACAATGTATGGAATACGAGGCAGCAAATATGGACTCAAGGTCAAGGCATAGACAATAGGCATTGGATACCAATGTATGATGATATGGGCGATAAATTTACAACTGAAACAATTATTACATTTGACGAAAATTTTCAGGTATTAAGTAATGGAAAATTGTTAGAAAAAAAAGGAGATAAAAAAGGAAATGTTACCTGGCATTATAAAATGGAAAAGCCACACGCAGGTTATTTACTTATGCTGGCAATAGGCAAATATGCAGTAAAATCTACAAAAACCAAACGTGGAACCCCTGTAAACTTTTGGTATTACCCAGAGTATAAAGAGCGTTTAGAGCCTAGCAGTATTTACACCGAGGCAATGATAGAGTTTTTGGAAGATGAAACAGGCGTGGCATACCCTTGGGGAAGTTATAGTCAAGTAATGGTGCAAGATTTTTTGTATGGCGCTATGGAGAACACCTCTGCTACTATTTTTGGAGATTTCTTTTTTGTAGATGCAAGGGCTTTTTTAGACAGAAATTATATTGGGGTAAATTGTCATGAATTGACCCATCAATGGTTTGGGGATTTAATTACAGCAAGAGGACCGGGAGATGCCTGGCTGCAAGAAAGTTTTGCCACCTATTATGCCAAAATTTTTGATGCCAAAATAGCAGATGATAATGAGGTTAAATTTAATTTTAGAAAAGAGTGTGAATCTGCAATCAATGCGAGCACCAAAGATTTATTGCCCATAAGACACACCGCTAGTGGTACTGCAAGAATTTACCAAAAAGGCTCTGCAGTTATAAGTATGCTGCGCTATGTGATTGGTGATGAAGAGTTTAAAAGGGGTATCAAACATTTTTTAACAAAACACGCTTTTGCAAATGTAAATACTGATGATTTTCAGAAAGCATTTAAAGATAAATTAGGAATGAATATGGATTGGTTTTTTGATCAATGGATTTGGAAAGGTAATGAGCCTCACTATCTAATAAATTTTGAACAGTTTGGAAATAGGGCTCAATTTAGTGTTTTGCAAACCCAAAAAGGTTCACAAGCAGATGGATTGTTTAAAATGCCAATAGTATTTGCTGTTTATTATACTGATGGCACAGAAGATAAACAAAAAGTATGGATTTCACAGAAATCGCATATTGTAAATTTTGAAACTAAAGGTAAAAATATTAACTATGTATTGTTTGATGAAAATAATGAAGTGCTAAAACAAGTTAGTTTTATAAAACCCAATCAAATGCTGTTGCAACAAGCAGAATTTGCGATTTATGCGATAGATAGATTTGATGCTATAGTTGCCTTAAATAAGCTAGATTCTACTCAAAAAATAAAATTATTTTCAAATTGGTATGCAAAAGAAAAAAGCTATTTTGTTAGACAAGAAATGATAAAGCAAACAGGCATTTTTTCAACGGCTAATGTGCTGCAGAAATTAGCTTCAACGGATGCCAATGCACGCGTTAGACAAACCCTAGCTACCCAAACAACTAATGAAGAGATTTTGCGTAATTTGCTTTTAGATAGCAGCTATCAAGTAGTAGAATCTGCTTTAGACAATTTGATGCTACGCAGCAAGTCTATTGATGTTCCTCAACTTTCTGTGGTTGATGGAATGAATCACAGCATTGCAAGTAAATGGAACGCTTTTCAATATCAAATGCAAGGCGATGAAAAATATGTTGCTAAATTAATTTACCTGAGCAGTTCCGCTTTTGAATTTAGAACAAGAATCAATGCATTTAATGCCCTAAAATCCATAAACTATATGAATAAGCAAGTAGCAAGCAACTTGATAGATGCAAGCAAATCATTAAACAGTAGATTGGCAAATCCCGCAATTGCAGTTATAAATTACTATAAGCAGCAATCTAGTATGTTGCAGTATTTTTAATTAGGTTTTGTTATGATAAATTTATTTTTTAATTTTTTAGAAAAAGTTTAGCGTATGATTCAGCTATTTGATTACTATAACTTAAAAATATATTTTAGAAAAATAGATAAAACTCCATTGCATGTTTATGGAGGAGTGTATGAAAATAATGAGTTGTTAAAGGAGAGTTTATTGATATTAAAATTTGAGAACGGTCTTTTTCAAAAAATGGTGAAAATGGAAATAGCATCAAAAGTTTGTCTTGACGAAATTGATGAAAATAGAATGCGATTAATAATACTAAATCATTTAGACGCAGTGGTAAAAAGATGGATTGATTATTACATTTTTGACAAACCAATAAACCAAGAAATTATTACAAGTAGGATAGAAGATCAACTTTTTAGCTAGTATTTTTACTCAAATACCGCACTTCCAATCCTCACCATAGTGCTGCCATAATCTTGGGCTTTTAAATAATCGCTGCTCATGCCAATGCTTAATTCTTTAAATTCTAGCAAGTATGGTGAGTAAAGTTTTTTTGCTTTTTCTAATATTTGTTGTGCAGTGCTAAACTCCTTAGCAATTTTTTGCATATCACTCGTATTGGTCGCCATTGCCATAATGCCACAAAAATTAATAAATGCATAGGTTTTCCATGGTTGGCTTGCCAAAAAATCCCAAAATTCATTTATTTCAAATCCATGTTTTGTGTCTTCTTCTGCTAAGTGCAATTGAAATAAAATATTTACTTTTCTGCCAATTTTACTAGCTTGCTTATTGATTTCTGTCAATATTTTTTCACTGTCAACGGCATGTATTAAGCTTATAAAATCTATAATTTGTTTTACTTTATTCGATTGAAGTGAGCCAATTAAATGCCATTTTATATCAATTGGCAATAGACTCTTTCGCTCTAAAAGAGATTGTACTCTGTTTTCTGCAAAGTCTCTTATCCCAAAATTGTATGCGATTTTTATATCCTCAATATCGCGGTATTTTGATACCACAATAAGTTTGCAGTCATTTTTGAGTTCTTCTAAAATTTTAGATATGTTTTTTGTTATAACCTCTTTGTGATTCATTTTTTGATAGAAATTATTGCAATAATATGTAATTTGTTTTTGAATTGCAGCTATTTAAAACTTATTTCGGATTTTTTTTAACCAATAAAGTTTTTATATTTAGGCTGCTTTATATTTCAACAATTAAATGTAGTTTTGTGTTTTTAAAAATTTAGCTAATCAATAAAATTATCATGCTTAAAATCTATAATAAATGTTTAAAAAATAGCAGTAGTCTTTTATTAATAGTCTTATTATCGTTTTTCGTAAATAAGGGTATTTTAGCACAAAATATAAATTATAGTATAATTGCGGGTTCAAATTTTTGTCAAATAGATGGCGATCAAATGGCGGGCTACAACAAATTGGGGTATAGGTTTGGCGTAGGTGCTTTTGTTAGTTTAAACAAGAAAGATCAATTGGGCATGGAAATAACCTATACAATTAAAGGAAGCAGAACTGCAAACAATCCCGATAATCCTCCACTGGTGATTGTGCGGTATAATTATGCTTATGCAGAAGTACCCATTTATTATCAAAAGGCCATTAAGGGTTTCAATATTAAATTAGGTTTGGCTCCAGCATATCTTGTTAATGGCAGAGCTGATTTAGGGTTTGGGTATCAAAAACAAAATAATTTAAAAAAGTTTGACTTGTCAAGTATATTGGGTGCAAATATAAAATTGAGTAATCAAATATATTTTTATATGCATTATCAATACTCAATACTCAATATTATTGATAAGCAAAAACCGCAATTCTCTACCTTTATAAGAAACGGTGTCTACAATAACATTATTTCGGCTGGCCTAACTTATCAAATTACACAACAATAAATGAATTTTAAACTAAAAATATTAAGCGCTTTTTGCATGGTTTTGTTTTTAAATGCATGCAGCAGCAGCAGCAACGAAAAAGTAGCAATAGAAAAATCCGCTATTAATGAAATGCAATCCATAGATTCAATACTGAATATGCAAGTGGTAGAATGGAATAGTGGAAAAATAAGTGGATATATGAAAGGGTATTGGAAAAGTGATTCGCTTAGGTTTGTAACCAAAAGAGGTGTAGTAAAGGGATGGAATAATGTAAACAATATGTACAATAAGGGCTTTGATAGCAAAGAAAAAATGGGTGTTCTAGTTTTTGAAATCTATGAAAAAACATTTATAAACCAAGAACAAACCATTGCCAATATTATAGGAAAATTTAGGGTAAATAAAATATTAAAGAATCAAAATATACAAGATACAGGTATGTTTTCTCTTGTTTTTAGGAAAATTGACCAAGAAAATTGGAAAATAATCATCGATCACACCTATTAGCCAATTCTAAGTTTAACAAATTGGTTTCTGCTCCATTTTTGGACTGGAATTATCAAACTTTTTTTACCTTTTTTATAATCCTTTTTTTCATATGCCATTTGCCTTTTATCAATTATCCACCTTGTGGCATGCATGTTTGGAGACAAATAAATACGCTTGCTGTAGCTAAAAATTTTTATACAGAAACATTGGCAATATGGCTGCCACGAGTAGATAAAAGATGGGAATTTAGCGGTGTTACTGGAATGCATTTCCCGCTTTATGAATGGATTTTAGCCCTATTGTATAAAGTTTTTGGATTTTCACATGCAGTGCACAGGTGGTTTAGTTTTTTAATTACTTGTATTGCATTTTTTTCTGTCTATCAATGTTTTATTAAATTTGGTGATATAAAGGCAAGGATAATTGCTATAGCCTTTTTATTTAATCCCTTAATCTTTTACTATGGATTTAGTGCACTTCCAGATATTCTTTCCATTGCTATGATGTTTAGTGCAATTGCTATTAGCCTAAGTTCGAGAGAATTTAAAACTAAATTTTTCATAATTGTATTGCTGGCTAGCGGAGCCATGATGATAAAATATGTGTATGTTTTATATGGTTTGCTGCTATTTTTTTTAACCCCAAATTTAAATTTTAAAGAACGTCTTTACCAATTATTTCCTTATTGTATTGGTTTTTTTATGGCAATATGTTGGTATCAATATGCGCAATACCTTACAGCAATTTCTAATGGTTTGGTAGAGTTTATCGCATATCCTAGATTAATACCAAAAAGCCTGATTTACCCGTCATTAAAAACTGTATTTTTAACCATTGTGCCTGAATTATTTTTCGGGTTTCCTTTATTTGCAATATTTATTTACATCATTTTTGTCAGCTTTAAAAATAAACCTGCAATCAAAAATAAATTGTTTTGGATGATTACAATAATTTTAGTTTTAGCATACATTGTTGCAGCATCGCACAACCTAGCTCAGCATGATTACTATTTTTTGCCACTCTTGTTTTTACCTTTGTTATTAATTGCAAAAATATTTCCTATCAATAAATATGTTTATTTCTGCATATTGTGCATGCCTATATGGGCTGTTTTGCGCATTATTCCTCCAAATTTTTTAAAAGAAAAAGTAAATTTTTACCAACAAGAGCGATTGCTTTTAAAGGCAATAATTCCCAAAAAAACTGCTGTAATTTGCGGCATTGACCAAACTGGGTGTCAATTATTTTATATGCTTGATGTTAAAGGGTTTCCCTATTATAAAAAGAATGAATTGTTTGAAAAAAGGCAAGGAAAAGGGCAAATCTATTTGGAGGAAGCAATTCTGCGGGGTGCAAAGTATTTAATTAGCACTGAGCTATCAGATACTAGTAATCCATACTTAGTAAAACATCAAGAGAAAATAATAAAAATTAACGAAAACTTAATCTTGGTTAAATTAAAATAACATCCTATTAATATTGCCTCAGCTAAATTTGTGTGTCTTTAAAATCATGCAAATTGCTTATAAATCATTGTTTTTTATTTTATCATTATTCACCCTTTTTTTTAGTCAATGTAATGATGGTTTGCCAAAAAATGAAATAAATGGCAAGGCACTAGCTGCACAATACTGCACAAATTGTCATCAATTGCCATTGCCATCAGACTTGAATAAAGTTTTATGGAAAAATCATGTTTTGCCAAAAATGGGGAATTTTATGGGTTTTTATTCAAGCAAAATAGAGCGGGAGCAACTAATTGAGCGTGATAAAAATGGAAAATATTTAATTAGTGAAAATGTTTTTCCAAACCATGAGATAATAAGTATTGAAAATTGGCAAGCAATTCAAAATTATTATATAAACAATGCTCCAGAATCATTAAAAATCACACCTCAAAATATATCCGTAAATGATCAATTGTTCAAGGCAATTATACCTCCCAATAAGTTTAATATACCTTCTACAACAATGGTAAAATTTAATTCACAAGGAGGCTTATTTATAGGAGATGCCAATACTAAACAGTTTCTTGAACTTAATCATAATTTTTCAATAAATACAGCAGCAGAGTTAGATGAAGCACCTGTATATCTTACTTTTACTAACAATTATAACTACGTTACAAGTATGGGGAGTTTTTCGCCCACAGATGCAGCTTCTGGCAGCATTGTTCAATTGCCCAAAAAAGGGAGTACAGGAGCAAAAATAGTTATTGATCATTTAAAAAGACCAGTAAATACCCAATATTATGATATGAATGGAGATGGATTAGGAGATTTTGTAGTGTGCGAATTTGGCAAATTTGAAGGGAGCTTGAGCTTATACTTGGCGCAAAAAAATGGCGTTTTTATAAAAAAGATATTGTCGCCAAATCCAGGAGCCACTGCCATTGAAATAAAGGATATGAATAAAGATGGATTACCTGATATTGTTGCCTTATTTGCCCAAGCCAAAGAGCGAATATCAATATTTTATAATTTAGGTAATGATTATTTTAAAGAAGAAATTGTAGTGAATTTTCGCCCAAGTTTTGGATCTACATCAATTAGTTTAGTAGATTTAGACAATGATGGTGATGATGATATTGTTTACACTGCTGGAGATAATGCTGATTTTGAGATGATTTTGAGGCCATATCATGGAATTTATTTTCTTATAAATGATGGAAATAACAAATTTGTAAAAGAATTTTTTTATCCATTAAATGGTGTTTATAAAGTTGTAGTTCATGATTTTGATAATGATGGCGATTTAGATATGGCTACAATTTGCTTTTTTCCTGATTGGCTCATTAAACCTTTTCAAAATTTTGTGTATTATCAGAACAAAGGGAACTTTATTTTTGAAACTAGCACCCATTCTATTGCTTCTAAAGGGCGATGGATATGCATGGATGCCGCAGACTATGATAGTGATGGTGATATAGATTTAGTTCTAGGAAGCTTAATTATGGAAGTGAAACCAAAAATTGGTATTGAACAACTTTGGATTGAAGAAAAAATACCTTTTATTGTACTTGAAAATCAGATTAAGTAAAAATTTTGAAACTGTTTTGTTATTGAAAACACTTTTTATTTAAAAAAATTCTGTGATTAATATTTCTCATTAATCTGGTTATTTGCACAGTTTAATATTTTTATTAACTTAATAAAGTATAAAAATGATTTACCTTTGTTCTACAATAAAAAGGTAAAAATTTCATGAAAATTTACAATAATATATTAGAAACAATTGGCAATACACCTCTTGTTAAACTCAATAAAATAATAGAAGAAATGGGAATAGAGGCTATGGTACTAGCAAAAGTGGAAACTACTAATCCGGGCAATAGCATCAAAGACAGAATGGCTGTAAAAATGATTGAAGATGCTGAAAAGGCTGGATTGTTAAAACCAGGTGGCACAATTATAGAGGGCACAAGCGGTAATACGGGTATGGGTTTAGCAATTGCAGCAGTTTTAAAAGGATATAAATGTATTTTTACCACTACTGATAAACAAAGTAAGGAAAAAGTAGATGCCCTAAAGGCTTTTGGGGCAGAAGTAATCGTATGCCCAACAGATGTGGAGCCAGAAGACCCAAGGTCTTATTATTCAGTCTCTAGCAGATTAGTAAATGAGATTCCAAATGCATGGAAACCAGATCAGTATAATAATTTAAGCAATAGCCAAGCACATTATGAAAGCACAGGGCCAGAAATTTGGGATCAAACTGATGGTAAAATTACCCATTTAGTTGTGGGTGTTGGTACAGGCGGAACAATAAGCGGCACTGCAAAATTTTTGAAAGAAAAAAATCCTCATATTCAGATTTTAGGCATTGATACTTATGGCTCTGTTTTTAAAAAATATAAAGAAACAGGAATTTTTGATAAAGCAGAGATTTATCCTTACATTACTGAGGGTATTGGCGAAGATTTTTTGCCAAAAAATGTTGATTTTTCATTAATAGACCATTTTGAAAAAGTAACAGACAAGGATGCCGCAATCTATACAAGAGAGATACCAAGAAAAGAAGGAATTTTTGCTGGCAATAGTGCGGGGTCTGCCATAGCGGGTATTGCGCAAATGAAAAATAGGTTTAAAAAAGGCGATGTAGTAGTGGTAATATTTCATGATCACGGAACCCGCTATCTTGGCAAAATGTTTAATGAAGATTGGATGAGGGATAGGGGCTTTATTAAAGATAAAAAAGCTGCTATAGCCCTAGATTTAGTCAGTAATCATAGCAATTTACCTTTGGTTACAGCCAAAATAAACGAGACCTTACAACAGGTTATTCAAAAATTTAGAAAATACGGTATTTCGCAAATTCCTGTGGTAGACAATGCCAATGCTATAGTGGCAAGTCTTACAGACACAGATGTTTATAATCTTGCATTGCTTGATGCTAATGTATTGGATGAAAAAGTAGAAAATCATTATAAACCTCCATTCCCGATTGTTTCTTACCAAACTAAAATTACCGATGTTGCAAAATTGATTAATAAAGACAATCAGGCTGTGGTGATGCAAGATATGGGTGGAAATTATCATATTATCACTAAATTTGATATCATTTCGGCATTGGGCTAAAAGATGGTTGAAAAAAAAATCGGTATTGTTGGCGGAAGTGGCTCGGGCAAAACAACTCTAACCATCGCCATGCAACAATATTTTAATAATCAAATAAGTGTGCTATCCTTAGACGATTATTATAACCCATTAGGCCAACAACTGAAAGATGAAAACGGACACACCAATTTTGACTTACCAAGTGCTTTAAATTGGGAACTTTTTCACCAGCATTTTGACCTGTTAATGGCTGGCAAAACTGTTGTGATTAATAAATATCAATTTAATAATCCATTGGCAGTGAAAGAAAAAAAGATAATATACCCTAAATCTTTATTGTTTGTTGAAGGTATCTTTTTAAGTAATAATTTAAAACTTTTTTCTAATTTAGATTATATTATTTTTCTAAAAACAACAGAGGATTTGATGTTTAAAAGAAGAATGAAAAGAGATATTGAGGAAAGAAATATTAGTGTAAAAATGATAGAATACCAAT
Organism: Bacteroidia bacterium; assembly: GCA_041690035.1. Classification (GTDB taxonomy): domain Bacteria; phylum Bacteroidota; class Bacteroidia; order NS11-12g; family UBA955; genus CALSPH01. Next base: position 1,078 of record JBDNFC010000086.1, on the reverse strand, counting down.
GGCAGAATCATTTTTTGCCTGCTTATCATCAATACGTTTTAAATTATGAAAAAGAAGCTGATTTTGTAATTGATACAAGTGTTGCTTTTAATCTTGATGAAATTATACAACAAATCAAATAATGGTTTTAGGCTAAATTTTTTATTCCGTTTTTTTTATGATATAATCGTATATTTGTGATGTGCTAAAGCTTTTGCAAAAAAGCATTTACACAACAGATTCAAATTTAAGAATGAAAAAAATATTTTATTTTATATTGGCATTGTTATCAAATACAATAAGTGGCCAAGAATCAGAAAAACAACAAGTGAGACTTTGTTTTTCAAGATATAAAGAAGCTATTTTATTAAACAATGGATTGGCAGCTGCAAAACACTTAGATACAAACACCAGATTTTATTATCAAAAAATGGCTGAAATGATAAAATTTAGTGATTCTGCACAAGTTGACTCCTCAAATATATTGGATAAAACATTATTATTAATGGTGCGCCATTTAATCTCTTATAAAGACTTGAATACCCTAACAGGTCCATCACTTTTTGTTTTTGCCGTAGATGCTGGATTGGTTGGTAAAGAGAATTTAAAACAAAATAACATAGCAAAAGTAGATTTAGACAGTAATTTTGCCAAAGGACAGCACGCAGTAAATGGCATGGGTACATCAATATATTATGATTTTTTTAAAGAGGGTAAAGATTGGAAAATAGATTTAACTTCCATATTTGACATTGCATTGATTTCGTTTGAAAACGTAGTTGCGCTAAGCAACCAAAGCACTAACGAATTTATTTTTGGTGCAATACAGTTACAAACCGGTGCAACAATCAATAATAGTATTTGGCATCCTGCTTTTAAAAGATAACAAATTTATATCACCAAATGCTGAGCTATTTTAGCCCAATTTTAAATAATTAGATCAATATTGCGTATTCTGGGTTTAGTTCATCATTAACCATTCATCATTAACCCTATTCCTTTATAATTTTTATAGCGATGTCTTTTCCTTTGGTGGTAAAAATATGCATAATATATGCGCCTTTGGGCAGTTGTGATAGATTTACTTGCTCAAAATTTT
>JBDNFC010000085.1:0-2939 GCA_041690035.1 Bacteroidia bacterium | reverse complement strand
TACTTTTCCGCAGCTATGTCCACCATTTTCATCTTCTATTTTTAAATAATATTTTCCCCAATTATTTTCGTCTACATTTACAGTATATGCCCCTTTTCCATTTACAATATTAATTTTTTGTGTTGTAATTAGCTCACTGTAGTTGCTGCTCATCAAATAACTTTCATTTTCGTTGGCATTAAACCACCACCTGTTTTTAAGTTTAAATAATTTTGCAACTACATTTTCTGCTTCAGCAGGTTTGCCTCTATCGTCTATGGCAACGATGTTAATTTGGTTGTTTTTTGAAGTGTGCAATAGTTCAGACTCTGATTCACCGTAGTTAATATTCATGCCAATATATACATTGTAGGGTGAATATTCTTTCGTTTCGTATCGGGTACTAAATTCGCCTCCGTTTTCAAATACTTTTGTAAAAATACCCAATTTTAGTTTGCCAGAGGCTTCATTACTTATTTTCAAATTGATTAAAAAATTGGCGTTTCCGTTTGCATCTAAGTTATTATCAAAAACGAGCTGTTCTTGTGTGCTAAATTTTTTAACCACATCGTCAAAAATATATTTTTTGTAGCCATCAAAAGTTGTTTTTTCTGCAAAAATGGTTGCTGTAATATTGGTTCTTAAATTTGCAGCAATGGCTCCATGCAACCATGCCACATTTAGGTATCCTGCTCCAGATTTTTGGGATAAAATTGGTTCATTAAATGCAAGATTAATTTTTAATTTGTTTGGTTTAATGGTTTCTATTTTTATGTTTTTTTGAATTGTATAAGCACCTGCTGTAGCTTTTACTTGCCAATTTCCTGTTTTGGCATTTGGTGATGTTTTGAACTTAAAACAATAAAAACCATCTGTCGGCTGACTATTAACTTGTTGATCATAGATAACTTGATCAGGCGATAAAAGCGTCATTTTTACCGGATAATTTTCTGGAAATTTTTGTAAATTGTTTTGCAATACACATGTTAAATAAATGTCATCGCCCGGTCTCCAAACACCGCGTTCTCCATATATAAAGCCATTTAACCCATCTTTTAAAATCTCTCCACCCACATCAAAATTACTTAGATTCAATGCATTTCCATTGGTAATTTTTAAGTATCCTTTTTCATTGTTTTTTTTAGCCATAATAAAAAATGGTTTGCCTTTTGGTTTTATGGTAGCAAAACCATCACTATTTGTAGCCCCTTTTCCTATTTGTTGTTGTTGGTAATCAAAAATTAAAATTTCTACACCCGATATTGGGTTTGCGTCTAACAAGTTGCTTACAGTTACATCCACATCCTTGGCATTTGTTAGCTTGGCAATGATGCCAAAATTTGAGGCCAAGACATTTCTTGATACTGTTTTATCGGCAGTATAGAATGAAAGATGGCAAGGATTATCGCGTTCTTCCCATTCATATCCACTGGGGTAAAATGCTTCGTCATATTCATACTCGTAGTAGTCATAATAATCTAAATTTTCCCAATCTTCTTCTGCTTTTGCTTCTATTCTGCTTAAACCATCACTTTTCATACACATATTATTACTTAGGTATGGCCGCATACTTAGTTGAACCCTGTATATTGCTCCAGGCTCAGGTTGTATAAAATTAGATAAATCTAAATAGTAATTATTAGTTTGATTTAGGGCATTTGCTTTACCCCCTTTTAGCATGATATCTTCTTCTAAAACAGATTTGCCCACTTGTTTTAATTGATAGGTGCCGTCATAATTATTTTGTTGAAAAAACTGGATAATATTTTTCTCATAAATTTTAAATACCGTCAAGTGCACTCCTTTTAATCCTTTTGCCGAGAATGGAAAAAGTAATTTTTCACCTTTTGGTATTATGTTTCCTTCTCCTAACAGCGCTATATTAGGAAGATTAGAGGTAATAACCAGTTCTTTTTCAAAAAGAGTAGACAAGGGCTTGTTTTTTATATTTCTTATTCCCTTTAGTATCTGAAAAAGTGCTGATTCTCCGGTATAGCTTTCGGTATAAATTTTCAACTCATTCATATTTATTTCAGAGTATTTAATTTTTGGTTGGTCATCTTTAAAACCAATGTAGCCTTCTAAATCTTGCTCCATTATTGGGTCCGAAAACAATATTCTTACAAAATTACTTTTATCAGAAATATATTCAACACCTTGAACCACAAATTTGTCTAAACTTGGTATTTCTATTTCTTTGGTTTCCTCTTTATCGCTTCCTATTGCGGCACCATCAAAAAGCAGTTTTACTTTATCGTCTGCATTACTGCGTATAACTTTTGCAAGATTAAAAGTGTGTTTGGTGTTGTTTTCACTGCTTTGCCATTTTATGTCTAGTTTTTTATTTTGCTGACTTGCAACAAGTAGGTTTTCTAATTCTTTACTACTCACATAGTCTGCTGTATATATTTCGCCCTTGATGGTATTATTGCTAAAGTCTGACGCTGAGTTGCAATAATATCCCACAGATGATACCTCAAAATCTTGGTCTATAATTTGAAATTGAAATCTAAACTTCTTTAAATCTTTTGCAATGCCTGGAAAAAATTTATCCATTTCAAGACTCACTGTGTGAATTGCTCCCTTTTTCATCTGAAACTTGGGTTTAAAAACCACCGTATGCCTGTCTTCTGCCAAGCTATAAATACCTTCTATCTTTGGCGAAATACGGATACAATCATCAGGCAAAGAGTCGAATCTTTGTTGCAATTTTATCTGAATACTTGCATTTTTTGATACCAATCCAGTAGAGTATGCCGCTATGTACTCTGCAAATAAAGGGTTTGGTCGCAATAATGCTTTATCTAATTTTTGTTTGCAAGCGGTTAGGGCTATAGAAAGTATTGCTAAGTATTGAAAAAGTCTAATTTTCATCGGTTAAATATTTTTTTTCAAAAGTAGTAATTAATTTTAAGAAACATTTTTTTTAATTTAACATCTCTTAAATACCAATTTTTTGG
>JBDNFC010000084.1:0-8615 GCA_041690035.1 Bacteroidia bacterium | reverse complement strand
TTCGCTATTGGTGCTTTACGTCAAACTGCGCTTTTTGTAAGACTGCGCTTTTCGCTACCAACCCTTTACGTCAGGTTGAGGGTTTTTATGAGCGATGAGCGAAATAAAAATATATCGAAACCAGAGTAAAGCAAGTTGGAAACACTCACCGCTCAAGACTTCTTCGATACATTGCGCTAAGGCGCAACACTCAGAATGACTTTTCGCTGGCTAGTGTTTCTATCAATGATTATAAATAAAAAAACAATAATACACAGCCATTTTACGAGCTAAACAAAAAAAACACTATTTTTGCCCTTGTGCAATTCATGCAAATAAAAGTAATCAATAAATCTAAAAATCCATTGCCAGAATATCAAACTGCTGGTGCTGCGGGTATGGATATATATGCTTGGCTACAAGCTCCAATAATAATATCCTCGCAGGAAACAGCATTATTATCGACTGGTATTTTTATTGAATTGCCTATAGGCTTTGAGGCTCAAATAAGGCCAAGAAGCGGTTTAGCATTAAAACACGGCATCAGCATCTTAAACAGTCCGGGCACTATAGATGCAGATTATAGGGGCGAAATAAAAATTTTACTCATCAATCATGGCAAACAAGATTTTGAGATACACAGTGGCGATAGAATAGCACAAATGGTAATTGCAAAATATGAAAGAATTAGCTGGAAACTTACCAATCAACTTGCAGAAACTGACCGTGGCGATGGTGGATATGGACACACTGGAAAGTAATAAAACGCACACTTTTAGAAATAAAAATAGATGAAATCAATAAATATTATCGTACCGATGGCTGGCATGGGCAAAAGAATGAGGCCACATACACTAACGACTGCAAAACCACTTATCCCGATTGCTGGCAAACCTATTGTGGAACGTTTATGTAATGATATAGCAAGGGTATGCAAGGCCAACATTGCCAATATAGCTTTTGTAACTGGAGAATTTGGTGAAAAAGTAGAAGAAGATTTAATCAAAATAGCAACTAATTTAGGAGCAAAAGGGCATATTTGTAAACAATCAGAGGCTCTTGGCACTGGACATGCAGTAATGTGTGCGAGGGCGTTTTTGAATAATGATGTAATAATTGCATTTGCAGACACCCTTTTTAAAGCAGATTTTGACTTAGACCACAGCTCTGATGGCACCATTTGGGTGCACAAGGTAGAAAATCCATCAAGTTTTGGAGTTGTGAAATTAGACCAAAATAATATTATTACAGATTTTATAGAAAAACCACCCACATTTGTAAGTGATTTGGCAATTATTGGCATTTATCATTTTACAGACGGACAGGCTTTGCGAACTGCATTGCAATATCTGTTAGACAATAATATTATGGAAAAAGGCGAGTATCAATTAACCAATGCTTTAGAAAACTTGAAAAAAGCAGGTGCAAGGTTTAAAACAGGCGCAGTTTCAGAATGGTTGGATTGCGGAAATAAAGATGCCACGGTTTATACAAATCAAAGAATTATTGTTCATAATGAAACCGAGTTTAATAGCCACAATGAAGCTAGAAATTTTGGAGAAAACAATGTGATTATCAATCCTTGTTATATTGCCGAAGGGGCGCAAATGCGCAATGCTACTATCGGACCCTATGTTTCTATTGGCAATTGTAGTGTGATAGAAAATAGCATAATAGTTAATAGTATAGTAATGAATCATGTAACTATTAAAAACACAGTATGCAATAATGCCATGATTGGCAATCATGTTATATGGGATGGGGCAGCTACAGAATTGAGCATTAGCGATTACAGTACTAATATTTCTACAAAAGCATAAATATTGAAAAATAGACAATACATATCATTTTTGTTTGGTACTTTATTGCTAATAATATCTTGTCAACAAAAAAAAACAGCTACAAAAATCAATATTGAAGAAAATATTATTTCACAAAAAATTTCCCAAAAAGCTGCTTTTATTGATGCTCAAAAAGCTTACAACATTGGTAATTTAGAAGATGCTAAAACAATACTAAATGCCATAATTGCAAAAGATAAAGCTTGTGATGCCTGTTATTATCAATTGGCTAAAATTTATTTAATCCAAAAAAATTATTTAGAGGTTTACTACCATTCTATTAAAGCCTATGCATTAGTGCCGGAAAATACTTTCTATGCAGAATTGGCGGCAGAAAGTTATTACAACAATAATCAAAAAAGCAAAGCTGCAATTTTAAGTTCAAGGCTTATAGACAGTTTTCCTAACACCCGTGTGCATTATAAAAAAACTTATTACTACTACATTAATGACAATCAACAACAAAAGGCAGAACAATTGCTAATTAGGTATCAAAACAGATTTGGCTATACCCAAGAAACTGCACTCATGTTTGACAATCATTATGCACACTATAACGAATTGGATAAAAGATTAGCCAATCAAAAAAAATTGAGCAAAAAATATCCAAATGATATGCAAACCCAAAAAAATATGATTATATTTTTGCTAGACCTTAGCAAATGGGCTGAAGCTGACACCGCAATAAATAATATGATAGCTGATAAAGCCAATGCTTTTTATGGTTATTTAATGCAAAGTAAATGGGCACTTGCCCAAGGTAATATGCCATTATATGCTGCAGCTATCGCGAGCGCTATTTATGATCAGTATGCAAATAGTCAAGAGGTAATTGGGTATTTAGTTCAAAACCGAACGATTAATGACACAGCATTTATTGCCGCATTGCAATACTTAAGTAAAGAGAATCCCAAAGCAACTCCTTTTCTTGCTTTTTATTTAAAAAATACGGGATCAGAAAAAAATACAGCACAAAAATTAACAGAAATTTGGTTTGCAAATCCTCAAGATTATAAAGTGGGTTTTTCATTGTGCAATGACATGCTTGCCAAACAAGAATTTGGCAAGGCCCTTGATTACACAAAAAAATTATACGAAAATCACCCCTCTCAATGGGGCTCTTATCAACTTTATGCTAAATCGCTGCTGCGCATTGGAAGATTTGAGGATGCTTATGCAATTGCAGACAATGGTTTAGTATACAGTTTAGAGAGAGAGGAACGGGCTGCATTATATACTACTATGGCAGCGGCAAATTGCTATTTAGATAAAGTTGTAAATGCTAAAATTGAACTTGAAAAGGCATGGGCAAATTTGGATAGCAATGAAATCATTTTTCAAGAATTGGCCATTCTATCACTTTGGCAGAATAGTTTTAATACAGAAATAAGTAATTTTATAAAAAAAGTGAGCAAGTCAAATATGGGAGCTCAAATAGTAGAATTGCAACTATTAAATATTAAAAAAAATATTGCAATCAATGAATGGAAAAATATAAACACCACAATTTTAATAAAAGAAATGGCTTTGCGCAAAGCAATCGCAATCAATAATTTTGAAATTTCACATCAACTTTTGGCAGAGTTGTTGCAAATTTTACCTCAAAATGAGTATTATATAAATCTAAATAAAAATATCCCCAAATAAATAATGTTAAAAATAAAAATTATAGGAACTTTATGCATGATGATTGTTTTATTTTCTGAATGCAAATCAAAAAAAATGATGGTAGCAGAAATACCTAAAGCTGAAGTTATAGAACCTGTACCTGATATTTTTGCTCCAAGCATGGTCTTTAAAAACTTGAGCATAAATTGGACACACTTTTCTGCAAAAGCAAAAATAAATTATGAAGATGGAGAGGAAGAACTAAGCACAGATGCAGTTGTAAAAATAGAAAAAGATAAGAATATTTGGTTATCAATTAGCAAATTTGGGATAGAGGGTGCAAGAATTTTTATGGATGTGGATAGTATTACTATTATAAGCAAAATAGAACGTAGCTATTCTGTAATGGCATGGAGCGAGTTAGCAAGTATTGCAGGTGTAACGCTCAGTCTTAATCAAGTACAAATGCTCTTACTTGCTAGGCCTATTTATGATTTAGACAGCAATTATCAAATATTGTCAGATACAGTACCTTCGCTTCTTAGAAAAGATGCTAAATCAAGATATGAAATAGTCTTAGATAAAAGCTTTACCTACTTATTAAACAGTTTCTTTGTAGGCGAAAAAAATGAAATATATTTGCAAGTAAATTATGAAAACCAAATTAAATTGGGTCAATATTTGTTTGCAAATGTGGTTAATTTAACTGCAAAAAATGGAATGGATATTTTAAAAGTAAACATGATTTTGAATGATTTGAGTCTAAGTATTTTTGATCCCATGCCCACCACCATTCCATCGACTTTTAAAAGAAAATAATTAAATGAAAATTAAATCAATAATCCTTGTGTTTTTAATGATTAGCATGCCTAACTTAAAAGCTACAGATAGAAAAGACATAGAAAATGAGCGAAAAAAGAAGCTTGATGAAATAGAAGAGACAAATAAAATATTAGCACAAACTAAGGGCCAAAAAAACATCAGTTTAAAACAGCTTCGCATGATACAGAATCTTATAAAGATAAGAGAAGAAATTATTGGAAGCTTGGCTGAGGAGTTAAATTCTGTAGAGCAGCAAGTAAACTTAGAAGAAACTGAGTTAACAGCGTTAGAAATTCACTTAAGAGACCAAAAAACAAAGTATGCAAAATCAATTTATAATGCATATAGGCTAAAAGGGAGTGTAGGCAATAAATGGCATTTTATTTTTAGTGCACATAGCTTTAATCAAATTGCCCAAAGGCTGCGCTATTTGCAAAAAATTGCTGAATTTCAGAACAGAATGGTATCTAGTATAGAAGAAGATAAACTCGCATTGCAAGATGGTATTTTGGTATTAAAGGGGCTAAAAAGTGAAAAAGAAATCATACTAGATGTAAAAGAGGGAGAAAAGGTAAAGTTAGAAGGGGATAAAAGCAAGCAGCAAGATGAGGTAAATAAACTGAGCGGAAAGGAAAAAGAATTAAGGATTAAACTGCAGCAGCAAAGGGCTGCAAAAGCAAAGTTGGACCGAGAAATAGAACGCTTAATTTCGCTAGAAATAGAAAAGGCAAGAAGAGCAGAAGAAGCGCGAAGAAAAAAAGAGAATCAAGAAAAAAAAGGTGCCGCTCAAAAGGAAAAGGATGGCAATGAATCAAAATCAACAGAGAAACAGAAAATAGATGAAAATACAGCCACAAAAACTCCAGAATCAGTGCTGAGCAGTAATGCTTTTGTTTTGAATAAGGGCAAATTGCCTTGGCCTGTGAGCAATGGTTTAATATCCGAAAGATTTGGTAAACATGCCCATCCTACCCTTAGTGGTGTAACGATAGAAAATAACGGCATTAATTTTTTGAGCAATGATGGGGCGATTGCACGAAGTATTTTTAAAGGAGAGGTAGTGGCAGTGATGGAAATACCCGGAATGCAAAATATGGTAATGGTTTCGCATGGTGATTATTTTACTGTATATGCAAAATTGTCTTCTGTTTATGTAAAAGTGGGTGATAAAGTAGATACAAAACAAAATATTGGCAAAATTTATACTGACGAGGACAACGAAACAGAATTACATTTTGAACTTTGGTTTAAACAAGAAAAACAAAATCCTGAATATTGGATAAGCAGGTAATAAACGATTAAATGGAAACAGAAATAAAAAAAGTAATTGTAGCAGGTGCAGGGGTTATGGGCGCAGGAATAGCCCAAGTGGCTGCTCAAAGCGGTTATAAAGTCCAGCTTTTTGACATTAATCAAACTATGTTAGATAAAGGAATGGAGGGTATTAATAAGCAATTAGATAAAGCTATAAGTTTGGGCAAAATGCAGCAATCGGAAAAAAGTAGTGTTTTAAAAAACATTGATTTAAGCTCAGATTTGAGTAACTGCAGGGGCGATATCATTATAGAGGCAGTAGTAGAAAAACTAGAAATTAAGGTTCAAATATTTAAGCAAGTATTAGAAAATAATCCTGCTATTATTTTAGCCACAAATACCTCTTCTATTCCGATTACAAAAATAGCAGCACAGGTAGATAAGCCTCATAAAGTGATAGGTATACACTTCTTTAATCCTGCACATATTATGCGTTTGGTAGAAATAATACAGGGTGCTCAAACATCAGAAGATGTTAAAAATAAATCGTATCTTTTTGTCAAATCTTTGAAAAAAACGCCCATATTTGCAAAAGATGCGCCAGGATTTATTGTAAACAGGGTGGCACGTCATTTTTATGTTGAAAGTTTAAAAATTTTAGAAGAGCAGGTAGCAGATGTTTCCACCATAGATAATCTCATGAAAACCAATGGATTTAAAATGGGTGCTTTTGAACTTATGGATTTAATAGGAGTAGAAACAAATTTAAAAGTTACAGAATCGATGTTTACTTTATTTAATAATGATGAAAAATTTAGGCCTAGCAGAATTCAGCAGCAAAAAGTGGATGCGGGTTATTTTGGCAGAAAAACAAAAAAGGGATTTTATGATTATGAATAAAAGAATTGGTTTTGGTATAGTTATAATTTTATTGCTTCTTGCTCAATGCAAAAAAAGAGAAAATCCTGTAAATTCAGAGCCTATCCCTATTGTGCCAGTTAATAAAACTATTAATTTAGCCATAAGAGGGAACTTTCTTTTTGTGCCAGGAACTTTTTTTTATGAAACAGGAGGTAATAAAGGATTATTAGTTGTGCATGATTTTGATGACATTATTCGTGTTTTTGACCGCACTTGCAGTCATCAGCCAAGCAATGCATGTGCAATGGTAACAGTAGATTCTAGTGCGCTGCAGATGCGCTGTGGGGTATATGAACCGAGTGGTTTTATAAATTGTTGTGGAAGCTTGTTTAATTTTAGTGGTATGCCTACAAGAACCCCTGCCATATTTCCATTATTGCAATACCGCACTAGCAGAACAGGTGATTTACTAAGCGTGTATAATTAACTTTTATTACCAGGTTCTTAAATCTGCAGTATCAAAAGTCCACTCTGGAGTGTAAATTTTATTATGCTTATTGCTATAATCATACCATGGTTTAGTATCATTTTTATTTTGCAATATCTGTATATCTTGGGCGGGCATATAACTTTGAGCCAAAATAAATTGCTTTGCGCCACTGCCATTGGACGCAATATCTACCACTATTACCGCATGTCCATAAGGATTTCCTGATTGCACAAAAACATCGCCAATATTGATGTCTTTAAACGGTTTTTGTATTAATTGCTTTTTTAATGAAGCAGTATTTGCATAGCTAAACACAAAATCTAAATAAGCACGAAACTTAGCGTAAGTACGGTCGCTTTTTGCATAGGTTAGGTAATCATGCCAAGTATTATCTGCCACAAACTTAAACTTAATATCTGCAAATTTTTTCTTACTAAATAAATATTCTGCCCTTAATCTCATCACAGCATCTGCACATTGCTGCAAATCTCTATTGCCTATTTCTAAATCTACTACTGCACAGTAAATACCATTATTCTCTTTAATTACTCCTTGGTATGTCTTTACTAATGTTCCTTTAGGTTTTAGCGATAAATGTCTCAAATAATACCCAAAACTTTGGCTATCTAATGCAGGACGTGAATAACCCTCAGTTACACAAAACCTGCTGTTAATAAGTGAATCTGTTTTTTCTATTTTTACACATTTACCGCTATTTTTTTGATCCATAATATTAGAAAAAAGAAAGTATGTTAATGACAGAATAAATATTTTCAGCATACATTTATAACGATTAAAATATAGAAAAAGTATAATAAATGCATAAATTTAGGAAATAGCATTGGTGTCTGCATAAATACAAATTAAATTTTTTATTAATAGTTTTGGCTTTATTTTTGTTCCAATTTTCTATAGCGAAGATAAAAACAAATTATGATTAGCAATACAAACGATGTTTACAAAGAATTAGAAGGCAATTTAAAGAAAAATATTAGCCATACCTATAATGAATTCACAAAATTAAGGGCAGGCAAGGCAAGTCCTAATATTTTTGACAGTGTAATGGTTGATTATTACGGGGCAGCCACAGCCATGGCTTCTGTGGCAAGTGTTTCTGCACCAGATGCAAGGTCTATTGTTATTCAACCCTGGGAAAAAAACATGATACAGCCCATAGAAACAGCTATTATAAATGCAAATTTGGGCTTTGCTCCAAGCAATGATGGCCATGTTATTCGCATCAATATTCCACCATTAACAGAGGAGAGAAGAAAAGATTTGGCTAAGCAAGTGAAAGCTGAAACAGAATTGTCAAAAATAGGAATTCGCAATCTAAGAAAAGAGGCACTAGAACAAGTTAAAAAGTTGAAAAACGATGGATTGTCTGAAGATGAGGCAAAAGGAGCGGATATTAAAATTCAAAAAATGATAGATGACACAATTGCTCAATTAGAAACCATGCAGGTAGATAAAGAAAAAGAAATTATGACGGTGTAAGTCAAGGCATAATATTTTAAATACCTTATTATTCAATCAAAATATCTTCTCCGCTTAAGCCTTCTTCGATACATTGTGCTAGGGCGCAACACTCAGAATGACTTTTTGTTGGGTATTGATTTACGTCAAACTGCACTTTTTCTACGACCACCCTTTTCGCTCTGCGGCACTTTTCACTAGACCGCGCTTTACGTCAGGTTGAGTGTTTTTATGAGCCATGAGCGAAATAAAAATGTATCGAAACCAGAGTAAAGCAAGTTGTA
>JBDNFC010000083.1:0-13210 GCA_041690035.1 Bacteroidia bacterium | reverse complement strand
TAAAATCGATATGCAATCTATTATTGACAAACAAACCAAAAATAGCGAATATGCTCATTGGAAAATAATGAGTTTTACCTATTGGGCTTGGGCAAACCAACATCAAGGAAAAAAATACAGAAAACAAGCAATTTTATACCTCGACAAAGCAATAGAATTGGACCCTAATTACAAGGCAGGAAGAAAAAGAGCAGAGGAATTAAAAGCCAAAATGCTAAACTAAACCTACAGTATTTTATAGGTCACATTGCACCTAAAATTGAAAATAAATAAAAGGCTGAATATCTGCAGATTTAAATTGCACCACCAAAAGAATCATTGCAAGCAGCGCAAGGCTTTGCAAACTCCAGTGAAGTTTTGCAGTGGCTGCTTGACACCATTGCTCATATTTATATGGTATAAAATGGAGAAAGTATCCTATGGCTATCAAAATAATAGCTGTTTTATAACCCACCAAAAATTCTAATATTATATGAGCCTTAAAATTATGGATAATTTGTTGCATCATCTGACTGGCAATTTCCATATTTTCTGCCCTAAAAAATATCCAACAAAAACAAATAAAATTAAAGGTAAAAAAGATTTTTATTAGGTTTACAATCCAAATGGCTTTCCCTATTTTTATAGGCGTAACTTTATTAAAAATAGCTAAAAAAAGTTTATGAAAGGCCAATGCAGCGCCATGCAATGCGCCCCAAACTATAAAACGCAATGCTGCCCCATGCCATAGGCCACCGATTAGCATTGTGATTAATAGGTTAAAATAGGTTCGAATCTTGCCTTTTCTATTGCCACCTAATCCAATATATAAATAATCTTTTAGCCAACTAGAGAGGCTAATATGCCATCTGCGCCAGAATTCTGTAATATTTTTTGATTGATAAGGAGAGTCAAAATTTAGATTAAAATGAAAGCCCATTAGCAAGGCAATGCCAATAGCCATATCTGAATATCCAGAGAAATCGCAATATATCTGAATAGCATAGCCATAAATGGCCATTAAATTCTCTAAGCCGGAATAGAGCATTGGGTTTTCAAATACCCTGTCTACAAAGTTGACACCAATATAATCGGCTATCACCGCTTTTTTAAACAATCCCGAGATGATTAAAAAAAGTCCTCTTCCTAACATTTCTTTGCTTACAACAATTTTTTGATAAATTTGAGGAATAAAATCTACGGCTCTCACAATAGGTCCTGCCACTAATTGCGGAAAAAAAGAAAGATAAAATGCATAGTCTAATATATTTTTTACGGGCTTGATATTTTTTCTATACACATCAATGGTATAACTAAGCGATTGAAAAGTAAAAAACGATACTCCTACTGGCAAAAAAATTGCAAATGTTTCAAAATGCTGGGCGGAAATATCATTAAATATTTGAAGAAAAAAGTTGGTGTATTTAAAGTAAAATAGCACACCCAGATTGCTAATTAAGCTCAATACCAAAAATATTTTGCGGTAAAAAGAATTTATGGCTAAAGCTATTTTATTTGCCAAAAAATAATCAATACAAGTACAGGAAACAAGTAGTAAAAAATATATACCACTAGATTTGTAGTAAAAATAAAGAGAAAATAAGGTTACAAAAATAATTTTTGATCGATGCTGCTTGTGCAAAACCAAATAAATTCCCATAAAGCAAGCGAAAAGAAATAGAAAAAAGCCAGAGCTAAAAATCAATGGATTTTTGCTGTCATATTTAAAAAGGGTAAAGAAATTATTAAGGGTTTGCTGCCACATATTTTTGATAAGATTTTTCTAGCGCTTCTATAAAAAGATTTCCTTGAAGTTCATACCCGCTTTTGGTATAATGCACACCATCACTGCCTATAAGTCTATTTTTTCTCCATAGATTAGCAGATTTTTCTCCGCCTGTTGCTGTTTGTAAGTCCCAAAAGGCCAACTGATTTTGACTACAATATGTTAAAATAGTATTGGTAATAATGGGTAATCGGGGGTTATACCCTTTTCTATAATATGAGTTGGCAGGTGTGGTTAATAAAAAAACTGCATTTGGATTATGGTATTTTAGCTTTATTATTAATTCATCTATTTGTTGATAAAATGCAGTAGAATCAAATCTAGTATCATGAGCCTCGTTGGTGCCAAGAGAAATGATGATAAGTTTTGGCTGCAAATATTTGGTTTGTTCGCTAAAATAATCAGCTTGGCTATAATGTTTGTATTGTGCGCCATTTATCCCAATGGTGTGATACAATATGCCTGGTTTACTATTCTCTAACGACAGTCCAAAAAGGGTAAAATGGTTTTGTTCTGCTAATGATTTAGCTGTTTTTATAGTTATATTTTGGGTTTCTTTTTCTAAATATACTAAATTATAGTTGGTGCGCTTTTGGTCTAAGTCCGTTCTTAAACGGGTGTAAATATTATTTTGACTGTCAATAAAATCTAAAAAAAAGCTAGTATTATTTTTTTCATAAAACACTTTTACTTTATTGAAACTATAATTGAGTTTATCGGTATTAAATGCATTGATATTAAAACTTGCATTGCTATCAATGGTTTTGATAGTAAGCCCTCCTATACCTATTTTTAAAGGCATATATGGAAAAACACATCGCTTGCTTTGCCATATTTGCAAGCTGTTGGTTTTATAACTGTGAGGTTCGTTAGTTTTTGCAACTCTCAGGGGTACAATTAACCCTCTGCCAGCATTGCCAAAAAATGTTTGAAACTGTGTTCTTATCACTGCGGTGGCCATATCCGTCTGCAAATGAGAGTCGCCAATATGGATAATGTTGACCACATTGTTTTGTTTATTTTTTAGTGCTTGTAATTGTTTAAAAAAATCAGCCAATAAATTATCTTGCCCAATAATATTTAGAGAGTCTATTTCAAAACCGTATTTTTTTATACTGCTGTCTCTCCAGGTATTTTGTGCGGTGCAAGAAAATTGGCTAAAGGTGAGTATTATGAGTATTAATTTCAATTTTATTTTGGTATTTTTCAAATTCATAAAGAATAGATGATAGCAGAATATGTGCAATTTTTTTGCCACCATTAAATTTTAGATGCGTGTAATCTTTATTTGCCAATGCCGGTTTTGCATTTACAAGGTCCACCATGCTGTTTTGACCACCCATTGCTTCAAAAAGATTCCAAAAAATAATTTTATTGTTTCTAGCAATAGCGCGCTGTGCATCTATCATGTAGGGGATAGAGGGCATGGTTTGATAAGTTCCATTTTGCCTGCTACTTCTGTCAGATATTCCTACTATTATGATTGCAGCTTTTGGGTAGTTTTTTTTATAAGTGTCAATTATCTTAGACATTTCTTTTTCGTAGGCAGTAAAGTTTTTGGCATTGGCAGAGGCAATGTTTAATCCATATTGTAAAAATACACATTGATAGTGCTGCAAACTATCAAATTGCTGATGGTTTTGATTGTTGATTTTTGCTAAAGCTAATCCACTATTGCTTTTCATAGCAAAGTTGTCTAAATATATTCCTGTGCTGTCTTCTAATGAAACGCCATATAGTTTAATATCTTCGCTACTAGGAAATGTAAAACTAATATCATTGGTATGTTGATTGTGCAATGTAGCTTGATGAATACTATTATCTCCCACTAGGTTAAATGTTCCTTTGCCTTCTTTTGTTTGGTAATTTGCAGTATAATTATTGCTGCTGCGATAAAAGATTTTTATATCATTAAATAGCATTAATCTAGGTGAATATTTTACGCCCTCATAACGCAAATAATTGCCCTGTTTTGGTATAAAACAATATCCACCTGTTGCTAAACTTGCAGCATGTGCATTGGGCGTTAATATGGTATTGCTTTCAAAATTTTTGTAAGTATGTCTAACCGTTTGCCTAAAAAAATTAGTTTCACTGCATATTGGCACAAATCCTACTCCATTGCCTCCAAAAATAGCTTGCAGTGTATCTCTCAGGTCGGATGTAACTATGTCTCCATCAATATAAGAGTCGCCAAAAAATGCAATTCTTACCTTGCTAATTTCTTTATTTTTTAAATCTAATAAAGCAGAAAAAAATTTGTTTTTGGCTTCTTGGGTATCAGAGTAGTCTTCTAAACAGGTGATGCCTTGCTTGCAAGTGTCTTGAAATACGATTTGTTGTTTAATTAGAGATTTGTTTTGAGTGTTAATTAAGTTTAAATCTGCTAAAATATTTGGTTTCTTTATGTTTAGGGTTTCATAATACTTTTCTGGCACTATCGATAAAAGTAGTATCGATAAAAATAGTGTTAAAATAATTTTAAAACTATGATTTAGGTAATTTGTCATACAACAATAATTCTATGAGCTAAGGTTGTCTTTTAAAATAGAAATTGTGCCGTTTATTTGATACATTTTTTCTGCAATCTCAGCTTGTGATATGCTGTTTTTATTATATTGGCGAACGGTTTCACTTATCTCGCTCAAATAGCGGTTTCTAGCGGGTGGAATAATGAATATTTTTTCGCTCATTTCATTGCCTGCTTCAAAAGAGGTTTCAATAGGTGCTTTTGTTTTTTCAGCCAATTTATTAAGCAGCAGGGGATATATTTTATTCATGCCGGGGTCATTAAATTGACTTGCAATTGTACCTATTACCGGCATTTCTTCTGTATTAATGTCAAATAATTTATGATTGCGCTGATACTGTTTGCGCACATCACGCAGTGCATCTTGTGCACCCCTTTTATCAAATTTGTTGAGTGCTATCACATCTGCAAAATCTAACATATCTATTTTTTCGAGCTGCGAAGCTGCCCCATATTCTGGCGTCATTACATAGAGGCAAAGGTTGCTATGGTCTATGATTTCAGTGTCAGATTGTCCAATACCTGACGTCTCTAATATCACCAAATCAAAACCGATAGATTTCAAAATAAGCAATGCATCATCTACATGTTTGCTGAGTGCAAGATTGCTTTGCCTGGTTGCCAAAGAGCGCATATATACATTTGGGTGGCTTATGGCATTCATCCTTATTCTATCGCCTAGCAATGCACCCCCAGTTTTTCTTTTACTTGGGTCTACAGAAATAATTCCAATTTTTTTATCCGGTTTGTCTTTTAAAAATCTGCGCACCAATTCATCTACTAAACTAGATTTTCCTGCACCACCAGTTCCTGTTATTCCTAGTATTGGTGTAGTAAATTCTTTAGATTTTTCTTCTAAAATGGCCCTGTAAGCTTTAAATCCTTCTTGATTATTTTCTGCCATCGATATCAACCTAGCGATGTGATGAGGATGCTCAAAGTTTAATTTGCTTAGGTCAAACTCGTTTTCTTGCCCAATGGGATAATCAGATTGTTTTACTAAATCATTAATCATGCCTTGCAGTCCCATGGTTCTGCCATCATCTGGGCTATAAATTCTTGTGATGCCATATTGCATCAATTCTGCTATCTCTGAAGGCAAAATTACACCTCCTCCACCTCCAAAAATTTTAATATGCCCTGCACCCGATTCTTTTAATAAATCATGCATGTATTTAAAATATTCATTATGTCCGCCTTGGTAGCTTGTTAGGGCTATAGCGTGTGCATCTTCTTGTATTGCAGCATTTACCACTTCTTGCACACTTCTGTCGTGGCCCAGATGGATTACCTCGCATCCTGTGCCTTGAATAATCCTACGCATTACGTTTATTGCAGCATCGTGCCCATCAAATAAAGAGGCGGCAGTGACTATCCTAATTTTGTTTTGCGGTTGGTAGTTGGTTTCTTGCATCTAATAATTGGCTCTAAAACTGCAAATATAGCAAGATAATGGCATAAATTTTGAAATGAATAAACGATGAGATATTTAACCCCTCTTTTATTCCTCTTTTTTGTAAATCAAGCGCTTCTTTCGCAGTATAATTGTAAGACAATTAGTGTCTTAAAAGGGGAAGAAACCAAATCATGCTATCATAAAAATGAAAAAATTTCCACTCAAGAAATATGGGATAATGACAAAAAATCAGGAAAGTCTATTGGTTACGACTCTTTGGGCAATCAATTATATGAGTTTAATTTGAGAACATTTGGAGGTCATGCAAGCGTCAATTTGAGTTATTATGCAAATGGACAAGTAAGTTTAGTTCAGTTTAGTTCGGCACCCGATGGCGGCATACAATGGTATAAAGAAATGATTCGATTCGATGAAAAAGGTTCCCGAATAGAAAGTAGAATAGATCAAAATCCTTATGAGTTGTTGGTTCCTGTTTTTACAGATACTTCAAAATTTGTTAAGCCAATTGAGAAAAAATCGATAAAACAAGAAGGCATAGCATGCGCTGTACCTTATTTAACCTATTACAAAATTAAAAACAGTACCTCAAAAAAGATTAGAGTGAAATTAATTCCTCAAAAAAATCGCTGGGTGCAGTTAAGTGAAAAAAATATACTTATTAAATCAAAAGAATTTGCAACTTGCGATTCAATAATTCAAGCACAACGCTTTTTAGATCCTAACGAAGGATACTTGGTTTTGCTGAATGTGCCAAAAAGGAAGGCTGATAAATACCTTATTTTGCGATTAGAGACTATTTATGAAGAAAATAAAAGAATTTACCAATGGATAATTATTAAGAAATAAGAAGGTAAAATTAAATTTATTTACTCCATTATATATGCGATTTTAAAAACTCAGTTTCAACATAATCATTAACATCTATTACAAATTCTTTATTATTGTATAATTTTTGAATTTAATAATTGCCTTTAGCGGAATTTGATTCAGTTTTAATCATTTTTGTAATTCTCATTTTAAAAGAAAAAAATCACCCTTTTGTTTTTTTGCGCATTGGTCTAATTGTTTAGCAGAATATCTGCAAAATTCAAATGTGTAATTTGGATTTAAGCTAAACTAACTTCATTAGGCAATTTGTAAAAAAGGGTTACTTTTTTAAATTAAAAAAAGTGTACTCGAATTTTAGTATGGCTCCATTTGGTGCGGTTCTGCTCATATTGCTATATAATGCAGCCCTGTAAGCAATATCAATCCGCATTTGGCTATTAATAATAAACTGTATTGAAGGCGCAATATCTAAAAAGTTTTTTTCGCTGCCCAACAAATTTTGCCCTAATAATTCTACCATCAAATTTATATTGGTTTGTTTAAAATGCGTGTATTTTTTTGGATATATTAGTCTGCCATAAGATAAAGTGTAGTTTAATCCTTTGTTGAATAAAATGGCGTTTTTTTGACTGCTAAAAATTTGCTCAAAACTTGTGGTAAAGTTAAGTGCATTTTTATTGATTAATTGAGTGGCTATTAATCCTATTTCATTGCCAGAGTTAAGACCCATTGTTTCTATTTCTTCTTGATGTATTTCTGCATTATTTAGGCTTATGCGGTGATATGCTGCCAGTCTAAAATGAGAATTAAAATCGTCTATAGAAAGAAATCTAAATTTATTATATATCGAAAAACCCTCATGCACCAAGCCCCCATTTTGCCTGCTACTAGCAAAAGATTGAATGTGGAGCATCCATTTTTGATGGATGCCCCACATTAGTTCTGGCATTTGATGGTAGTTTAGTTTTCCGTTTTTTTGAAACATCATGCTGTTCATACTTCTAATGCCAATGCTGCCTTTTGGCATGTTGCTGGCTGGCTCAGTAAGCACAAATAGCTCTTGAGCATATAGCCCTTGTGTGATGTTGCCTAAAAAAATAATGCAACCAATAATAGTTTTTCTCATAATTCTGACAAGTGAAAATCTGTTTCTTTATTCGCGGTATAGGTGATTATTTTTTTATATTTTTTTGCAAGTTTTTTATATTCTTTTGCAGTTACATATCCTTTGTCTAATACTTTATAGGTGTTGTTAATGGCATTGGTTTTTTGAGCAATGATAATGTAATTAGCATTTACTGAAAAGGTACTTGCATAGTGCAGTATCATCGAGCCTACAAAGAATCCTGCCTTTTCTACCTTGTCTTTAAAGTCTTTAGGACTTAGCTTGTTTTGATTGTTTAAGAAAAGGGTAAAAGTATTGGTGTTTAAATCAGTATGTATGCTGTCGACAAAGGTGATGGTTTCAAGTTGCTTGTATATAGCATTGCTGCACATGGCACAAGTTAGGCCGGTGGCCCTTATTTCAACTTTATTTATTTGTGCGATGGCTTGGTTGCTAACAAGCATTATTATTGCAAATGCACCTATTTTTATATTTTTTTGTATGTGTTTCATTTTTGTATGTTTTTTATTTAGTGCCTATTTATAATTTTATTGGCATTTAATACCAACATTATGGTAGGTAATGCTAAAATTAAAATAGGGCTTTGTGTTGTTTTTTAGAAAATCCTAAATTAAGGATTATGGGCTATAATAAACAAATTGCCTAATGCTTGAGGCATAATAAGCACTATTTGAATAGCGGATAATCTTTTGTGGTGATTTAATTTTTTGCTTGAAAAAAACAATTAAGATTTTTTTGCAAAATAATTAAACAGGGGTTTATCAAATTCTAAAAACTTGATTGTATATTAGTAAAAAAGCACCATAATTGCCTGAAATATTTGGCGGGTGCTTCCCCATAGGTTTGTTTTTTACAAACAAAAGTGAACTAAGGTCTGCTTGGTTTATAAAATAACTTTTGAAAAAAATGCTGGTAAACTTGTTGTTGCTTAAAAATTGATGAACCGATAAAGCATGTAAATCGTCAATTGTTGGGCTAATTTTTAAATCTTTGCAACAATCATTATCTTTTTCTGCAGCGCAAGCACATTTTTTTTGATTTGTTTCAAAAAGCGCAATAGAAGAAATATTATCTCCACACAAATGCACTTTTAGGCTAATGCCCATAGCGGTGATGCAGTATATAAATAGAAGTGATATAGCCAATGTTTTTTTCAAACCTAAATACAAAGATAGTGATTATTTTGTGTTTTATCTAAATTTTATCGATTTTTTTTCTGAAAACATCATGCTGTATAAAAATTTACACTACACTATCAATCCTTCATCATGCGCCATTTTAATTAAAGCTCCCATGCTGTCTATATTTAATTTACTATAAATGTTTTTACGATGCGTATCAATAGTATAGGGGCTTAGAAAGAGTTTTTCGGCTATTTTTTTAGAGGAAAGTCCATCACAAATTAATTTGATTACTTCTAGCTCTCTTAAGGTTAATTTTTCTTTAAGTGTGCCATCTTCGGAAATGTTATTTTTAAAATCAAACAATGTTGGACTGTAAAATTTTTGCCCTGCAATCACTCCTTTGATTGTTCTTTTGATTTCACTAATTTCAGTTTCTTTAAGTAAATAAGCATCTATTCCAGCCTCATAAGCACTTGCAACATATCCTTGTTCCTTATGCATGGTGAGGCAAATGGTCTTTATATTGCCTTTTTTTGCTCTTATTTTTTTGTAAAGCGATATTCCATCTCCATCAGGAAAATTAATGTCCGTTATCAAAACATCTGGTTTGCATTCCATTATCTTTTCTGCTGCTTTAGCGCAAGTATTTGCAGTTCCCACCACAATAAAATCTTCATCGTCTAAAAAAAGTTTTACCATGCCTTCTAGCACTATGGGATGATCTTCGGCAATAAAAAGTTTAATTTTACTCATGGTTGTAGGTGTAATTCGTTTTTTTTAGTCTTATCTGTTATGCAATAATATTTTATATAATGGAGATGTAACAAGATTTAGGTAAAATCAAATTGGTATTTCTGAAATCACAGTCGTTCCCCTTAGTTTTGTGCTATCTATAGTAAACTTTCCATTTAGATCTTCCACCCGTTTTTGCATACTTTTTAACCCTAAACTATTGATTAGTTTGTCATTATTATCAAAACCAACACCATTGTCCTCTATCATTAGTATTAAACTTCCTTCATTTGCAACTAAAGATACTTCAACAGTGGTTGCTTTGGCATGTTTCATAATATTATTGAGCGCTTCTTGTGCCACACGGTAAAGCGCAATCTCTTTGTTTAAAGGAATTTTGCAATCTGTTTGATGCGTTTTAAAATTGATCATTAATTCGGATGCATTTTGAACTGTATCTATCAGTTCTGCAAGGGCATTGCTCAGGCCTAGCTTATTTACCATATTAGAGGATATGTCCTTAGATAATTCTCTTACCTCAATAATGGCATTGTTTAATAATTTTTTAAGGTCAGCTAAAGCAGAATTGTTTTGTTTTTTCATCAGTTCAAACTGCGCTTCCACACTGTTAAAATGATGGCTTGCCATAGCCAAAACACCACCTAATCTATCGTGCAATTCATTGGCAATTCTGCTGCGTTCTTTTTCTTGTCCGTCTGCCCAAGCTTCCATTTTAGTTTGATTTACTTCTTCTATTAATTTATTAATGTTTAAGCTGTTTTCTGCAACGACTTTTTTTCGTTTATTTTTTGCATTTTGAAAGTATAAAAAGCCAACGATACATAATAAAAGTAAGGTTAATGCAAGGGCAGTTAGCCAAGTGTTTTGGGTTTTTTGTTGCACTTGTAGTAATTTAACTTCTTTATTGGTTAATTGCTCATAAGCACTCGTAATATTGGCTATTGTTTCAAGGCTTTTAATACCGTAAAAACTATCTTTAAGCATCACAGCCATTTCCTGATATTTAAAAGCAGAATCAAATTGCTTTATTTTTTTATAATATTCAGCTAACTTAATAAAAGTAAATTTTTTGGTGTCATTTTCTGTTTCCGTATCCATAAAATACAAAATAGAATCAATCCAAATACTTGATTTAGATGGTGGAAACAAATTTAATCCAAACCCATAAGATTCTAATTTTATTGTACTATTGTTTTGGGCAGCAATGTTGGGAAGCATTGCTGTAAAGGAGTCGGTAGCTACATTTTTATTCAAACAGCTTAATTCCTTAATCCATTGCAACCAATAGTATAAGGAGTCAGCTTTAAGGTATGCGGTAGACTTGGGGATAGATTTTATTTTAGAATAAGATTGTTTGCCATATTCAGCGGCTTTTTGATGATTGCCTAATTCACTATAATGTTCAGAAAGGTTATAAAAACTACTGCTTAAATAAATGGGATGATAATCTTGTTTCAAGTATCCTTGGTGTGCTGAATCTAAATAAACCAATGCTTTATCAGGCAAATTGAAGTATTGATACACGTTGCCAATGTTAGATAAGGTGCTTAGGAGAGCAAGCGTGTCATTAATTTGAGATGATATCGTTGCGCTTTTAATTAAATAATCCGTAGATTTTTGAAGATTACCTAAGCGCATATAGGTGCAGCCAATCCTGCGATAGGTGTTTTGTAAGCCTTGGTTTAGGTTAAAGCTTTCGGCAATATCAACTAAGGTATCGTATTTTAGCAATTCTTGTTCATAATTTAAAGAACCTGAATTTACCAATGAATCAACAATGAGAATTTGAGTTTCAAGGGATTTTTCTGTCCAAGAATTTGAAACAATACCATTGATACGGCAGTCATTTTTGCTACTACAAGCAAAAAATGTTAAAATTATTGATATGGAAATTATCCTTTTCAAAAATTCAAAACTAATTAAAATTGGTAGATATGAAAGGTTTTACGGTTATTTTTAACCTCGTTAAAAATAGAAACAGGAATAGTAAGCATTGATGCAATTGAAAGGCGAGTTGGGTTAGGTGAAAGTGAAAAATTAATACTTGTATTAGGGGTATTATTAATTTCCCTCATCTTTAGAATGAACAGTTTATTCTCTATTGGCTGACTATTCAAATCTACTGCATCATGTAAAATATCATAATGTGCTATAGAATAACCTTCTATGGCATATTGTGGGTGATTGTAATATACTTGAATATGTATACCTTGTCCATTTGTGGTTACAATAAAGCTATAAAGGTTTTTATCTTCAAGCGTTTCAGGAATATTCATAGAGTCATATTCTGCTTTAATTTCCACTATTTCATTTCCAACTTTAAGATACCTTGGCGGTGGTGCTTTGGTTGGCATTGGATGAAATATCCCTGGCGGAATTGCCATTGCTTTATTACCTTTATTGGTTATTGCTGAATTTACAAAACCTATTATTTCATCTTTAAAAGCCTCGGGCAAAGGATAATCCGACCATTCAAAATCAGCTGGGTAATGTGCATGTTCAACAATACTGTTCAGCGTGTCTAATTGTTCTTGGTTTAATGCTCCAAGATAAAATTGTTTATTTTGTGTTTTCATATTTTTTCTTAATTGTATAGTGGAATAGAGTATCCTAAACTAATATAGCTCCTTTTTACCCAGTTTTTGGCATAATTATTTTCTGTAAATTGATAATCTCCGATACTTTTCTGTCCAATCAGTTTTTCATTTCTGATGCTTTGTTCTGGCATTAGCACAAATCCATAAGATATTTGCAGTCTTTCAACTATAATCGCTGTTATTCCGTAATTATACCCTATGCGGAGTTTATTGTCAAATAGGGTGGTTGAAGCGCCAGTGGTAATACCTAATTCTAGATTCTTTATGGGTCTGATGACAAAGGAAATATTAGAAAATAATAGTGCAGAACTGGACTTAACTATATTACTTTGTGTAGTATAAGTTGATGAATCTGCTGAGCCATTATTGTTCGGAAAAATACTGTCCACCTCTGAATATAGAAGCTGATCTCCTAAACCCTGTTTGGTAAATGTGCCTAAACTAAAACTTAAAAATGCCCGCGTGGCCCACCTATTTTGCAACCTATAATCATAATTATGTGGTTTAAACATTGGGGCAATTAATCCTAACTCAGCTGATTTAGGGGTAATTTTTACTTTAAAACTGGTGGAGTTACCGCTGGTAAAAATGGTGGTTGCATATTCAAATGCCCTTTTATCAATCATTATTAAGTTGCCAACGCGCATTCTTAAAGTATCTATTTGCTGTATGGTATTTTGCACTTTTATGTAATCAGCTTTGGATGGGCTGTTGTTATTTTTTGTAATTATGCTGTCCCTAACCTTTAATAAGGCACCATTTAACGATTTTAATCTATCAATACAGGGATGAGCCTCTTTTATATTTTTTGCTAAGAGTATTTTTTTATAATTGCTATCAATACCTACTAAAATATCAGATAGTTTTTGTATTTCTGCTTTAAATACGGATTCGAATTTATCATCATTTTCAACCAACTTTGTATTTCCCTCAATGCTATTTTTAACTAACTTCAGTAATTCAGTTACATCAATGCCAATTTTTGTGGCTAGCTTTCCCACTTGGTCATCGTAACCCTTTATGGTGTCAGCTTTGGTTATAATTTCAACATTGTAAGCCATTAAATTTAT
>JBDNFC010000082.1:0-16282 GCA_041690035.1 Bacteroidia bacterium | reverse complement strand
GGCAGCTTGCATGAATTATGGTTTAACAACATTGACATACACCAAAAAACAATATTTAACAAGCAACATTTGGTTTCTGACAGTTTACCAGTTTTAGATAATGAATCAATTAATACTTTAGTATATTTAAACACCGATTGGGATCCAAAAAAAAATGAGGTTTACCCTAGAATAAATCGTTTACCATTTTATCAAAATACTGGTCAATTTTACTTTGAACAAGGCGAAGATTACAAGATATTTCTAAACCCAGTTATCCATTTTAATGTAGGAAAAGAAGGCAATAAAACTATTTCTCAAAACACGCGTGGGGTTGAATTTAAAGGTAATCTGGGTGGAGAAAGAGGAGTTGGGTTTTATAGTTATATTTCAGAAAACCAATGGATCTATCCTAATTTTGCTAATAGCATTAAAAGAAGATTAGATATTATGCCTGGCCAAATTTGGTGGAAGAATTTTAAAAATAAAGGATTTGACTATATTGATGCTAGAGGCTACATTACTTTTACTCCTGTAAAAAAATTTATTAAAGCCCAATTTGGGTATGATAAAAACTTTATTGGTTTTGGTGAGCGCTCTTTAATTTTGGGCAGCGATGCTGCTCCTTATCTTTTTCTAAAACTTAATACTCAATTTGGCAAACATTTTCAATACCAAAATTTATTTTCTAAATTTACCGATTACAGCCCTTTGTTAGGCAATACGCTTTTTGCTCCTAAATATAGCGCTTTGCATCGCATTACGGCTAAATTGGGTAAAAATACTTTTATTGGATTAACTGAAACAATCGTTTTTCAAAGAAATGATAGTGCTCATAGAGGCTACGATTTAAGCTATATCAATCCTGTCATATTTTATAGGGCTGCAGAAATAAATGCAGGCAGCAATGACAATGTCATTATGGCCTTAGACTTTAAGCAACATTTAAAAAATACTATTATTTATGGCCAATTTGTTTTAGACGAATTTAATCTAAAGTATATGAGGCAAAATAATGGCTGGTGGGCAAATAAATATGCTTATCAGTTGGGACTGAAATATAGTCCAAAAACTAATGCAATGTTTTCAATTTCTACAGAGTATAATAGTGTACAACCCTACACATATAGCCATTTTAATACTGGCAGCAGTTATGCCCACTTTAATCAAAGCTTAGCCCATCCTTTGGGAGCAAATTTTCAAGAATTATTTACTAGAATTCATTGGGTGCCAAAAATTAATTTATTCTCAAGAAAAAGAAGTTCAGAATTGCAAAATTCTATAGAAAAAACCAATATTAATAGAAACTTAATTATTTTTAATGCAGAGATTAGTATTGCACAAAAAGGAGTTGACTCTAGTTTCCTTTCTACAAATTATGGAGGAGAAATTATTAGACCAAACGGAAACAGGTTTAATGATTTTGGAAATAAACGATTACAAGGGCAATTAGTGAATGCTTTGATAGCAGATTTTACCATAAGTTATAGAATTGGGTATGCTTCTTTTTTTGATATTAGAGTGCATCACCGATCAGGCAATCAATATATTGGCACTGGAACTTCTATTAGTTTTGGATATCGGCTAAATGCAGATCTTAGCAGATGGAGTATGTTTTAATCAACAAAACAGTGCAGAAAGCACACAAACAGCTGGAGTTTTAAAAACATTGCTCATTAACTAATTTGATACTATCAATATCAAATTGATTGAAATTTAAAAAATCTAAATCAAAAAAAACAATTTGCTTCAATTTTGTTGATCGAATACTTTTTTTTACAATTGCAGCAACAGAAGACAATTGACTATATTTGGCAGACTCTACTTTAATTAGGTCTCCTTTTTTAAATTCAATACCTTTGTAATTACTATCTTTGCTAACCAAAAAACTGTAGTTAGAAACAAAAAAAAGATCATTATTTTCAAAATCAGATTTAATTCGTCTAGGCAAAGTATTGATAACTTTATTTGCTCTTATTTGTAGTGCCCAAGAATAAATAGGCAAAGCCAAGCTAAATGAATTTGGATAGGCTGCGATTGCATCTGCATAAATTTGTGCCAAACTATCCTCTAACATGTTGTTTTTTGATAAATTAGCATCAATTTTTAGATAATTATAAAAATATACTAAATTGTGCTTAGTTGGTAAAACACCATATTTGCGTAATTCGACTGCTTGATTATAGCGCAGGGCCGCAATAATTTCCACATTAGGCAAGGCTTTTTCCAAACATTTTAATAAATTAAAATAAACATTTGATTCTGCTGCATCCCAATTATAATCTATCATTAGTTTATTAAAAACGATAGATTTTTCGTTCATCATAGATTTTATTTTCAATGCAGTTTTAATGGCAAGTGCATTCACATTTTCAATATTTATATTTGCCAAAGTACTTTTATCTATAAATATTACAGGAATAATAGAAAAAGCAGAAAGTGTATCAGAAACAGTGACAAAATTTGAAGGAATAACATTTGTTTTTGAACTATCCAATGTCAAATCAAACACCCGCAGAAATAAATCTGATGTGCCTAATTGAGAAAGGCATTTTTTCTCAAAATTAGTAACTTTAAAGGTATCTTTCCAATGAAAAAAAGCCATTTTTTTACCCTTATTTGTTTCACATCCAAACAATACAAGACTCAACAAGAATAAGCATAACATGCTTTTTTTAATTTTTTTATTGTCCATATTATTTAATATACACTAATCCATCGATCACTTTACGTTTTATTTCTTCTACAATTTCAGGATTTAAAAGTGTAGAAATATCACCCAAGTTTTCAAAATCATGATTTGCTATTTTGCGCAGCAGCCTTCTCATTATTTTGCCAGACCTTGTTTTTGGTAAGCCTGTTACAAATTGGATTTTATCTAGTTTGGCAATAGGACCTATGTGTTTTGTGATACATTCATTGATTTCTTTTGCGAGCGATTCTAAATTTGCTACATCCTGTTTAAGTATAACAAAACCATACAATGCACTGCCTTTAACATCATGATGAAAGCCCACAATAGCACTTTCTGCAACCATTTTATGCTCATCAATTGCCTCCTCTATTGGCGCAGTGCCCAAATTATGTCCTGACACAATAATTACATCATCTACCCTACCTGTAATTCTAAAATTTCTATTTTCATCAAAAAATGCACCATCCCCTGTAAAATAAAAACCGCTAAATGCAGAGAAGTATGTGTCAATAAAACGTTGATGATCGCCCCAAATCGAGCGTGCCATTCCTGGCCAAGGGTGTTTTATGCACAAATTACCTGTTGTGTTTTTTTGATCAACTAGGCTTCCACTTTTACTCAACAACTCTGGAAAGATTCCTGGTAAGGGCTTTGAGGCAAATGCTGGAATTGTATCATGAATATTGGGTAATGGTGCAATCATTACACCTCCAGTTTCTGTTTGCCACCACGTGTCTACAATAGGGCAATGGCGTTGTCCAATATTTACATCATACCAATTCCAAGCTTCCTCATTAATAGGTTCGCCTACACTGCCAAGCACTTTCAAACTTGATAAATTATAGGGCTTAACAAAATCAAGGGATTCTTTAGCAAGTGCCCTAATAGCTGTAGGTGCGGTATAAAACTGATTTACTTTGTGTTTTTCAATAATTTGCCAAAATCTTCCATAATCAGGAAAAGAAGGAATGCCTTCAAACATCAAGGTGGTTGCGCCATTTAATAATGGCCCATAAATTAGATACGAATGCCCTGTTATCCACCCAATATCTGCTGTACACCAATAAATATCATTTTCCTGATATTGAAAAACATTCTTAAATGTAAATCCAGCATAAACCATATAACCTGCGCATGTATGCAGCATTCCTTTTGGTTTACCAGTAGAACCGCTTGTATAAAGCACAAATAAAGAATCTTCTGCATTTAGGATTGCAGGAATATTAGTAGCATTGGCTGCTAAGAGAAGATCGTTTAACCAATAATCTCTGCCCTTTATCATATTGGGTTTATTTTTTACTCGCTCAGCAACCAATACCACCTTTATACTATTCACCATAGCTAATGCATCATCTGCAATGCTTTTTAAATCAATTATTTTATTGCCTCTATATCCACCATCTGCGGTGATAAGAAAAGTACAATTGCAATCCAATATCCTAGCCGCCAAGGCATTTGAAGAAAAACCTGCAAAAACTACCACATGCACTGCACCAATACGCGCACAAGCTAGCATGGCATAAGTTAATTCGGGTATCATTGGCATGTAAATGCAAACCCTATCCCCTTTTTGAACACCCATTTTTAGCAACACATTTGCAAACTTGCAAACTTGATTATACAATGTTTGATATGTTATTTCAACAAATACTTCTTTTGGGTTATTGGGTTCAAAAATAATAGCAATTTTATCACCTTTATCTGCTAAATGCCTATCGATACAATTAGTAGTTATATTAAGTTCAGCATCATCAAACCAAGTAAAATTAGCTTTTTGCATCGTGCCGCGGCAGGTGTTTTGCCAATCATTTTGCCATATAAAATTAGCTTTAGCAATATTTTTCCAAAAATTTCCTAAATCAGTTTTTGCCGAAGCACAAGCTTTTTCATATTCAACGTTGCTTTTTAAATGATAAAAATTCATAATTATTGATTGCAAATAAAGAATAAATTAGACAAAATAAAGAATAAAGTTTGATGTGCAAAATCAGTTGGAAATTAACTGTTAGTTTACTTAAATAATATTTACATTTGCTTTTTATTTTTATAATAGAAGTAAATCAAAATCAATGGAAAATTCTCAAATAAGCACAGAAGTTAAAAACATTTTTACTGTATATTTAGAAAAAAATCTACACCGAAAAACTCCAGAGAGGTATGCAATACTAGAAGAAATTTATGCACATCACCGGCATTTTGACGTTGACGAACTATTTATAGAAATGAAAAAGAAAAATTACAGGGTCAGCAGAGCCACTATTTACAACACATTAGATTTATTATTAGATTCAGGATTGGTAAAAAAACACCAATTTGGAAAAAATATGGCTCAGTTTGAACGCTCCTATGGATTTATGCAACATGATCACCTAATTTGTTTGCACTGCAAAGAGGTAAAAGAATTTTGCGACCCTAGAATACAGCAAATAAAGGACACTATGGGCAATTTACTCAATTTTAAAGTATTGCATCATGCCTTGCATTTATATGCAAATCCTATAATTAAAAATGGAAAATGTATGAATTGCAGTGCAGAAATACAAATAATAAATATTTAAAAAAAACTAAAAAAATGGTAGATGTATTATTAGGTTTACAATGGGGAGATGAAGGAAAGGGAAAAATAGCAGATTTCTTAACACCAAATTATGACATTGTAGCCAGGTTTCAAGGAGGGCCAAACGCAGGACATTCTTTAGAGATGAATGGCAAAAAGCATGTATTAAACACAATCCCATCGGGTATATTTCATGCCAATTGCATAAATATTATTGGCAATGGTGTGGTTATAGACCCAATTAGATTAAAAATAGAAATAGAAAAAACAATTGCAGCTGGGGCCAATGTTAAAGCCAATTTATTAATCAGTAAAAAAGCGAGTTTAATTTTGCCTACTCACAGCCTTTTAGATCAAGCATTAGAGGCTGCAAGAGGAGAAGATAAAATAGGTTCTACACTTCGTGGAATTGGCCCAACTTATAGAGATAAAGTGGGCAGAAACGGATTGAGAATAGGTGATATAATCAGTAAAGATTTTAAAGAAAAGTATGATGAAATAAAAAACCAACATATCAAACTTATCAATCATTATGCTGCGATAGATTTTGACATAAATACCCTCGATTTAGAGTTTTATGAAGCCACAGAATATCTAAAAAACTTTTCTTGGATCGATTCTGAATATTATCTTAATAATGCTATAAAATCTGGTAAAAAAATATTGGCAGAAGGTGCTCAAGGTTCTATGCTTGATGTAGATTTTGGTGCATATCCATTTGTAACCTCAAGCAATACAATAGCAGGTGGCGTATGCAATGGATTGGGCATTGCTCCAAAACATATTGGTAAAGTACGCGGAATTTTTAAAGCTTATTGCACAAGAGTGGGCAGTGGACCTTTTCCAACAGAGCTTAACGAAGCAACTGGGCAGCTATTGAGAGATAAAGGACACGAATATGGCGCCACTACAGGTAGACCGCGAAGAACGGGTTGGCTAGATTTAGTTGCATTAAAATATGCTGTAATGTTAAGCGGTGTAGATGAATTAATTATGATGAAATCTGACATACTTTCTGGATTTGAAACAATCAATGTAGCAAAATATTATGAAATAAATGGAGAAAAAACAGATCAAGTGCCTTTTGAAATATGTGAACAACAAATTGCGCCAATCTATGATTTTAAAGAGGGGTGGCAAGAGGATATTAGTCAAATAAAATCGCTTGATGCGTTGCCAAAAACATTTTTAGCTTATGTAAATTATTTAGAGCAATCTTTAGAAAAACCGATTAAGATTTTAAGTGTTGGACCAGATAGAACTCAAACAATTATTAATGGAGACTTTTTTGTATGATAAATAAATTAAAAATTATAGTTTTAATATTAACATTTCCAGGAGTTACTGCTGCCAATAATATTTATTTTAATATCGGAAATAATCACTCTTCGGTCCCTTTTAAACGATTTAGTAAATTAATTTACAGCAATTTTCATCCTGTTTATGAACTAGGCAAAACTTTTGATTTAAAAGAAAAACCAAATTGGACTTGGTTTCAAACTGTAAACGTAGGCTATTTTAAACACAGGTTTGTCCAATCGGCTATAATGATTTATTCTGAAAATGGAATTAATAAAAAAATAGTAAATGGCACTTCGGCAAATGTTAAATTAGGTGCAGGATATATGCACGCTTTTACCGCTCCCGAAATTGTGCAACAAAATGCAGCAGGTGATTATGAAATAAAATCAGATTATGGCAGACCTCAAATATTGTTAAGCCTTAGTTTTGGCATAGAACAATCTATTATCAAAAATGTGAGCAATGGGCCTAAAATTTCTTTATCATATCAGATTAGAGTGCAAACACCTTATGTACAATCTTACGTTCCTTTGCTTCCATATAATGTTTTAAAATTTGGATTAATTTTCCCATTACATGATAAAAAACTATAAAATGATTAGAATTTTAACACTTATTTTATTTGCAATTTTATTTAACTCTTGCAAAAAACCAATTATTAAAGACACAAATAATTGTTCTACAAATTATAATGACACGAGTAGTTTGCATCCTCAAAATAGTCAATTAAAAGATTTATTAAATAAATATAAACAGCTTGGCCTACCTGGTATATCTGTTTACATTGCCAATACAAAAGGATCATGGATTGGCAGCACTGGCAGTGCAGATATTGCCAATGGTGTGAATTATAAGCCTTGTCATGTGCAAAAAGTTGCAAGTTTAACTAAAATGTTTATAGGTGCATTGTTATTTAAACTAATTGAAGATAGCACAAACACTGGCCTAGGTTACTTAAGTTTATCTCAACCAATAAATAAATGGATACCCGAAAAATTTTTGAAAGGAATTGCAAATGCTGATAAAATCACCTTGGCGCAATGTTTAAATCACAGCAGTGGATTATATGATGTTATTAAAGACAACGAATTTTATCTAGAAGTATTAAATGATCCAACAAAAAAATGGGGCCCCGATGATTTATTAAAATTTGTTAAAAATAAACAAGCAGTTTTTGATCCAGGTGCTCAATATTCTTATAGCAATACCAATACCTTAATGGTGAGCCTCGTAATTGATTTTGCTACTGGAAAACCTCATCACCTTTGGCTTAGAGAAAAAATACTTAACCCTTTAAACTTAAATAATACTTTCTATCAACATCACGAAAATTTGCCATCCAATACAGCTCAAGGATATTTTGATTTATATCAAAACAAAAAACCAGTAAATGTGAGCAATTATGTAACAGGCAGCGGCAGTGGCTATACCGGATTGTATAGTAATGTGTATGACTTACATAAATTTTTGCATGCTTTCTTAGTTGATAAAACGGTGGTTTCTACAAAATCTCTGCAAGCCATACAAACCACTGGAGCCACAGATATTAGCGATTTGAATTTAGGACTTGGTATAATGAGAAGGTTTCAAAATAGAGGTGCTGATTTTGGATGGGGACATACTGGCAGAGATTTAGGCTATTCTGCAGATTTATTTTATTTTCCTGCACGAAATGCTTCAGTTACTTGGTGTATAAATTATGGTTCCGATGCCGAAAGTTTTTTGAAACCAAAAATACTGGCTTTTCAAAAAGAATTAATAGATATTGTATTGCAATAACAAATAATTATCAATACATTGATAAATAATTAGCCCATTCTATTTGAGACCTTGTGTGTGCTTGTTTATTTTCTACAAAATTATTAAGCTGCTTAGCATCTATTACCCTTGCTTTTACATTATCTTTGAGTTGAAAATGGAGAAAAGATTTTAATAAAGAAACATTAGTTTTGTCTAATACTGGAATGGTAATTTCAAAACGGTTGTCAATATTGCGTTCCATCATATCTGCACTGCCCAAAAACAGCTTTTCTTTTCCATCATTATTAAACCACATTACTCTTGCATGTTCCAAAAATTTATCAACTATACTAATAATGGTTAAATTTTTTTCTCCTTTGTGAATAAGACAGCAAATACTTCTCACAATTAAATTTACAGACACACCTGCAGAAACTGCTTTTTGAAGCGTTTCTATAATTTTAGGATCTGTTAGGCTATTTACTTTTATAATTAATGAGGCTTTTTTGCCATTTTTCGCCAAACTTATTTCATTATTTATCATCCCAATCACTTTAGACCTCGTATTAAAAGGAGAAACCAACAGGTTTTCAAAATGCTCTGATGCAGGTATTTTTTGTTTTTC
This sequence comes from Bacteroidia bacterium, assembly GCA_041690035.1. GTDB lineage: Bacteria > Bacteroidota > Bacteroidia > NS11-12g > UBA955 > CALSPH01. The sequence goes on along the minus strand of JBDNFC010000082.1, from coordinate 7,384 downwards.
TATAATATTAAATACTTTATTGGCTTCTTTAGTAATTATTGGGTTAGCAGTCATAATAGAAAAATCGCTGTAAAGATTTGCAGTTTGCTCATTATAATTTCCTGTACCAATATGGGCAACAGTAAATATTTTACCCAATTGTTTTCTATAAATTAGGCAAAGCTTAGTATGTACTTTCTTATTTGGAAAACCATAAACCACTTTAGCACCCTCTTCCATTAGTTGGTGGGCCCAAACGATATTAGCTTCTTCATCAAAACGTGCTTGCAACTCCATGATAACGGTTACTTTTTTACCATTTCTTACCGCATTTTTTAATGCTTTAACCACGTTGCTGCTCCCCGCTACGCGGTATAAGGTCATTTTTATCTCAAATACTTTGGGATCTATTGCTGCTTCTCTAAGTAAACGCAATATGTAATCAAAACTATGATAAGGATGGTGCAAAATAAAATCTTGATTTTGCAGGCTTCGCAATATGCTTTTAGACTTATCTAAATCTAAATTAGGTACATTTTTTTGTACCGGATTTAGAAACTTGGCATTGCCTAAATTAGGAAACATAATAAAATCTTTAAAATTATGGTAGCGCTGTCCTGCAATCAGTGCGCTGCTTTTCATACTCAATTTATTGGTGATAAATTCAAAAAGGTCTGCATCCATTTTTTCATCATAGATTAGCCTAACAGGCGCTCCTATTTGTCTTTGTTTTAAACTCTTTTTTATTACTTCTAGGTAGTCATCATCTAAGTCGCCTAATAAATCAAGCTCTGCATCTCTTGTTAATTTTATTGTAAAAGCTGCAAACTCGTCATAATATAAACTTTGAAAAAGCACATCCATTGAAGCCCTAATTACATCATCTAAAAATAATACAAATTGATTGCCATTATTTTCTTTTATAACAAAAAACCTTGGCAAAGCAGGCGGTATCTCTAGCAAAGCATATTTTTTAGAGATTGCATTTCGCTTTGTCATTTTTATTGCCAAATAAATAGACCTGTCTTTTAGGAAAGGAAAAGAATTTTTTCTGCCCAATATAATTGGAAAAAGCGTTTCAAGAACAGATTCTTTAAAATAGTTTCTTACTTTTTTTAACTGAGTTTCGCTAAGCTGATTTTCATTGACTAAAAATATTTTGTTTTCTGCCAATTCTTCAATCAATGATTGATAAATATCGTTAAATTTTTTTTGTTGGGCAATTACTTTTTTTTGTAATCGGTTTAATAACGCCCTACTCTCTTTTTGTATTTCATCTTTTTGCATGCCATCATTATAAAGGGCAATTCTGCGCTGTGTGGCATATCTAACTCTAAAAAACTCATCTTGATTGGAACTGAATATTCCTAAAAACTTGAGCCTTTCTAATAGCGGATTTGTTACATCTTGCGCCTCTTGCAAAACCCTATCATTAAATGAAAGCCAGCTTATATCTCTTGGAAAAATATTCATGTTAAAATTTAAAATTAGCTATAACAGGCAGGTGGTCGCTAAAGCCTGCTAAATATAAATTACCTGCAAATGTGCGCAGAGGATAACCCTCATATTTGCCAGATTGCAATAACCAATCTTTTTTAAAAATGGCAGTACTCAGCACCCTATTTTTCATATTATTTGATACAATAATTTGGTCTAACATATTCCATTGATCTCTGTAGCAGTAGCTGCCTTCTTTCTTTAATTGATAGTCATAAAATAGGTTTAACAATCCACATTTGGCAGAATCTGCTTGGCCACAAGCCCCCAATGTAACAAAAATGCTTTCATCCATCGGCTCATCATTAAAATCGCCCATGATGATGATTTTGTAATTGGGCTTTGAGTGTTGAACAAGGTTGATGGCTTTTTTTAATTCCATGGCCACTTGCTTTCTCTTAAAAGCAGATTGTTCTTTGCCATTTCTTCTGCTTGGAAAATGATTTACATAAACAACAAAAGTATCTTGACCTCTTTTTAATTTTACCTCCAATATATTTCGCGTACGCCCATCTCCTAGCTGATTTATTAAGCCTAAACCTTGCTTAGGATTGAGCGCATTGATGCTATCATTATTTATACCTAACTGAACGTAAATGGGCCTACTTTCTAATAATTTAAAAATTGTTGAATCATAAATTAATCCCACATCTATCCCCCTATTATCAGGTGATTCGTAGTGAACAATGTCAAATTTTTTCAAAGCAGCATTTGATTTAATTAAACTTGCAAGTATACTTTTATTCTCAAACTCGCAAAATCCAATGATTTCTGGAATATTGCCTATACCATTAATCACCCTATTGATATTGGTTAATTTTGTATTAAACTTTGCTGTGTTCCATTTTTTTTCGCTTGTTGGCAAGTATTCACTGTCATTAATAGTTTTATCTTTAATGGTATCAAAAAAATTCTCTAAGTTATAAAACATCACTTCATACTTTGCAGCCGATTGTTGATTGATTATATTTTGAACACACGCCAATAACAAAACCAAAGTAGTAATAATAAAATGGACAACATACATGATGCAAAAATAATAGATTATTATTGCTAGAAAAATTTTGTAGTTTTGTTTTTATGTTAATTATTTCAAAAAGAAGTCTTTCTCTCGCAAATGGGCAAGATAAACCCTATATTTGGGTAGCTTATAAGGGCTTTGTTTATGATGTTTCTAATAGCAGACTTTGGAATAATGGCAAGCATTATCAACATTGGGCTGGGCAAGATCTCACAAAAGAACTTGCAGATGCGCCTCACAACGAGAAAGTTTTTGATAAATTTATCCGAATTGGGCGTTTAGATGAAAATGATTTGTGAAAAAAATATTTAAAATAATGTCTCAAAAAAAAACTTAGATTTTAATATCGTTACTCTTTTTTTTAACTTTGTTATTTCTACCCTAAGCATGGTTTAAAAATATTAAATAAATTGCTTTGTTTTGCAAACAAGTATTGATAAAGAATGAAACGAATCGAACAAATTAAAGAATGGTTGCAAAGTCAGCCAAAAGACACATTTTTAAACTATGCTTTGGCAATAGAATATATTGCAGAACAAAACGATGGAGCTGCAGAAAGTATATTAGAAAGATTAATAGAAGAAAATCCTGAATACTATGCAACATACTATCATCTAGGCCTGCTAAAAGAGCGTAAAGGGCAAGATGATTTAGCAATAGAAATTTACAAAAACGGAATGAAAATTTGCGCTAAAATTGGCAACAAGCATGCTTTTTCTGAATTAAAATCAGTATTGGAAAATTTAGAAATTTAGAAAATGAAAAAGTTTATCCCCAAAAATCCTTCTTTTAAGCGAGTGATAGCAGATGTTTTGACCCGTCAATTTTTTATGAAACATGTAAGAATTACGCTCGTATATTGCGAACCTGCGCACGTTTTGTTAAAATTAGATATTGAAGAAATACATTTACAACAAGCATTTGCGCTGCATGGTGGTGTTATAGCCACAATAGCCGACATTGCAATGGGATTCTCTGCCCTTACCCTTGCCCCTGCAGGCAAAGGAATGGTTACCTCTAATCTTAATCTTTCTTTTATAAGAAAAGGAGTTGGCAAAACCCTTTGGGCGAAAGCAAAAGTGATCAAAGAAGGCAATTTACTCACCTATTGCAAGGCAAGTATTTATACAACTGATGAATTAGATACCAAAACAGTGATTGCAAAGTCAACTGCAACTATGTGTAGTATAGCACTTTAGAAAATATTTATTTAATCTTCTATATCACCTCTAATTATATCATTACTTTGCACTTATACCTAAATTTATAAAATCTTAAAATAATTAAAAATTATCATTGTTGATTGTCAATTTAGCATTACATTTGCAGTCCAATATCGCGGAGTGGAGCAGTGGTAGCTCGTTGGGCTCATAACCCAAAGGTCGCAGGTTCGAGTCCTGCCTCCGCAACATATAAAATACCACAATTCTTTGGCTTCATTAATGCCTTATATTTTTGCCCTTCAAACCTAGCTTTTACTTTACCATACTAAAATAAGGAACTTGTGTAAAGTTAGGTAAATGAATATATTTATGGTTGTTGCTCCAAGTTTTAATATAAACTCATCCCTGCGTGGTGTTCTCAATGCGCTGCCAATATTGATATAGAATAATTCATTTATCGATTTGGAGACTCTTTTCTATAATTTATAGGAGAACGCTACCTTTTCTTTAGTTGGTGTTCCACACCACCCAGCCATAATGTTTGCACTTAAATAAATGTAAAAAATAGTTAAATTTGGAGTGATGTTTCAAATGTACTTTGCTACTTACCTTTTTACTTCAACCATTATCAGTTGGCAGCGCTTATTAACCATTGATGGTTATAAGAAAATTATAGTGGATCCTTTAGCGACTTTAAAGAATCAGCACATTTCATTTGTCGAGTCGAAGACTCGTTTCTATACATACTTCGTAGAACGCTTCGCTGACCTTACGAAGAGGTTAGTTAATGATTTGGACACTAATACTGCTTTAGACTTTGCAACAAATGCCCTAAACAATTTTTAAGAATACCAAAAACTATCCATTTTTGGCCATATGCATTGGCAGTTTATTAATTGAATAGTGATAGGAAATAATAATCTTTCGCTTGTTACTTTTGATTTGGATTCTAGCAATCAAAAGTTCATTCATTCATTTTGGGCAGATGTTATTAAATACACCTAATCTTAATTTGCGTGTATTTAAACTGTGGATAGTTTGGGTTCTAACAACCGGAAATTAATGAAAAAGTATACAGAACACGAAACATATTTGAATCAACCTGTTTCGGATGATAAACCAAAACTAATAAAATAATAAACAATGAATCGTTATTTAATCATTCTTTTTGTATTTTGTTTCCTACTGATGGGACGCATTCTTTTTGCATAAGTAAACATTTTGGCTGGTTGGTGACGGAAGACCAACCAAGGGAAATTTTTCATCGGAACGAGCCTTATATGTTTTCACACTTAATGAGACACTGCCCAATAACTTGAATGCTTTCTTTTTAAATTGGGGCAATACTATTTGAATTTGCTGTATCAACTTTTATGATGCCAGTTTTACATTTACTTTTATATTTTGAGGCAATCTCCTTTGGGGTATTCACCCCAGCGAGAGCCTAAAGGCCAAAGAAAAGGGTTTATTAAATGGCGAATTGCTGACATGGCAAGATGGTCTTTTGTATCACAAGTCTTAAGACTTGCTCTAGCGGGGCTATGTTCTGGTGCTGGTTGCTCTGCGGCTAATCCAAATAAATATCCAAATGAAATACTATCATTCACTCGGTATTCTAACTAATAATCAATTAAGCCGCACCAGGTTTGTAACAAGCACATTTTAAATATGATTAGACCATCACGAGCTAAATTAACCAATGTATTAGAGGTCCTAGTATATGCTTGTTAATCAAAGCAGAGATGACGCTCTAATCCAATAATTCATTCATTTGCTTAAAAATTAATAAATTTATTTTTCTAGCGCTTAAATCGCATATACTGTCGGCAAATGTGGGGGTTACTAATCCTTTTTATGCTACTGAAATAAACATTATATATTTAATAAACAAACAATTAACTCATTTTTTATGGATTTTATAAGAAAATCCTGTGTAATGGTTTCGGATTATTTTAAACTATAAACCCACCAAAAAATTTGCACCTACGTAATTGGTAACCTATATAGTAAAAAATAATTTAAATAATTACATAAAAAATTTAATAAATTGTAAATTAAATTTAAATAGTTACACAAAAAATAAATTTTGTATAATTTTTTAAATATATTTTTAAATATAAAATAATATGATTAATATTGCAGTATTAAAAATTATCATTTATGAAAAAGGTTTTAACATTTTTATTGATTATTTCATCTTTTATATCAAAAGCACAAACTCTTTGTCCCGGAGGTGGAACCGGATTTGCAAATGCAGTTATGTTCCAACCAATTTGGATTAATGGTTGCTTGACAGGAACGTCTTGTAATGGATCAACCAACTTTGACAATAGGACGGCTTGTGAACCTACATCTAATATAGACAGTTGCGCTCCTAGCCCTACAGGAGTTCTACTTTCTCAATGTGGGTCTGATTTGTGGTTTACATTTATCCCTAGTGATACTACTGCCTATATTAATGTGATTAAGAATGTCTCGTTTATGGCATCAATTCAAGCGTTTTCCTACTCAACCGGACTCTGTTCGGGATTAACGGATATTGGCATCGTTCATTCATCTAACCCAAGTGGACCCGTTGGTCTGACTTTAAATGGATTGACTATTGGTAGAATCTATTATTTTAGGGTGTTTGGTGCAGCAGGGCCTGCTTCTCAAAGAACTGGTGTTTTTTGCTTTTGTGGCACTAGAGGATTAACCCAAAGTGTTTTGCCAATAGACTTAATTTATTTTGGGTTGCAAATCACTTCAAACACCACAATTGAGTTAAAATGGAAATCAGAAAATGCGATTAATTTCAGTCACTTTGAATTGGAGCGCAGGGTTGAAGGAGAAGCAATAGATAACTTTGAAACCTTAAGCTATATAAAATTGAACGATGACAATACCAAAGAATATAATTACACAGATCGTTTTGAAAAGCTACCATACGGTTTAGAATATCGTTTAAAAATGGTAGATTTTAATGGATCATTTACCTACTCTAAAATAGAAACCGCTTTCTCCTCCAAACTAGATAACCTAAAGATACTTAGTCTAACTCAATCTCAAGTGCACGTGAGTGCGCAAAGCAAATCGACTTTAAACTTTTATTCTATAGACGGAAAACTTGCAGAAACGGTTGAAGTTAGAAGGGGAATCAATGTAATCAACATCAGTTTAGATAGAGGTGTTTACATTGTAAAAAGCGATAACCAAAACTTCAAACGGCTATTGGTAGAGTAAGGGACAAGCACATTTTTATATCTTGGCCCAAGCAAACTAATAATTTATTAGAATTTAGTTTGGGCTTGTTTTATCCCCCGTGCGTGGTGTTCTCACCATAGGTGTTCGGAAGAGTCTGTATAGAAAACAGAACTAATAAGAAAGTTGTAGAAAAAGTTAAAGTAATCAATAGTTTATGTGAACTATTTTTACTTTGTGAAAGTTGAGCAAATTTTAGGATTACTCTCTAACAGTATACTTGATGAATTAGCAATAGAGACACAAGTTGATAAGTATGCCAAGAAATTAACAGGTAGAGTGATCTTTAACTTACTTATACATTGCATTCTTTCTTATAAGGACAATTGTCTTCGTAGGATGGAGCCATAATGTTTGCACTTAAATAAATGTAAAAAATAGTTAAATTTGGAGTGATGTTTCAAATGTACTTTGCTACTTACCTTTTTGCTGCAACCATTATCAATTGGCAGCGCTTATTAACCATTAATGGTTATAAGAAAAT
>JBDNFC010000081.1:0-67749 GCA_041690035.1 Bacteroidia bacterium | reverse complement strand
TTTAACACTTAGAAAATTAGATAAGCTGGGCTTATAAACTGAATTTGGTCTTGAAAACTTGTTTTATTAAAAAAACTTAATGCGATGTAAATATTTCAGCCATTTTTGTTATTCAATAAGCTGTAATAAAAGTTAATTTTTAGTAATTTGGCCAACCAAATATCTAAAGTAAGTTTATTATTTTATCTAATTGGGTGCCTCTTGAAGCTTTTATAAGTACTGTTTGATTTAAAATTGGGCTAATGGGCAGGGTTTCTATCAATTGGCCTACATTGTTATAAAAACTAAAAGGATATAGTTGGCTAAATTGGCTAAAAATTGATCCAATGCAAATTACTTTATCAGCTTCGGTCATCAATTTTTTTAATAAGTTGAGTATTCCTTTATGCTCCTCATCAGCATAGGTACCCATTTCTAACATGTCACCAACAATATAGGTTTTTGCAAAATTACTTGTTGCTGCAAAATTCTTAATAGCTAACTCCATACTTGTTGGGTTTGCATTATAGCAATCAATAAGTAAGAGGTTTTTTTCTGTCTTTTTCCACTGAGATCGTAAATTGTTGGGTACATAATTTTCAATTCCTTTTTTTATTGCTGATGCTTCAATTCCATAAAAATTTGCTACAGTAATTGCTGTAATAATATTAGCAAAATTGTAATCACCGTTTAACGCGCTTTCAATGCCTAAATGCTCAAATTGGAATTTAATATTAGGGTTTAATTGCTGTGGTATAAAAAGTCTATCAGCATCTTTATCTTTTTGGGCATAAGAAAAATGTGCTTTTATTCCAATACTCATTTTTTTCAACCATTCATCATCATAGTTTACAAATATCTGTCCATTTTTTTGTTGCAAATATTCAAATAATTCGCCTTCTGCTTTTGCTACACCTTCTATACTCCCTAAACCTTCTAAGTGTTCTTTGCCAATATTTGTAAGTAAGCCTGCAGTGGGTTCAGCAATATTGCATAATTCAGTCATTTCATTGGCATGATTAATTCCCATTTCAATAATTGCAAATTGATGTGTTGGTCTTAGTTGCAGCAATGTTAGCGGCACACCTATGTGATTATTAAAATTACCAGGGGTTGATAACAAAGTAAAATGTTGCTGCATCAGATTGGTCAATAATTCTTTAGTAGTGGTTTTACCGTTACTGCCTCCAATTGCTATAATTGGTATATTAAACATCCTTCTATGATGCAGGGCTAATTGTTGAAGCATTTTTAAGCTGTCTTCTGCATAATAATATCCTTTAACATTTTCTAATTCTTTTCTTTGTGTAACAACTGTTTTTGCTCCTTGAGCCAATGCTTGTTCTGCAAAAGTATTGGCATCATAATTTGCCCCTTGAAGGCAGAAAAAAAGGGAGTTTTGTTCAATTTTTCGAGTATCTGTGCAAATTGTTAAATTAGCCTCTACGTATTTTTTGTAAAGAAAAGTTATATCTATCATTTTATAAGGCAACAAAAGTGATAAATAAATTGTTATATACAATAAAAAAAGTTATTTTTGAGACAAAATTATGCAAACAAAATTACACAATATTTTAGGTTCACTAATATTATTAACCATGAGCATGCAGCTTTTTGGGCAAGCAGAGTTAAAACTATTCTTATCCGATTCGCTAATAATTAGAGGTTTAGACAGTCAAAAAGTTAAAGACCCTTTTACAGGCGGTGCTGAAAGTCCACGTTTTTTTAACATGAATTTAGACAATGATGGAAAGCTAGACTTAGTAGTTTTTGATAAATATAGTCAAAGAATATTGACTTTTATAAAAGACAGTGGCGAAAATACAAAATATAGGTATAGTCCAGAATTTGAAGTGTTTTTTCCAAAAGGAAGGCATAATTATTATGTGGTAGATGTAGACAGAGACGGATGGCCAGATGTTTTATGTGGTTCGCAAGATATGAACAGAATGTTATTTTATAGAAATAAAGGGGCAGAATTGCCTAAAATAGAGTTTGAAAGCAGGGGCAACCTATTATTTAGACATTATCAAGCGCTTGGTCCATTTCAAAAAAATACTGTTGGCAATCCTGTTCAGCACATTCATGCTTTTGATGATATTGATGGTGATGGTGATATTGATTTTGTGTCCCTTAGCCCTACAGGTGGCAATTTAGAATTTTATCAAAATAGGCAAGTAGAATCAGGGTTGCCAAAAGATTCTATGGATTTACATTTAAGCGAATTATGTTTAGGTTATTTTACAGAAGGCAGAGAAAATGTAATAAACATGAATACCTGCAAGCTTCCCAAATATTATGTAAGAAGGCATAGTGGTGGTACAAGCATATTTTTTATAGACTTAAATAGAGATGGAGATAAAGAAATATTAATGGGAAATAATGGTTTTGATAATTTATTAATGCTAGAAAATGGCTACACTGATTACCAAGCAAATTATGATACCATAATAAGGTGGGACAGCATATTTCCAAGAAATACTGTACAAGCAAAAATTAAAACATTTCCTATGGCAAGCTATGCAGATATAGATGCTGATGGGATAAAAGATTTGATTGTAACTCCTGCATCAAATCCGGATTATGGCATAAAAAATGCGGAACAATACATGCTTTATCTCAACAAAAACAAGGTAGATTCACCGCTTTTTCAATACCATAGCAATAATTTTTTAATGCAACAGAGTATAGACTTTGGCGGAATAGTTTCGCCAGTTTTTTATGATTATGACAATGATGGTGATCAAGACTTATTTGTAGCCTATGCAGGCGATTTTTCTCAGACTGGAGATTCTGCAGATGCCATGCTTTTATATAAAAATAATGGAACTAGAAAAGAGGCAGATTTTAAACTCACTAGCACTAATTTTGGCAATCTAGGAAATTTTAGAATGCGTAACAGCAGGTTAGCAATACATGATATGGATGGCAATGGTGTATGCGAGTTTTATTTTGGATTGAGCGATGGAACTATCAAAACTTTTAAATTTAGCAATAATGATATCAATAATCCATTGTTTTTAACTGCTAATATTGTTACAAATCTGCCAAGTCATAAAAAATTTATTTCTCCCACATTTTGGGACTATGACAATGATGGTAAAACGGATTTAATTGTGGGGTCGAACGATGGTTTGATGATGCTTTTTAAAAACACTGGCACCAATTCTTTGCCAAATTTTACCCTTGTTAAAGATACTTTTGGAAATATGAATAGTTGTGAATTTCGCACAACTACCAATCCGCCTAGCTTAACAGATATTGGCAGAAGCACCCCGCTTGCTGTAGATTTAAACGGGGATGGAAAGAAAGAAATTATCTCAGGTTCTATTCATGGCGAAATATTTGCTTGGAAACCTACCAATTTGCTAACAGATACTTTTGAACGATTTAATGACTTCATTAACTTTTATAATAGCATCACTAAAGATACAATACGCAATTTTAATTTTGGAAGAAACACAAGCATTGCTGCGGCTGATTTAGATGGCGATTCTATAGCCGATGTGCTTGTTGGCACTGGTTCGGGTGGTTTTTATTACCTTTCGGGTAAGGCAAGAGTTTTTGCAGTTGATGTGCCGAAAATTTGGGCTAAAAAAATAAATGCTAAAGTGTATCCTAATCCAAATACGGGAGTATTTATTATTGATAATTTACCTACTGACAAACAAAATAACATAGAAGTACTAGATATAACTGGTAAAACTATTTTTAAATTTATTAATCAATCAGGAATTGAAAATGTAGATTTAGCAAATTATGCTAATGGAATCTACCTAGTAAAAATTGTAACCCAAGGATACCAAGATTTGGTAGTGAAAGTGATTAAGCAATAATTTAAAAGTAAAGTGCTTGGTTGTTATTGGCAAAATTATAAATTACAGTCCTGAAAAAAGATTACACTTTTTATTTTATCCTAAGTATAGTTTACAATTTACTATAAATCTAATTTAGGATAACTCAATTGTTCTGTTCTAACTACTATTTTACTTTTATAAAAAAATTAGTTCTCTGCTTTTTTCATCTAATATATTGATGCAAAGGGTATGAGCATCTTTGGGTAAAAAATCTTTTGCAATATTGGGCCACTCAATAAAACATAAATGTTTCGAACTAATATAATCATCAATTCCTATTTCAAAAAGTTCTGATGGGTCATTGATTCTATAAAAATCAAAGTGATATATTAGTTTATTTGAGGTCAAAAAATATTCATTTACAATACTAAAACTAGGGCTCGACATTGTACCCTTTGCCCCCAATTGCTTGCATAAAGCTTTAATTAAAGTTGTTTTGCCAGCCCCCATTTCTGCATTAAAAAGCACTAAGTTCTTATCAATTTTTTCAATAATTTGTTTAGCAATAGCATCTATATTTTCAATATTATATACCGCCTTAAACATAGTTTTTATTTAACTATTGGTATCTAGAATTATAAATGGAATCAACATCTCTTCAAGCGAAATACCCCCGTGCTGCAATGTGTTTTTATAATAATTTACATAATGATTATAATTATTTGGGTATGCAAAAAAATCATTGTTTTTAGCAAAAACGTAAGAAGTGCTCATATTGCTTTTAGGCAAGTGCACTAAGTCTGGATTTTTTATTTCATAAACTTCTTTTGGGTTATAGCTAAGGCTTTTTCCTTGCTTATACCTTAGATTGGTTGTGGTGTTTTTGTCTCCAACTATTTTCCTTGCTTCCTTTACTTTAACAGATCCATGATCTGTGGTAATAATAACCCTGCATGCTTTTTCTGATAGAGATTGTAGGGTATCCCACAAAGGAGAATGTTTAAACCAACTCAGCGTAAGGCTGCGATAGGCAGACTCATCCTCCGCCAATTCTCTGATTACATGGCTGTCAGTGCGGGCATGAGAGAGGGCATCCACAAAATTATAGACAATTACATTTAATTGATTGGTAAATAAATTATGAATATTTTCTGACATCTCTTTTGCCTGATGCAGTTTAACAATTTTTTGATAACTAAATTTTTTATCAAAGCGCAATCTTTTCAGTAAATCTTCTAAAAAGAAGTCTTCAAAATTGTTTTTTCCTCCCTCATCCTCATCAAAACTCCATTTATCTGGAAAACGCTTATAAATATCACTAGGAAGCAGGCCACTAAAAATACTATTTCTACAATATTGAGTCGTTGTGGGTAGCGTGCTAAGGTAAAGATCGTCTTTAGTGATTTTAAATTTTTCTGCTATCAATGGTGCTAGTGTTTTCCATTGGTCGTAGCGTAAGTTATCTATCAAAATAAAGAAAACAGGTTTTTCTTCAACAAGTGGTATCACATTTCTACGCAATAGGTCATGGCTCATCACCATTTGATCGTCACCTGTTTTAGATAACATATTAGAATAGTTTTTTTCTATAAATTTCGAAAAATTAGCATTGGCTTCTACCATTTGAGTTTCCCAAATACTTTTTAATCCCTCTTCTTTAGTGTTTTCTATCTCTAACGACCAATATGTAAGTTTTTTATATATACTCATCCACTCTTCTATGCTCATATTGTCCATTAGTTGCATACTGATGTTTCTAAACTCTTGCATATACCTAGAGGTGGCTTTTTCTGTAAATATGCGTCCTTTATCTAGTATTTTTTTTATTGAATGTAATATTTGGTTTGGGTTTACCGGTTTTATCAAATAATCACTAATTTTTGAACCTATGGCTTCTTCCATAATATGCTCTTCCTCATTTTTTGTAATCATTACCACTGGCAAGTCTGGTTTAATGTCTTTTAGCTGAAGCAGGGTTTCTAATCCGCTAAGTCCTGGCATGTTTTCGTCCAATAACACTAGATCTAGGTCTTGGGCATTGCACATTTCTAGTGCATCATGGCCATTATTAACTTTGAGCACTTGATATCCTTTATTTTCTAAAAAAATAATATGGGGCATTAATAAATCTATCTCATCATCCACCCATAGTATTGTTGTTTTTTCCATATTGTGCAAAGTTAATTTTTTAATTCTGTATATATTATAAACGGGCTTATTATCTTTTTAGTATTTGAATAGTTATATAAAAAACCAGGCTGTATATTGCAACATAAATGGAACATTCATAAAAAAATAGCTTTGTTTTACCTGAAATAACAAGTTTTTAGATAAATATGATTGCAATGAGTATAAATAAAAAAACACAATGGGTTGTTATTGTGTTAATTTGTAGCAAAAAATAGAAAGTTAAAAAAACTGATATGCAAAAAAATATAAAATTTTGGCTCGTTTTCGTTTTATGCTATATATTCGCTTTTTTTATTTGGTGGACTTATTCACTCGTCAAATTAAGTAAAGAATTGTATGGTGTAAGGCTGCAAAATGAGCATTTTGCAGCAAAGGAGCATTGCAAAAAAATGCACAAAGCCTTGCACTTAGATACCGCTGCAGTTTATAAACAAGAAGCGTTAAAAAATTATGCAATAAAACATTGCCCAGATTTGGTTTTGGTATACAATAGTGATGGAAAACCTGATTTTAAAGTATGTCAAGCTGTAATAAGAAAGCATGACGCTTGGTTAAAAAAAGAGAAAATAAAGTATATTGCGGAAGGATTAACCATGTTTGTTATTATCGGTATAGGGGTAATGTGGTTATTTATTAGCATCAATAGAATTCTAAATTTAAGCAAACAGCAAAATAATTTTTTACTGTCTGTATCGCATGAGTTAAAAACGCCAGTAACTGCAATAAAATTAGTAGCACAAACATTGACACACAATGATGAAAAACTAGATAAAACAACAAAAACAGATTTGCTCCTAAAAATTGATCAAAATGCCAATAGGCTCACAGACTTGATTGATAGAATGTTATTGCTGACTAGAATAGAGGGTAGCCAATATAAAAAAAGTATTGAATCAAATAACCTTAAAAAATTGGTTGAGGATATTATTCGCAGGATTCCAAATTCTCTAAAAGCAAATTTTAAAATAAATATTAATATCCCAGACAACCTTTCTGTGGCTGCCGATCGTCTTACACTTGATATTTGCTTAAGTAATTTGATAGATAACGCCTTAAAATATAGCCCCGTTAATAGTACAATAGATATTATTGGTGCCGAAAAACAAGGAAAAAAGTATGTAAAAATTTCAGATCAAGGATTGGGAATTAACAGCAATGATAAAAAACGGGTTTTTGAAAAATTTTATAGGGTTGGAAATGAAGATACCCGCATCACTAAGGGAACAGGTCTTGGGCTATATTTGGTAAAACAAATACTAAAACTAAACAAGGCACAGATCTATATAAAGGACAATACACCCAAAGGCTCCATCTTTATCCTCACGTTTAAAAAATAAATAAAATGAATAACAAACCACTAAATAAACCTAAAGCACGGATACTGCTAGTAGAAGACGAAGAAGATTTAAATGATTTGGTAAAACTAAATTTAGAAATGGATGGCTTTAAAGTAATTTCTGAATACAATGGAATCAGTGCTATACAGCGGTTTAAAGAAGAAAAATTTGATACAGTAGTGCTTGATATCATGTTGCCAGGTGTTAGTGGTATAGAGGTTTGCGAGGCCATCAGGCTTGTTAATAATCAAGTGCCCATTATTTTCGTATCTGCAAAGGGTACTCCGGAAGATAGAATTGTGGGGTTAAAAAAAGGTGGGGATGATTATTTATCAAAGCCATTTAATTTGGAAGAACTTATTATTAAAGTTAATAAATCGGTAAACCGCTCTGAAAATAATAGTGCAAAAGCCAATTATGATGAATACCAATGGAGTGAAAATTATATTAATTTTCAAACCTATGAGGCGAGAGGAATAAATGGGACATTTAGCCTCACAAAAAAAGAAGTAATGTTGCTAAAAGTGCTTATAGAGAATGAAGGAGATGTTGTTAGTAGAGAAAAAATATTGCAAACTGTTTGGGGTTATACAGTTTATCCATCTACCAGAACAATCGATAATTTTATACTCGCTTTTAGAAAATATTTTGAAAAAGATCCTCATAATCCTGTTTTTTTTAAAAGCTTGCGTGGTGTGGGTTATAAATTCACCATTTCATAAAAGTATTGCCTAAGTTGTTTATAGGCTTATTTTTTTTACCTAAAAAATAAATTAAACTTAGAATTAAATTTATTTTTGATATATTTGTTGTCATTATATTGACAATAATATTATCATGAAGCGATCTATTCTACACATGGACCTAGACTCTTTTTTTGTTTCTGTGGAGCGTTTAGTTCATCCACAGATTGTGGGCAAGCCAGTAATTATTGGAGGATTGGGGGATAGGGGTGTAGTATCTTCTTGTAGTTATGAGGCTCGAAAGTATGGCGTGCACTCTGCTATGCCTATGCGTATGGCACGCAGCCTATGCCCAGACGCTGTGTTTTTAAGAGGCGATTTTGATAAATACACCTATTATTCACACATGGTTACTGATATCATTAAAGAAAGTGTGCCCCTATATGAAAAATCTTCAATAGATGAGTTTTATATAGATATGACTGGTATGGATAAGTTTTTTGGATGTTTTAAAATAGCCACAGCACTGCGCAAGCAAATTATTAGCGAAACAGGATTGCCTATTTCTATGGGTTTATCTGTCAACAAAACAGTATCTAAAATTGCTACAGGACAAGCAAAACCCGCAGGGCAGTTAGACATCTTGGAAGGAACCGAAAAGCCTTTTTTGGCTCCATTATCTATTCGTAAAATACCCATGGTAGGTGCCGAAACATACAAGAGTCTGCGCAACTTGGGTATAGAAAAGATACAAACGGTGCAAGAAATACCCCTGCAATTGATGGAAAAAGTGTTAGGAAAAAATGGTGTGGGGGTTTGGCAAAAAGCAAACGCAATAGATCATAGTCCTGTAAAACCATATCGGGAACAAAAATCAATGTCGGCAGAGCGCACTTTTCAGCAAGACACCATAGATATGTATATGCTTCATACTGTTATTGCGGCTCTGGTAGAAAAACTTTGTTTTGAGCTTAGGCAGCAGCAAAAACTTACTGCTTGCCTAAGCATTAAAATTAGGTATGCCAATTTTGATACCCATACTTTGCAGCAGCAAATTTCTTATACCAATGCAGACCATGTTATATTACCCATTATGATGGAACTATTTAAGAAAACATATAGCAGGCGCATGCTTATTAGGCTTGTGGGAATTAAATTTACCCACTTGGTGCAGGGAAACTACCAAATAAATATGTTTGACGATACCCAAGAGATGATAGGCCTCTACCAAGCAATAGACCGCATGAAAAATAGATTTGGACATGGTTTAATCAAAAGAGCAAATTCAATATTGAGTGGCAAGAAAGTATAGCTTGATTAATGAACTTTACCTTATTCAACTTGATTTTAAAATCTTGAAAGTATCTTGTGCATTTATTTTTAACTTTAAGAGAGAAATTAGTAAAATTGGTGCAATTTTATTTGCTATTACATGCTTTATAATTTCTATAAAAAAATATGATAGCAGAACACCATAGATTGAGTATTGATATCTAATTCATTGCAAAGAGCGTTTTGCGTATTTGACTTATATTTATTTTGAAATAAGAGCTAATTTTTGCAATTTTTTTTGATAAAGTAGGAGGCTTCTGACACAATATTTTTTCATTTTATCTAAGTAAATAGAACTTATAAACATTTTTTATGGTTAAATTTCGTGATAAAAGTAAATTGAATATTTTTGCTAACGTGATGGAATACAAATTTATAACCCTTTAAGATTTTAAAAAACAAAATATTTTTGTATTGTTAGCACATATTTATATTATCTTTGCAGTGGCAAGTAGGTACGACCAGCTCCTGCTAAACTCCCCCAGGGTTGGAAAACAGCAAGGGTAGGCGGTTGTAGCGGTGCGATATTTACTTGCCTTTTTTTGTTTTTTAGCAATTCAGAAATATTTTTCGCATCATTTAGTTAGTGCAATAAATGATGTTTACTTTTATATTTAAGGAAAAAAATTACCATTAGTATTATAACCATAAATAGTATCTTTGCACAAAATATTGATTGATGAAATTTATAAAAAATATCTTTTTAGCTATATTGCTTTCAGTATTTTTATTGTTTGTTTTAGAACAATCAATCAGGAGGTATACCAATCATGGCACAAGAGTAAAAATTCCAAATGTTAAAAAACTAAATTATTTAGAGGCAATAAAAACTTTAGAGAATGTAGGATTGGAGCCCATCATTCAAGATTCTGTTTATACCGGAGATTTTAAAAAAATGAGTATTACGGAGCAAGATCCAGATCCAGGGCAAGAGGTAAAAGAAGGGCGTAAAATTTACTTAACCATCAACTCTTTGGCAAAACCAAAAGTAAGAATGCCGAAATTAAAAGATAACTCTATAAACTTAGCAAAGGCTTTATTAACAAATGCTGGTTTAATGCTGGGTAATATCGTAGAAAAACCGTCATTGCTTGGAACGGGGGTAGTTTTGAAACAGTTTTTTAAAGGAGATACAATTGTAAGCGGTAAGTTAATAGAAAAAGGTGCAAAAATAGATTTATGGGTCTCAAAATATATTGATATTGATAGCGTTTATATAAATGGAGTAGATAGCATGCAAATAGAAGGTTGGCAATATAAAGATGGTATAATGAATGATAAACTTAAGAATAAAATTGAAAAAAATAAGAAAGATACCTTTTCGGCAAACACTGATAACTAATTGGAAATAATTAACTACATGATTAAACGATATTTACTATTTTTTTTCTTTTTTGTCCAAATATTTTATGGATTTTCTCAAGGGCCTAGATTGTATATGCCCAATCAGAACGCGGCACTTTTTAATCAAAACTTTGCAAGAAAATCACTGTTTCAAATAGCTCAATTGAGCAGCGATTCTTTAAGTCTTCCTTTTTTCGATGATTTTTCTTATCCTTTAAACAATATTTATCCTGACCAACGCCTTTGGACAGATAATACAGTTTTTATCAATAACAATTACGGAAAAAATGTAATTAGTCAAGGAGTTGCCACTTTTGATCACATCAATGCAATAGGACAACCATACGGACCTTTAAGCAAATTTGTTAGCGTTGCAGCAGATACACTTTCATCCCAGAACATTAACCTTCTAGACCGAATAGTGGGTATGAATCGCATAAATTATTCATTGTCCGATAGCATTTATCTTAGTTTTTTTGTACAATCGGGTGGATATGGCGATGCTCCCGAAACTCAAGATTCTATAGTATTACAATTTTTAGACAATAATTTTAATTGGCAATCTGTTTGGCGGTTATCTGGGAATCAAGCGCCTCAGTTTCGTCAATTTTTTATTGGTATTTTAGCTCCACGGTTTTTGCATGGCAAATTTAGGTTTAGGTTTATTAATTTTGTAAAAACTAGTGGAAACATGAATCATTATCACCTAGATTATATTCAGTTTGCTGCGGCTAGGGGTTTTAAAGATACACTGATACAAGATGTATCTTTTACAAGAAAGCCAACAGGTTTGTTAAGCAAGTATTCATGCATGCCATATAGCCATTTTAAGATTAATCCCGGCTTGTATACTGCAAGTTCAAGAAAAGTGTATTTTAGAAATAATAGTAGGGCAGGAGTTGTTTTTGCATCTGTGCAATCAGAGTCGTTTAACGATGTTAATACAAGAATAGATTTTGTTCCGTTTACTTCTAGAAACCTAAATATTAATCAAAATGGCGATAGCACAGTTACTTATTCGGCATTTGCAATGAATACTCTAGTAGGCGATACACCTTCTATTAGAAATAATTACACAATTAATTCACCTGGTAATGATGTAACAGAGCAAAGTGCATATAACTCTTTGTTTAACAACAATTCGATTACACAATTGCAGAAATTTGATGATTATTATGCATACGATGACGGTTCGGCAGAGGCAAGTTTTGGCTTAGATTATGCATCATTGCCTAATGGTCCTGGATTTGTCGCAATAAAATACACCTTAGCCAAAGCAGATACTTTTAGAGGATTTGATGTTTTTTTTAACCAAGCCATAGAAGCCGTCACCTTTAGACCATTTCAGCTTATACTTTGGAAAGAAATAAATAATGCAAGCGGAAAATCGAATATTGTATTAGCTAGAATTAATGCAGTGCCAGCTTATAGAGATACCATTCATGGGTTTAGCACCTTCTTATTAGATTCTGCAATATTTCTGCCTGCTGGGGATTTTTTCATTGGCTGGCAGCAAAATAGTAGCTTTATACTTAATATTGGCTGGGACGAAAATTATAATGACTTTAATAATTATCAACCAGAAATTTATTACGATTTGTTGGGTTTTTGGCAAAAATTAAACCCTGTATTTAAAGGGGCATTAATGATGCGCCCGCTTATTGATAAATATATTTTTAAAAGTACCAAAGCTCGAACTATTGATCAATTAGAAAGCGTAAATATTTATCCAAATCCTAGCAGAAGTTATATCAATATCACATCTAACATTCCCGTTAATTTTCAGATAATAGATATGCTAGGCAAAAATATTTTAGTTTGCGACATGTTTAAAAAACAACATGAGATTTTAATTCCAATACCCGGGTTATATTTTTGCATAACATTAGATACCAATAATCATAAAATAATAAAAAAGATACTTATACAATGATTGACATTACAGTAATTGAATTAAAAAAAAGAATGGATGATGGTGAGCAATTAACCATTATTGATGTAAGAGAGCCGTGGGAGTATGAAGAGTTTAATATTGGTGCACAGCTAGTACCTTTGGGTGAATTGCCAAACAAGTTAATTGAAATGGAAGATTATAAAGACCAAGAAATTATATTGCACTGCAAATCTGGCGGCAGAAGTGGCAATGCTAAACTATTTATGCAAGCACAAGGATTTTCTAGGGTAAGAAACTTAATAGGAGGGATGTTAGATTGGAAAGTTCAGTTTCCAAATGGTTAAATAATAAAGTTCACAAATTAATTATTATCACTTTTATCCTAATTGTGGTCATTGTAGTTGCTTGTACTAAAAAAAATAATCAGGAGGTAAAAAGCTCACCTTTTTTAAATGTATATGGGAATGCCGATTATTTGGGCAGCGAAGTTTGTTCAGATTGCCATGTAGATAATCATGCTACATTTATGCATACGGGCATGGGCATGAGTTTTGACAGTGCTTTGCCGGCAAAGTCTGTGGCAGATTTTGATCAATTACCTATATTTGACAGTATTAATAAGTTGTATTATAAAGCTTTTTGGACACAAAATAAATTATACATAAAAGAATGGCAATTAAACGATGATGGCGATACATCGCATAAGCGAACAGAACAAATTAGTTATATAATAGGAAGTGGCCACCATACTAATTCACATTTTTGGGTAGATAATGGCTATGTATTTCAAGCACCTATTACCTGGTATGTTCAGGAAAAAAAATGGGGGCTTCCACCTGGCTATGAAACCAACAATGTTAGGTTTAGCAGAAAAATTGAACTAGAATGTATGAGTTGCCATAATAGTTTGCCAAATATTGATAAAAATAGCACCCATAAATACCTTTCAATTCCCAAAGGAATTGGTTGTGAAAGCTGCCATGGGCCTGGTAGCATACATGTAGGTGAGAAGAAGAAAGGAATTATTGTAGACACAAAAACCCAAACAGATTACACCATAGTAAACCCTAAGAGATTGCCATGGAAACTACAAATTGATATTTGTCAAAGGTGCCATTTGCAAGGAAATGCGGTGCTAAAAGAGGGTAAAACTTTCGGTGATTTTAGGCCAGGTATGGCACTAAGTGAGGTGATGCAAGTTTATTTGCCTACCTACGACAATCAAAATCATGATTTTATTATGGCTTCTCACGCAGAGCGTTTTCAAATGAGTCAATGTTTTATTAAATCTAATAAGGAATCATTATTGGCCTATAACTCAAAAAATGATTTTACCTGTATTAGTTGCCATAACCCTCATGTTAGTGTTAGAGAAACAAATACAAAAAATTTTAACCTTGCATGCAATAGTTGTCATACAAATGTCAATAAAAATGGACTTTGTTCAGAAAATAAGCAAAATTTACTAGCAGCAAATTACAATTGTGTTCAATGCCATATGCCATTGTCTGGAACTAAAGATATACCTCATGTATCAATACACGATCACTATATAAGAAAACCATTAGGTGGTGCCGCATCTATAGCACCAAAGGCTAAAATAGTTGAATTAAAATCTATAAATGGAGGAAAAGAAGATGACCAAACAAGATTATTGGCTTATTTAACTTATGCTGAAAAATTTGACAATAATCCATTTTATATCGAAAAAGCAAAGCAATACAGTAAATCAATATCGCTTACCACAATTTCACCTATCGCAGTGCATTATCTTTATAATATTCAAGATTATAAAGGGCTGCTACTGATAGCCAAAGACAAAGATTCTGCCAAAGTAAAACAGCATTTCATGGCCTATAGATTAGCGCAAGGAGCATTTAATATGGGGGACTTTTTATTAGCAAAATTTTGGTATCACCACGCCAACATTCTTTTACCAAAACAGCCTGATTATATTTTGGCAGAGGCTATTAATTTTTTAAAATTAGGCGATATAACAATGGCAGAAAAACGATTTAAAGCAATCTTAATTTTGCAATCTAAATATGAAAAAGCCTACTATTACTTGGGAAAAATTTACCTAAATCAACAAAAAAGAGGCATTGCAAAGGAATATTTCATTAAAGCAATTAACTTAAATCCCTTTTATGAAGATGCCAGAAGAGCGCTTGCTCTTTTATAATTATTTAAGGAGCAAAAATATCTTCGCCCTTGCTTATTTTATCAATACCATAAACAAATGGTTTAAATTTATATTTGCCATAGATTAGTGACGAATAGTTTTTTAAGCTGTCAGGTATAGGATATGTGGGGATTTCTATACGTATAATTTCGCCATTACCTTGCATTCTATCGCCACCTTGAAAGCTAATTTCTACTTGGTAAAGATTTTCTTCGTTTTTCATTACTCTTATAAACTCATTTTGATGAAGCTTTTTATAACAAATTGTTTCATCTACTTTTATAAAAATTGAATCTATTTCTAGTGTATCTGAAATTAGTTTATTAAAAATAAAAGTATAATTATAAGAAAATCCGCTTCCAAACACTCCCCCCATCACAGTCTTTTTGCTAGCCAATATCACTAAATCGGACGGTAATTTTTGATTACACTTTCCAGATGATAGAACCAATATTGAAAGTGAAAAGAGAAATACTTTTTTAATGATTTGAAATCCTCTATTTGTTTTCATGGTTACAAAAGTACATTGATTATGCCAAATTTTTAAGGTTTTGCTTTTTAATGACTGTTTTCTAATAATCCAATCATTTCTTGAGTATTAAAAAAGCCACCTTTTAGTCTATTTGTAAATAATATTACTGTTTTTTCTTTTTCTATATTAAACCAAAAATATGTTCTAAACCCATGCCACCAACCGTTGTGAAAATGCCATTTTTCGCCATTTTCTAACCTTACTTGTCGCAATCCAAAGCTATAAAATTGCGGATTTACAAATTTATATTGAACTTGTGGAGCTAAAATTAGTTTTAAGTATTTTGCACTAATTATCTTTTTGTCTATTAAAGCTCTTTGTACTAAAAACAAATCATAAACATTTGTGAATATACTCTTATCGCCTGAAATCTGATTTAAGCAGTCGTCTGGTATATAAGTTTGGTTGCCCCTTAATCCACAAACGTTATAGTCTAATAGCTTTTTTTTGTTAGGTTGATAAACATGTAAATACTTTAGGCCAAGTGGTTTTGCTATAAAGGTATCAACTATTTTTGCAAAAGACCACGAAGTTATTTTCTCTGCAATATGAGCCAATAACATATAATTACTATTGCAATAATTAAATCTAGAACCAGGAGCATAATACGCTTCTTTGTGCCTCATATTCAACAGTTCAAATGCATCTGCAATAGTTTTAATACTACTATCATTTGCCCAAGCACTATCAGAAAGATAATGATATTCAGGCAATCCGCTTGTGTGGGTTAATAATTGATAAATTGTAATGCTTGAATAATTAAATTGGGGCAAGTATTTTTTTACTGAATCTGTTAATACTAATTTTTTTAGTTCAACAAGTTTAAGAATACAAATTGCCGTGATAAATTTGCTAACAGATGCAATTTGAAATACATCATCATTCTGGATATCTTTGCTAGTTTCAGTTCTGGATTTGCCAAAACTATTTAAATATACGTGGTTTTTTTCCGCAAATAGAAATTGTCCTGATAACTTAGATTTTTTTAATCTATGTTCAAAAAAAGTATCAATTTTATATTTCAAGATACTAGACATTGAAACTGTGTCTATAGTGTATGGCGAAAATATTGTTGGTGGTACTGTTTTATTTTTTACGGGTTTTTGGGTGCATGAAAATAAAATAATTGAAATGAAACTTAAAATCTTAATTAAAGACATTTTGCAATAATAGGGTTAAATATTTGCAATAAAAAAACCCATTTACTTTTGTAAATGGGTTTTTTTATTATCAAAAAGTGAATTACTTCATTTGAACTTCTACTGTTTTTTTAGTAACATCAGTTGTTGTACCAACTTCTGCAGTAAACCTATCTTTAGATATACCATATTTTGCTGCAAGAAAATCAATTACAGCATATGCTCTGCTCAATGCTAATCTTTGATTTGCTTTACTATTAATATTGTTGTCTGCATGACCTATTACGGATATTTTCTTATCAGGACAGTTTTTTAATTTATCTGCCATTAAGTACATCATAGCATCATTGCCTGATTTAATTTTAGAACTACCAGCATCAAACATTGTTATCGGTAATATCTGATTATCACAATTTTTTCCACCGCAAGTTGAGCAATCTAATGGGCATCCATCAATTCCTTGACCTTTAACTTCTGGACAAATATCTTTACAATCTGCTACACCGTCTCCATCAGAATCTATCATAACACCTTTTTCGTCTACTGCGCATCCTCTATCAGAGAAAGGTTGTAAATCTTGACAATCTGGAACTCCATCATAATCACTATCTACCCACTCTCCACTTCCGTATACTTTACAGCTATCTGGTGTATTTGGTTGTTTATCATGACAATCAGAAACGCCATCTTTATCAGCATCATTAGATAAGCAATCAATTTTATCGATTACATCTACTATACTTCTTTCTGGGCTTAACCAATCATAATGTTGTGCATTTTTGTTACCAAATTTAAAAGTAGCAAAAACAGTATTTGTTACATAAGCATCCCACCATCTGTTTTGCCAGATAGCAGTGTTATAAACATCAATATCGTCATTTCTAACATAGTTATATCTTGACTCAATACCAACATCAAAATGACGGTTTATTTTTGTACTTATGCCTACGCCCATAGGAACAATCATATGACGTCCTTGGTATTTTTCAATTACATTTTGTCCTAAATTAGGATTTGCAGTACCTTTTCCTAAATAATGAGTTAAATAATAATCTCCACCAACATATAATCTTTGATCAATAAACCTAGCTGTTGATTTAAAACTTCCCTGTCCAAGACCTAAGAAAAAATGCATGTGTGTTCTACGCAATGGTCTTAGTTGTGAAATATTTCCTAAGGTAAATACCATTTGTGTACTCCAATCTTGGTACTGAGAATTAAATGAAAAATTATCTTTAAATAATGTAGGTGCTTGATAATCTCTAGATCCTCTTAGTGATCCAAAATTATATTGGAATCTTAAACCAAAAGTTTGAGAGATAGAATATTTTATAGATGGACCTACAACCCAACCTAATCTAATCTTGTCTGCATCTCCAAAAAAGGTAGTTGCTCCAGCATTTAATCCAACCATCCATTTTTTTGCTCTTCTATCTTGAAACCAGCTGTTTTGAAAAAACTGACCACTGTCAGCACTCTTTTTGTCTTTACCAGATGGCCATTTAGCATCTGCATATGGATGCCATTTTGCATTTGTACTGTTTGAAACTGGCGGTCCTTGTGCAAATATGCTCAAGGATGCAAAAATCAAACTTACCATTAATGAGGTTTTAATTGTCTTCATTGTTGTTTTGTAGTTTTTT
Organism: Bacteroidia bacterium; assembly: GCA_041690035.1. Lineage (GTDB taxonomy): Bacteria > Bacteroidota > Bacteroidia > NS11-12g > UBA955 > CALSPH01. Next base: position 49,697 of record JBDNFC010000081.1, on the reverse strand, counting down.
GTTTTATAAGCCGCAAATTTAAACCATTAAAATGATTGTGCAAACTTTTTTTTTTTTTTTTAATACTCTTCACTTTTTCATTTTCCTATTACAGCATATTTGCCTTGAATTGCCTTAGTAATAGAAAGCCAATTTTCGAGAATATTAAAATAATCATAATTAACGCTTAATGTTAGTAAAGAACTGTTTCGCTCTTGTAAGTTTGATTTACTTAATAGTTTTGACTTTATTATTGCAATTTCGTCTTTATAATGCTTAAATTGTATTGAACTTGTTACATTATTTTTTGAATTTCTCAAATTCTTTTTTAATATTGTTTGAAAGGCATCATATGTTTTTTTTATTTCTTCATAGTCCTCTGCACTCAAAACTTTCTTTAAACTATCTATTTCAAAGTCTATCTCTTTAATAGAAGCTAGTATGGTAGCATATTTTAATACATTTTCACTATACATAGTAATAATCTGTTCTTTTTCTATTTTAAATAATTTCTCCATGGGGATGTTTAATTTAGTGACTTTATCCCATAATTTCTTTTGAATAATCGTTATCATGTTTCTTACCCATATTAATGGATAAAATACCTTGTAATGTTCAAAAATGGGTTTTAGTTGAAGCCAATAATTCACTTCTGCTGCACCACCTATATAAGCAATATTTGGCAAGCATATTTCTTGAAAAAGAGGCCTCAATAAAGCGTTGGGACTATAGTTCTTTTCAGCATCGTATATTTTATCAAAACATTCTTCTCTTTTACCATTTTTATCAATAATGAAGAGGTTATTTGTTCTTGGTGTTAATTGATAATGCCATTTATTTTTAAAAAATTGGTTTTTTATTTCTTTTTGAATTTTTGTAGCACTTTGCTGGGTTATTTCTTCTTGTGCAATATAAGAAAATTTCTTTTTGAAGTAAGGTGTATTTGCATCTATTACTATAATGCCATGTTTAGCAAAAAGACTATATATAATAGCTGCTGTTGCTTCTGCAAGTTTATTGTTATTTTTATATGCTGTTTTACAAACATTAAAAAAGTGATTTTTTGATGCTGTATCACCAAGCGCTATCTCTATGGAATGGGTAAACGGTTTAATATTTTTTGTATTAATATATCCGGCAGCTATTTTATTTTCAATATCACATTCCATAGATTTGCCAAAAAGTTCTAAAGTTTTTATTTCTTCAATATCATGATCTTCTGAAGCCAGCCAAAAAACTGGAACAACTTTATTGCCATTAACAAGCTCATTGTAATTATTGCAGCACCTTAGCAATTCATAAATCTTATTTCCAAAATAAGCTGGACCTAAGTATATGTGTAATTGTTGCCCTGTAGTGATTGTAAATGTTTGCTCATCCAACAAACTATTTATATTTGAAATACTTTGCGATAAATCAGTATCGGAAATATTTACACACTTTAATTGTCTGATTAATTCCTTTACGAGACCAGGTCTGTCTATTTTTTTATTATTTCTTTCTTTAGCTGCTCTTTTTAAGCCATCTAAATTAGGCTGGTAGGCGAAGAATTTATTGAGTTTCTCACTTTGATTAAGATAATCAACAATTATACTGTTAGTAAAACCTGTTGTTTCTAAATCAAAATTTATAATGTTCATTTAACCTTTTTTTACATTTCCAAAAAGGTCGAAGGCTGTACAATCATTAATTTCAATTTGAGCAAAATCGCCAATTCTTACAAAATTATTTTCAGTTTCTACAAGTACCTCATTATCAACTTCTGGGCTGTCTGCTGCTGTTCTACCTACAAAATATTCTCCTTCTTTTCTATCAAATAATACTTTTTGTATTGTTCCAATTTTATTTTCATTTAATTGTAAACTAATTTCTTCTTGAATAGCCATTAAATGCGCAGCTCTGCGGTCTTTCTCTTCTTGTTCAATATTATCATCCAAGCTATATGCATGGGTATTTTCTTCGTGCGAATAGGTAAATACCCCTAAGCGGTCAAATTGATGTGTTTTGATAAAATCACACAATTCTAAAAAATCTTCTTCTGTTTCTCCAGGGTGTCCAACTAGCATAGTTGTCCGCAGGGATATACCAGGAATGGTGTTTTTAATGGTTTGAATTAATTTTTCAGTTCTCGATTTGGTAATGCCTCTTCGCATTATTTTTAACATATTGTCACTAGAATGTTGCAGAGGAATATCTAAGTATTTGCAGATATTATCTGTGTCTGCCATCACTTTTAGTGCATCTTCAGGAAATTGTGAAGGAAAAGCGTAATGTAGACGAAACCATTCTATTTCTGGCACATTACCTAATGCTTTTAGCAAGTCTGCAAGTGCCCTTTTATTATAATTATCTACACCATAAGAAGTACTATCTTGGGCAATAAGCATAATTTCTTTTGTTCCTAATCGAGCTAAGTGATTTGCTTCTTTTACAATAGCTTCAATGGATTTAGATACATGTTTGCCGCGCATCAATGGAATTGCACAAAATGAACAAGGTCTATTGCAGCCCTCAGAAATTTTTAAATAGGCATAATGCGGTGGCGTGGTAACTAATCTTTCACCAATTAAGTCGTGCTTGTAGTCTGCACCTAATGTATGCAGTATATTGGGTAATTCTAGTGTGCCAAAAAAACCATCAACATTCGGAAATTCAGCAATCAACTCTTCTTTATATCGGTGTGATAAACATCCCGTAACATAAAGTTTTTCAATTTCTCCTTTTTCTTTTGCATCAGCATATTTAAGAATAGTATCTATACTTTCTTGCTTTGCTTTATCTATAAACCCACATGTATTGATAACAATTACTTCTGCATTGTCTTTTTTAGATTCGTGTACTACATCAAAATCATTTGCTTTTAACTGCGATAATAGTACTTCTGAATCTACTAGATTTTTACTACATCCAAGGGTAATGATGTTTATTTTTTTTGCGTGTAATGATTTTGTTCGCATTTATGCTTCAAATAATGTGTTTACAAATGATTTGGCATTAAAAATTTTCAGGTCTTCTGCTTTTTCGCCTAGTCCAATATATTTTACAGGTATTTTAAATTGATCACATATACCTATAACTACTCCTCCTTTTGCTGTGCCGTCTAGTTTGGTAAGTGCAAGGGTATTAACTTCTGTAGCAGCCGCAAATTGCTTGGCTTGTTCTATAGCATTTTGCCCAGTGCTTGCATCTAAGACGAGTAAAATTTCTTGCGGTCCGTTTGGTAATATTTTTTGAACAACTCTTTTTATTTTCCCCAATTCATTCATTAAATTTACTTTATTGTGCAATCTACCAGCTGTATCTATTATAATTACATCTACTTTTTTTTCAATGCCTTTATTAATAGCATCAAATGCTACTGCAGATGGGTCCGCATTCATGCCCAATGAAACAAAGCTTGCACTGGTTCTTTGACTCCAAATTTCTAATTGATCTACTGCAGCTGCCCTAAAAGTGTCTGCCGCCCCTAGAAGTACAGTTTTGCCGTGTAGGGCAAAATTATGTGCTAATTTTCCAATAGTGGTTGTTTTGCCTACTCCATTTACACCTACCACTAATATCACATAAGGCTTTGGTGCGCCTATCAAATCAAAATTATATGCTATTTCGTGCTTGTTTTCTTCAATTATGCTCGAAATCTCATCCTTTAGAATAGTGTTTAACTCATTTGCATTAAAATATTTCTCTACTTTAACGCGCTTTTCAAATCTGTTGATTATTTTTATAGTAGTAGCAACTCCCACGTCACTTGTTATTAAGATCTCCTCTAGTTCATCCAAAAATGTTTCGTTTACAGTTGTTTTTCCTAGCAAAGCTTTACCAAGTTTACTAAAAATACCGTTTTTAGTTTTTTCTAAACCACTTTCTAAGGCAGGGATAGACAAAACATCATCAACTCGTTTTTCTTCTAACGGTTTTTGTTTTTTTAAAAAATCAAATATTCCCATTTTTTTGTAAAATAAAAAAGCTCCCTTGTCAAATTTAATAAATTGAAAGGAAGCTTTATTGTATTTTGATAAAGATAATTATAATTTGAATATTTCTTTTGCTTTTTCGCCAGTTACTATTTCTTCTTTAAAAGAATATGCACCGGTTCTTGGAGATCTAACGGCTTTAATAATTTTTACATATTCTATACCACCCTCTTTTTTTAATGTTGCTACAACTTTTTTTGCCATGATTTAGATTTTATTTAGTTTCTTTATGAACAGTAACTTTTTTTAAATACGAATTATACTTTTTTAACTCGATGCGTTCTGTGGTGTTTTTTTTATTCTTAGTAGTAATGTACCTCGATATACCTGGAGTTCCACTTGATTTTTGTTCGGTGCATTCTAATATTACCTGCACTCTATTTCCTTTTTTTGCCATTATATTTTTCCTTCTTTAACAAATTTTCTTAAACAACTTGCAATTCCATTTTTATTGATGGTTTTAAGTGCACTTGTTGACACTTTTAATGTTATCCATTCGTTTGTCTCTGGAATAAAAAACCGTTTGAGTTTTAAATTCGGTTGAAACCTACGTTTTGTTTTATGATTTGAATGGGAAACTTTATTTCCTTTCAATGATTTTTTTCCTGTTAGCTCACAAATTCTTGACATTTCCTTTAGATTTTTAGGGCTGCAAAGATTATTCTTTTTTTTTAAAATAACAATTTTTTAATCAAATAATCCTGCATTTTCTTTAAAACCATAGAGCATATAGGGTTCTCGCTGCTTTTTAAACTTATCTAAACCTGTTTTCCAGCTGTCTTGTATTTCTTTTTGAGTTTTACCCTCTTCTATTTGTTGCCTTAATTTATCAGTTCCTGCAAGTTTTATAAAAAAGTCATTAAAATATTTTTGATTTTCTGTTTTAGCCTGTTTATAAGTTAATATCAGCCATTCTAAGTAAATTTTTTGAAGGCTTGGCAAATAATTTTCGCCAAAACTTGTCAATAGCACACCGTTACACATTTGATTTACAAACGGAGGATTATCTGCAATACCTGGAATAGCTTTCGGTATAAATGTATAATTTACTTCCTTTAATCCTGGTCTACCAAAACATTCAAAGGGTTTATCTGTGCCTCTTCCCACGCTAATATTAGTTCCTTCAAAAAAACATAATGATGGATAAAGGTAAATTGATGCCTGTGTTGGCAAATTTGGAGATGGCTTTATTGGTAATATATACTTACGATTATGGTGGTAATGATTGAGTTTGATTACTTGAAGTTCAACTTTAATTTTATTGTTTAACCAGCCTTCTCCATTAATCATTTGAGCAAGTTCGCCCAAAGTCATTCCATGCACAACTGGTATTGGGTGCATACCAACAAAAGAACTGTTCGCTGATTCTAAAATTGGGCCATCAATATAAAAGCCGTTTGGGTTAGGCCTATCTAATACCATAACAGGAATTTTAAACTCTGCGCAAGATTCCATAATGTAATGTAAAGTAGATAAATAGGTGTAAAATCTAGTGCCTACATCTTGAATATCAAAAACTACTTGGTCTATACCTGCTAAGTCAGCTTTTGTTGGCTTTTTGTGATTTCCATATAAACTAATTATGGGCAATTTTGTTTTTGGATCTATAGTAGATGCTACTTTGGCTCCCGCACCATGATCTCCCCTAAAACCATGCTCGGGCGCAAATATCTTAACAATTTGCAAACCTAAATTTAGAAACGAATCTACAATATGTTTTTGATTGATAGCACTTGTTTGATTTACCACCAATGCCAGTTTTTTATTTTTTAAACTTGATATATATATTTCTGTTTGAGAGGCTCCTGTTTGTATGGGTAAACTTGTGAAGATTATACTATCATTATTGGCTTTAGCTATTGTATTCGAAATTGTTCTTTGATTATCAGTTTCGGCTATCTTGTTGCGGTTTGCGCAGCTAAAAGTAATAACCACGCCACTTGCAAAAAAAAATGCAAGTTTCATAATAAAAGAAGTTGAAAATAGATATCTCATATTTTAAAAAATTGACTGCAAATATGATACCTTTTTTTAATTAAAAAAAACCACATACCCGTTTAGGCTGGTAGCAATAATCATCCAAATAAAGTATGGAACAATAAACATCGTTTTTGCTTTTAAGAGCGAATTGAAATTAAACAAAAAATAGCCCACAACAATTGACAATGCGCTAATTACAACCAATCCTATTAGGGTATAATGAAAACTAAAAAACAGAGGATTCCAAGCTAAGTTAAGCACCCATTGAATGGCAAATAAGATTATGATTGGTTTATAACTTAAATTTTTCTGCAAATATGCTTTTAGCAAAAATGTCATATAAAAAGCAAAACAAAGCTTAATAAGGCTCCATGCGACTCCAAAAACCCAGCCTGGTGGTGTCCAAGGTGCTTTTGATAAGTTTTGATACCAATCGCTTGCCACACCGCTTTTTGTAATAAAGCCACGTATGCCCAATCCTGCAAAATTTATTCCTAAAAAAATGAGCAGGTGGATAACATCTTTTTTATTCATAATTGAAATGCAAATTTAGGTTTTATCTCATAATTTAAAGTTTGCTTTTTTTTTTAACCTTTACTTTGTGTTTTTTTTAAGATTCTTAAGATTGATAACTTTTAGTTTACAATTTAATTCATGTAGTTTTTTTATTGGTTATTAGTTTCTATAAAAACTATCACTTTGATTAATGGTTCTATCATTATGAAAAATATATTAATTATAGGTGGAACTTCTGGCATTGGCGGAGAAATTGTAAATATGATGGCTAAAGATTATCAATTATTTGTAACTGGAAGAGAAAAAAAAGGTGTACCTGATGCTTCAAATATTTATTATCAGAATTATGATATAAAAAACGATTTCCCTACTGATATGCTGCCAGAAGAATTGCATGGAGTAGTTTATTGTCCAGGAACTATAAATTTGAAACCATTAAACAGGTATACAGAGCAAGATTTTGCAGATGATTACTATATCAATGTAATAGGTGCCTTTAAAGTAATAAAAGCTTGCTTGCCACAGCTAAGAAAAGCAAAGCAATCTTCAGTAGTTTTCTTTAGCACTGTAGCCAGTAATACAGGCATGCCTTTTCATGCAAGCATAGCTGCCGCCAAAGCGGGATTGCAAGGTCTTTCTATATCTATGGCTGCAGAATTTGCAACTGCAGGTATCAGGGTAAATTGCATTGCCCCATCTCTAACCGATACCCCTCTTGCAAGTGCATTACTTGCTACCCCAGAAAAACAAGCAGCATCTGCAGAAAGACATCCCTTAAAAAAAATAGGTTCAAAAGAAGAATTAGCCTCTTTGGCTGTTTATTTATTGAGTAAAAATGCAGCATTTATAACAGGTCAGATTATTGGGGTAGATGGCGGAATTGGATCATTAAAGATATAACAAGATTTTAAAAATTGATTGTCTTGCATTAGGCTATATTTCATATAGTCTTTGGTTACAAATAGCAATAGTTGTAGTTTGTTTTTTAATTGGTTTTATGAAAAATAATCCTGTTAAGCTACCAAAAGCGGGTAAAATTAGTTGGGTTTGCGTTTTATAAAAGCATGGAAAAGAAAAACTTTGTTTACCTTTACTCCTTAGTATTACCCCTGGATGCAAGTGTCCACAAATGCAAAAATATTTAGCCAAATCATTCTCGTTAGGCTCGTGTACAAAACAAAAATCTTTTTGAATGTATTTTTTGAATACTTTTTTAAAACCCATATTTAGGTAAGTGGCATTGTCTAAAATATCATGATTGCCTTTTATCAATATCCAATCATTTTTTGATTTATCAATGATATTTCTCAGCTCTTCTGCTTCATAAATATTGCTACTGTGAAATAAATCTCCAAGGATTAAGATGGTATAAGCGTTGTATAAAATATCTATTTCTTTTAAATTGTCTAAATCTATTTGATGGGCAATGACAGGCAATGGCAAATTGTTTTGACTAAAATAACCTGCCTTACCTAAATGTAAATCGCTTAAACAAATAGTTTTAAAATCGTTGAAACAAATGTATTTTTTAGCAGAAATTGAAATATCTGTGCGGTTTATTGTTAGTTTTGTTTCAAAAAGTTTCATATAAAATGCAAATTATTTTTTTCTACCTAAAAAAAAAGATGAATTTATCATAACGGTTTGAATTTAAAACAATTGCCATACTGTTTTGTTATACAGACATGAAAATTAATAAGAGCATTGCAGTAAACGTATTGATGATCTCAATATTAATATCGGGTTGCGTAATTATTAGGCCAGGCGAAGCAGGTGTTAAACAAAGTATTGGTAAGTTAAGCACAGATGTAAAAACTCAAGGCTCAATAACCTACAATCCTTTTATTTCAAAAGTTGTTATAGTTTCCACAAGAACCAATAATTTGGAGCTTTCTCTATCTTTGCCAAGTAAAGAGGGCTTGAGTGTTCAATCTCAAATCTCTATTCTATATAAGGTAGAAAAAGACAGCTTGCCTCAATTAATAGCTAATCTTGGATTAGATTATGAGCCAATTATTTCTAATGTTTTTAGGTCTACCGCATCAGATGTTTGTGCGCAATATTTTGCTAAAGATATGCACAGTGGTTTAAGATCAGTTATAGAAGATTCTATATTAGTTACAATGAATAATTTATTACTAAAAAATGGATTAATTGTAGAGCGGGTGTTGATGAAAAGTATTCAATTGCCGCCAGGTTTAACAAGTTCTATAGAGCAAAAATTGCAGGCAGAACAAGATGCATTGCGTATGAAGTTTGTTATTGACCAAGAAAAACTAAATGCTGAAAGGAAAATAATAGAGGCAAAAGGAATTAGGGATGCCCAATTAATACTTTCAGAAGGGTTAACAGATCAAATAATAAAACTAAAACAAATAGAGGCAATGTTGAAATTGAGCGAATCATCAAACGCAAAAATAATTGTTTCTGAGGGCAAACTGCCCACCTTACTAAATACGCCCTAATTTTTAAATTGAGTACAATAAGATATTTTATAAGATAAATTAAATATCTTGCGCCACTTTTCATTTAAGAATTATCTATGGCAAGAAACTACTTATTAATTTTGGTGGCAATATCCGCTTCCATAAATACACTATCTGCACAATCTAATTTAAAAGGTGTTATAAAAGATACTTTTAATAATGAACCTATTGCTATGGTTTCAATTAAATTTTTAGAACAATCTAAAACTGTTTATACAGATTTTGATGGAAACTTTATTGCCAAAGACATTGTTTTTCCAGCAAAAATTAAGGTGAGCTATTTTGGCTACATTGATAAAGAAATTGTGGTAGATTCTGCTATTTCAAATTTAGAAATTTTTATTAGCCCTGCTGCAAAATTGTTACAAGCCGTAATTATCAAAGGAGATAAAATATCAGAAAAGCTGCGAGAGCAGCCATTAACTATAGAAAGTATGGGCATTAATGCGATCAAGGCAACACCTGCTGCCAATTTTTATGAAGGTTTGGGGCATTTAAAAGGGGTAGATGTAACCACTGCTAGTCTTGGTTTTAGGGTAATAAATACAAGGGGTTTTAATTCAACAAGTCCAGTAAGGTCTTTGCAATTGATAGACGGAGTTGACAATCAATCTCCGGGCCTAAACTTCTCTTTAGGTAATTTTTTGGGAGCATCAGAAATAGACATATTTAATACGGATATATTTGCTGGTGCAAGTACTGCTTTTTTTGGCCCCAATGCTTTTAATGGAGTGATTAATATGACAACAAAAGATCCATGGCGTTTTCCCGGCCTAACGGTGAGTGTAAAAGTAGGCGAAAGAAATCTGTATGAATTTGCTGTGCGGTATGCCCAAGTATTTAAAAACAAGAAAGGGGAGGATAAATTTGCTTACAAAATAAATCTTTTTACAATGCGTGCATTAGATTGGGCAGCAGATAATAGAAGTGCAACTGCGCAGAGTGCTAGCAGTGCAAATAATAATGGGGGTTATGATGCGGTAAATAGATATGGCGATGAACAGCCTAAATCAGACAATAATTTTACGGGATTAAATGCCATTGCTCAATATCCTGGTCTAGGTCGGTTTAATAGGACAGGGTATTGGGAAAAAGACCTTGTGGATTACAATACCAGAAATGTGAAATACAATACTTTATTAGCATATAAAATTGACAAAAAAAATGAGCTTAATTATCAGTTTAATTTTGGAGAAGGCAGCACTGTTTATCAAGGAGAAAATAGGTTTAGTTTAAAAGATATTCGATTTTTTCAGAATAGGCTAGAATTAAAATCGTCCAAAGGCTTTATTAGAGTATATGCCACTAACGAGGATGCAGGAAACACCTATGATGCTGTGCTGACGGCATTAGTAATGCAAGATGCTGCAAAAAATAAGACAAATTGGAGCCAAGATTACAGTGGCTATTGGATCAGAAATGGAAGACCTCAAGTAAGACAAATACCCGGATGGCCCAGCCAATTTTTTAACAATCCAGATGCTTTTAGAATAGCAGATTCTTTGCTGGCATTATATGATACGATGATAATAAGGTTGCATAATGAAGCTAGAAAGGTAGCTGATGGTGAACTTTCGGCAAATGGTTTGCCGCATAGCACAGTAACCTCTGATAGGTTTGCCCCTGGCACACGCGCTTTTGACAGTATGCTAAACCTTATTACCAGCAGAAAATCATTGATTGAGGGTGGTAGCGGGTTTTATGATAAATCTGCATTATATCATTTTCAGGCTCAAAGAAAATTTGATTACAAAAACTACGTAATTACTGCGGGTGTAAGCGGCAGGTATTACGCTCCAAATACAAGGGGAACGATTTTTGAAGATACTGGCAATCGAAAAATAACAAACAGGGAGGTTGGTTTATATGGTGGAGCGGATAAAAAATTTTTAGACGATAAGCTAAAAGCATCTTTGAATTTTAGGCTGGATAAAAATGAAAACTTCAATCTTCTTTTTTCTCCTGCTGCATCACTAGTTTATTTAAGAAATGCCAAAAATACTTATCGTTTCTCTTTTTCATCAGCAATTCGCAATCCTACCTTGTCAGACCAATACCTCTATTATAATGTGGGACGCGCAATACTGCTAGGCAATATTAATGGAATTAAAAATTTAGTTACAACAGAGTCTTTGGTCGAGTATATTGATAAACAAGATAGAAGTTTACTTCAATATTTTAATTTAGACCCCATAAAGCCTGAGCAGGTGCGCACATTAGAGGCAGGGTATAAAGGAGTGATTTTTAAAGATAAGTTGCTAATAGATGTAAGCTACTACACAAGTTTCTATACTAATTTTATAGGGTATAAATTGGGGGTTGATATTACAATAGATACTACCTTAAATCGGCTAACTACTGCCCAAGCATATCGGGTTGCTACTAATTCAAAAGATTTAGTACTGACTACAGGCGCTGCCATAGGTTTAACATACAGTTTAAGCAAGTATTTAATCATCAATGGCAATTATTCATGGAACGAGTTTAACAGGATGGGATCTACAGACCCCTTGATTCCAGCGTTTAATACACCTCGACACAAGTTTAATCTTGGATTTGGCGGAAATCAACTGGCGATTCATCTAAGAAAATGGAGCATAAGAGACCTTTCTTTTAATATGAATTTTAAATGGATTGAAGGATTTTTATTTGAGGGGTCGCCTCAATTTACTGGCGAAATTGAGAGTTATTATTTATTAGATGCTCAAATAAGCAAGTTCTATAAAAAACATAATATTACTATTAAGTTGGGCGCAAGTAATTTAACAAATAATCTTGCATACCAAGTATATGGCGGCCCTCAGGTGGGTAGATTGGCCTATGCCTCTTTGTTATTAGATATAAAATAAAATAAATTCATAAATTAATTAAAAATTGGTTAATATTGAACCTTAAATTTAAAAAAAAAATATATGAAGAAAATTTACTTAACCCTAACCATTACTTTATTTAGTATTAGCATGTTTGCCCAAATAAGGTATGTTGAAAAAGTTTTTACAGACGTTACTGTAAACTCAAATGTTATTTATGGCAACAACTTTACAATCATTACCGGTGCTCCCATGGCTGTAGATTTAAGAATGGACGTTTATGAGCCAGCAGGTGATACTGCTACAAAAAGGCCTTTAATCATTTTCTGTCATACTGGAAGCTATATCCCTAGATTTGCAAACCAATTGCCAACAGGAGATAAAACTGATAGTGCAACTGTAGAATTTGCTAAAGAATTTGCAAAAAGAGGCTATGTGGTTGCAAATATTTCATACCGTCAAGGATGGAATGCACTATCTGCTGATGAAAAGGTAAGAACATCAACAATTTTGCAAGCAGTTTATCGTTCTATGCATGACGCTAAAACCGCTGCAAGATTTTTTGCTAAGGAGGCTGCATTTAACAATAACCCATTTAAGGTAGATACTAATAAGATTGCAATTGGCGGCAACGGAACTGGGGGATATGTAGCTATAAATACAATCTCTTTGAATAAATCAAGTGAGTTATTGATTGATAAATTTATCAATTTTGACTCAATGCCAGCCCAACCCTATGTTAGAGAGGCTGTTTTTGGAAATATTGCAGGATTTGGTGGGTTACCTTTTTTAAATAAAGATAATTGGAAAAATCATAATGCAGATTTTAAATTTGGTTTTACCATTGGTGGTGCTGTTGGAGATAGCTCTTGGATAGAAAGTGGCGAAGCACCTGTTGTTTCTGTGCATGGTTTATTAGATCCATTTGCTCCTTACGGATTAGGCATTGTGTTTGTACCAGGCACATCTACCAGTGTTGTGGAAGTGAGCGGTGGAGGAGATATTATGAAAAAAGTAGACAGATTGGGCAATAATGCTTCATACAAAGGAAAAGTAGGTGGCAATTTGTCAAGAATATTGAATACCAGAGATGGTATTGATGGATTATATACTATTCTTGGTCAAATAAATGCATCTGGACCATGGGAGTGGTATGATACCAATTTTATAAAAACAAATATATCCAATGGACAAGCTATTGTAACTAATGGCTTGAGATCAAATCCAAACATGAGCAAAGAGAAAGCAATGGCTTTTATAGATTCAATATGTAAATATGTAGCTCCTAGAATGGCTATTTCTATGGGTTTTGTTTCAAATTATGCTTTGTCTGTGAAAGATGTAAAATTAGGGGATGCCAATGCTTATCCAAACCCTGTTAATGGCAGCTTAAATATTAATGCTAACAGTGATATTTTGAAAATTGAAATATTAGATATTACTGGTAAAGTAATTAAAACTATAAATGAAAATAAAGGTTTAAATTCAATTGTTGATTTTTCAGCATTAAGCAATGGAACTTACTTAGTAAACGTGACTACTAAAAATGGTTTAAGTAGCTTAAAAATTGTAAAGGAATAATTGTAGTTATTTTATTTTAATACTGTAAAAGAAAGCCAATCTATAAAGAGATTGGCTTTTTTTTATTGATAAAATTATTAATATTTTTTAAAAGTGCTTAGTATCTAAGGGTTATTGCGATGCTTATAAATTCAAAATTGAGAAACCAATAATAAAAAATAATTAAGCTTTATTAAATTTAATACAAGCCCAATTATTCATTGTCTGTTCATCTAACTTATACAAACCTAATGAGGTTGCTTTTTCGATTATATCTGATATATCTTCTTTATAAAATCCTGAAATAATTAGTGTTCCTCCTCTTTTTATTTTCTCTGCATAAGCCGGCATATCATTGAGCAGAATATTTCTATTAATGTTGGCTACAATTAAGTCAAAAAGTGCTTCATCTTTGATAAAATGTGCATCTCCCAGCAGTAAATCTATGTTATCGCTCACCTTGTTTTTATCAACATTTTCAATTGCATTTGCAACACTCCAAGCATCATTGTCTATTGCTAATACATATTTTGCTTTTTTAATTATAGAAAAAATTGCTAAAATACCAGTGCCTGTTCCAATATCTGCAATTCGCATATTTTTTAGATTTTGTGTATTTAGCATTTCTAAAGCCAAATGAGTGGTAGCATGATGCCCTGTTCCAAAACTCATCTTTGGATTAATAGTAATAGTTGGTATATTAAGTTCTGTTTCTTGATGAAAATCAGCCTTTATATAGCAACAATTTTTAATAATTATGGGCTCAAAATTACTTTCCCAAAGTGCATTCCAATTTGTTTTCTCAATTGTGTGAAAAGCCACATCATCTTGTATTATATTTTTACTTTTAAGTGCAATTAAACATTGATTTACTGTTTTTTTATCAAAAGTATCTAAGGTAATATAAGCGGACAATTTTTCGTCTTCTTGCACTGTTTCTAGGCCAATATCATTAAGATAAGAGGCTGCAATATCGCCATTTTCATTATAAGGATGTTTAAGTTTGATTTTTATTTCACTATGCATAATTTTTAGATAGATACTTCTGCTTTAATAGCAGGATGAGGATTGTAATTTTCTAAAACAAAGTCTTCAAAAATAAAATCATTGATGTCTTTTCTGTTTGGATTAATTTTCATAATAGGGTATGGCATAGGATTTCTAGATAGCTGAAGGTGCACTTGATTAAAATGATTATTATAAATGTGAGCATCGCCAAATGTGTGCACAAAATCACCTAAATTTAAATTGCAAACCTGCGCAACCATCATAGTAAGCAAGGCATAGGAGGCGATGTTAAATGGAACACCAAGAAACATATCTGCACTCCGCTGATACAATTGACAACTTAGTTTATTATTTGATACATAAAATTGAAAAAATGAATGGCAAGGCATCAATGCCATTTTATCTAGTTCTGACACATTCCAAGCCGAAACTATAATTCTTCTTGAATTTGGGTTGGTTTTAATCATTTCTATTGCTTCTGCCAATTGATCTTTTGATTGTCCATTTTCTAAGGGCCAATTTCGCCATTGTTTGCCATATATAGGTCCAAGATTACCATTTTTATCTGCCCATTCGTCCCATATTTTCACTCCATTATCTCTTAGGTATTTAATATTAGTTTCCCCTTTAATAAACCACAATAATTCATGGATTATTGCTTTTAAATGAACTTTTTTAGTACTTATTAATGGAAAGCCTTCATCAAGTTTAAACCTTAGTTGTGCGCCAAAAATACTGATGGTTCCTGTGCCTGTTCTGTCTTCTTTTTTATCTCCATTTTCTAAGATGTGGTTCAAAAGTTTTTCGTATTGATTCATTTGTTATTATGTAGCGAGCCACAAAATTAGTGCTTTTAGCAAGTGTATTTGCCTAATTTTTTCAACATTTTGGTTATAACCTAAAATAAGGAAATTCTATCTATTTCTAAAAGCTAATTGCATGAAGCAGATTTTAATAAATAAAACCGCGCACTAACTATACTATTGTGTTTAATCTGGTTAAAGTGTTTTCTATAATTGGACAAATTGCAGCATTTGCAACAATTTTTCTAATTCTGTATTTAAAATGGGGCTTGCTCAAATGCGGAAAGTCTCTGCAAGATTCTGGCCTATTGCTATAGATAGAGCATCTATTTTCTCTTAAAAATGCACAAGGATTGCTTTTAATAAAATGAACTTTATTTATAGGATCATATTCTCCGTATTTAGCATAAAATTGATTTTCTGAAATTGATAATTGATTAGCAGCATTTTTTGCGTTTATCTGGTCTAAGGCTGGCTGCATAGCTTTGCAACAATTGCCGCAGCTAGTGCAATCTATTTTTAAAGTTTCTTCTTCAATAATAGGTTTTAGGATGTTATCTAAAATATTAGAAGGGATTGGCTTTAACTTTTTTTGCCAAAAATCAAGATTTTCTTTCATTTTTTGTATAAAAAAAGCTGTTCAAAATGATTGAACAGCTTTTGTAGTTTTTAGTTTAAAAGTATTATTTCACTTTTGTAGCAAGTTCAGTACCTGCTTTGAATTTTACTACAGTTTTTGCAGCAATTTTAATTTCTTTTCCTGTTTGTGGATTTCTTCCAGTTCTTGCAGCTCTTTGGCTGGTTGAAAAAGTACCAAAACCAACTAGAATTACTTTGTCTCCACCTTTTAATGCAGATGAAGTTGCCTCTGTAAATGCACCTAGTGCAGCAGCAGCTTGAGTTTTTGTGATTTTGGCATCACTAGCCATTTTGTCGATTAAATCTGATTTGTTCATTGTTTTATATAATTAAGTTAATACAGTTCAAAAATATAAAAATATGACAGGTACAACAAGTTTTTCATTGATTTTTTCATTTATTTTCATTAAACTTATCTACATCCATTGTTAAGTTATTGATAATCAATATTTTATTATCTATATTATAGTTATATTCTAAATCAATCAATTGACCTTTGTTGTAAAAATGTATCCTTTTTTTAAACAAATTGAGTATAATTTTACTTATTTGGTCATTATTTTTTTCTTCTAATAGCGGACTTTTATGCAAGTTTAGCTTATGTCTTTCAATAATAATAGTCATTTCTGTATTAAGGTAAATTACTATTCCATTGTTTATCATATACTCTATGTTATCAAAATAGCATGGTAATCCACCTCCACAGGCTACAATTTGGAATTTTTTTTCAATTTTTCTTATCACTTGACGTTCTAAAATTCTAAATGCTTTTTCTCCATCTCTTTTAAAAATTTCTAAAATAGTTGAGCTCACATTATTTTTTTGATAATAAAGTTCAAGTACCTTTTTATCAGTATCTATAAAAGGAATATGTAATTTACCAGCAATCTGCTGCCCAAAAAAGGTTTTTCCAGCAGCTGGCATTCCTATTATGAAAATTGGAAGATGCAATGGTTTAGTTTACTTATTGAATTAACGCAACCAATTTTTCTGGTTTTGGCAAATTTCTAAAGCTCCATCGCTTTAAAACAATACCATCTTTAATTAATATTAACCCAGGATTAGATCTAATCATTGATGCGAGCAATTTGTTATCGGCAAGACAAAATGGATACTTAACGTCTTTTTCGCTTGTGTATTTTGCAATTTCGGGATTTCCAGAACTTGTTAAAGCATAAAATTTTGCATTTGTTTTCAACCAACTTTCATATAGTTTATTTATTTTTGGTTGAACATTTTTATGCACATCTGATAAGCTGGACGAAATAAGAAGTAAAGTATAACCTTTTGAAAGCATTATGCTATCCGAAACATCTATGCCATTTTGGTCTATTATGTTTAACCAATCATGAATTTCTGGCTTGTAAGCAATTTTTAAAATCTTTTCTGATACCAATTTAAAAAAAGTAGCTCCAAGTGGAATATTGGGGGTAAAACTATTTCTCTCAGAATTATATACAATACTGATTTCTTTGTTGGCAGAATCCTTATAAATCATTATTTTTTCTACAATATCTTGAGTTAATTCTCCTTTTGGGGTACTTATTCGTTTTCTTAAATCACTACCTTCACTGTATTTTAAAAAATCAAAAACAGGCAAGTACAAATAACAATACATTGTAAAAAATGCGCAAAAAAACATCATAACAAGTAATAATGATTTAGAGAATGGCAAAGAAAATAATGGTCTGATAAAGTGTGATGTAAAAAATAGCCATAAAATTAGGACTGTCAATATTACATCTTTCTGGAAGCTTTCCCAAGGTCTTAGTTTTATAGCATCTCCAAAACAGCCACAATCAGTAACTTTATTGAAATATGCAGAATAAAATGTTAAAAATGTAAAAAACAAAGTCATTAATAATAGTGCCCATACCGTTAGCTTTGTTTTAAAACCAATAAGTAGACAAAACCCTAATAATAATTCCAATAAGACTAAAAATATTGCGATACCATCTGCATAAGCGCCAAGGCTTTTAAAAAAACCTACTATCCAACTGCTTTTTTTAAGATATTTAGAAACATCAATAGATTCCATTATTTCTATTTTAGAAATAATCAATGGATGGGTCTTATTGTAAAAGTTTTTGCTATTGATGGCTGCTGCCACTTTTAAATCACCTGCTTTTAAACTGTCTGCTTCATAGAGGGTGTCTCTCAATATTATATTTGTAGCTTGGGCACATGCTATGATAAGTTCTCTGGCCATCCGTACACTCTCTTTTTTAACACCTGTTGCAGAGTCAATATCCTCAAATATTACTTCAAAACTTTCTTCACTTAGGGTAGAATTTACGGTATACGTTTTATTTTTTTCTCCTTCATATAGTGAGATTTCATATTCCTCTTCATGCCATGGTGATGTAAAGATAATACTAAAAGTATCTTGTTTTGCTTCAAAATCATTTGCAAATACTTCAAAATATTCATGCAGTTTTATTCCAAAACCTTTGGTGTCATTGCTTTTTATAAATCCAGAGAAAATAAAAAGTGCACCAACTAAAATCCTAAAAATGTGGGTTATGTATTTCATATAAATTACTTTTATTTACTAGCAAAAACTGTGCTATTTTCATCTAATCTAATAAGTGCAAATATAGCGTAGTTTATCATATCTCTATAATTTGCCTCTACACCTTCACTTATAAGCGTTTTACCATCATTGTCTTCTATTTGTTTTGTGCGCAAGATTTTCATTAAAATTAGATCTGTAAAAGTGGATACCCTCATTGATCTCCAAGCCTCCCCATAATCGTGGTTTTTATCCATCATTAGTTGTTTTGTGAGGGTAATTTGTTGGTCATAATTATTCAAAAGTTGTTTTACTTTTATTATTTCATCTTCTTTTAAGGCAATATTTAAAATAGCAATAATGGCATAATTGATAATTCCAATATATTCATTGGCTATACTCTCATCAATTTTTTGTTTGCCATACGTTTCTATACTTTTTATTCTTTGTGCTTTAATAAAAATTTGATCTGTTACACTGCGGGGTCGTAATATTCGCCATGCTGTTCCATAGTCAGTATTTTTTTGCAAAAAAATTGATCTGCACTTACCTATTTGGATATCATAGGCTTGATTTGTATTTAATAATTCAGACATTAATATTTTATTTTACATTTGCAAAGGTAATCATCAAATTTTAAATCTTGCATTTTCAACTAAAAAGTAAGCACAATTTATACTCATTTAATCAAGCACAGGTTATGGGTATCGTAAATGTTACGAAAGATTCTTTTTATGCCAATAGCAGGGCTAATTCTGAAAAAGAACTCATCTCGATTATTGAAAAGCATATTGAAGAGGGCGCTGCTATGATAGATATTGGCGCAATGAGTACAAGGCCGGGTGCAGTCGAAATACCCTTAAATGAAGAGGTTAAAGCTATAGAATGGGCGCTAAAAATAGTTAAAGAGCAACAGTATAAGGTGCTAATATCTGTTGATACGTATCGGTATGCAGTGGCTAAAATGGCTATAGATATGGAGGTAGATTTTATCAATGATATTAGTTGTGGGGATGATTTAGATCTAATAAAATTAGTGGCTGCGCTTGATATTGGCTATATCGGTATGCATAAAAAAGGAATGCCAAATAATATGCAAGAAAACCCTAATTATATTAATGTAGTGGAGGAAATTGCAGCTTATTTTATTAAAAAAAACAAGTATTTAACAGACAATGGAATTAATAATTGGATTATTGATCCTGGCTTTGGTTTTGGCAAAACAATAGCACATAATTATCTATTGCTTAAAAATTTATCTGTATTTAAGAAATTTTTGAATCAACCTTTAATTGTTGGTATATCGCGCAAGGGAATGATATATAAGCCGTTAGGCATAAGTGCAAGTGATTCGTTAAATGGAACTACCGCAGCACATGCACTTGCTTTGATGGGGGGCGCCAATGTGCTTAGGGTTCATGATACCCAAGCCGCCATGCAAGCCATTAAAATTGTAGAGATGTATCAGGCAAATTTTTAAAGCGTGAATTGCCACGCTCCTCTTCCATAGGTAGCAACTAAAAATCCGTTTTCTGTTGGTTTTATTGCAGTTACAGGAGCTTGTGGCAGTCCTTTTAGCCATTGCCAATGCTTGTTTTTTAGTTGATAAACTCCATGATTTGTCCCTAATAAAACTCCCATTTTTGGATGAAACACTATTGTATTATTGGGCAAATTTGGCAAATTATAACTTATGTTTTCCCAGTTTTTTCCACCATCGCTAGTTTTAAAGCATCTATTTTTTTCTCCATTTTTATTGTCAAATCCGCCAAGACATGCATAAAATATTTTATCGTTTGCTGGGTCTATCACTATACTTTCTATAAAGCGGTAACTATATGCGGGAAAATTATTGGTAATATCCGTCCACAATTTGCCGCTATCATTACTCAAATATAATTTTTCTGTTAATTGGTTTGTTCGCCATACGGGCTCCTCTTTTGCAACAATAATTGTTTTTTCATCACTAGAAACATCAAAACCACTAATTCTGTAATAACCTTCCATACCCTTACTTAAATTTTGCCAATAATCAGCTGTCTCTTTCCACAATTGCTTATCTGCGATGTATAATTTATTATTTACTATTTTGGTTTTGGGATTAAAATTACTCAAATGTATTGGAAAATAGGCGTATTCGGCACTTTCAAAATTGTTTACGCTTTTCAATAAGACTGTGCCTTGCATAAGGTATGCAACGTTCTTGTGAAACCTAACCATGCCGCCATCACCGTATAAATAACTTGTTGTAATCCATTGATTAGATAATCTGTTTTTATAAATATTGCCACAATCTTGCAAACCCGCTAGTATGTATTGTTCATTTATGTCTATATCATACATTTCGCTAATATTGAGTCCGCAACCAGATATTGATAGCCAAGATTTATAATTATTGTTGCTAATGGAAATGCCGCCATCATGACAAATAAATGTGTTTCCATCATTATCAAAAGCTATTTCTCTTATATCATCGTGCATGTATTGAGGGCTTGGGTAGCTGCGAGTAGTTAAATTAGTTACCATACTATCTTTATACATAAATAGCTGGATACCCCCTATAAGATACGCATTATTTTTTTTATCGTAAGCCAAGGTAGTTCTTCCTGCATCAATATCGGCAGGTACATTCCATCCAGTATTTAGGCAGTTGTTTTGCAATTTGTGTATTGTGGCTGTATTATTTTTCCAAGAGAGTACCATTGTGCTGTTGGCAAAGTTTATATCACAATTATCGGCCTTAAATTCTTCATTATTATTATTGTTTATGCTAATTATACTTTTACCTCCATTACTTATTACAATAATTTTTTTTCCTAAAAAATACCAGGTATGATTTTTTTCATCTACCCTGATTCTGAAAAGTTCAGCATCAGATTTATGCAAAAACAAATGTTTGTTACCAATATTGGCAAAAATACTATCAGATTTGATATAAAGTAGAGTGTCATTAACAAAAGTAAGGTCTTTTATAATTGGAGTATGATATTCATCGGGCACAATTTTTAAAATTGTATCCCAAGATTTACCATTATTGGCAGTGCTATAAATGCCGTAACTATAATTAGCTCTATTGGGAGCAGAAACATTGCTTGCAAAGGCAATAATATTTTTTTTAGCATTAAAATGTTGGGCCATTTTTAATGCCCCTCCAGGCACTGGCATGGACAGGCTTTTCCAGTTTTTTCCTTTATTTTTAGTAAAAAATATGCCCCCATTTGGACTGCAAACCCAAAACTGATTTGCTTTTTTGGGATGAATAATAATATCAAATAATCTTCCCAATCCATGAGGGCTAATACCATTAAAATTTGCCGGAGGATTAGGATGTATATTTGGACCAATAGGTTTCCATTTTGGCGGATAGCGGGCTCCACTAAAAATTATAATTGACAATATTGAGAGGAAAATTGCTTTTTGGAACATTTTTTGACCTTATTTAAACCGAAAACAAAATTAACAATAAAAATGAATGTAAAAAAATTACTTGCAATTGGTCTATTTTCTTTAAGCTTAAAACCCGTTATAACTGCACAAGTTTCTAGATTTGTGCAATCTGTGGACACACTAAATGGAATAAATTATTCTACCAATAGTGGCACTGTAAGTTTAGGAACAGAAGATGCAATCAAGGTTTGGCAAAACTTTGTTGCTAAGTATGATGCATTAATAGTACAATCATCATCTAATTTTTTTGTTTGGAATGCTAATGGAGTGGCAATAAAAGAAATGGGAGGCATAAGATTTAACACCTCATTTAAATGTACACCACTCACAGACACTTCCGTATTTATAGGTTTATATTCTGATGATCAAATTGCAAATAATCCAGGTTATAGTTTGTTTTTATCTGGTTTAGAGACCGATTATAGAGAGAAAGAGATTGAAAGAGTAAATGCGCAATTAAAAGTTGAAATCAATCAGTTAGAGAAAGATAAAAAGGCAATAGAAAAAGATGTCAAAAAAATAAATAAAGATATTAGTAAAACGGAAACACAAATTAAAAAAGAGGAGGGAGTAATTGCAGAAAACAATGACGCCATAAAAAGAAATGAAAAAAATATTGCAGAAAATATTGCCGAAATTGATGGACTGCAAAAAAGTATTGCTAATTTTGATGAGAAAGGGAAAGGTAGTGAAATAAAATCACTCAAAAAATCTTCAAAAAAATTAATAAAATCTAATTCAAAACAAAAGAAAGAGATTGGTAAAAACGAAAAAACAATGACTGGTATCGAACAAAAAATAGATGTAAATAACAAATTGGCTATTCAAATTAGAGATCAAGCAGAAAAGACCGCAGCAATAGAAGCATTGAAGTCTGAGGCAAATAAGATGGAAAAAAAGGCAAATAATTTAGATAAATCTAATGAAAAATTAAATTACAAGTTTGATAAACTTACAGCGGAAAATAAACAAGCAACTACTAACATAGCAGATAATATTTTACTTATAAGCACTAATGACCAAAGAAGAGATGTGTTAACAAAAGAAATTACAAATTTTGAGAAAAAGGTTAAAGATAAGAAGATTAAATCATTAGCAAAAAGTAATAAAAAACTCACTAAACAAAGTGAAAAATTGGAAAAAAAAATAGGAGATAAAAAAGCAGAAGTGCAGCAAAATGAGGCCGAAAAAGCAGATTTGGAAAATGCTGCAGATGAAAAAAAGTCTAACATTGGCGATAAAAAAGAAAAAATAAGTAAGAAGAAACAAAAAGTAAAAAGCAATTAAAAAAAGCCCCAAATTGGGGCTTTTTTATTGAATAAGTGAATATCTAAGTTTATCTCTTGCGCCAACCTCCCATTATAGCGCCAATAATCAGCCAAAGTAGTAATGAACATCCACCATCTAATAAGCTTAGGCTAATTGGATTTTCGGCAAATAAATTCCCTGTAATTATTCCTATAAACATGATTGAACCAATTACTAAACCGATAGTTAAGCCTCCTTTTAGATTGCACATGTTTGTTTTTATCAAAAGCCAATTCATTAAGAGTGCATAAATAAAGGTGCTTAACGCATTAAAAAGCATTGCATAATCATTGGGTTTTATGATTACTCCATTTTTAGTCATTTCGTTTGCTGCTAAATTTATCGTAATGCTATTGCCTGCAGCCCAAATATCTAAAAAAAGTAACCCATAAAGAACATATCCCAAAGCCCCTCCTGCAATTACTGTAGCAATTACCGCTAGCCAATTTGTGTTTTTTAAATTCATGTTGTTTTGTTTGATGAATTGCAAGATTATGTCTAATTTATTAATTATCAAACCCTAAGAGATTTTTTTTTAATCTATTTGAATAAAAATATATTGTTTTTGATTTGATACTACCAATAAAATGTATTATTTTATCCTTTAAAAGCCAATATTTCTCAGCTTATTAAAATACCATTGAGAAGCAAATATTTAGTTTTTAAATTAAGATAAAAAGTTTTTTTTTAGCTATTTATAAATAAATCAATCAACTTATTTTTCTTTTAAAACATAAATATCTTCATTTTCTTTTTTCATGTAATATTTTTCTCTAGCAAAAGTTTCTAAACTTTTAATATCGGTAAATATTAATTTTTTTTCAGCCTGCATGCGCTCAATCTCCAAAACATAATAATCTTGCTTATCTTTTAATCCACTCAATTCTTTTTTAAATTTGTATAAGGCCAGTAAATTGTTTTTATCTAAGAAACCAATCCATGTTATAAAAACAATAATTATTATATAAATTCTGTATTTGCGCCATAATTGAATTAAAATCATACTACAATAGTAGCGCTAAATTAGAACTGGATTTAGATAAATTATCGACAATAATGTCCGATGTTCACTATATTAACCATAGTAATCAACAAAATTGTTATTGGTTTCGCGCAAATGTACTTGGTGCATTGCTACATTTTTAGGCAAGTGGATTGTTAAAATTGCCCAAATTTCTAATGCAATATTTTCAATCGAAGGCATTTTGTTCGTTAAAAACGGCACATCAATATTAAGATTTTTATGATCTAATTTTTCTGTAATTTCCGTTTTAATTATCTCACTCAAAACTTTCAAATCCATTACAAACCCAGTGTCCTCATTAGGTGTGCCTTTCACAGTTATTATTAATTCGAAATTATGTCCATGCCAGTTTTTATTAGCACACAGCCCAAATGTTTGCTTATTCCATTCTTCATCAAATTTGGGATTATATAGCTTGTGTGCTGCATTAAAATGAGCATGCCTAGAAACATAAAGTATGGGTTTTTTAGTCACAGAATAGGGTTGAATATTGCGGCAAAGGTAATTAAAGATTTATTTAATCATTGCAAATGTGGTTTGTTTTTTTAACCAAATCCATGCTTATTTAATTTTTCTTAAAGCTTCACGCTTGCTTAGGGGTTTTAATTCATAATTGTTTGCAAAGTTTTTTACCCAATGAGGGTCATAGCTAGCATAGTCTCTAAGTGCCCAACCGATTGCTTTTTGAATAAAAAATTCATTGCTGCCATTATGTTTCAATATATTATTACTCAATAATGCTACATCAGTTTTTTGTTTTTGACCCAATTGCCCAATAATGCTGAGTCTAACAATCCAAATGTTTTCTGAATTATTCCATAATACTAATTGTTCTAGGGCATTTTTATTTTGTTTATAAAATGGCTTAAAAATAAAACTATTAGAGGCATCTACGGTGTCCCACCAAGGCTTTTTGTAAGCTATAATGTTTTGCAATTTCAGCATTTGATTATCCCATACTTTTTTATAATTTGTTGCTAAATCTATGACTGCGTAATTCATTTCTCTTTCATCATATTCAAGCAATAAATTTGCTAATTCTAAGTAATCTTTATAATCTGGGAAGGTGTTTTTTTTAATTATAAGCTGCAGTAAATTTCTTCTCTCTTCTGTTTTAATTCCGAAAAATATAAATTGATTTCTCATGTATTTTTGCATCTGTTCTGCATAAATAATATTTCTTTTTTTTGCGAATGCATCATAGATTATAGCTGCAAATTTATGGATGGGTTGTTGCATAATTATGCAAATTTATATTTTTGTTAATTAAAAAGACAAAATAACGTGCATTATTCTTAATTTCGCACTCTTATTTTTTTTAAATTGTGATGATAACGATAATTCTACCTGATAAATCTCAAAAGAGCATTCCTTTTGGAAGCACTGCAATGGATTTAGCAAAAAATATTAGCGAAGGTTTGGCTAGAAATGTGCTTGCTGCAAAGATTAATGGTCAGGTAGTAGATGCCAGTACAGTTTTAGAAAGTAATGATCGAGTAACTTTGCTAACATGGAATGATGATGAGGGAAAACAAACTTATTGGCATTCTAGCGCACATTTATTAGCGGAGGCATTAGAGGCACTTTATCCAGGAATAAAATTGGGTATTGGTCCGGCTATAGCGCAGGGTTTTTATTATGATATAGATTTTGGCGAACATCATTTTAGTCCGGTAGAATTTGCAAAAGTAGAGCAAAAAATGATAGAACTGGCAAAAAATAATAGCCAATTTGTAAGAAAACAAGTTTCAAAGGCAGATGCAATTGCCTTTTTTAAAGAAAAGCAAGATCCATATAAGTTAGAATTACTAACCTCTTTGCATGATGGTGATATTACTTTTTACTCACAAGGTAATTTTGTTGATTTATGCAAAGGGCCTCATATTCCGGGCACTTCTTCAATAAAGGCTGTCAAGCTAACTTCCACCGCAGGAGCATATTGGCGTGGTGATGAGAAAAATAAGCAACTCACCCGTATTTATGGCATTACTTTTCCAAAAAAATCTGAGTTAGACGAATATACAGTTCTTTTAGAAGAAGCTAAAAAACGCGATCATAGAAAAATAGGTAAAGAATTAGAGCTTTTTGCTTTTAGCGAAAAAGTGGGAGCAGGGCTGCCATTGTGGCTGCCTAGAGGTGCAGCACTCAGAGATCGTTTAGAACAGTTTTTAAAGACATCACAAATGGAGGCGGGTTATGAGCAAGTTTATACGCCACACATAGGTCATAAAAATTTGTATATAACAAGTGGTCATTATGATAAATATGGGGCAGATTCATTTAAACCGATATTAACCCCGCATCCAGATGAGGAATTTTACCTAAAGCCAATGAATTGTCCTCATCATTGTGAAATTTACAAAACTAAACAGCGCAGTTACAAAGATTTACCTATTAGATTAGCAGAATTTGGCACAGTATATCGGTATGAACAAAGCGGAGAGTTGCATGGGTTAACAAGAGTAAGAGGATTTACACAAGATGACGCACATTTATTTTGTAGACCAGATCAAGTAAAGAGCGAGTTTATTAAAGTAATAGATTTGGTATTGCATGTATTTAAAAATTTGGGTTTCGAGGATTTTACAGCTCAAATTTCATTAAGAAATCAAGAGGATTATAGTAAATATATTGGCACAGAAGAAAATTGGGAAAAGGCAGAATCTGCTATTATAGAAGCAACAGAAGAAAAGGGATTAAAAACTATTATAGCCTATGATGAGGCTGCTTTTTATGGTCCCAAATTAGATTTTATGGTAAAAGATGCAATAGGAAGAAGTTGGCAATTAGGAACTATTCAAGTAGATTATAATTTACCAGAGCGATTTGAATTGGAATACATAGGAGCTGATAATCAAAAACATCGTCCAGTGATGATTCACAGAGCGCCTTTTGGCAGTATGGAAAGATTTGTTGCAGTATTAATAGAGCATACAGGAGGCAATTTTCCTTTATGGCTAACACCTACACAGGCTATTTTACTACCAATTAGCGATAAACATAACGAATATGCAGAAAATGTTTTAAATTTGCTAAAAAAATACGATATTCGCGCCCTCATTGATGACAGGTCTGAGAAGACGGGCAAAAAGATACGGGATGCTGAAATTTCCAAAATTCCTTACATGATTATTGTAGGTGATAAAGAGTTGGAAAGTAGCACAATTAGTATAAGAAAGCACGGAGGCGAAGATTTAGGAGCAATGGAAATAACAGCATTTGCAAAACACATAGAAGAAATCATAAAAAACTAATTTTTTGAATAAAAAGAAACCATATATAAGATCTAGAAGGCAAGAAGATCCACACAAAATTAATGAAAGAATAACTGCAACACACATCCGAATTGTTGGTTCTGAGGTAAATGATATTTTAGAAACAGCCAAAGGGATAGAGATGGCTTTTGCTAAAGGTTTAGATTTAGTAGAAATTAGTCCAAATGCAGAGCCACCTGTTTGCAAAATAATGGACTACAAAAAGTTTCTTTATGAGCAAAAGAAAAAGGCGAAAGAAATTAAAGCTAATCAGATTAATAATGAAACCAAGGAAATTAGATTTGGACCTAACACAAGCGAACATGATGTAGATTTTAAAATGAATCATGCCAGAAAGTTTTTGCAAGAAGGAGCTAAAGTGCGTTGCTTTGTGTTTTTTAAAGGTAGGGCAAATATTTACAGAGATAGGGGAGAGATTCTTTTGTTGAAATTTGCAGAAAAATTAACAGAAGAGGGTGTTGCAAAAGTAGAAAGTTTGCCCGAGAATGAAAAAAACAAAATGATTATGGTTCTTGCTCCAACAAAAATAAAGAAATAATAGAAAAAATAAATAAAGAAATATACATTATGCCTAAAATGAAGACAAACTCCAGTGCAAAAAAAAGATTTAGCTTGACTGGAACTGGAAAAATTAAGAGAAGTAAAGCTTTTAAAAGACACATCCTTACAAAAAAAGGAACAAAGCAAAAGCGTAGATTAGGACAATCGGGATTAGTTCATACACGCGATTTGTCTAATGTTAAATTTATGCTTACAATCGGAAAATAAATATCAAACGACTAACCCTGCCAAAGGCAATAAGATAATGACAAAATGCATTACGCCTAGGGCAAAAATTAAAATAATAAAAAAATGCCAAGATCAGTAAACAAAGTAGCGTCAAGAGCGCGAAGAAAAAAATTATTAAAGAAAACCAAAGGTTATTGGGGATCAAGAAAGAATGTGTACACTATTGCAAAAAACACCTATGAGAAAGGTCAGCAATATGCATACAGAGACAGAAAAACCAAAAAGCGCTTATTTAGGGCTTTGTGGATACAAAGAATTAATGCGGCAGTGCGCGAAGTAGGCATGAGTTACAGTGAGTTTATTGGCAAATGTAAGCATGCTAATGTAGACTTGAACAGAAAAGTATTGGCTGATTTAGCGATGAATGAACCAGAAACTTTTGCTGCAATTGTAAAACAAGTTGCAAGTGCTAAGAAGGAAACACCAAAAGCGAAATCAGAAAAAACTGTGAAAACACCAAAAGCGGAAACTATCACTGAAACATCAGTACCTGTTGAAGAAAAGGTAGAAACCAGCAAATAGAAACGAATTATAATTTTAGGAAAAGCCAAGCAAGAATTGCTTGGCTTTTTTGTTTTAAACTTAAATTCTGTAACGAACTATAATGCAGATTTTGGATTAAAGCAAAATATTATGAGCTTTTTTTAATTGCCAGAACGCATCGCATCTACTGGTTGCATTTTTGCGCCACTGTTTGCAGGAAAATATCCTGCTAATATACCAATAGAAATAGAAAATATTAACCCGAAAAAGACTGTACTAAAATCTATAGACAATCTAAAAGTGTTGTCCGAAAAACTAAGCGCAAAATTGCCTAAGAGGCAAATAAGATAAACTAACAGCATGCCAATAATACCGCCTAAGAGGCAAAGAAAAACTGCCTCAGATAAAAATTGCATTTTAATAAAATTTGCTTTTGCTCCCAATGCTTTTTGAATACCAATTAAATGGGTACGCTCTTTTACAGAAACAAACATAATATTTGCTACACCAAAACCACCCACAAGAACTGAAAAAATACCAATCATTAAACCTGCTATATTTATACCTGCAAACAATACTCCTAAATTTTCTGTGAGCATTGATATTTGGTTAATCGCAAAATTATCTTCGTTTTTTAATTTTATTTTTCGCACTGTACGCATATTGCCAATTAATTCTACCTTAGCTTCATCTAGCGGGATATTGGTATTAATCTTTACCATAATGCTTGGGTTAGCGCTTTCATCTGAAAGATTATTAAACTTGTTTAGATAATTAAAAGGCATAAAAATTAAATTATCATTGTTCTTGCCTAGTAAATTTTCACCTTGTTTTTTTAAGTATCCTATAATTTTTACGGGTCTTTTATTGATGTTAATTTCTTTGCCAAGGTCGTTATTATTTAAAGATAGTTTTGATCGCAAATTATCGCCAATTATCGCCACATTAATGCCAATATCACTCTCATAATCAGTAAAATATCTGCCATCGGTTATGTTAATTTCTTGAACCAATTGATACTGATGGGTTATGCCTAGGCTTTGCACATCTTCTATCACATCATTGCCATTTGATATTATTCCGCCATTTACTTGGGCAAAAAAGGTACTTGCTACTGCAAGATTTTCGCCTAATTGAGTTTTTAAAAACTGAAAATCTAAATAACTAGGCACAGGTCTTTTTACGTAATTCCACCATGGATAATTGCTCCCAAATGTCCAAGGCCATTTTTGGATAAAAAGTACATCAGTCCCTAAACTTTCTACGCTGCTTTTGACATGTTTTTCTAAACTATTTACTGCTGTAAAAACCATGATTATGCAAAATATACCTATAGTAACACCCAACACTGATAGAAAAGAGCGCAGCTTATGCTGCCATATTGCATCAAATGCCATTTTTATATATGCAAGTTGGTATTTTAACATTTAACACAAAACACGTTTAAAAATTGTATTTTTTTTTTTTTATTCGATAAAAACAAGGGTTCAATTAAATATCATATTTTTTAATTAGGTTAATAACAATAAATTTTATTAATTATAAAAAAATGGCAACACTGCAATAAATGAAATTAAAGATAAACAAGTTTTCAAACTTTACCCAAACTCACAAGCTATGGTTTTTATTGGGAAGGGCTTCAAAATCTGCAGTAAAAAAAATAGTATTGTATGATGCCACTGGCAAAAAAGTGAATGGACTTATTGTGTTAAACAATAAAAAATTGCTGTTTGTGGACGCAAAATATTTAGGGCCAGGTATGTATTTAGTTCATTATTAGGTATCTAAAAATGAAAAGCAGAATTTAAAATGCCAGTAATAAGATAGATTTATGGCACAATAGCGTATCTTTGCAACTGTTTTGAAAACCAAAATACCTGCATTTATTATTCACGTAAAAGGGGCAATTGCGCGCAGGGAACGCATGGAAACTTTGATAGAAAAGTATTCTCAGTTTGACTGGCAATTTATAGAAAAGGGCAATATTTCAGACTTATCTGCAACTGTTCTGCAAAAATACTTTATAGGTAAAATGGCTAAAAAAAGTCCATTTGTAAGTTGTGCGTACAAACATTTATTAGCTTGGCAAGCAATTAGTGAATCAGCACAAACGCATCACCTAATTATAGAAGATGATATTAAATTTTATAAAAATTTTAATACAATGATTTCAAATATTGTAATAGAAATTGAGCAAAATAATTACTGTAATTATTTAATATCTTTAGAAGACAGTTTGCCAAGATATGTGCCAAGAAGTGAGCGCAAATTTAATACATTTTTATACCGCAGATCGGAGGTTAGGTTTCTAGGGGCATATTTAATTAGCAGAGAAACGGCAATATTACTTAGCAAAGAAGCAGAAACAGTTAAAATAGGAACCACAGTAGATTGGTTTTTGAGCAATTGCTTGAAAAATAAACTTATAAATGGTTTTTGGTGCCAGCCTGCTGTAGCTTGTCAGGCAAGTTTGAGCGGTGAAATGCCATCGCTTATTGACAATAAAAAAAGTGGTGGGTTTAGGTTTTTTAATTTTACTATTCAACGAAATATTAAAAAATTAAGGGCTTTTCTCAAATAAAAAAAGCAAGTTGGTTATTATATCAACTTGCTTAAATTTTCTTTTGAAAGTAGCGAGAGGGAGACTCGAACTCCCGACCTTGCGATTATGAGTCGCACGCTCTAGCCAGCTGAGCTACCTCGCCATTTACTGCTAATTGCTCAGCAGCAGTACCCCTTTTAGGCTAAAAGGGCTGCAAAGATAATTTCTTTTGCCAATTAAAAAACTTAAATTATTGATTTAATAAAAATATTTCGCCTCTGTTTGGCAGTATTACTTCTACTCCCTTAAATTTTTCTACCACTTTCTCAGAAAGTGCTTTCATGCTTTCTTCATCACCATGGACTAAAAAAAGCTTTTTGATTGCAGAAATTTTAGTGCCTTCATAATAGTCTAATAATCCATTTACATCAGCATGGGCGCTAAAGGCATCTGTTCTATATATTTTGGCAAGCACTGGCTTTTCTTTTTTATTGATGGTAATTTTTTTTTGCCCTGAAAGAAGTCTTGCACCCATAGTACCTTCTGCACAATAACCCGCAATTAAAATGGCATTATCTGGCCATTGTACATTGTGGCGTATGTGTTTTTGAATCCTTCCTCCTTCCATCATTCCTGCTGCCGATACAATCACGCAAGGTTCGTAGGATTGACTAATATAGTCACTTTCTGCAGGTTCAGAAACTGTTTTAAGGTTTGGGAAATCAAATAAATCATTATATTTAGAATAAAAATCTTTTGCATTTTGGTTTAGCTCCATATTAAAGTGTTCATAAACCTTGGTACTTTTGATGGCAAGGGGGCTATCTGTATATATTTTTAGCCATTCTGGCATATTACCATCACGGTATATTTGATGAAAAGTATAAATAATTGCTTGGGTTCTACCAATAGAAAATGCAGGTATTACTAATTTGCCTCTGCCTTTAACACAAACTTCATTGATGTAATTCATTAACATAGCTTTTGCATCTGAATCTGCACTATGTGCTCTACCACCATAAGTAGATTCGCTAATTAAATAATCTAAGCCTTGCATTGGATTTGGGTTTACCACAAGTTGGGTGTTGTAGTTACCTAAATCACCCGTAAAACCGATTGTAACATTGCCTTTAATATCTTGAATGCGAATAGATGCTGCACCAATTATATGGCCAGCTTGCACAAATTGAAATGAAATAGCGGGTGTTAAGAATATTTCTTCTTTATAATTAATGGCATTAATTTGATTTATTGCCAAAGCTATATGCCTTTCGTTGTAAAGTATTTCAGATTTTGCCCTACCTTTTTTGTTTCCTTCTTTTCGGTTTTCACTTAATTGAATTTGCAAGCTGTCTTTCCATAAGTCATTGAGCAAAAAAGCCGTTGCTTTAGTACAAAATATCTTACCAGTAAATCCTTGCCTAACTAAATTAGGAATATTGCCACTGTGGTCTATATGTGCATGGGATAGGATTAAAACATCAATTTCTGCTGGGTTAAACGGAAAAGTGAGGTTGCTTTTACTTTCACCAAATTCATTTCGTTCATAATCTAGCCCACAATCTAATAATACTTTATAATTGGCATCAAACTCTAAGAGATGCATACTTCCTGTTACTTGTTTTGCTGCCCCAAAAGACTGATACTTAACCATGTTTTTATTAAATAACAAAGATAATAAACTGCATAAAATAACAATGCACAACTTTTAACCAAAATTTAGTATTTCACCTAAGTTGTTTTATGTGCAATGGTTTATTAAATAACGAATCATTTTTTGCATAAATTGTAGTATAAAAAAGATAAATTTTATTACCTTTGCAGCCCTTAAAAACCAAAGAAAATAAAGTGAATATAGAGCTGCAAAAACAATCAGATTTAAACGCAACCGTGCTAGTGAAACTTCAACCAGAAGATTATAATCCAAAAGTTGAAACCCAATTAAAGAAAATTCAAAAAACTGCCAATATTAAAGGTTTTAGAGTTGGACATGCGCCAATGGGAATGTTAAAGCGCAATTATGGCAAATCAGTTTTGGTGGAAGAGGTTAATCAGCTTGCTTCTAGCAGTCTTTTTGAGTATCTGAAAAGCGAGAATATTGATATTTTGGCGCAGCCTCTTGCTAGCAGCGAGGTTTTGTCAGAATTAGATTTTGAAAAAGAGGGTGCTGATTTTTTGTATGCTTTTGATATTGCAATGACACCAGATTTTGAGTTAAATATTAACAATAAAGATGTGGTAACCAGATATGTTATCAATGTAGATGAAGCTGAAGTAGAAAAAGAAATTGCAAATTTGCAAAAACGCAACGGAAAGTTGATAGATGTTGAAAATGCAGATGATAATGATATTATTTATGCCACAGCAACAGAATTAGATGATAATAGCATTTATTTTGAAGGTGGGCAATTAGATAAGCCAATTTCTTTTGTTTCTGAAATGATAAAAGATCAAAAAACAAAAGATTTAGTAATTGGATGCAAAGTAGGAGATGAGATAAAAGTAAACATTTATCAATTATTTAATGAAAATATAGCTGTTATAAGCAATACTTTAGGCATTTCAAAAGACGAAGCAAATGATTTGAATGCGGATTTTTCTCTTAAAATTTCAGAAATTAAAAGAAATGAAGTCTCTGTTTTAGATCAATCATTTTTTGATACCATTTTAGGACCAAATGCAGCAGCGAATGAAAGTGAATTTAGGGAAAAAATAAAAGAAAATTTGGAATTGTATTTTAAATCAGAGTCTGAAAATTTATTAGAACGCTCAATTAATGACCTTATTAATGATAATCACAATTTTAATCTTCCAGATGATTTTTTAAAACGGTGGTTATTAGAATCTAAACCTGAGGAATACAATCAAGAAAATATTGATGAACGGTATGCAAAAGAAGCAAAGGGATTGACCTATGTTTTGGTTCAAGAAAAATTAACGAAGCTTAATAGTTTTGAGGTAAAAAAAGAAGATTTAGAGCAAACTTCATTGGGTTATACAGCGCAAATGTTTAGACAATATGGCATTTCAAATCCTGATTTCACCATGTTAAAAGATTATAGTGACAAACAGTTAAAAGACCCAAATTATATTCAGAATATGATGGATATTGCATTAAAAAAAATGATGATTAATAAATTGAAAGAAGTGGTTAGTATTTCTGAAGAAACCATAGGAGTAGAATCTTTTTATCAAAAAATTAATGAGCATAAGAATGCTCAAGAATAAAAAGCTATAGCATCTTGTGGAATATGATGTAATTATAGTAGGTGCTGGGGCTTCGGGATATTTTGCAGCCATACAGATAGCTGAGTTATCTCAAAATAAAAGTATACTTATATTAGAAAAAACTGGTAAAACACTTACTAAAGTTTCTGTTTCTGGCGGTGGGAGGTGCAATGTTACTCATTTTTCTGTTTCAATAGCACAATTGGCAAAAGCATATCCAAGAGGAGAAAAATTTCTTAAAAAAGCTTTTTTTGATTTTTGGGTTCCTAGCATGATTGATTGGTTTAAAAAGCACCATGTAGCTTTAAATACTGAGGCAGATAACAGGATGTTTCCTGCTTCAAATACATCGGCAACAATCATAACGCTTTTCGAAAATCTTGCGAATCACTATAATATTTTGCTGCAAATAAACTCAAAAGTTATTGATATCAGGCAGTTTGAAAATACTTATTTAGTGCAATTGGAGCAGGGTGAAGTCCTAAAAGCAAAGCATTTAATTATCGCTTCTGGCGGACATCCAAAAATGGAGCAATTTGATTATCTTAAAAACTTAGAACTTAATATTATACCTACTTGTCCCTCACTATTTACTTTTAATATTCCCAAACAAAGCATCAATGAGCTGATGGGATTATCTGTAAAAACTGTTGTTATAAAAATAGAGGGTGAAAAAAAAGGAAATTCAGGACCTGTATTAATCACCCATTGGGGATTTAGTGGGCCTGCAATTATTGTATTATCTGCGCTTTATGCAAAGCAACTTTATGCAAAAAATTATTGCTTTAACTTTAGCATAGATTGGTTGCCAACTTATACTTATGAGCAGCTATTTATCTATTTAAAGGAGTCTAAAACAGGGAGTAAACGATTAAAAAATTGCGGTTTTATAGAGATTCCACAGCGATTATGGCTTTATCTAATTTTGAATACTGGATTAGATGCTGAACAAATGTTGTGTGAAATTAGTAACGCCAATTTGAATAAATTGATAGAGGGTATAAAAAATCAAATTTTTGTTGCAAATGGTAAAACAACTTTTAAAGAGGAATTTGTGACCTGCGGTGGTATAGATTTGACTGAAATAAATTATCAAACTATGGAGTCTAAAAAGTATAAAAACCTTTACTTTTGTGGTGAGGTACTAGACATTGACGCTGTTACTGGAGGCTATAATTTTCAATCAGCTTGGACTACCGCTTTTATTGCAGCTACTCATATTTCAACTTTATGAAAAATACTTTAATCATAACTTGCTCCTTGGCGCTGATTGCAGCCTCTTCGGCTTGTAATAAAAAACCAAATTATACACGAATAATACTGCCTGCTTGGGGCACCACGTGTGAAGTGATTTATGAAAATAAAAATGATGATAATTTGATAAAAAGCATAGACTCGTTGTTTCAGGAATTGAGTTTGTCATTTTCTAATTATGATTCTAACTCAATTATTGCTGGTATCAATCTTAATAATTCGTTGTATATTGATAAGCATCTTTTAGCATTATTAGAGTTAAGTCAATATTTATTTAAAGTAAGCAATGGAAATTTTGACCCCACAATTTTCCCCTTAGTTAAGCATTGGGGCTTTATGAATAAGCAAGGATTATGGGCTGATACCAATATGATTGATAGTATGTTGGTAAATGTTGGGCTAACTAAATGGAGCTGGACAAATAGAGAAATAAAATCAAAGCCAACGCAAGGAAAAATAGATTTTAATGCTGTTGCCCCTGGTTATGCAGCAGATATTATAGCTTTGTTTTTAAAAGAAAAAGGAATTAATAATTTTTATATAAATAATGGTGGAGAGCTTGTATTAAGCGGTAATAATAAGTTTAATAAACCATGGAACATTGGTATTACAGATCCATTAAAAGTAGATCAAGGAGATACTATTTTTAGTATATCTAATATATCAATGGCAACAAGCGGAAATTATCGGAATTATTTTAGCCATAAAGGAATCAAATATGGACATACCATTGATACAAAAACAGGCTACCCAAAACAAACAAACATAATTTCTGCTACAGTTTTTGCAAAATCTGCTGCCTTAGCCGATGGATATGCAACTATTTGTATGACTATGAATCTAACAGAAGTTTTACTATTTCTAAAAAAAGAAAATTTAATGGCTTATTTAATATACGAAACTTCTGGTGGGGTTAACAAATGTTTTATACCCCATATCTAAACTGATATATTGTGGATTTAAACACCGCTAAAGTTGGGGTTAATTATTTGTTATTATTGGGTGCTTTATTTTCATCACCACACTCACCAGCTACAGGCACCTTGCCACAAATACCGCAAGTAACCCCTTCTTTCTGAAGGAGCGGGTTTTTGCCGGCACATCCCCCTCTAATTTCTCCATCTTTTACAAAAAATAAGCGAACACTGATAAGCGCTACTGCGATTAAAAGAAAAATGATGGCTATAATTATTGTTTTCATATCGTTGTTATTTTATTTATATGGTTATTTTAATCTTCTGATACTGTTATACACTTATCTAACAAAAGGTTAAATTTATAATCTTGGCAAAAACCTTTGATTACCACCTTATCACCTGGCTCATATTTCATATCATCGGCAAGCATATTGCATAATATTTGTGCACCACTTTTATTTTTAGTTTTTATGCCAAACACAATATTTCCTAAGCTGTTATTACTAATTTCTAAAATTTCGCCATCTATTTGCACTGCTTTTCCCAAATATTTTTTTTGTGCTTTATCTAAATTGGTTTCAAATTTTTGCATAAGTGCACTAGCTGATATTTTTTCTGCCTGTGCTGCATCCCCATCCCCATTATCGTTATTGCAAAAGGAGAAAAGAAGTATTGAAGCCAAGAGGGCGTAAAAATTATTTTTAGAAATTTTCATGCTGCAAAATTATTACAATTTTTTTAAATAATTGATTAAATATTGCACAGCATAATCATAACTTTCTAAGCCTAGCCCATACATCCCCGCCTTACAATATTTAGAGAGTAAATCTATGTGTCGTTCAATCTCTCGGTTATAAATATTACTGATATGAATGTTTATAAATGGTTTTATAATTGCAGCTATTGCATCTGCTATTGCCACAGAACTGTGGCTATAACCGCCTCCATTAATTATTGCTGCATCAAAAGGCTGTGTATGAATAAAATTAATTATTTCTCCTTCTATATTGCTTTGAAAATAAGTAAGGTTAATTTCTTTAGCAAATTTACTTTTTAATGTTGCATAAAAATCTTCGAAAGACACGCTGCCATAAATATCCATTTCTCTTTTACCTAATAAGTTTAAATTAGGGCCATGAATAATGGCAATATTTTGTTTAGGGTTATTAATTGTCGTAATCTGCTAAGAGGTGTTTTTCTATGCTATCTTCAAAATCATCAGTTTCATACCTAAAGTAGATAGTGCTCATGCAGCTCATAATAATTGTAGCCACCAACACACCAATAGAAAAAAATAATATCATAGAGATAGTGCCATTAAGCATAGTGCCTGTAGCATAAAAAATTATAAAATATAAAATTGCCAATAAAATTGTAAATACAATATTGAGCACCAATATAATTATCGCTCTAAGCCAGGTTATTCTTTTGATTGATAGCTTTATGGCATCTATCACATTATAATTTCCATGCACAATATAAGCGGGCACAGCGCAAAGTCTAAAAAAGCCAATAAATAATGCAATAAATGATAGAATAGCCAATAAAATACCTAAAACTGGGGAGATTTTTGAAATTGCTGCTGCAAGCGATGTTAAAATTATCAAAATAAGTATATAGCCAAAAGCAAAAATAAAAAATGACAAGAAAATATTAATCGTTTTTGGCATTAACCTCTCTTTTAAACTATCAAGTACAGTATAGTTATTATTTTTTACAATATTATCATTAATATTAAGCCCAATTGCAATATATAAAGAAGTGATAAAAAGGAAAACAATCATAGAAATTATTATAATGCCAAATGAATTTGTAGGTAAATACTCAAATATGGATTGTGGATTGGCTAAAAAATCTGGATTGTTTTTAATATTTGATAGTTGCTTAAATCCTGTTAGCATCAGCAAAAAAATCAAGCCAAATCTAATTAAAGCAAATAAAATAGCCAAAAGTGATTGATTTTTAAAACTTGCACGTTGCAATTCCCCAATTGCTTCTGAAACACTCCCCTTTACTTTTGATATATATTCAATAAACATTTTTCAAAAATAATTAAAATTATTCGTTCTGCAAATCAATAATTGCTTTTGAAAGCAAACTCATTTGATTATCAGCCAAAATCGGGAAAGTGGGATTTAAAGATTTCAAGGTATCTTTTAGAATTTCTGATACACAATATTGCATAAACCATTTATTATCTGCTGGGATGATGTACCATGGATTAATTTCATTAGTTGTATTTGTTATCATTGCGCTATAGGCCGCCATGTATTTGTCCCAAAGCTTTCTTTCTTCGATATCTCCGTAGCTAAATTTCCAATTTTTTTCCGCATTGTTAATGCGGTCTAAGAAACGGATTTTCTGTTCTTCTTTGCTTACATTTAAAAAAAATTTAACCACCCTACAGCCATTCTTATTTAAATGTTTTTCAAAATTATTGATACTGTCATATCTCCCTTGCCAAAAAGTTTCATTAATATCTTCAACACTATTAATGCCTTCAATTTGTTGCCCAAGAATGTGGTTTTCATGCACTTTGCATACCAATACTTCTTCATAATAAGACCTATTAAAAATACCGATTCTTCCTTTTTCGGGAATTGCTTTATTGCACCTCCATAAAAAATCATGAGCCAATTCTTCTTTGCTTGGCTGTTTAAAACTAGTAATATGACACCCTTGCGGATTGATGCCTTTCATCACGTTTTCTATTGTGCTGTCTTTGCCTGCGGCATCCATTGCCTGAAATATAATAAGTAAGCTTTGTTTGCCTTGAGCATATAATTGCTCTTGATATTTACTTATTCTTTTAACATTTTTTTCTAATTTATCTTCAGCATCTTTCTCATCAGCCATTCCTGCTCGGTAGTTGGTAGGATGGTTTTCTAAAATAAAGTTGGATGAATTACTGATGCAAATCTTTGGGTCGTTTAAAAAATTTGTCATAATTATTTTAGATGGTTTTTGATGTAGGACAAAATTGTGTCTTTTCCAAGTTCATTTTTACTTGAGCTAATAATAATATTGGGCAACTCTACCCAAGTTTCAAAAAGTTTTTCATGCATTTGATCTAATTGTGCTTGAAGTTGATTTTCTGATAATTTATCTGTTTTAGTATAAATAATATTAAAAGGTATCTGATTCTCTCCCATCCAATCTGCCATTTCCAAATCTATTGTTTGCGCAGGTATTCTGCTATCAAATAATAAGAAAGCCGTGTATAAATTTTCTCTTTTTAACAAATAGTTTTTAATCATTAATGCAAAACTTGCCCGCTTAGATTTGCTCAATTTTGCATATCCGTAGCCAGGCAAATCTGCAATAATAAATTTATTATCAATGTCAAAAAGATTAATTAATTGAGTTTTTCCTGGAGTAGCACTTGTTTTGGCTAATTTGCTATTGCCCACAATCATATTTAAGAGGCTAGATTTACCTACATTACTTCTTCCAATAAAAGCAAATTCTTTTAATAAAATCGATGGACAAGTTTTTACATCCGTGTAAGAACCTATAAATTTAGGAAACTTGATCTGCATGATTATTCTAATATTTTATGTTTCACAGCCTCTTTTATTAAATCCGATAATATGATAGAAACCACCCCGGGTTGTTCGCAAACCAATCCTCCTGCAATATTGCTTAATTCTGCAATAGTTTTTAAATCACAGCCGCTCGCAAGGGCGCATGTCGCAACACTTATCACAGAGTCTCCCGCACCGCTCACATCTGCAATATTTCTTTGATGTGCATTTGCAATATGGTTTTCTTCTCCCCAATTAGTAAAAACACCTCTCTCACTCATGGTTATCATACTTATTTTTGGTGCTAAATTTTTGGATAATTGAGTGTTGAGTTCTTTGATATTTTCGATGCTAAAATCATCTGGCAATTCTTTTTTAAGTCCGGTAGTTAATTCCTTTAAATTTGGTTTAAAAAGATCTACATTTTTGTAAAAATTAAAATTATTAAATTTAGGGTCAACGGCTATTATTTTTTTATTTTTTTTTGCCATTTCAATAATAGCTTTAATATTATCAATACACAATACTCCCTTATCATAATCTTCAAAGATAATGGCATCACAATTTGCAATAATATTGCTCAAAGTGCCGATTAATCTTTCATTATCTTTGGCAGTCAGTAAACTTTTTATTTCTTGGTCTATTCTAGCTATTTGCAACTTATTGCCAATAATTCTTGTTTTTACCGTTGTTATCCGATCTTCACTTGTTAAAATTCCCATGGTTTCGATACCTAGTTCTGTTAGTAAATTTTCAACAATTTGACCTTCTATATCATTTCCTATCACAGAAACCAATAGGGGTGTGGCTCCTAATGCCTTTAAATTTAGTGCTACATTTCCTGCACCGCCAAGTCTGTTTTCTTTATTTATTACATCTATAATAGGCACTGGGGCTTCTGGAGATAGCCTATTTACTTTTCCATTAATATAGGTATCAAGCATTACATCGCCTATTACTGCTATTTTTAGATTTTTAAATTTTTCGATTAATTCTGTTGCTTTCATTTAATTTATTGAAGTTGGTTTAATGCATTTTTGATATTTTTACATGCTGTTTTAAGGTCTGTTAAGGAAGCTGCATAACTTATTCTTAAATAATTTGGTGCTCCAAAAGCTTGTCCATCTACTGTGGTTACGTTTGCAAAATTAAGCAAATACATTGCCAAGTCTGCTGCATTATTGATTTGATACGACAAATGTTTTTTTCCGAAGAAGTAAGAAATATCTGGAAAAACATAAAATGCACCCGGTGGAACATTTATTTTTATACCTTTTACTTTTGATAATTGGTTAATTAATAAATTTCTTCTTACCAGAAATTTATCTCTCATGTAATATGTAGGTTCTAAATTGCCATTTAGCGCTGTAATAGCTGCTTCTTGTGCAATAGAATTAGTGCCGCTAGTAAATTGCCCTTGAAGTTTTTCGCAAGCAAATGCAATATCTTTATGCGCTCCAATATATCCAATCCGCCAGCCTGTCATAGCAAAACCTTTTGACAATCCATTTATTGTAATTACCCGGTCATAAATTGAAGCTATACTGGCTATACTGTGGTGTGTGCCGGTATAATTGATATGCTCATAAATTTCATCACTGATTATATAAACATGTGGATTTTTTCTAAAAACTTCTGCCAAACTCTCTAATTCTGATTGGCTGTATATACTGCCTGTAGGATTGCTTGGAGAAGAAAAAATAAATACTTTAGTTTTTTTTGTGATTGCTTCTTCTAATTGTTTTGCAGTAATTTTAAAATCTTGAGATTGAGGCGCCTCAATATATTTAATTTTTCCATCAAGCAGTTTTACCATATCACTATAGCTCACCCAATAAGGTGTTGGTATAATTACTTCGTCATCAGTATCTAATAATGCCATTAATACATTCATAATACTGTTTTTTGCACCTGTAGATACCACAATTTGGTCTCTGTTATAGTGCAGTTTGTTTTCTCTTAAAAATTTTGCAGATATTGCATCTCTCAATTCTGGCAAGCCAGCAACGGGGGTATACTTTGTCTTGCCAGCTTTTATAGCTGCTATAGCTGCATTTTTAATAAATTTGGGGGTATCAAAATCTGGTTCTCCAAAACTGAGATTTATAATGGGTTTTCCGCTTGCTTTTAAAGCTCTGCCAGCTTTTGCCATTGCAATCGTCTGCGATTCTTCAAAGAGCGAAATTCGCTTTGCTAATTTAGGGATAAATGACATTAAATCTTTATTTAAGTATATAAAATGCAAATGTAACGAAGTACTTGTGAAATAAAAGATGTATTTAAAAAAATAGTTCTTTTTATTGTCGAGAAGTGTTTGGAACTGTTTCACCAAATTTATTATGATAATTTGGGATAATAATAGTTTTCCCCCCCCCCATGCTATAATTATCTAGTTGACAGTATTTTTCTTTTTTGTTAATGGAAACTTTTCCAGACTTATAGGAATAACGTTTAAGTAGAATTCAGATTGTTTGTTAGCCTTGACTAACAAACCCATGAGTAAAAGTGTTGCAGTTAATAGAATGTTTAAAGTTAGCTGCTATCAGTATGTTAATTTAATTGATATAAGTATTAATTTTTTTGAGTACAGCTATAAAAAAATAAAATATTAATTTGAAAAATTGTTTTCTTACGAAAAGAGGTAATAAATCACATTTTTTTTTAAATTATTATTTTGATAGTCAAATATTTAAGTATTTTAGTCAAATTTATTTTACTAGTTCATATATTTAATAAAAACTTTTTTAAAAAGTAATTGTTTAATTGCTTAATCTTTAATAATAAAAAACAATGGAACATCTAAAAATCGCTAGCGACAATTATGTTGCTTTTACGTTCTTCATCGGAACAATGGCTATGATGGCCGCTTCTCTCTTCTTCTTTCTTGAACTAAACAATACTTCGCCCAAATGGAGAACCTCTGTTTTGGTTTCGGGTCTAATTACCTTTATTGCAGCAGTGCATTACTATTACATGAGAGGCTACAATCTTGAAACTGGTGAATCTCCAACTTTTTTCCGTTATGTGGATTGGATTTTAACCGTGCCTTTGATGTGTGTTGAGTTTTACTTAATTACCAAAAAAGCAGGTGCGAAAATTAACTTGTTATGGAAATTAATCCTTGCTTCATTGGTAATGTTAATTACTGGTTATGTGGGCGAAGTGCTAGACAGAGATGGCAGTGTGCTTTGGGGTGTGATTTCTGGTGCTGCTTATTTTTATATTGTGTACTTAGTTTGGTTTGGCGAAATTGCAAAATTGGCGCAAACAGCAGGAACACAAGTAGCAAAAGCTGTAAAAATATTGGCTTGGTTCGTATTGGTTGGTTGGGCTATCTATCCATTGGGTTACATCTTAGGTACTCCAGGTGGATTGTTTGGTATCCAATTAGTAAGCGACCCAGCCGCTGCTAGCCATGCGATGGATATTGTTTATAACATCGCAGATGCTATTAACAAAATTGGTTTTGGTTTAGTAATTTATGCTTTAAGCAGATCTTCTGAAGACTAATTCAAATTAAAAAAATGAAAAGGGATGGTGTAATTTTATTATGTCATCCCTTTTTTATTGCTTTAGCCCTGCCAAAAAATGAAAGAAACAATCGTTAATAATTCGCAAAAAAAATTCGATTACCTTTTTATAGGTTTGGGCGCAGCCAATTGCTTATTAATTTTAAGGTTGCAAAACAATGGTTTGCTGTTAAACAAAACTATAGCCATTATAGAGCCGGACAGCAAATCGGACAATGATCGTACATTTTGTTTTTGGGCAACAGAAAAAGACGTTTTAAATTTAGAAATAAAAAACCTTATAAGTTACAGTTGGGAAAATATTGAAATTAATGGCATTACCAAACAGCCTATTAACCCTTTGCATTATTATCATGTAAAAGGAATTGATTTATACAACGAAACCAAAAGCATTCTTTTTAAATATA
The DNA here is from genome assembly GCA_041690035.1 of Bacteroidia bacterium. Taxonomy (GTDB): domain Bacteria; phylum Bacteroidota; class Bacteroidia; order NS11-12g; family UBA955; genus CALSPH01. Next base: position 5,702 of record JBDNFC010000081.1, on the reverse strand, counting down.
GCACAAGGTTTTTTAGTGCTTTCTTAAAAGAAAATCCTCTAACTCACTCAAACTTTTTTGAAATTAAACTAGAAACTGAAATAATTTATGCTCATAAAGTTTTTGATAGCCGACCACCCTCTTTTAAAGCACCAAAAAAGAACCAAAGTCATTTACACCAATCTTTTTATGGTTGGAAAATAAAATCCGCGACCAAAGTGTTTGATACATCAACTATGGTATTGATGGATTTTAACATCCCTCAAAATAATTTTACTCAGTTTGTTTACACACTGCCTTATGATGAAGAAACTGCCCTAATTGAGTTAACTAGATTTGGAGATCAAAAATTATTAAATGATAAAGCACAATTGATTCTTGCGGATTACATTAATAAAATGGGGTTTTCTTATACTATTTTAGAATATGAACAAGGTGCTATACCCATGTCATCCGCTAATTTAGAAGTAGATAATTATGGCGAAAACTGGATAAACACAGGTGCAAGGGCGAATATGTTAAAATCTACAACAGGATATGCTTTTCATGCCATGGCAGAAGATGCATTATTGCAAATGAATGCCATTAAAAATAGCCAAGTACCTAAAAGAAGTCCTAAAAAGCAAAGATTTATTTTTTATGATCGTTTGCTTCTTAAAATATTAGATGAAACCCCCGAAAACGGAAAACTGATTTTCGAAACATTGTTTAAAAAAGTACCCGTTACCAAAGTTTTAAGTTTTTTAGGAGAAAAAACTAACCTAATAGAAGAAATCACAATTTTTTATAAATTACCTAAATGGTTATTTATAAAAACCGCATTTAAAGACGTTTACCAACAAATTAAAACTTTGCCCATTTTAATTTTACCTTTTGTATTTACACTTGTCACCCTATTTTTATCGTACATAAATTTAGAGTCCGTCTCTTGGGGTCTTTTAGCCTTCGGGTTTTTATCTGTTGGCCTTTCGCATGGTGCATTGGACCACCTTACTTCCAAAATAATTATAAACAAAAAACAATTCCTTTATTTTATATTAAGTTACCTGTTTAAAAGTGCTCTTTTAGGTTTAGTTTGGGTGTTTTTACCAGATGCTGCATTAATCATTTTTATAGCTTATTCCGCATGGCATTTTGGACAAGCAGATTTTAAAGAATGGCGGTTAAAACAAGGATTGCAATCATTTATTTGGGGTCTTATTGTTTTATTAACAATTTTATTCTTTCATTTTAAAGAACTAAATAACATACTTCAACAAATTCCAAACTTGCACTCTGTAATTTTTTTAAAAACAATATCTAAAAACAACTTATTTATATTCCAAATTTTCATCATCATATCTGGCATTTTAACTGCCGTTTTCAATCAATCCAAATATATTTTATTTACACTCATTTATCTTCTTCTTTCCAGCATGTTGCCATTATTGGTTTCGTTTGGAATATATTTTATTTGGCAGCACAGCATACATGGTTGGCGCCACCTTGCAATTGGTTTAAATGAAAGCAGCTCTCGTTTATGGTCGAAATCTTTGCCTTTTAGCGTTGGCGGGGCATTAATTATAATATACTTTCTCCTTTTTGCAGGAGCCAATTTAACTGGATTTTTCTTTATTATTTTAGCCTGCTTAAGCTTTCCTCATGTATTAAGTATGCATTTTTTTTATAATAAAATAAAATATTGATTAACAAATTTATAAAAAATAAACTGAGCAACAACCCAATTTACCCATGAAAAAAATATTTACCCGTTTTATATCCGAAGAATTTAGAGAAAAAACTGAACGCATAGTTATAGGCATAGCCATAGCAAGTTTTGTATTGCATTTGTTAGTTATTTTTTTAGTAAGTCAAAATATTATTCATATTTCTTCAAAGCTAACAAAAAGCCCGATATCTGCTATTTATACCCCCTTTTCATTTATTCTAATTTACGAAGTATTTTTATTGGTATTTTATTTACCCAAGTCCATTTCTATATACATTGGCAAGCAATATGAAATTATAACTTTAATTGTAATACGCAGAATTTTTAAAGACATTGGCAACATTGAAATGTCCACCAATTGGTTTATATTAGAAAACGACTTACAGTTTACTTACGATGTTTTAACCACATTAATTTTGTTTTTCTTAATTCATCTTTTTTATAAAAAAATAGAAAAAACAGGTATCGATGAAACAGTAAATAAAATTAATAAAGATGAAAGTATTTATAAATTCATTCAGTTAAAGAAAGGTATTGCAATGATCCTAATTCCTCTATTAGCTATACTTGCAGTGTTTTCGTTTACCAGTTGGATTGTTAGCTCTGTGCACAATCATTGGAATAATATTGCCACTTTTAAAAATATTAATAATATATTTTTCGAAGATTTTTTTATGCTTTTAATTATTATTGATGTGATATTGCTTTTGTTTTCTTTTTTTTATTCGGACAGTTTTTATAAAATTATTCGCAACTCTGGTTTTATGATTTCTACTATTTTAATTAAGTTATCGTTCTCTGTGGAAGGTATAGTAAACAATGCTTTAATTGTGGGAGCTGTACTTTTTGGCTATTTAATTTTGATAATTCACAATTTATATAAAAAAAATAATTTTTCGGAGCATTAAAGTTTAATTCATTATTAACTTTTCTGTAACACTTTCATCATTAGTGAAAATAATTTTTATAAAAAATATTTTTGTTCCAACATTAGGGATTTCAAAATTTTGTATCTTAGAATACGCAGTGTAATTTTTATCTAAAATAATTCGGCCATTTAAATCATATAAAATACATTGGTTTATTTCTTTTTCTGCCTTTATTGTTACCATGCCATTGCTAGGATTTGGAAATAAAAGCACCTGATGATTTTCCCTTGACGAATTAAAAATTGAAGAACTAAAATTGGATTCTAAAGCCCCAATATCGGGTGCATTTCCATTGAAATTAATTCCACTTACATCACTAATATTTGGAATAAATTGCCCTTTATCTATCAGTAAACTATTGTTTTTTAAGTTAAAATTGCCACCCGCAGCGTCCACAAAATTTGGAACAGAATTAAACCCTCTTATTTTTAATAGACTGGTATCATTATTTCCTGTAATCAAACGCAAGTTTTTGTCTAAAGAATCTAGGTTGTTATAATTTTTGCAAGAAGACAGTAGGCCATGAATATTATTCACTACTCCAAGTTTATTATTATCCGAAAAATAATTGTCGCTAATAGAAATAAATGGATAATTAGGCAAATTAGCAACCTCTTCAAAATTATGAACATTAAACTTTGAATTACAGCTATTGTTTTTACTTATTATTTTATTCCAAGTATTTTTCCATAGGTAAAAATTATACGACAAAGAGTCTTCCATACTAAATGTGTTATGGTACAAATGAATGTCTGTTCTAGTATTTGCGGGGTAACCGCCTGTTTGTAACTTCAATAAATTGCCCCAAACTTTATTTTGAAACCCTTCGCAACCACCATAAGATATGTACGCAAGTTGGTTCGTAGCGTCTGTTAAATTAGGTATATTATTTCTTGTGGGCAGTTTGTCAACTATATTTCTAAAAATATAGGCTGGTCCTGTATTGCTATATTGAATATTGTTTTCTTTAAATGGAATAAGTGAAAAAACAATAGGCGCATTGGTAATTCTATTATTCCATACTCTATAATTAGCAGCATTACCTACAATATCTATAGCATCATAGCAATTAACAAAAGTATTATTGTAAATATCAATATCCTGAAAAGGACTGCTTTCTAACTGCCTGCCTGCAATGCCAGAAACAATGCCATCAATAGTATTATTCCTAAAAATTATATTGTTTACAGTGTAATTTGCTTTTGTTTCAAAAAACACAAATGCTTTTTCTAAACTTCTACCATATTTGCCATTGTCAGTTATCCAATTAATATCGCCTGTAATAGACAATGCTGTGTTTTTAAATGCACCGTGCATCCACTTTCCTGTTTGGTCTTTACTGCTGCAATTTTGAATAATTGTACTATCTGATGCGCCATTAAAATAAAGTGGTGTGGTGTTAAATTCAAATTTGCAATGATCTATAATGGTGTTTTTGATATCAAAAAATTGAAGTCCTACTGCATCATACTCCGATTCGAAAAACCCAAAAAAAGGATTAAAGTTAACTTTTGATTTTCCATAATTTTTTATGCTTATATTTTTTATAATAAACCTAGGATTATAGCTTGCAGAAGACTTAGAAATAGTTAAAAAACTATTGAATTTAGAAACCGTTATTTTTTTTCCATTTGGATTTTCACCATTCGGTAATTTTATAAAATAATCGTTGCCCTTTCTATAATATCCCGAGCCGAAATATTGGTCGGCATTAGATAAAGATTCCCTATACCATAAAGATAAAATAGTTTGTGGATATACGGTTGCATAAGGAAACAATCGCAAAGTGTCATACAGCATTAAACCCGAATAAGAAGATGAAATTGGCAGGGTTGCTCTATAAATTTTTTGAACTGTATCATAAAGCGTCCAGTTAGGATAAATGGCAGAGTTTTCTAAATTGCTGCCGTCAAACACCGCTAACTCATCGGGTACAGATGATATAATAATGGGGTTGTTTTCGTTATTACAAGGCGAGGTATTATAGTTTACACTGTAGCTTAGTTCGCCAACATTATAAGTGCCTCCATAGCAAAAAATAGTGGTTCCGCACTTTACTTTTGCAAAATCTCTTTTAACTAAAGTATCAAATGCCCCGGGATTATTTTTAGAATAAACGGAACCTTTGCCATTGTTTTTTACCCAAAGCGTATCCATAGTTTGAATGTTAACATTGGGTTCCATTCTAGTGGTTATTGTGCTTGTAAAAGTAACTTTGCGTACCGATGGCAATGAATCAATAATATTTATTTCAATCGTATAATTGGTGTTTGCTTTTAATTGCAAAATACTGCCCGTAAATAATTTGTTTCCTCCTAAATAATTAAATGTAGAAGCGTCTAAACCTTTGCGCCACATAGAAGCGGAAGTTTCTTTAAACTTTATATCATAAGAAACTTTAGCGCTTATGGAATTGGCGTTTTCTACATAGTAGCTAATACTATGAATAGTGCTTTCTAAACGCAAGGTTTGTGCATTGATTCCAAAAGCAAAAAGTAATAGTAGAATGATTAAATAAATGGCTTTCATATTCTTGAATTTTTATGCAAGTTAACTAGAATTTCTCAAAAACACAAATTTTTTGATTGCAAAAAAAAAAGGTAAATGTAACTGTATTTGCTCCCCGCTCTCGCTCGTATCTTGCGAGTGAGCAATATTTTTGCCTCTGGCATCTTTTAATTTCATATTTCTAATATTTCTAATGGTTTTTTTTAAATTCTTGGCGAGCAAGTGAATTTTATTTTACAAATATAAGGGATATTTTTTTTATTTAAGGACGCCTGAGGCGGTTTGCTCCATTACACGCAAGATGCTGGCAACAGCTGATATCACACACGCTGGGCTAGTTTACAACTGATGCCTGGTATACTCCCTTTCTGGTATCTGACCTAGCCAAACCCCAGCGCCCATGCATTCCCCGAACTCCTAAAAAATCCCCCGAAAAACATTATTTTTAACCAATATATAAAGCTTATACATGCCCTTTAACCAAACATAAACCATTCAAGGTCTTCAAGGTCTTGCTTGAGGTGAAGGCGCTTAAGTGGAAATAAAACACTTTGGCTGTTTGGTGGCGGAACACCAAC
>JBDNFC010000080.1:0-1228 GCA_041690035.1 Bacteroidia bacterium | reverse complement strand
GCAATTGGGTTTGGGTGCCTGCTGTGCCTAAGCTTAAGGTAACGATGCCGGTGGTAGATAGCCCTGATATGGTTGTCGAACCATCTCTATTGGCAGGAATAGAGCCGCTGCCAGAGGCAGGGCTGCCGGTAGAGGTCCACGAATAGCTTAAAGCACTTGTGCCTATTGTTACATTAAATACTAATTGGCTGCCGCTGCCTTTTTTGTCCATGTTCCAAGTGGTAACAAATGCTTGCCCAAAAAGAAAGGCAGGAAGCAAAATGAAAAGAAATATTGTAGTTTTTTTGAAGTTCAAAATGTGTTATATTTTATTTGGTGTAAAAATAAGTATTTAATACAATAAAACTAATTTCAATAACGCTTATTTTGAAAAAAATAGGATCCACCAATTCTAAAGTCCTTGCTGTAAGCCATTCTAACCCCATCGAATGCCTCCTCTTTTATTCTATCAAAACGCTATAGCTGCCTATGGCTTGTCGGAACATTGCTAATACCGAAATATAGTCCAATCACCGCTGCGCTTGGTTGTCCTATTTTCAAGCTATGTCTCCGCTCAAGAAATTGTACTTTTTTATTTTACAAAAAAGAATTTCTAAGGCGGAGCTGGCTGGCATTTAAAATAGTTTGGACTATTTTAAAATTAAAATTTGTATAGTTTTAACACAAAAAAAGGCTGCCCTCTGGCAGCCTTTTTTCTTATGATACAACTAAGCATTAAAAATGCAATAGTCAGCAATGCTTCTTACATTTTCAAAATTCTTTCTGTTTTTATGATTGCGCCATTGCTTATGATTACAAAACTATAGACACCACTTTTGTAGGCCGACAAGTCGATGCTTTTGTTGCCTGAGTTTAGTTCTATGATGTTCAATAATTTGCCATCTATTTGATATACTTTCACTGTGATGGGCGCTTCGTTTTCATAAACAATGTTTACTAAACCTTCTGTTGGATTGGGAATTAGTGTAATGCTAGTTGAGCCGATGCAGGTTGCATTGGTCGCCATTGCAATGCTTGAATATGCGAAAGTGCCGTTCATGTCTATGCTTTTCAATCTATAGAAGTTAATATTGGCTTTGCTATTGTGGTTGAAACTGTAATTGTTTAAGCCATTGATCTCTCCTTTGCCTTTTATTAGTGCTACGGTGCTAAAGGTGTTTCCATCTGCGCTCCACTCTAGGTTATAATGCGAAAAATTGACCTCATCGGTACTTGTCCATTTAATAAT
>JBDNFC010000079.1:0-2876 GCA_041690035.1 Bacteroidia bacterium | reverse complement strand
TAGCCCTAGATTATACAGCATACCTAGATTGGCAAGTACCCATCAGCAGCTACGAAATTGAATATACTTATGGTGCAGATACACAAATATTGGTTTCTCAAAACACAGCAAGTCCTTACACAGATTATAATTTTGTGCAAATGGGAGGCACCGTTAATTGCTATAGAATAACGGCAAATAGCAGCGATGGAAGAAAAACACAAAGCAATATTGTATGTGCAGGCATGGTGCCTATTGTATTTATTCCCAATGCATTTACCCCCAATGCAGATGGACTAAATGATATTTTTACCCCTAGCACCATTGGCGTTAAAAGTTATGAAATGCAAATATATACAAGGTGGGGCGAGTTGGTATCAAAAACAGAAAACACTGGGTGGGATGCAGGCAATGCGCCACAAGGGATTTATAAAATACTGTTTTATGGTAAATCTGCCACAGGCGAAAGGATAAATATAATTGGCAATGTATTGATGCTAAAATAGGTTATTGATGTTTAATACTATCCATTCTCAATAAACTATTTTCGATTAATTTAAATCTCTATCGCCCTTAATTTAAAAATATCTGCCACAACATTGTGCGGAAATTTTTTTAACCTCTTGTTATATAAATCAATAGCCATATACAGGTTATTAAAGTAATATTGTGCCTCTTCATTAATATTTAGGCCGTTTTTCCCCCAATCGCTTATTGCTTGTTCCAAATTGCTTGCATTTATCTGCATGGTGGTTTCTAAATGATTTTTTAGCGCATCTTGGGCATCTTCTACTTTTACTTTGGCAGATATCAAATCGTTATAGAACAATACAAACAAAATGATAATAACGATAACTATTCCTATGACGATAAGCATATTGGTCTTATTTTTGTGCAATATTAATGTATATTATATTATGAACCGAAAAGCAAGCTATAAAGTTTTAAGTATTTTGTTTTTTTTACTTTTTTTAGACGTGAATTCACAAAGTATAAAATCTACTGTTTATAATGACAGCATGCTACATAATTATTTTGCAAATCCTGTGCAAGGCTATGTAACCTGTGTTGGCAGCTTTGCTGAACTGCGCAGAAATCATTTTCATGGTGGCATAGATATCAGAACAGGAGGCAAAGTGGGCGTGCCTATATATGCCAGCGCAGATGGCTATATTTCTAGGATAAACAAATCTGCTTTTGGCTATGGCAATACCTTATACATAGCCCATCCTATTGGTTATACAACAGTATATGCCCATTTGAGTAAATTTTCTGATTTGTTGGAAAATTGGGTTGAATATGTGCACTATAAGCAGCAGAAATTTGAAATTAGTGTGTACCCTTTTTCAGACGAAATTAAAGTTAAAAAGGGCGAGTTGATTGGCTATTCTGGCAACACTGGAGGTAGCAGTGGCCCTCATTTACATTTTGAAGTGCGAAATACCATTAATGAGGCTCCAACAAATCCTTTACTTTTTAATATGGATATTACAGAAAAGTTGGCTCCTAAGTTTCTGAGCCTTTATTTACATAGTTATGATGAAGATTTTATAAAAACAGATGGTTATTTACCATACAGTCTTATTGGTCTGCCTGCGGGTCTTAGCAGAAGTGTAGCACCAGGAAAGTATGGAATATCTGCAAGAATTAGAGACTATTTTCAAAGCTATGGAGAAAACATGGGCATTAATTATTTAGAAATGCTAGTGGATGATAAATCTGTTTTTCAAATGTCAATAGAGCAGTTTAGTTTTAGCGAAACACGCTATCTTAACAGTATAATGGATTTTGCTATGTATAAAAAAAATGGCAGTATGGCTTATCGTTTTTGGAAAGATGAGGGCAATTTATTGCCTTGGTATGCTTCTAAAAGCAAAGAGTATGGTATCATAGAAATTTTGCCGCAGCAGATAACTCCACTAAAAATTACCCTCAAAGCCTTTGATGTAAATATGAAAGAAGCGAGTATTAGTTTTTTTTTAAAGGCAGATGTGAGCGCTATTAGCAATGTGATTAAAAGAAATAAAGCACCCAATTATCCGTTTATTGATTATTCATCAGATTTTACTTTCACATCTTCTACTGCTTGCATGTGGTTACCTGCCAATACCATTTATAACAGTATGTATTTTAAACATCAAATCAGAAATAATCAGTATGGAGCAAGTATAGATATTTTTGATAATTTTATTCCATTACATAAGCTTATAAAAATAGGTTTGCAAATTGACTCTACTTTAAGTGTTAATAAAGACAAACTCTATATTTTTTATCAGAATGGAGCAAATAAAGCATGCGAAACCAAGCGTCAGGGTAATTGGCTTTTTGCAGAGGCTAAAGAAACAGGAAATTTTCAAATAGCACTAGATGAAACCCCTCCATACATTCACCTTGTAGCTAACAATGGCAAGGGCTATTTTGCATTTACAATTTCAGATGGTGGAACGGGAATAAAAAGCTATAATGCATATATAGATGGAAAATGGCTATTGATGGATTTTGATGGCAAATCTGGCAGATTAACCGGAACTGCTGCAAAAAAACGATATGGCGAAGGCAAGCATAATTTTGAACTTAGGGTAACAGATAAAGCAGGCAATACAAGAAGCTATATGGGCACTTGCATGCTCTAAGCATGCAGAAGCCTTTTTTATTTAGCTGTTGCAAACAGGTAAACGCCCCTACTTTTTTTTAATCATTTTATTCTTACCTTTGCCACACTGATATCACCTACAATTTTGCCAGAATATTTCAATTATGTACTCATTTTTTTAACCCTGATTTTTTTAACCTTTGGTTATTTTAAATTAGCAAAATGGTTGGATATAACAGACGACCCTGTGGGTAGAAGCAGCCACACCATTACCACCTATACCGGATTGGGGGTTTTGTTTCCT
>JBDNFC010000078.1:0-18472 GCA_041690035.1 Bacteroidia bacterium | reverse complement strand
GCGCCAATATGAAGAGTAGCACTGCCTTTTTTATCGTTTTTTTATTAAAATTCAATTTTAACCTACATATTTATATTTCTATCGTAATTTGTGTGTTACTTTTAGTCAATTTTTTGCATTTTTGCGCTTTAATTTAGAGATTAATATGTTTCAAGCATCAGAAATTCAATCAATTGTTTCAGCATGTGCAGGTAAAATTATTATTACCACACACCACAAACCAGATGGTGATGCCTTGGGGTCTTCTTTGGGGTTATATCATTTTTTAAAATCAATGGGCAAAGATGCTACCATTATTTCACCAACAGATTTTCCAAATTTTTTAGATTGGATGCCAGGCAGATTGGATATTTTAATTTTTGAATCAGATAGAGCGCGAACCACTGAACTTCTAAAAGAAGCAAAAATTATTTTCTGCTTAGATTTTAATTCACTTTCAAGAATTAATGATATGGGCGAAATAGTGGAGGGTAGCAGTGCCATAAAAATAATGATAGACCACCATCAAGAGCCTGAAAATTTTGCAAATTACCAATACCATACCATAGATACCAGTTCTACTTGCGAGTTAGTATATGACTTTATTTATCAAAATAAATTAACGAAACACATCAATAAAAGTGCTGCTACTTGTTTGTATGTTGGTATTATGACAGATACGGGTGGGTTTAAACACAATTCTACCAGCAGCCATACACACATGGTAGCCTCTGCTCTTATGGAGTTGGGCGCAGACCATAGGCAAATTAACCAAATGGTATCAGACCAAAATAGCCTTATGCGATTAAAGCTAATTGGCTATGCGGTTTCGCGTAAATTAGTTTTATATGAAAACTGTAAAGTGGCATTGCTAACTTTAGATAGAGTTGAATTGGCAAAACACCAAGTTCAAACCGGAGATACAGAAGGTTTGGTAAATTATGGCCTATCTATTGCAGGCGTAGAATTATCTGTTTTGATAGTAGATAGGACAGAAAAAGTAAAAATGAGTTTTAGGTCTAAAAATAAGTTTCCTTGTAATATCTTTGCAAAAGAAAATTTTGAAGGTGGAGGACATTTTCATGCTTCGGGCGGCCAAAGCACAGATACCCTAGAAAATACCACCACCAAGTTTTTAGAAAAAGTAAAATTGTATAAAGAATGGTTATAAGATTTGGATTATACATGCTTGTTTGCGCGGCATTGATAGCTTGTGGAAACGGGTTTAAAAATACAGATACTGGTTTGGAGTATAAGTTTTTGATTCAAAATAGTGGTGTAAAAAAACCACAATTGGGTGAGGTTATGTATTTAGATTATCAAGTGCAAAATAGCGAGGGAGATTATATTTATCAAACATCTGTTTCTAAAAAAGGCTTACCAGACGTTATTTCTTTGGAGATGCCAAAATATAAAGGCGATTATTTTGAAGCTTTATCAATGATGTCTTTGGGCGATAGTGCTACTTTTTTAATAAATGCTGATTCTTTTTTTTATTATCATTTACAAAGTAATGTGCCTCCAGATATTAAATCGGGAACAAAATTGGTGCTAACCATCAGATTACTCGATATCTTATCCATCGATCAGTCTGAAGAAAGAAAAAATCAAGAAAAATTAGCCCAATACAATGCAGAATATGATGCTATGGAAAGTTTTATTGCCAAGCATAAATTAGTAGTTAAAACTACCGAAGAAGGAATAAAATACAAAATAGATAAATTCAATTCTAATAGCCGTATTGCTGTGGGCGACATTGTGCTTATGAACTACAAGGGCAGCCTGCTAAATGGCACAGAATTTATAAGTACTTATGCTGTAAACCAACCACAAGAGTTTGAAATGGGCATAGAATACGAAATTGATTTTTATAACATGGTATTACCTTTGCTAGGTGAAAAAGAAAAAGGTACATTTATCATCCCATTTGTATATGCATTTGCCGAAAAAGGGGTAAAAGAAAAAGTGCCGCCTTTTGCCACAGTAGTGTATGAAATTGAAATATTAAAAGTAACAAAAAAAAGAACAAAATAAATAACATCATAAAATGAAGAAAACATTAATTTTTATTGCAGTAACAGCAGCCATGTGCGCTAGCAAAGGAGAGGCAGAAACAAATTTGTTGGTAAATCCAGAATCAGTTGCATTTATGCAAAAAGATTCTGCTATACAAAAAGGCGATACCACCATTTATCAAAGTGGGTTAAAAATACTGTGGTTGGTAAAAAAAGATAGTATAAAGCCCACAAAAGGTGACAAGGTTTCTGTGCATTATGTTGGTAGACTAGAAAATGGAAAAGAGTTTGATAATTCTAGAAATAGAAATGCACCTATTACCTTTCCTTTAGGTCAAGGTCAAGTAATTCAAGGCTGGGACGAAGGCATCTCTAAATTGGGTATAGGCGATAAAGCCATTTTCTTTATACCCGCAAATTTGGCTTATGGAGATAGAGTCGTAGGCAATGGTTTAATTCCTGCAAACTCTAATTTAATTTTCGAAGTAGAATTAGTTAGTTTTGTAGAAGGTTTAAAACCTTTTGATATTAAAGGAAAAGAAATGATAACTACCGCTTCTGGCCTAAAGTTTTATATCATAGAAGCTGGCAATACTGCCAAAAAGCCAAAAGTAGGGCAAACCGCAGTAACTCATTATGCAGGCTATTTAACAGATGGAACAAAGTTTGACGCAAGTTATGATAGGGGCGAACCATTTCCAGTACCTGTTGGAGCTGGCCAAGTAATTAAAGGCTGGGATGAAATTTTACAACTCATGGGCGTTGGTTCAAAATATAAAGTAATTATTCCTGCGGCTTTAGGTTATGGGGCTCAAGGTTCACCACCTGTTATACCGCCAAATGCAGAACTTATTTTTGATATGGAATTAATATCAATTAAATAGCAAAAATGAAAATATTGATAACTGGCGGGGCAGGTTTTATTGGCTCACATGTAGTTAGGTTATTTGTAAATAAATATCCAAACTATCAAATTTATAATTTGGATAAATTAACCTACGCGGGTAATTTAGAAAATTTGATTGATGTAGCGCATCATCCAAATTATCATTTTATAAAAGGAGACATCTGCGATTCGGAGTTTATCAATAATTTATTTGAGAAATATGGCTTTGATAAGGTCATTCATTTGGCTGCAGAAAGTCATGTGGATCGCAGTATTTCTGGCCCAATGGATTTTGTAATGACCAATGTAGTAGGTACTGTAAACTTGCTAACTGCAGCAAAAAAAGTATGGCTAAAAGCAGATAAAACCTTTGATGAGCGCCACGTGTTTTATCATGTGAGCACAGACGAGGTTTATGGCACTTTGGGCGATGTAGGAAAGTTTGTAGAAACCACCCCTTACAGCCCAAACTCCCCATACAGTGCTTCTAAGGCCTGCTCAGACCATTTTGTGAGGGCTTGGCATCATACTTATAATATGCCGATAAAGATTTCTAATTGTTCAAATAATTATGGTTCACATCATTTTCCGGAAAAATTAATACCCCTATTTATTAATAATATAAAACTAAAAAAACCTTTGCCAGTATATGGTGCTGGGGCTAATGTAAGAGATTGGTTATTTGTAGAAGATCATGCAAAAGCCATAGATAAAATATTGCATAACGGAATTTTGGGAGAAACCTATAATATTGGAGGCAATAATGAGTGGAAAAATATAGATTTAATACGTCTTTTATGCAAAATTATGGATCAAAAACTTGGTAACCCATTCGGAACATCTGAATCTTTAATTACTTATGTAGAAGACAGGGCAGGGCATGATTGGAGATACGCCATAGATTCTAGTAAATTAATGAATAATTTAGATTGGAAACCCTCTGTTACTTTTGAACAGGGTTTGGCAAAAACTGTAGATTGGTATCTTGCAAATCAGGCTTGGCTTACAAATGTAACAAGTGGCGAATATCAAAAATTTTATAAACAACAATATCAATAAAGCTAAAAAAATGAAAGGTATTATTCTTGCTGGAGGTTCTGGCACCCGCCTACATCCATTAACATTGGCTATGAGTAAGCAATTAATGCCTGTTTATGACAAGCCAATGATTTACTATCCCTTATCCACGCTTATGATGGCAGGAATAAGAGAAATATTAATTATTAGCACTCCGCATGATCTGCCGCACTTTGAGCGTTTGCTTGGTGATGGTAAAAGCTTGGGTTGTCAATTTTCTTATCAAGTACAAGACGTGCCTAATGGTCTAGCCCAAGCCTTTGTATTGGGCGAATCTTTTATTGGCAACGATAAAGTAGCCTTGGTTTTGGGTGATAATATTTTTTTTGGAAATCACCTTGCAGATTTATTGCAGGCCAATAATAACCCAACAGGAGGAGTAATATATGCCTATCATGTGTCGGACCCTGAAAGATACGGTGTGGTAGAATTTGATGACCAAATGAAAGCAATAAGTATTGAAGAAAAACCAATAGCCCCCAAATCTAATTATGCTGTTCCTGGTTTATATTTTTATGATAATTCAGTTGTAGAAATAGCAAAAAACTTGGCTCCCTCAGCACGCGGAGAATATGAAATTACAGATATTAATAAAATATATTTAGCCAATGGCAATTTAAGTGTTGGCTTGCTAGGCAGAGGAACCGCTTGGTTAGATACAGGTACACATCAATCGCTGATGCAAGCAGGTCAATTTGTGCAAGTGATAGAAGATAGGCAAGGGCTAAAAATTGGCTGTATAGAGGAGGTGGCTTTTCGAATGGGGTATATCACTAAAGCAGAGCTACAAAAATTAGCCACACCTTTAGTAAAAAGTGGCTATGGCAATTATTTGCTAAATTTAATTAACTATAAAAAATGAAAAAAACAGCGATATTAAGCATATTTCTTATCATCTTTGGAAAAATGCAAGCTCAAAATATGCCTGCCGCTGGTGGCGGTTTTCCTAATATTTTTGGTGGATTAACTGGAGCAGCCCCAGCAGCAGCAGCGCCTGATACATCTAGACCAGCAGCTGCAGGGCCCTCAGTAGAACAAGATCCACAGGATGTCCAAAATAAAAAATTGGAAATATCCAATAAGTTTATTGAATTGCAAAAACAAAAAATTATTTTAGAACAAGAGTTGGCAAGTTTAAATGGCAGTGGTGATACTACAAGACAAGATTCAATTAACAAAAGCATTAAAAAGAAAAATTTAGAATTACTCTATCTAAAAGAGCAAATGATGCTTCAAACTGAATTGGAAAAATATGGATACTTGGATAAGAAGTTTCCTCCTTCTACAGTTTATGGGCAAGAGTTTTTTAGAAATGCAAATATAAGAATGATCAATACGCCAAGCGATATCTCTCCAAGTGAGAGTTATACTTTGGGTACAGGAGATCAAATACAAGTTGATATTTATGGTAAAGCTGGATATAGTGGCAGCTACACAGTAGATGAGGCGGGTTTTATAACCATACCAAAGATGCAAAAAGTATTTGTGAAAGGCAAAACAGTTACTCAAACCCGAGAATTGCTTCGAACCAGATTTTCACAAATTGTCAATCTTGTGGGCTCTAATTTTGATATGTCTGTGAGCAATTCTAGAACAATTACAGTTCATGTATCTGGAGAAGTTTTTTCTCCAGGCACTTACACTTTACCTGCTTTAAATTCAGTATTTAATATATTGAGTGTTGCTGGAGGTCCCACCAATATTGGTTCATTAAGAAATATTAGGGTACAAAGAGGAGGTGTTGTAGTAGATAGTTTTGATTTGTATGCATACCTTTTTGGTGGAAAACAAAACAGTGAGATTTTTTTACAAAATAATGATCACCTTCTTGTACCCACAGCAGAAAATATTGTAGAAGTTTTTGGAGGGCTTAGAAGACCCGGAAAATACGAATTAAAGAAAAATGAGGGGTTAAATGAACTTATAGTATATGCCGCTGGTTTGCTCTCTACCGCATACACAAAAGATGTTGTAATAAGTAGGTTATACAATAATAATAATGCTGTAAATTTGAGCTTAAATTGGGATTCTTTTGTGAAAATTAATAAAAATTTTATGCTTTTTGATGGCGATAAGTTAAATTTTAAAACCTTATCAGTAACCGCGCCCTATGTTGCCAAAATTATTGGGGGAGTCAATTTTCCTGGTGTATATGCAATTTTGCCAAACGAAAAAATAGCAGACCTCATAAAAAGAGCTAATGGATTGCAGCGTGATGTATCTAATGAACGTGCTTTTTTAATTAGATTAAATAAGGATATGAGTAAGTCTTATTTTGTTTTTAAACCCCAAGATGTAATCGAAAATCCATCGATTTCTGAAAATTTATTATTATCACAAAATGACGAATTGTATATTTTTACAAAACAAGCCTATATTGACAATGCCTTTGTGAGCACAGAAGGATTTGTGCGCAATCCGCAGAAAATTGAGTTTGTAGAAGGCATGAAAGCATCTGACTTAATTTTGTTAAGCGGAGGTATACAGGAACAAGGCTATGCATACCGCGTTTTAATAGAGAGAATTAATCCAGATTTTACACTCTCTTTATTGCCATTGGCATTTGATGCAAAAAATAATATTATTGAAGATGCATTGTTAAAAAGAAGGGATGTAATAAAAGTGTATCCCAAACCCTCTATTTTAGAAAAGTTTAAAGTAGAGGTTTATGGTGAGGTTAATAAGGCAGGGAGCATGGAATATAGAAATAATTTAACCTTAAAAGATGTTTTATTAATGAGTGGTGGCATAAAAAGTTCTGCAGAATTTACTATTATAGAAATTGTGTCCATTGCAGTTTATGATTCCTTAACTCATGCCCTTGATCCCTTACCCAATAATAGGTTAATAAGTTATAGTATTAACAAAAATTTTGATTTAGATAATGTGGCATCATCTATCATAATTAATCCTTTAGATCAAATTTTTGTGCGTAAAGCATATTTTAATCCTCAAAATTTAATCTATTTATCAGGTGAAGTTAAATACCCTGGATATTATGCTATAACTAAGAAAGACGAACGCATTTTAGATGTTGTAAAACGAGCAGGTGGGTTTACAGAATATGCTTTTCTAAATGGTGCTGAATATCGAAGAACTTATAAAGATACTCAAAGTGTTAGACTAATTGTCAATTTACATAGAGCACAAAGGTTTAAAAAGTCTAGGTTTAATTATTTTTTAGCCCAATCTGACACCCTTGTTGTACCAAGAATCGACCAAACTGTTAGGATAACAGGAAGTATTGAAAATAAATCTGAAGAATATATTGCTTCTTATTATGTAAAAGGAAGGCGAGCTAAATTTTATATCACTAAAATGGCAGGTGGTTTTGATGCTGAGGCATCTAAAAAACAGGTGTATGTGCAGTATGCCAATGGTAGAAATGTGAGGACAAAAAATTATATTTTCTTTAAGGTTTATCCTAAAGTTAGATTAGGGTCTATCATCACAGTGCCATCTAAATCAAATAAAAAAGGCAAAAAGTTTAGTTTTGATCAAGCTTTGACAAAAGCATTAACAACTGTTACTACAGCTTTGACATTGATTGCAATTATTAATTTGTCTTTAGGCAGATAACAAGATGGAGAACGAAAAATCAACAAATTTTTTTGAAATATTTGCCATTATCAAAGGGTATTGGATAAAACTCAGGTTATGGTTTTTTATTTCACTCCTTAGTGGAATTATTTTAGCTTTTGTATTTTATAAAAAAGAAACCAATAAACCATTGCAATACATGGGCACAACTACCTTTATGCTAAGCAGCGATGATGTAAGCGGAGGAGCTGGACTTAGTACCGCGATGGGCATTTTGCTTCCAAGTTCAGGCGGTGGGGGTAATAAAACAATTCTTTTGGAGTTACTAAAATCACACAGTATGATAGAGCGCACCTTGCTAACAAATGCCTATATCAATGGCGATTCTGAATTGCTGATAAATCATTATATTAAAATAAATGGCTTTAGAGATGCATGGAAAGGAGATAAAAATTGGGAGAATTATAGTTATACCTCTAATTATAAAAGAGACACTAGCGAAGAAAAAGATGGTTTTTTAAGAAATAGTGCCATCAATATTGGCGCAAGCTATACTCCTTTAAAAAGTGATGAGGGTATTTTTAGTATTTCCTTTATACATACCAATCAAGAATTTACAAAAGCATTTATTGATAATTTAGTGATAACTCTAATAAATTATTATACGGAGAAAAAAACTGCAAAGTCAAGAATTATTTATGAGTATGCAAAAAACAGATATGATGCACTAACAGGAAAAGTAAGCGGTCAAGAGCAATCATTGGCTAAATTGCAAGATCAAAGTGGTGAATTTGTTTTTATGGCTGATAGAGTGCCACAACAGTCTGTACAAAGAGATATTGGCCTATCTTCAGGTATGCTGCAAGAGGCTGCAAAAAGTCTTGCAGCTGCAAGTATGTCTTTGGTGCAAGAAACACCTTTTGTGCAAGTGATAGATGATGTCAGGTTGCCATTGGCAATTATTGAGCCTTCAAAGGTAAAAAAAGGAATAATTGGCTTCGCTTTAGGTTTTTTGGGCATATTTGCACTTTCGGGTGGCATTATTCTTGGACTAGATTTTTTAAGAAAACAAAAAGAGATATATAAAAATGAACAAAGAAAATGATTTACGCTCTGCTAAAAGGCGGTTTGGGAAATCAACTTTTTCAATTTGCTGCTGCAAAAACTCAAGCTAAGCTACACGCTACAAATTGCCAATTTGTCTTGAATGAGCAATCTATTTCAGATATAAATTGCTTGCTAAAAGAACCTGTCAAAACAACCACACTTATAAAGCTAAATCGTCCTTTTATTTTTAGGCTATTAGATCAATTTCGGCCTCTAAATCAGCGCTTTTATTTAAAGGAAAATCAACAACAGAAGCCAATTTTTATAAAATTTCCTCTAAATTGTTTTTTAGATGGATATTGGCAAGATCCTGTTTTTTTTATGCATCAAATCCGAATGGAAGATTTAATTCATTGGAATTTTACTCCTAATCCTATAAGTGATGTTGCTGTTCATTTTAGGGGGGGAGATTATTTTTCTTCTAATAATAAAACCATTTTGGGCAACCTGCCAGAATTATACTATCAACAGGCTTTTGAAAAAATACAATCATTAGTAAATAACCCAGTCTTTTATCTTTTTTCTGATACCCCAGAAACGTTTCAATTCAAATTTTTAAAGCGTTATCATTGCGTTTGGGTAAATAATAATTCACCTCAAAAAGATTTAATGGCTATGAGTAACTTTACTCATATTATTATTGCTAATAGTAGTTTTAGTTTTTGGGCAGCCTTTTTATTTCATCAAGATAAAAATACAGTAATCTGTCCCGATAAGTGGTTTTTATCAGAAAAATTAAAAAATGTAAATCCCGCCAAAAGACTTAGCAATTGGATAAAAATAC
This sequence comes from Bacteroidia bacterium, assembly GCA_041690035.1. Lineage (GTDB taxonomy): Bacteria > Bacteroidota > Bacteroidia > NS11-12g > UBA955 > CALSPH01. The sequence continues at coordinate 9,084 of JBDNFC010000078.1, read as the reverse complement.
CCTCATGGTAAAAATAGATGTAATTACATATTTGCATCAAGATGAGAAATTTTTGCAAAACTGCTTTAAAGGATTAAAAGACCAAGATATTTCATTCAATTGGCATCTTTTATGTTACCAACGCCCTGTTTTTAATTTTGAGACATTAAACCCAATAATACATTTATTGCCTGCTCCAATTTGCAATAAAGCCCAAGCCTATAATTTTATATTGCCGCAGTTAAATACTCCTTTTATAGCCTTTAATGATGCCGATGACTGTTCTTTAAAAAGTCGGTTTAGTGCTCAAATAAACTATTTAAATAAAAACGAAAATATTGATATATTAGGGGGAGGACTAATTATCAACAGTAAATATCAAGGATGGAAAGTGAAATTAAATAGCCAAGAAATACTAAACGAATTGATTTTTAACAATCCAATGGTTAATTCTTCTATCATGATTAGAAACAGACCAGATTTTTGGGGCAAAGTAGTTAAATATAACAATACATTGAATAGGGCAGAGGATTACGATTTTTGGTTTTCTTGTGCAAAAAATAATTTAATTTTTGCAAATTTAGAAATCCCATTAATTGACTATAAAAAGAATAATGCTATAAAATGTGATGAAGAAAAAATAAATGCAAGAGAGGTAAGAAGGCTTGCCTTAAATTGGCGCTTAAATATAACAGTAAATGATCAATATTTTAAACTTTTTAATGCCTATTCAGAAAAAAAGTATTTATTTTTTTGGCAAAAAAATAGGCTTAAGGCATTTTTAAAAAATTCAAGACTTGTTATTGATTAATATATTGGTTTGTTGGCATTGAATGATAAATTTAATCTCAAACTAGTAGAATGCAAAAATAGCCCTTATCTTTGCCCCATGAGTTTATTGGTTATTGGCACAATGGCTTTTGATGCCATAGAAACACCTTTCGGAAAAACAGACAAAATTATTGGTGGGGCAGCCACATATATTAGTTTGGCAGCAGCTAATTTGTATAGTAATATCAATATAGTTTCTGTGGTTGGCGATGATTTTCCGCAAGAATTTTTACAAATGCTAAAAAACAAATCTATCAATTTGGATGGCGTACAAATAAAAAAAGGCGAAAAATCTTTTTTTTGGAGTGGAAAATACTCTCAAAACCTCAATGAAAGAGAGACTTTGATTACAGAACTCAATGTTTTGCAAAACTTTGACCCTGTTATTCCTGATAATTATTCGGAAACAGAGTACCTCATGTTGGGTAATTTAACTCCTGCTGTACAAATGACAGTTTTAAATAGGCTTAAAACAAAACCTAAATTAATTGTGCTGGACACTATGAATTTCTGGATGGATATAGCTTTGGATGATTTGTTGGCTGTAATCAAGAAAATTGATGTGTTGGTTATCAATGATGAGGAAGCTCGTCAATTGAGTGGCGAGTATTTTTTAAGCAAAGCAGCTCAAAAAATCTTTACAATGGGTCCCAAGTATTTAATTATTAAAAAGGGAGAACATGGCGCAATATTATTTCATGGCAATGATGTCTTTATAGCTCCTGCATTGTTATTAGACGATGTAAAAGACCCAACAGGTGCAGGCGACAGCTTTGCAGGTGGATTTATAGGCTATTTGGCCAAAACCAATGATTTGAGTTTTGAAAATATGAAAAAGGCAGTGGTCTATGGCAGTGCAACAGCAAGTTTCTGTGTGCAAGCATTCGGTACTGATGCTTTGATAAATATTACACAAGAATCCATTGCAGAAAGAATCAATCAATTTAGAGCATTGAGTAGTTTTTAAACTGCCTGATTGGATGGCTATTAATAAACCCAAATTAAGCATTAGAAATGCGTAATCTATGTTTATTAAACCGTTATTTTAGGATATTAAAATTAATACTAGTTTTCTAGAGCTGCCGCACCACCCACTATTTCAGAAATTTCATTGGTAATAGCTGCTTGACGTGCTTTGTTGTATTCTATTTTTAAGTTTTTCAGCAATTCGCCTGCATTTTCTGTTGCCTTGTCCATAGAAACCATCCTCGCACCATGCTCGCTTGCGAAACTATCTAAGGTGGCTTTATATAATTGTGTTTTTAAAGTTCTAGGTATCAACTCTTCTAATATTTCTACTTTTGATGGTTCAAAGATATAATCATTTTTGGTGTGAGTAGCTTCTTCTTCAGGCTTGGCAAGTACAGGCAACAATGTTTCTGCGGTAATAATTTGTGTAGCTGCATTTACAAATCTATTATAAACCATAATTACTTTGTCATATTCATTTGCCCTAAACTTTGCAAGTATATCTTCTCCAACATTAAAAACCTGTTTTGCAGAAAGTTCTTGAAAGGTAGAAACAAATTCAGGGTGATAGCTATATTGCTCAGTTTTCTTTAACATTTCGTATGCTTTTTTTCCTATAGGCAATAAATGAACATTGCCTGTTTTTAATAAATCTTCGTAATTTCCCTTTACAATAAATTTTACCTTTTTAGCAATATTGGCATTAAATGCACCGCATAATCCCCTATCAGAAGATACCGCAACAATGAGTATATTTTTTACCTCTTTTTGGGTAAAATATACACTTAGTTTTTCATCATCCACAGCATCCGTTAGGTTAGATAAAATCCCTTGAAGTTTAGTAGCATAAGGACGCATTTGCGTAATTGCCATTGTTGCCTTGCGCAGTTTTGTTGCAGAAACCAATTTCATCGCTTTGGTTATTTGCTGTGTTCCAATGGTTGAACTAATTCTATACCTTACTTCCTTTAAATTTGCCATGTGTTAAATTTTCCTTGCCCCTTGCACTATTTTTTTTAGATCATACCAGCCATCAATTCTGTTGCCACTTCTAGCAATGCATTGGTGATTTCGTCAGAGTATTCACCAGCGCTTAATTTATTTAGAATATCTTTATGATTTGTTTCCAAAAAGGATAGATATTTACTTTCAAATTCTCGTACTTTATTTACCGGCAATTTCGTTAGAGCACCTATAGAACCTAGGTATATTATTGCAATTTGTTGATCCACACGCAAAGGTGAATATTGAGCTTGTTTTAATATCTCCACATTTCTACTTCCTTTGTCTAATACCAATTTTGTAACAGCATCTAGGTCAGAACCAAATTTTGCAAAAGCCTCCAGTTCTCTGTATTGTGCTTGGTCTAATTTTAATGTTCCAGCCACTTTTTTCATAGGTTTAATTTGCGCAGAACCTCCTACCCTTGATACAGAAATACCTACATTAATTGCCGGTCTTACACCTGCATTAAAAAGATTTGATTCTAAAAAGATTTGACCATCAGTGATAGAAATGACATTTGTTGGAATATATGCCGATACATCTCCCGCTTGTGTTTCAATAATTGGTAATGCTGTAAGAGACCCTCCACCTTTTACAAGGTGTTTAATAGATTCAGGCAAATCATTCATGCCTTGAGCAATTTTGTCGCTACTATTTAATTTACATGCCCTTTCAAGTAATCTAGAGTGTAAATAAAATACATCACCTGGATAGGCTTCTCTGCCCGGAGGTCGTTTTAATAATAGAGAAACTTCGCGATATGCTACTGCTTGTTTTGACAAATCATCAAAAACAATTAGTGCTGGTAGTCCTCTATCTCTAAAAAATTCTCCAATAGCTGCGCCACTCATCGGAGCAAAAAATTGTAATGGAGCTGGCTCTGCCGCAGATGCACAAACCACTACTGTATAGTTAATTGCACCTGTTTCTTCTAAAACCTTTACAACTTGTTTTACAGTAGACTCTTTTTGGCCAACTGCCACATAAATACAATACACAGGTTTTCCTTTTTCATAAAACTCTTTTTGATTTATAATTGTATCTATTGCTACTGCAGATTTACCTGTTTGTCTATCACCAATAATAAGTTCTCTTTGCCCTCTTCCTATCGGAATCATAGCATCTATTGCTTTAATACCAGTTTGCAATGGTTCTTTTACCGGCTCTCTATACAATACCCCAGGGGCTTTACGCTCAATTGGCATTTCAAATAATTCTCCTGTTATTGGGCCTTTTCCATCTATTGGTTCACCAAGGGTATTGATAACCCTTCCCACAAGGCCTTCGCCTACTTTTATGGATGCTATGGTTCCAGTGCGTTTTACAGTATCTCCTTCTTTTATCTCAGAAGAATTACCAAACAATACAGCACCCACATTATCTTCCTCTAGATTTAATACTATGGCTTTCATTCCACTATCAAATTCTACAAGTTCGCCACTTTGAACTTGTGTAAGTCCATATATTCTAGCAATTCCATCACCAACTTGTAGCACGGTTCCTACCTCTTGTAATTGTGTTGCCGATTTTACCTGTGTTAATTGTTCTTTAAGTATATTTGATACTTCATCTGGTCTAATTGCTGCCATAATATTTATGCTATTTTTAATGCTTTCTTTAAATTGTTTATTTCTGATGATATACTGCTATCCATTAGTAAATCGCCATATTTTATAATTAATCCACCAATAATCGCTGGATTTACTTTTTCAGTTAAGTTTATTTTTTTTGCCCCAGTTTTGCTTATCAATAATGCTATAATTTGTGCTATTTCATCTTTTGATAATGCGATTGCAGAAACCACCTCTGCCTCCAATATTTGATTATGAGCATTGTATATATTTACAAATTCTTTCATGATATTTTGTAAATTACCTGCCCTCTTTTTTAAAATTACCATATCCATAAAATTGCTAAGGTCACTATTGAAGTTTGTAAAAACAGCCTTTAAGATATTGCTTTTTTTAGTCCCCGTAATAATAGGGCTTTTCAGTGCGAGCACTAAATCCCTGTTTTCATTACATGCCTTGTTAAAGGTATAGATTGCTACAATTGTTTCTTCTAATGTTTTATTTGCTTTTACTACATCAAATAAAGATTTTGCGTATCTAAATGATATTTTATTATTAGACATGTATTAGTTTTTACTTGCCGATGGAATGGTGCCTAAATCCTTTAATCTTTCTTCTACAAATAAAGATTGTTCAGCAGGATTTTCAAATTTTTTGCCAATCACTTTTTCTGCCATTAAAAGTGATAATGAAGAGACTTCCTTTCGAAGTTCTAGCATTGCCTGATTTTTTTCTTGCTCAATTTCTGCTTTTGCTTTTGCAATCATTTTGGCGCCTTCTGAAATGGAAGCTTCTTTTGCCTCCAAAATCATCTTGTCGCCAGTTGTTTTAGCAACTTTAAGAATCTGATCTCTTTCTTCTCTTGCCTGTTTTAATAGATCCTCATTTTGTGATTGCATTTTTGTCATCTCTGCTTTGGTTTCTGCAGCAAGAAGAATCGCGCTATCAATTGCGTTTTCTCTCTCGGCAAGTGCTTTTAATATGGGTTTCCATGCAAATTTTGCAAGAATATATATCACTAAGCCAAATGTAATGCTCATCCATATAGGCAATCCGTAATTACTTAATAATAATTCCATTTGTGTATTGGATTTTTTTTAAAATCAATCTAACCAATGCTTTTAGGCATTAGTTAGATTGAGCTTGTTTATAAATATTACTTCAATAAGATAATTAATAAACAAACAACAATTGCAAAAAATGCAGCACCTTCTACAAGGGCAGCAGCTACAATCATGTTTGATCTTAAATCACCTGAAATTTCTGGCTGACGAGCCATAGACTCTAATGCCGAACCACCAATTTGGCCTATTCCTATACCTGCACCAATTGCTGCTAATCCAGCACCAATGCCTGCACCTAAATAACCCCAAGTTGATACTTCTGCTTGAGTAATAATCGTTGAGAAAATGTTTAATAATGTCATGTTTTTATATTTTTATGTTAATTATTTGATTTGTTTAATGTTGTGCTTGTTCTTCGTGTGAGTGTGTTTCGCGTGCTGAACCTATATATAATGAAGATAATAAGGTAAATACATACGCTTGTAAAAAAGCTACTAAAAGTTCTAGCATACTCATAAATGTAGTAAATGCTACAGATAATACCGATACCCCTAACCCTAATCCTTTACTCATTTCTGAGAAAATAAATATAAGACTAAAAAAGCCTAATATAATAATATGACCTGCTGTAATATTTGCAAATAAACGAATCATCAATACGATTGGTTTAGTTAGAACTCCGATAATTTCAATTGGTATAAGTAATATCCATAAGAATTTTGGCACTCCTGGTGGAAGAAAGATGTGTTTCCAATAATCCTTCGATCCATTAAGCGTTGTAATGATAAATGTAATTAAAGCCAAAACGCCTGTTATTGCAATATTTCCAGTAACATTTGCTCCTCCGGGAAATATAGGTATTAAACCAAATAAATTATTGATGAATATAAAGAAAAACAAGGTTAACAGATAGGGGACAAACTTTTCATAACCTTTTCCTATGGATGGCTTTATAACTTCATCTTTTAAAAACAATATCAAAGGCTCCACAAATGAAGCAATCCCTTTAGGTGAAGCTGTGCCTCTTTTTTTATAGTTTCTTGCTACCAGTAGCATTATAATAACTAAGGCTATCGAAGCCAATATGGCTGCTGCTCCATTTTTGGTAAGCGACAAATCGAATATTTTTTCTTGCTTATCATGGCTAATTATTCCATGCGAAAGGCTATATCCTAAATAGGTGTCGTGTCCATGATTAAATTTAGTTGAACTAAAAATATCCCATCGGCTTGCAGTTTTATTATAAATTATGATAGGTAAGGCAAGTTCGCTATGACCCCATAAATGCCATGAGTGAGAATTTGAAACGTGTTCAATAATCATTTTTCCCGCATCAAATTTTTCAGCTTTGCTGTCATGCGATTTCCCTAACGCACTATCTCCATAATTTTCTAAAGATGATTCATTACCATGATTCAATTGATGATCATCCCTATGCTCTGTTTGTGCAAAAATGGATGTTTTTATCACAATAACTGCGAGTAAAACAAGAATTTTATAAAAAATGAAATGTATGTTTTTTGCTGTGTGCACTATTAATTCTATGTTTTTTAAAATTTGGGCTAACCTAAATTTGAGGGCGCAATTTATAAATTAAATGGTAAATTTCAAACACTAAATAACAAAAATAGAAAAAAAGAAATAAAATAATGGATGAAATATCTTTTATGTCATTGATTAACAGTATTATAATAAGAAATGTAAGTGTGCAAAATAATCTTAACATTGTAGCTATTAAAACACTGTTCACACTTTTGCGTGGACTTACATTAATTTTATGGGTTATTTTATAAATGATTACATTGAGCAAGAAATAATATATCAAACTAACATAAACCCAGTTTTGGATTTGTGGCAGCATTGTATTTTTTAATATATAAACCAATAAAGCCAATATTAATGTAAGAATCAATATTTTAAATTGAAAATTTTGAATTAACTTTTTCATTTTTTGATTACTGCACTAATGAGGCTATAAAAAAAATATAACACACCTAAAATTGCTCCAATAATTGTACAATAACTTTTTTCTGGGTTTATTTTTTTATCTAAATATTTTCCTAGTAGGGATAAGCCAACAATACTAATAATACCTGTCATAACAACTCCACTCCACTTGGCGTATTCATTGTTGTGATATTTACGATTCTGTTGGTTCATTTTTAATATTTTTTTGAGGGCTGCGCATAGTGCTTTTTCCATTAAATATTGCCCCATCTTCCACCACTAATTTTTGCATTGTAATATCTCCTTCGATTAGGGCTGTTGATTTTAAAAACAATACTTCAGAAACTTCTACATTGCCGGTTATTTTACCTTCAATAATTGCATTTGCAGCTTGAATACTTCCATTGATTGTGGATTTGTCTCCTACTACTATTCTTGCTTTAGATTTTAGGTTTCCATCTATATCGCCATCAATTCTCAAATCACCACTTGACGAAATGTTTCCATCGATTTTAGTTCCATAACCTATTGTATTGAGTGTTCCTGTAGAATTCTCTCCTTTGTTTTTCCCGTTAAACATATTTGCAAAGGTAATTTTTTTCAACTAAAATAGCACTTGATTTTAGATAGTTTTTTTTTCTTCTGCTGTTAACCTTCCTTTAAGTATTAGGTAGTTTTTGATATTTTGATAGTTTGCATCTGTTTTTTTTAGATTTTTTTTGATGTGTTTTACATCTTCTTCTGTATGATCTGTAAATGGAATGATAGCGGGCAAATTTGACTCAATAGTATATCTTACATACCGTGCTTCAACACTTGATTTATCTTTTGCTACTCCTTTTTCTATAATAGAGATGCCTTTTTTTGCCTGCGTATATTTGCCAAATGGATTGATTAAATATTGTGCTTTTGCGCATTGTGCAGCTCCATGATAGCAGATATGCACTGCACTTAGGCTTGAATAGTTTTTCGTATAATTAATAATAGAATCTGTAGCTTTTTCGCTTGTGCCAACTTGTAGATAAAGTAACCTAATTTTTATTAAATTATTTGCACTAATAAAACCTAAACTTATTAAGCCCTGCAACAATAAAAATATTAAGATATGTTTTTTAAACATGTTTGATAGCCCCTGTTTTATATCTTAAATATGACTTTAGAAGTAATCCTACTTTCTCTGAATCTGGCACCCTTATTCTGCTTTGCTTAATTGTTTCTACAGATTCTTGCTCAATTTTATATAACAGCCTTAAGTAATATTTATATGCTGTATAAACCCCAAATTTACAGCAAATTGGCAACCTAACAATACCCTTATACGCGTCATTAAAGTCTTTTTTTATATCTTCAATAATCAATTCTTTCTCTATTTCTGTAAATTGGTGAAAACTAATCTCAGGAAAATAGGTTCTCCCTCTTTCTGCAAAATCACTTTTTATATCACGCAAAAAGTTTACCTTCTGAAAAGCTGCACCAAGAGATTTCGCAGGGTTTATTAAAATTTGATAATCTTCTTCATTGCCTTCACAAAACACTTTTAGACACATCAATCCTACTACTTCTGCACTACCAAAAATATAATCTCCATAACTTTTTTCTGAATGATTGTTGGTTTCTAAATCCATTTCCATACTTTCAAAAAAAGGGTCAATTAGTGTTTTATCAATTTTATAATGCCTTGCAGCTTTTTGAAAAGAATGCAATATGGGATTAGTGCT
>JBDNFC010000077.1:0-3990 GCA_041690035.1 Bacteroidia bacterium | reverse complement strand
GCCATTAAATTCACATTCCAAACGCTCTTGAGCCTCATTGGCTAGTTCCAAATCTTCTGACGAAACGTTGAGTTCGCTACCCGTTATGGCAAGCCTAATTTGATGTGTAGTTTTATTAGAAAATATACCAATACGCTTGGTAGTGTTTAATATTGATAATCGGTCTAAAATAAGTTCTTGGTCATTATCTGATGGCATCACAGCTGCATAATCAGGATACCTATCTTCTATAAGCCTACAAATTAAATTGAGGTTAGAAATACTGAATGCCACACTATTTTCGTTAAATGCTACCACAATTTGCTCATCAGACATTGGCAAGGCAGATTTTAATAGGTTTAATGCTTTTTTGGGTATTATAAAGCTGTTTTCTTGGCCAGGGTCTACATCGCTGCGGGTTAGTTTTACAAGCCTATTTGCATCTGTGGCAACAAAGTTTATGGAACCTTCTTTTAGTTCCACAAATACTCCATTTAAGTTTGGACGCAAGTCATCTGTGCTTGTAGCAAAAAGGGTTTTGCTAATAGCGCGAGCCAATATTCTACTTGGAATATTAAAACTGCCAGTGCTTTCTATTTCTTGTATTTTTGGGTAATCATCAGCAGGTTGCCCAGCTAGCTTGTATCGGCCACTTGCAGTGCTTAATTCAATTCCAAAACTGCTGCTGTCTACAGTAAAAGTAATTGGCTGAGAGGGCAGTGATCTTAAAATGTCAATAGTTAATCTGGAGGGCACTGCAATTGCTAAATCTTCTTGGGCCTGAACAGGCATAAAAGTAGTCATGCTTGTTTCTAAATCAGTGGAGCTAATAGTGAGGATTTCATTTTTAATAACAAAAAGAAAATTTTCTAAAATTGGCAAAACAGGCTTTGCAACCACTGCACCATTTACCAATAGTAAACGCTCTAATAAATCTTGAGATGGAACTATAAACTTCATATTTTTCTACTTTATATCTGCTTTTGTAAATTTAAACCCTTACTTTTTTTTATAATGCAAAGGTATTTATTTTTAACTTAGATTAGCAATGCAAGATTAAAAAATTTAGTCCTATTTTTTTTATAAAATTTAGTTTTGTTATTAACAATTCTTTTAACTGCTTATTAGACTCGTTTTTTTTGCTTGATTTAGCACTTTCGTTACGAATTTGGCAAAGCTAGCATTAAATATTTCATTTTCTAATAAATCACCTTCTTGGTTTATTAACTGTTGTATGTCATGTATTTCTTGTATACTGCTAAAAACAAAACTATCTAAATCTAAAAAACTCACTATTTTATTTACCATTTGCGTTAAATATAATGCGGGTATTTTCCCTCCCTTACCCGCAGAAACACCTATCATTGCAAATATTTTTTTATCCCAAATAGGTTTAAATTTTTCACTGCCAAATCTATTAATAAACTGAATAATTTCAGCACTTGGCATCCAATTATATTCTGGGCTCAGCATAAAAATTAATGAAGATTTTTCCATATTTGCAATCAACGATTGCTGCCATATTGTTAAATTTTCAGGGTCAAATGGCTGATTAAAGTTTGGAATGTCAAAGCCATTGAAATCAATAATTTGGGCTTGCCAACCTGCTTGGGTTACTAATTTTTCTATAGCTTTGGCTGCTTTTAAAGTATTTGAATTTTTGCGGGCTGAACCACTTATGATCGTAATCATGTTAATTTGTTTTTAATAAAACGATACAGGTTGAAGTTTTGTTTTGTTTGTGCTATTTTTATTTCTTCAAGTAAGTCTAGATAATTGTACTTTTTCATTAAATTACTAGCCATTAATTGCCAAGCCCGATTGGCTAAAAGGTGCGCTTTTTGTTCATTTATTTGCTGAGCAATGTGTTTTTTTTGTATAGCAGCAAATAGCTTTTTTGTGCCTTCATTTTTTATAGCAATGGTTTGCACTATTTCAGCATCTTTGGACTGATGATGCAGTAATTTTTTTAACGTTTGGGTAAATTTATTAGCTCCTTCCCTGTCGCTTTTATTGATAGCAAAAATATCGGCTATTTCCATCACACCGCTTTTCATGGCTTGTATTTCGTCTCCAGATTCTGGCACCAATACTACTATTGTAATATCTGCTATACCAGCAATTTCTACCTCGCTTTGCCCAACACCTACAGTTTCTATAAAAATGTAGTCAAAATTGCAATTACGCAATACGTCACACATTTCATAAATTCTGCTTGATAGGCCTCCAAGGTGCCCGCGAGAAGCTACACTTCTAATAAACACATTTGGATTGTTGAAATGGCTTTGCATTCTTATTCTATCGCCTAATAAAGAGCCATAATTAAAGGGAGAAGATGGGTCTACGGCCAAAACAGCTATTTTTTTATTTTCCACCAATAGGTGTGCAATGCAACTGTTTACCAAACTACTTTTTCCTGCTCCCGGAGGACCGGTGATACCTATTATTGGTATGTTTTTAGAAAAAGATAATTGAAGCAATAATTCTGCCGCGCCCGAAAGCTGATTTTCAACCATTGACAAGGTTTTTGCAATGGTTTTTATATTACCTGAGGCTAGGTTTTCTATAATTTGCACCTGATTAATTATTTTTCCCAAACTTGTTCTAATGCTTGTTCATATTCGTTTTTTGCAAGTAATAATAGGGCGTGGGCAGCTCTTTCTTCATAGCTGTTGTTCATTAATCGTATTTGTTCTAGTGCGTATTGGTTTGGCATATTTTCTGCACTGCCCAACATCCCGAGATGATTTTTTGAAAACGATGAAGTTTCTTTGATATGTGTTGGCAAGGCATCAACCCCTATGCCCAAAGTGGTCATGGGTTTAGAAATTTCGAACAATGCATCGCCAAATGCCCTACAATAAAAATTGTCGCCCATTCTAGCCACCAAATCTATTTTTGTTTGATCTATATGATTGTTTTCTAAGAGGATTGATGCGGCTACATGAATTTTTAATACTTCTGCAATGATTAAGTTTCCAGCACCACCCTTATCTCCTAAGGTAATAATTTGATTTACCTTACACTCCATTTGCACTGGGCTTTCTGCTACCCTATCAGGTTTCACAATATCGCTTTTAATAGCGGTGAAGCCTGCTTTTATAAATTCGTCTACTCCTTTTGGATATGGGCTGCTTGCCAAGCTCATTTGGTTTACCATGGCGTAATTTACAATATTTATAACTACTTCTTTAGTGGCTTTGGCATTTTCATAGGTATGTTTATCGGCACCTGTTTTCCCACTCTTTGCTGGAGAAAAAACTACAATAGGTGGATTGGCACTAAACACGTTAAAAAAGCTAAAAGGAGCAAGGTTTCTATTGCCTTGTTCATCTACAGTGCTGGCAAAACAGATGGGTCTAGGGCCAACAGCGCCTAGCAATAGGTGATGCAGCGCAGGCACTTCCATTTCTTTGGGGTTGAATGTTTTAATTTCCATATTTATTGAGCACTTATTAAATAGAATTCTTTTCCTTTTTGTACAAAAAGATATTTGTTGTGAAGCAAGTGTTGTGTGTTAATACAGTCATCTTCCATTGTAATTTTTTCTTTTTTTATACTTATTCCATTATTTTTTATCATGCGTTTTGCTTCTCCCTTGCTTGCAAGTATTGGGGTGTGAATAGCCAAGAGGTCTTGTATCAATATTCCTTCTTTAATTAAAGAGCTAGAAATACTGAAATGATTATGCTTTTCAAAGGCACTTTCGAGGGTTTTTTCGTCTAAAAAAGAGAGGTCTTCTATAGTAGATTTGCCAAACAATACTTTGGTAGCCATTTTAGCTTTATTTAATGCATCCTCTCCATGTACCCTGCGCGTGATATCTTGTGCTAATGCATGTTGCAGCAATCTTTCGTGTGGGGCATTTTGATGTTTTAATATCATTTCTTCAATATCTTTTTGACTCAAAAGGGTAAATATTTTTATAAAGCTAATGGCATCTTCATCTGCACACCTAAGCCAAAATTGATAGAATTGATAAGGCGATGTTTTAGAAGCATCTAGCCATAT
>JBDNFC010000076.1:0-4975 GCA_041690035.1 Bacteroidia bacterium | reverse complement strand
TAAATTTATTCCTAGAGATAGTGGTGCTCAAGAACAATTTTTAAAAAAAGAAATTTCTTTTGAATTATTGACAACAGGGGATTTGGTTTTCTTTCACCAAAAAATGAAAATTGTGCATGTCGGTATTTATTTAGGAGATAGAAAAATTGCACACAGTGCCGGAAATGTGCATATTGATACTTTAACCAAAGAGGGGATTGTTGACTATAAAGGCAGATTGACTCATCACTTTTTAATAGCGAAAAGATTAGAGTAGTTCATTGATAATAATAAACTTAATAAAATATAAATTGTTAAAAACAGACATATCTCATGGAAAACACAAAGAAAAAAGATCTCGCCATATTATTTAGACAGTTTACTCAATTGTTGAAATCTGAAAGGATTGAAATCGGCAATATTTACTTAATAGCGGTTTTTTCAGCTTTACTAAGTCTTTTGTTGCCGCTAGGTATTCAATCTATTTTTAACCTTGTGTTGGGTGCAAAACTTTCAATTTCTCTCGCTATTATTATTACCCTAATTATAATAGGAGTCTTTTTGAGCGGTTATTTGCAGCTTTTACAAATAAAATATCACGAAGCAATACAACAGCGGCTTTTTGCAAAAAGTTCTCTTTTCTTTGCCAACAGTATGGCAAAAGTGGAGACAAGTTTGGCGAAAGGAATATTTTTACCCGAAATAACAAATCGATTTTTTGATACGATAATAATTCAAAAAAGTTTAGCCAAAATACTTGTTGATTTAACAGGGGCGATTCTATTATTGGTTTTTGCATTAATATTATTAGCTATATATCACCCTTTATTTATTGTTCCAGGATTGATTTTATTATTTTTACTAGTATTATTTTTATTTTATTACGCCCCTATTTCTGCAAAATCATCAAAATATGAATCTAATTCAAAATATGAAATGGTTTTTTGGCTTGAAGAATTAGCGCGCACTCAAAAAGTTTTTAAATTAAGTAATTCTGAAAATTTTACCTTATTAAAAACAGACGGGTTTTTAAAAAACTGGGTAAAATTTAGACAAGAGCACTTTTCTACATTGGTAAATCAATATTGGGTTCTTGTATTTTTCAAAGTACTTTTTGTTGCGGCCATGCTTGTATTAGGCACCACTCTAGTATTAAACCAAGCTATTAATTTTGGTCAATTTGTTGCAATCGAAATAATATTTGTTTTAATAATAAGCTCAATAGAAAAAATAATTAGTACTGTTGATGTAGCTTATGATGTATTGATAAGTTCAGACAAATTAAATGTTTTTTCAAAACTACCTGTGCAGGATACTTCTACCATAAGTTTTTTAGATACAGAGTTGGCAGTAGATATAAGAACTTCTAACCTAAGAGTTATAAATGAGTTGAATGACAAAATAGCCATTGACCTAATCAGTTTTGAATTACCAGCCGCAGAAACGCTCGCCATAGTTGGTGGCAGTGATAGTGGAAAACATTTGCTAATGCAAGTATTAAGCGGTGATTTTTGCGAATTTATTGGGGAAATAGATTATCAAAAAGTTCCATTAAAGGGTTTAAAAACTACTGATTTTTTTAATCATGTAGCCTATATTGGCGATGAGCCTCAAGTTTTTTTTGGCACCATATTAGAAAATTTATGTTTAAATATTAAGGAGAATTTAACAAATACTAAAATAGATGAAGTGCATAAAATTTTAGAAATAACACAGCTAAATGAATGGGTGAGGAGTTTGCCATTAGGACTAGAGACCATTATTTCACCATCCCAAAAATCAATTTCATTTACTTTGTTAAAGAAAATAGAATTTGCAAGAGTATTAATGCAAAAACCATTGCTTTTATTGATAGAAGATTTTACTTTTGAAATGAGTAAAAATGAACAAGAAAAATGGATGGATTTAATAGCTTGTAATACAATGAATTGGACAACTATAATTGCAACTAATAACATTAATTTAATTGTTAAAAGTGATAAAATGCTGGTTTTAGAAAAGGGTTTGCAAACTTATTTTGGAGCAATAGATACTAATCATTCAATATTCAAGTAAATAAATATGAAATTATTTTCTGATAAAAAAACCTTATTGGCAGAAGCAAAAGCGAAAAAGGTAATTTCTTTTGAGCTCATCAATCGATCCTTGAAATCTAAGCCCATGCGTGCCCGGAAATTATTGTTGTTGACATTGGTAGGAACGATAGCTTTTTTGTTTCTTCCATGGACTCAAAATGTTAATAGCAAAGGCGAAGTAACTACTTTAACACCAAATGACAGACCTCAAGAACTACCCTCTATTATTGAAGGAAAAATAGTTAGGTGGTATATAAAAGAGGGCGACTATGTTAAGCCAGGCGATACTATTGTGTTTATTTCTGAAATAAAAGATCAATATTGGGATCCAAATCTTTTAAAAAGAACCCAAGAGCAAATTGTTGCCAAAGAAGGGATTATAATGAGTTACTCATCAAAAGTTAGTAATTTAGAATCCCTTATTTTTACTGAAAAGAGAAATTTAGATTTAAAATTAAGTCAAGCAAAAAACAAAGTTATACAAGCTAGAAATAAGATTTCTCAGGACAGTGCAGAAGTAAAAGCTGCAATAATTTCTTATAATATTTATAGAGAACAAGCCAAAAGAGGCGAAGAAATGTTTGCCAAAGATGTATTAAGCCTAGTATTGTTAGAGAAAAGAAGAAATGATTTGCAAGCCGCAGTTGCAAAACTTAATATTGTTGAAAATAAACTAGCAATTTCTCGGAATGAATTAATTAATACCTTGGTAGAAATAAATTCTATTGACGCAGATTACACAGCTAAAATTTTTAAAATTCAAAGCGACATTCAATCAACAAACAGCGACATGTTTAAAGGAGATGAAGAATTAAGTAAGCTAACAAATCAATATAGCAATTATCAAATTAGGCAAGGGAATTATTATGTTTTGGCACCAAATTATGGACAAATAGTAAGCATTAATAAGCAAGGTGTTGGCGAAATTGTTAAGCCTGGTGAAAGTATTGCATCTATTGCTCCACTTGACCCAAATCTTGCTGTAGCATTGTATTTTGACCCTGTAGATTTACCATTGATTAGAAAAGGAGAAACCGTAAGGGTAATTTTTGACGGCTGGCCAGTAGTTATTTTTGATGGTTGGCCAGGGGTAAGTTATGGCACGTTTGCCGGTTTAGTTGCAGTGATTGATAATAATATTAGTACAAACGGAAAATATAGGGTTTTAGTTTCTCAAAATCCAAAGGATCATAAATGGCCTAAACAAATCAGGGTAGGAGCTGGTGCTAAAGGTGTAGCATTGCTTAATAATGTGCCAATTTGGTATGAAATTTGGCGACAATTAAGTGGTTTTCCTCCTGACTTTTATCTAAAAACTAAGATGGAAAAAACTAAGAAATGATTTTTTTAAAAACAATTTTCATTTTTTTATTGCTGTCATTTGGTTTTAACTCCAAGGCTCAAAATGCCTCTTTTGATTCTACATACCTTACTGTTTTCGATTTTATCAATATTGTTAAACTTCATCACCCGATTGCTTCTCAGGCTAAATTAATTTATTCAAGTGGTCAAGCAGCGTTGTTAAGTTCAAGAGGTGGTTTTGATCCTATTTTGTATGGCGAATACGAAAAAAAACAGTTTAATAATAAAGGCTATTGGCAAAAATTAGATGCAGGCATTAAAATACCCACATGGTATGGTTTAGAGGGTAAATTGAGCTATGAATATAATGAAGGTGAGCGAAGTCCTGACGGTAGTTTTATTTATATGGATAATGAGCGAGTCCGTTTGGCAAGCGGCTTAGCTTTTGCGGGCTTTACTTTTACCCCTTCAGCAGGCTTGTGGATGGATGAGAGAAGAGCAACTTTGCTAAAAGCAAAACAATTTTTAATTCAATCTAATTTTGATCAAGCACTTGCGTTGAATGATTTGTATTTTGATGCTTTGGGAGATTATTTTGATTGGGCAGAAAAAAACATGCAATATATTGCCATAGATTCGCTCTATAACGCATCAAATTTGAGGTTTAAAAATAGTATAAATTTAGCAAAATTGGGCGATATACCTTTTAATGACACTTTAGATGCATTTGCTCAATTTGCATTTTTTAGTGCTATGAGAGCTGATTTTTTGGGTGAATTGGTAAAGGCCACTTTTAAATTATCAAATCATTTATGGCTTAATGGAAATCCGATTAGATTGGATATGAAAGTGAGGCCTCCTGATATGATTTCAAATCTATTTTCTTTAGATTCAATGCTTAGTCAAGAGCAATTCTTTATTTCTAATCACCCTAAAATTTTAGCCATTTATGCAAAAATTGAATCTCAGAAAATAGACCTTTCTTTAAATAGAAATAAACTGTTACCAAAAATTGATTTAACAGCAGGCACTTATCTTTCAAACATAGGTAACAATCCTCTTCTAGCCACTGGCTTAAATGCAAATCATAAACTAGGTGTAGATTTTAAAATGCCTTTAATGATGAGGGAACAAAGGGGTCAATTAGAACTTAATAGAATAAAATTAGAAACTATCTCTTTAGAACAAAAACAAACAGCCTTAGAAATTGCCAATAAATCTAAAGGCTTGCGACAAGCTATATTGTTGAATCAAGAACAAGTCGATTTTTTTCAGAAAGCAACAAATGCGTATAAGCAGTTGGTTATTAACGAGAGATACTTATTTACCCTCGGTGAAACCGACTTTTTTAAAATAAATCTAAGAGAGCAAAAATTGATTGAAAGTGAACTTAAATTGATAAAGGCTAAAGTCAATCAATTAAAACTTGAATCAGAGTTTGCAAAAAATCTTGGATTACTGGTTTTTTAAAAACCATTTTTTAGAGATTGTTTTTAAAAACACGATTTACTTTCTCAGTGTAACCGTAAACAGTAAAATTTAAAAATTGATAAAAGTCCTCCGCTTTAGTATATTGCCTTTTTAATATTTATTTTAAATCCAGATTGCGCATTAGAGTT
>JBDNFC010000075.1:0-25210 GCA_041690035.1 Bacteroidia bacterium | reverse complement strand
TTCAAATTAGGCTTTAGAAATTCACAAAGTGATTACAGTATGACAATATAAATGCGTAATTTAGTTAAATGCGATTTTATTTTAAAATAATCAAAAGCAGCCCAAATGGTGAACTATTTTTTATGCTAAATAGTAAAAGATAATAATGTGCAGCGGTTTTTAAATACAAAAAGTATTCTAATTAATGCCACTGTAGGGTAGCGAAATTAAAATTTGTTTTTCCACATCATGCTTTCTACAGGCTTTAAAGTGCGCTGACTATATTTAGCATTTTTTTTATCGTTATACATCGTTTCTATTTCTCCCTCTACTACAAAATAGATTAATTGGCCTATAGGCATTCCGGCATAAATACGCACAGGTTGGGCACAGCTAATTTCAAGAGTCCATGTGTTGCAAAAGCCCACATCTCCTTTTCCAGCGGTTGCATGAATGTCTATACCTAATCTGCCAGTGCTAGACTTCCCCTCTAAAAATGGAACATGTGCAAGGGTTTCTGTATACTCTTCTGTTACACCCAGATAAAGCACCCCAGGTTCTAAAACATAGCCATCTGCGGGTATTTCAAAATGAGTAATATGATTATGCTCTTTGGCATCCAATACACGATCTTTATACGTGGCTAAATAGCGGCCTAAATGCACATCATAACTGTTTGTGCCTAAACAATTGGCTTTAAATGGTTCAATTAATATTGTACCTTTACTAATTTCTTCTAGAATTCTTTTATCAGATAGTATCACTTTTTTCTTCTATTTTAAATGCCATAACACTTCTGTCATCGCTGCACGAAATAACAATATTATTTTGTAACCATAATCCACAATTTACTGACGAAGTATGCCCTTGGTTTTTTGCTAAATCAATAACCTTTAAAAGTTCAAAATTTGGATATTGCCAAAGTCTAATACTTTTGTCCATACTCGTGCTCATTAATTGTGAACTGTCTAATGATTTTTGAATGCTTTTTTCATGTTACCAATGCGCTTCTATAGAATGTGAGATTTTTTTGTCATTTAATTGCCATACATTTATCCTTGCGTCTTTTCCGTCAGAAATTATTCTGTTTTTAGATAGACTTAAACAAAAAACTGTGCTTTCGTATGCTTTCCAATAAAAAGTTAATGCCAAATTTATATCTAATTCATAAATATTAGCATCTGTGCTGCCTACAAATAATTGGTTTGCATTGCATGCTAAAGATCTTAATGAGACATTGCTAAGTTTAACTGTTTTTTAAGCATGAAATTTGAACAAAATTGTGAAATTATACCATTTCCATCATCGACTACGAGCTCATTATTAAACACAATTAGTGCAAAAATGGGTTTACTTCCTACTGCAATCTTTTTAATAAATTTATTGGTTGCGAGCTCTAAAATGTGCAAGTATCCATCTTTACTGCCAAAACAAATAAGGTTTTGCCATAAAATCAAGCAGTATATTGGAGGATTATTACTTGCCATAAGCACTCCCGAAGATGGATTGTTTAAGTCCCACTCAACAACAAAGCCATCAGCACCCGCGCTCTAAAAAGAATTTTCATTTTTTTTAATTAATGAATAAATTGCATTGCGGTGTCCAGAAAAATTACCTATTTTTGTAATATTATAATATATGCCAGTAGCGTTTACAAAAGTAATAGGTGAGCATCAAATAATTGGCCTTTGGTTAGTTGAAACTCAAAAAATAATTAGGCGAGTTGGAAACTCAGCAGCTTTAGTTGGCTACGAGGCCAGTCATTCGGAGGCTTGCCGTAGTTTATTAAAGGCTATGACAGGCATCGATAACCTTACAATCCTTAAAGATGAATTTGGGAAACCTTTTATACAAAATAGCAAAGATTTTATTTCTTTCTCCCATAGTGGATCGTACGCGGCAGCAGTTATTAATCAACAACAAAGCGTTGGAATAGATATTCAACAAAAGAAAGACAAAATTTTAAGTCTTGCAGCAAAATTTTGCAGCTATGAAGAGCTAAATTATATCAATCAAGTCGATACAATACCCATGTTGCATATTATTTGGTGCGCAAAAGAAGCCATGTTTAAGCAATATGGAAAAGGGGCGGTGCTGTTTAAAGAACACATTTTTGTGCACCCTTTTGAGCTAGCAACTAAGGGCGAATTGACAGTAACATTTAAAAAAGATAATGAAGAAACATTTCGTTTTGCTTATGAATGCCACGAAGAATATTATTTAGTTTACAGTGCATGTTATCTCTGAAGAATAAGATTAATAATTAAAATTTTTCAAAGTGTAATATCATCTGTTTTATGTAAAAAATGACATTTTATTGAATTTCTAAAGTTTACTAAAAAGTTTTGATTCCAAAAGCGAGATAAAATGTAGACCCTAAGCCTTAATTTATTGAAAATTAGTAGTAATATTGCAGCTTATAATACCGATGATTATGTATAGTTTAAAAGATAAAACCGCAGTTATTACAGGCGCTTCGAGAGGCATAGGAAAAGGAATTGCCGAAAAGTTCGCATCACAAGGCTGCCACATTGCTTTTACCTATGCAAGTTCAAAAGAAAAGGCAGATGCCTTTGCAGCAGAACTTGCACAAAATTATAAAATAAAAGCCAAAGGATACCAAAGTAATGCAGGCGATTTTGCAGCTTCTGAGTTGCTTGCAAATACAGTAATTGCTGATTTTGAAAAAATAGATATTTTAATAAATAATGCAGGCATAACAAAAGATACTTTGCTGCTTAGAATGACAGAAGAGCAATGGGATGACGTGATGACAACCAACCTAAAAAGTGCTTTTAATTTAACTAAAGGTTTCTTAAAACATTTTATGCAAAATAGGGCAGGATCTATTATCAATATGACATCAGTAGTGGGTATAACGGGTAATGCAGGACAAGCAAACTATGCGGCATCAAAGGCTGGTATGATTGGATTTACTAAGTCTGTAGCAAAAGAATTAGGCAGTAGAAATGTGCGCTGTAATGCAATAGCACCTGGCTTTATAGAAACAGAGATGACTCAAGCATTGGATGAAGAAATGCGCGTAGCATGGACTAAAACTATACCATTAAAAAGAGGTGGCACAACAGAGGATGTAGCAAATGTTTGCTTATTTCTTGCGTCAGATGCCAGCGCTTATATTACAGGGCAAACCATTAGTGTTTGCGGGGGAATGTTGATGCAATAATGGCACTAGATCAAGTAAAGGATGATTCGAATATGTCTTTTTTAGATCATTTAGATGATTTAAGAAAACATTTGTTTAGGGCTTCAATTTTTGTAATTCTTGGTACAGTAATTAGTTTTATTTATGCTGATTTTTTAGTTGATATTGTTTTGTTTGCTCCCACAAGGTCTGATTTTCCAACTATCAAAGCTTTTTGTAGCATTGGGCAAAAAATTTATAGTGATGATAGACTTTGTTTTAAAAACATCTCTTTGAACATGCAAAATATAGATGTTGCAGGGCAATTTGTATACAGTTTCAAAATGGCATTTATTGGAGGCATCATTTTAGCTTTTCCTTTTATTATCAATCAAGTATGGCTATTTATTAAGCCAGCATTGGGGCCTAAAGAAATAAGGAAAACAAGGTTCTTAACGCTTTACACTAGTTTTTTATTTTTTATTGGCGTTTTATTTGGCTATTTTTTACTTTCCCCCATTTCTCTTCAGTTTTTTGTAAATTATAAATTGTCACCAAATATTGCAAATAATTTCTCTTTTCAATCAGTAATTAATTTGGTATCCATGCTCTGTTTAGCAACAGGTGCTATATTTCAGCTACCATTATTAATGTATTTTCTGGCCAAAATAGGTCTAATAACCACACAGTTTCTTAAAAAAAATAGGCGCTATGCTATAGTTATTATTGTGATATTGGCCGCTATAGTTACTCCGCCTGATGTGTTAAGCCAGTTTATTTTAGTAATACCCCTTTTGGGTTTATATGAAATAGGGATAATAATTGTTAAAAAAGTAGAAAAAAATCAAAAAACAGCAACATGAATATTGTAATCGCATCCGACCACGCAGGTTTTGAATTAAAGAAATTCTTAATGAAAAATAACCCAAATATAATTTTTAAAGATTTAGGACCTTATGATATTTCGTCTGTAGATTACCCAGACTATGCGCATCGATTAGCAAAAGAAGTATCAGAAAATACACAGAGTTTAGGTGTATTAATCTGTGGTAGCGGCAATGGTGTTTGTATGGCCGCAAATAAACATCCCAAAATCAGGGCAGCACTATGCTGGAGTGTTGAGATAGCATCACTGGCAAAGCAGCACAATGATGCCAATGTGTTGTGCATACCTGCAAGGTTTATTGATATTGCTATGGCACAGCAAATTTTTAGCACATTTATTACTCAGATTTTTGAAGGTGGAAGGCACCAAGTTAGGGTAAATAAAATATAGCTTTTGCTTAAAAATCTTATACACCCATTTTATGTTTGTTTTTGTTGTTATATGTTTATATTTGTGTTTTTAAATTTAATTTATGATTAAAAAAATTACTTTGCTATTGTTTATTATTACATTATTTACAAATGCATTTACCCAGGTTATTAAAACCCCTTTTAATATTACCCCACTTGGTGAGGTTAATTTAATAGATAAGGCAAATGTTATTGATACAATAAGTGTGATAAAACTAGCGCCATCTCCTGCATTAGAAAATGATATTAATGCTAAAAAAAGATTGATAGAGGCAAAAAGATTAGAATATTTAACTCAAATTAATAGAAGAACTGTTTTTGAAAGCACCCTGCCAATAGCACCTAATATGCCCTACGTGGAACGTGGATTTACAGATTCATTATTTACCTCAGGCGTGCCAAATGATAATCACTTAGCAGTAAATAATGCAGGTGATGTTATAAGTGTGCTCAATAGCAATATTAGGATTTATAAAGCTGAAACCAATTTAACTTATTCTGTAGCGCTTACTTATTTTGCCCGAATAGAACCAAAAAATACATGGCCGCAAGGAAGACCAAGATTAACAGGGTCCTATGATCCCAAAGCGCTTTATGACCCAATTAACGATAGATTTGTTGTAACATGGCTAGATGGCAGGGTTAGTTTTGATACAAGAATTATGGTAGCCACGTCAAAAACGAGTGACCCAACAGGCGCCTGGACTATTTATCAGTTGCCAGGCAATCCACTTAAAGATAAAAGTTGGACAGATTACCCTATAATGTCTATGTCTAAAGATGATATTTTTATAACTGTAAATCTCCTAAAAGATAGTGCATCATGGCAAGAGGCTTTTAAACAAAGTGTGATATGGCAAATAGACAAGCAAGGAATTTATACAAGTGATACACTTAAAACAACACTTTGGAGTGATATTAGCTATAATAGCAAGGCCATTTGGAGTATTTGTCCTGCTGATCAATATTATAAATCAACTAGCAACGAAATGTTTTTTTTAAGTGTAAGGCCTTCAGATCTTTCAAACGATACACTTTTTCTTCATAAAATCAATAATACACAAGCAAGTGACAAAGCCCAATTTAGTTTTCAAATTTTAAAAACACCTCAAAAATATGGCTTGCCAGGCTCGGCATACCAGCCGCAAAAAGATTTTAGACTACAAACCAATGATGCAAGAGTATTAACAGCATCTTATCAATATGGAAATATACGTTATGCACAAAACTGCATTAATCACGCCACATTTGCACCAAGTGTTATGCTAGGTTATATTACTGATATGCAAAATCCTGTGTTGCAAAATCATCTTATAAGTAGTGATAGTTTAGATTTAGGTTATCCTAGTTTGGCTTACATGGGCAATGGCACCCGCGACAATACTGCGGTCGTAACTTTCTCTCACTCTAGTGTTATCGCTTTTCCTGGAGTATCTATGGTAAAAATTGATGAAAAGGGTATTGTTAGTCCAATTATAAGAGTAAAAACTGGTGCAGCTTTAATCAATAGTTTTGTGCCAGATAGTCTAGAAAGGTGGGGTGATTATTCTGGTTTGCAAAGAAAGTATAATGAGGAAGGCGTGGGTTTTTTAGCTAACAGTGTCGGTGTAATAAATAAGCAAACTGCGGGTACTTATATTGCAAAGATAAAAATGGATAAAAAAACCATTGTTTTTAATGAAAATATTTTTCCTAACCCGAGTGGAGATGGGATATTTTACTTTTCTTTAAAATTATCAGAGTCTACAAAGTTTAAACTTCTAATTTACAGTTTAGATGATGGTAAAAAGATGATCGAAAAAGAACAGGAAATTACAGATTTAGGCGATCTTGTTATTAGGCAAGATTTAAGTTTTTTGAGCAATGGAAGTTATTCTGTTAAATGGATAAGGTTATCAGATAATAAAGTATTTTTAGATCAAAAAGTGCAAAAATATTAATGCAACTAAGTTCAAAAAAAATTTTGGAAGAGGGCGAGATTCTTCATTTTGACAAACCGTTAACATGGTCTAGCTTTAAGCTAGTAAAATATGTTAAAAAATTTTCTAAGGCTAAAAAAGTTGGGCATGCAGGTACATTAGACCCATTGGCAACAGGAGTTATGATTATTTGCCTTGGTAAGGCAACAAAAAAAATTGAACAGCTTCAAATATTGCCAAAAGTATATTCGGGCATTATTCGCCTTGGTTCTACCACACCATGTTTTGATTTAGAACAAGCAATCGATTTTACCTACAGCACTTCTCACATTACACAAGAGGCCATAATTAATTGTGCCAAAAGTTTTGTTGGAGAGCAATTTCAAGTTCCACCAATTTTTAGCGCAGTAAAAGTGAACGGAAATAGAGCTTATAAGCTAGCAAGGGAAGGAGAAATTCCTAAATTGAATCCTAAATTAATTACTATTACAAGTTTTGAAATTACAAAAATATTAGACGTTGATGTTTATTTTAAAATAGCATGTGGAAAAGGAACATACATACGTTCCATAGCAAGAGATTTTGGAGTAGCGCTTGGTTCCGGGGCGCATTTGGCTAAATTAGTTAGGGAATCTGTAGGCGATTTTTCTATTGATAATTGCATTGATTTAGAGGCATTTAAAGCTGTTGAGATTATTTGAAAATATTTGATTCGATATCAAAAATTACTCCTTTAAAAAATGCGGTGGTAACTCAAGGAACTTTTGATGGGGTGCATCTTGGACATCAAAAAATTTTAACAAACTTAAAATATGAGGCGAATAAAATTGACGGTGAAACTGTAATAATTACTTTTTTTCCTCACCCTAGAGTTCTAGTTAATCAAGGAGATAAAAACCTTAAATTGCTCAGTACCCTTTCAGAAAAGATATTATATTTAGAAAAACTTGGCATTGATAATGTCATTGTTATACCTTTTGACGAAGAACTAAGCAACCTGCAGCCAGAAGAGTATATAAAAAAACTTATAGTAGACAAAATTGCTGCAAAAAAAATGGTCATTGGTTATGATCACCGTTTTGGAAAAGATAGAAAAGGTGGCATAGACGACCTGATTAGTTTTGGCTTAAAATACAATTTTGAAGTGCAACAAATCGCTGTTGAAATGATTACGGAAATTAAAATAAGTAGTACAAAAATTAGAAAAGCTATTTCTTTAGGTAATATTATAGAGGCAAATGCCTTGCTTGGTTATTCATATCAATTTACTGGCACTGTGGTGCATGGATTAGAATTAGGGCGCAAAATTGGATACCGGACGGCAAATATTGTTTTAGAAGATGCACAGAAACAATTGCCATTATCGGGCGTTTTTGCTGCTTTTGCATATGTTGATGCTAAGCGATACGGTGGAATGCTTTCAATTGGAAAAAATCCTACAATTGCAGAAAAAGGAGAGAGTATAGAGATGCATCTTTTTGATTTTGACAAGGATATTTATGGAAAAAAAATAACCGTTGAAATGGTAAAAAAAATAAGAGATGAAAAAAAATTTGAACATATTAGTGATTTATCTAATCAACTTTATGAAGATAAGCTAGTTAGCAAATATTTGCTTCTTGAAAAATAATAGTTTATCATGCAACTTTTGTCGCTAAAATGTTGTCTTAAGAGTATAAATTGTTAAAAATTAAAAAATTAGATCTATTTTTGCACAAAATCATGTTTTATTTAAAACAAAGTTTTTTTGCGTTATGGATTTTTGCTTTTGCTTTAGTCCTATTTTTAAGTCCTTTGCGCACATTTGGGCAATGTGCTGGTTTTAGCTTTATAGCTGATGATGTCACTGCTTGCGTTCCCCAAATAATTCGTTTTAAAGTTACAGGCAGTCCGCCAGTCGGCACAACATTTCAGTGGGATTTTGGGGCTGGCTTTAATCCAGGATTAGACTCTTCTGTAAGCTTATTTTCATCTGCTGGTTCTTTTGACGTTAGGTTAGAATTGAGCTTTCCAAACAATACGAAGTGTGTTGTAACAAAATCAAAATACATTACAGTTGGGCTTAAACCTACAATTGAGCTAAGTTTAGATAAATCTGTATTTTGCTCATTAAATGATTCTATAATTATAACAGACAATACAGCAAAAACATTTAGTAGAACATACATTATAGAGGGTGCAAAATATGAAAATGTTGCAAAATCTTATGTTCATCGATTTTCAACAACACCTGGTACAAGGTCAATTTCTGCCATTGTTGTAGATAGTTTGGGTTGTCAAAGTATTGATGAATTTAAAAATATAGTTAATATTCCCCCTGCTTTTAGTTTCGATTTTTCTACAGATAGTACCACAGGTTGCACTAATAGATATGCAAATTTCAAATACCGTATTTTTCAGTCAGGACAAATACCTACAATATTTAATTGGAATTTTCAGAATGGCACACCTAATAAAAGCACAGATAGTTCTCCATTAAATATTTTTTATGCAAGTAAAGACTCATCCAATGTGTCGTTAAAAATTAAAACAAAAGAGGGCTGTGAATACGAGGTTATTAAACCTAAATACATAACATTAGAAAATCCTATAGCCCTAGATATATCGGTTAGTCTGCCTAATCCTTGTGTTGGACAATATGTGGAATATAAAGTGAATAATCGACAAACTAGCAATTTGAATTGGCAGTTTTTTCCAGCTGATTTTCAAATACATCAAATAAAAGACAGCGGAATTATTGGAGAGCACAGAACCTCAGGCAACAAGGTGTTAAGGGTTTCTCAAAATTATAAGGGCTGCGTTTCTCAAGAAGATTTAAGGGGAAAGGTAACAGTAGTAGGCCCACAAGCTATTTTTTTTAGCACTAAAAGAAAAAGTTGTTTTTCATTAGATACTTTCGAATTTGTAAATACATCAAGGGAGCCCGCAGGAGAAATCATAAATTATCGTTGGTATGTGCTTAACCAAAATAATCTGCGCATTGACTCATCGAGAAATAAAGATTACAAACGCATTTTTAATGGTTTTGGAGTTTATTCTATCATGCTCATCGCTTCATCTAATGTTGGTGGATGCTCTGATACATTATTGTTATATAATTATATAGAATTAAATAGTATAAAAGTAAGTCTTTTAATAGCACCAAAACCATCTTGTAAATCGCAAGATGTTACCTTAAAAAATCTAACTCCATTGGGCGCTACAAATAGTCCCAATATTTATAGTTGGCGCATTTTTACAAAGTCAGGCACATTGTTAAACACATCAAATAAAGATAGTTTTGATTTTGCATTTTCAGACACTGGAGTTTACAGTGTAAGCCTAGTGGTAAGAAATGTTTTGGGCTGTTATGATTCTGTTTATAGAAAAGACAGTATAGTTATAGTAAAGCCAAGTATAAAAATATCAATTTCAGATAGCTTACCCTGTGTTGGAGAAATAGTAACATTTTATGCAGAATTGAATCCAAAGTTGCCTGGTATAATTCATTTTTGGGAATTTAAGAACACCACAAATGTGGGATTGCAGAATAATGCAGCATTGCTTAAGGACAGCGGAGATGTTGTTTTTACCGCTTCTGGGGTGTATGACTTTAACTATTCTTATTATGCCAGGATGGGGCCACAATGTAAAGACACTGTTTTGGGCAAAGCAAAGATTAAAGTAAGTGGAACCAAAATAACCATCAATTCTACAAATGTAGACGATTGTGTGCCGCTGAATACACAATTAAATTCTAATGTAATTACTTCTAATATTTACAAGTTTAATTTTCCAAACACCACTTATACATGGCGAGTGCCAGATACTACAGTTACCTTAGCTACACCAAACTTAATTGCTACTTCCGGCAGATTTAATAAAGAAGGTGCAAAAAATATAAGATTTGTTTATAGGGACCGGGCAGGCTGCATAGATTCAACCTCTAATTTAACCCATTTTGTTGGGGTAATTTCAGATTTTTCAGTTGCACCTGTAGCTTGTTTTGGCGGAAAAACAGAAATTCAGAATTCTTCTGCGCTCAGACCCACTAAATTTAAGTGGTATAGCGATAGCACAGGTGTTCTCTTTTTGCCAAATGACAGCGCTAAGGATCCAACAGTTGTTTTTAATAGATTGGGTCGATTTCCTATTAGTTTGATAGCTTATAAATTGGGATGTTCGGATACGGTAACCACAAATGTAAATTCAATTGAAGTAAAGGCTAATTTTTTTACTAACGATTCTAATTCTTTTTGTGCACCTACAGTGGTAAATTTTATAGCCAATGGGCAAAATATTACACGGTTTAATTGGAACTTTGGTGATGGCGATTCTGCCATTACAGGCGCTCCTGCGGCTAGTCATGTATACTTTCGCAATACTCCAGCTTCTGGTATTGATATTCGGCTTATTGTAGAAAATAATTATGGATGTATAGATACCTTAATCAAAAAAAACTATGTAAAAGTTATTGGCCCTATTCCTAGATTAAAAATTAATAATATTCAAGGATGCGAGCCATTAAAAGTGGAATTTATAAATCAAAGCTCCGCTTTTAATAGATTTTTTCTAGATTTCGGTGATGGCTCTGTGTTAGATTCTACTTCTTTTAGTTTTCATAACTATCGAATAGTTGACGAAAATAAATTAGCGCAATTTTTTAAAATTAAATTAGTATTATATGATCAATTTGGATGCTTTGTTGAATTTATTCCTAATGATAGTATTTATGTGATACAAAATGCCAAAGCAGACTTTGCTGTTGAAAAAGATACCGGTTGCTCTTTGTTTAGAGCTAAGTTTATCAATTTATCTAAACGCGCAAGCAGTTTTGCTTGGGATTTTACCAGTGATGGTTTTTTTGAAAATAGTGATCAAAATCCATTTGCGTTTTATCAAACAGGCACACATACACCCACTTTAGTTGCAAGGAATGTAACAGGCTGCAATGATACTTTAAGAAATCATTTATCCATTTTTGTTAGACCTAGCCCAAAAGCAAGCTTTGTTACTCTGCCTGACACCACTTGTTACAATTTTCCTATTTATGTTTCAGACAATAGCAAAATGGGTGCAGATTCTGCCACAATTCTTAAATGGAACTATAATTTTGGTGAAGAATTAAAACTAACGGATACTTCTTCAAATCCTATTGCATCTAATATCTATAACAACATAGGAACCAATGTAATAACTTTAACTATAGAGAATGAGTTTGGTTGCAGAGATTCTGTCAAGAAAGCTGTTGTTATTAGAGATACATTAGATCCACTAAATAATGGATTGACTTATATTTCGGTTGAAAACAATAATGAACTCAGACTAAATTGGCATAAATCAAATCTAAGTATTTTTAAAGATTATGATATTTATAGAGATGAAGCAAATGTGTTATCTAATTTATACAATAGTAAAATCATTTCAGACACCACATTTTTGGTAAATAGCGCAATTAATGTCAATAATAGAAGGTACTGTTTTTTAACTAAAATTACAGATACTTGTTTAAGAAAAGGGCCACGCACAGAGGCGCATTGCAATGTATTTTTGCGTGTTAGCGATACTGGATTAAATGCAAATCAAGTGAGGTGGACACATTATGAAGGGTGGCCGCAAAGGGCAGGTTATCTTGTGTTTAGAAAAGAGCCAAATGGTATTTTCAAACAAATAGCTGCATTAAAAGGGAACGAAAATGTTTATATTGATGATTCATTGTGCAATATAAATTATTGCTACTATGTGGTCTGTTTGCATCCCAATGGGGTTTGGAAATCAACAAGTAATCATGGCTGTAATACCCCTGAAATTGGTGGTATTTCTGAAGTTCCCCTACTTTCTTTGGCCACTGTTAATGAGAGTAATACTATCTCTCTTGATATTTTAAAATCAAATGTTACTGTAATAATCGATTATTATCAAATATTTAGGAGTAACGGTGGAGATGGCTCTCTAGGCTTGGTCATAGATACTACCCATCAATTAAAATATATTGACCAAAAAGCTAAAACCAATTTAATGGCATATACCTATCATACAAGGTTAGTTGATATCTGCAATATTTTTGGACCAATAAGCAACAAAGCAAATACCATTTTCCTATCAGGAATTAATCTTAGCGATACCGTAAATTTAGCGTGGAATAGTTATTTGAAATGGACAGCAGGGATAAAGAAATACGTGGTTTATATGCGGGATAAAGGAATGCAATTTCAACCCATTGGCGAAACCAATCCTACATCATTAAAATTCAATTTGTCAAGCTTAGATTTAGAAATAGAGGATAGCATTGGTTTTATGGTTGCTGCCATAAAAGACAGTTTGATTTCAGACACAAGCTTTAGTAATAAAATTTTTATTGCGCCAAAGTCGCGGGTATATGTGCCCAATGCTTTTTCACCAAATGGTGATAATCTTAATGAGGTTTTTAAACCAATTTCAATGTTTTTATACAACGATAAAACCAACAGTGTTTATGGTTATAATTTCGAAATATATAGCCGTTGGGGCGAAAAGGTCTTTTATACGAATGATGTATCTAAAGGATGGGACGGAAATTATTTGGGAAAACCCAGTTTGGAAGGTGTATATCTATGGAGGGTAGATGCCTTGGGAATTGATGGTGTTTATCACACTTATAAAGGCACTTTCACACTTATAAAATAGTTTTTTTTAAGCATTACTTTAGTGCTTTTTATTTTGTTAGGTGTTGTTGTTAAATTGATTGAACAATTTAATAACCATTGGATATTAATAAAACTTTGTCAAAAAATCTTTATACACCAAAGATATTCCAGTTTTCAGGTCTATAGTAGGTTTCCACCCCTCCGCTAGTATTTTAGTATTATCCATTAATTTTTTAGGCGTTCCATTGGGTTTAGTAGGATCAAATTTTAATGCTCCTTTATAGCCAATTACCTCTGCAATTAGCAGCGCTAAGTTTGCAATGCTTATATCACTGCCATAACCTATATTTAAAAACTGTTTTTTGTCATATGTTTCCATCATTAATAAAAGTGCACTTGCCAAATCATCACTATATAAAAATTCACGCAATGGAGTACCATCTCCCCAAATAATTATATCTTTATCATTATTAATTTTTGCCTCATGAAAACGCCTAATTAAAGCTGGCAGCACGTGGCTATTGGTAGGGTGATAATTGTCATTAAGGCCATAAAGATTAGTAGGCATGGCACTAATAAAATTATTTTGATATTGATCAAAATAGGCCTCACACATTTTTATACCTGCAATTTTAGCAATAGCATAAGGCTCGTTAGTAGATTCTAACTCTCCTGTTAGCAAATATTCTTCTTTTATTGGCTGCGGTGCCATTTTGGGATATATACATGAACTGCCGAGAAATAAGAGTTTTTTTATATTGTAGAGGTGCGCTGCATGGATTACATTTTGGGTAATGGCTAGATTTTCAAACAAAAAATCGGCCCTTAGGGTATTGTTTGCCAATATTCCACCCACTTTGGCGGCTGCTAAAAAAACGTAATCAGGCTTATTTGCTTTAAAAAAATCTAATGTGGCTTGCTGATTTCTTAAATCTAATTCTTGAGAAGTTTTACAAATTATTTGATAGTATCCATTTTTTTTTAAACACCTCACAATTGCAGAGCCTGCCAGCCCTCTATGACCAGCAACATATATTGAACTGTTTTTATCCATAATTATTCAAAATAATTTTTTATTTCAAATCCGCCATTTTTAATGTGAATTTCTTTGAGCACGTCATTAAAATCTGATAAAATCATGTCCTTACACATTTCTTCTACAGTATATTTGGGTTTCCAATTTAGCGTCTGTTGCGCTTTACTGCTATCTCCAATCAATAAATCTACCTCTGTTGGTCTATAGTATCGTTCATCTACTTTTACTACAGTTTCACCAATTTTGCAAATAAAAAGATTGTCACTTGGCAGTTTTGAGCTATCTAAAGCACTTATTTTAGCTATTTCATGTATGCCATTTCCTTCAAAAACTAAGGAGATACCTATTTGGTTAAATGCCATATTTACAAAATCTCTTATGCGAATGGTTTTATTAGTTGCAATTACAAAATCTTGAGGTACATCTTGCTGAAGCATTAAATACATGGCTTCAACATAATCTTTTGCATGTCCCCAGTCTCTTTTTGCATCTAAATTGCCTAAATATACTTCTTTTTGAAGTCCTAAGGCGATGCGGGTTGCTGCTCTTGTTATTTTTCGGGTAACAAATGTTTCGCCTCTTATTGGCGATTCGTGATTGAATAATATACCATTGCAAGCAAACATATTATAGGCTTCTCTATAATTTACGGTTATCCAATAGGCGTATAATTTTGCAACACCATAAGGCGAGCGGGGATAGAATGGTGTTTTTTCTGTTTGAGGCACTTCTTGCACCATTCCATACATTTCTGATGTGGATGCTTGATAAAATTTTGTTTTTAACTCCAAACCATTAATTCTAATGGCTTCTAAAATACGCAATGGGCCAATGGCATCTGCATTTGCGGTGTATTCTGGTGTTTCAAAACTTACCTGAACATGGCTTTGAGCTGCTAAATTGTATATCTCATCTGGTTTAATTTGTTGAATTAATCTTACCAAGTTTGTGCTATCTGTTAAATCTCCATAGTGAAGAAAAAAATTGGTTCCCACCTGATGAGGATCTTTGTATAAATGGTCTATTCTTGCTGTGTTAAACGAGCTACTTCTTCTCTTTAGCCCATGCACTTGGTAGCCTTTTTTAAGCAAAAACTCTGCTAAATACGCGCCATCCTGACCTGTGATTCCTGTTATAAGTGCTATTTTCATTAATTTTATAATTTTTTATGCAGCTATTATTTCATAAAAATAACTTTAATTTGCATCACTGCAAAAGTAATGTTTTTAATCATTTCACCATATCAAAATAGCAGATTAGCTTATGTTGCAATTTTGATATCAAAATTTCTAAATTGTGAGGTTAAAATTCAAAAACACTTGCCCTCAAATCAAGTGCCTTTTCTTTGCTATGCTGACACAAATTATTGCAATGCAAAGATATTTATTGCAAGCAATGGATTGTTATTAGAAAAGCATATTAGACCAATTGAAATGCTGTGGGATACTGATTTACAATGCCTTTTGGCATTTAAAAATAAATCTACATTTGGGTTTGATGTATTCTCTGCAATGTTTTTTCATGTTACTAGATACGAAGAGTATTTGATTCAAGCACGTGATGATTTAGGCAGGTTTAAGGTGTTAAATGCAGTGCTTTTTAAAAATAATTTGGTCAAAACACCTCTTGTTGATTTACATCTTTTGATGCTGCAAGAGGCTATATTTCAATGTTTTCCTCAATTTAGCACCGGTGTAAAGCAATATCAATATTTGCCTAGTATGGATATTGACATTGCTTTTGATTATTTAGGCCGGGATTTGAAAAGAAATATTGGAGCAGCCCTAAATGACATTTATAAGCTAAAATTAGCCAATTTATGGAAAAGAATTTTAGTAAATTTTGGTCTAGCCAAAGATCCTGCTTTCATTTTCAATAAAGTTTTATCCACTCCAATATTGTATTTTATCCATACAGGCAAATATGGTGCTTTTGATAAAAGTTGCGGTTTTAATCATCCTGAATATTTAAACTTTATAAAAAATATACCCCGCAATAGCATAGCAATTCATCCATCTTTTCAGTCTTATTTAGCAATTTCTATAATAAAAAGTGAAATAGAAAAATTAGAAAAATTGAGTGGAAAACAAATTACTAAATCGCGACAACATTTTATAAAATTGATTTTGCCAGAAAGTTATCAAATGCTTATACAATTGGGCATAACTGATGATTATAGTATGGGCTGGCCTAACATGTCGGGCTATAGAGCAGGTACTGCCATGTCTTATCCTTTTTTTGATTTGACCACAAATGAACTTACAAATCTTACCATTCATCCTTTTATGTGGATGGATACGCACTATATTTTTAATAATGATTTAACATTAGAAGATGGACTTAGAGAGTTTGAAGAATTTAAACAGCATTGTAAAAGAATAGGAGTGCCTTTTATTCCAATTTTTCATAACAATCATTTTAAAATAGCACGCTACACTGTTTTTTTAGACTTGTTAAATTCAACATTGTAAAGAATATTTTTATCTTAATAAATCATCAATCGCATCTTGCACTTCAGCAATCGTAATAAGGTCAATACATGGATTGTCTGGCCTAACACAGTTTATTTGATTACATGGGTTACAGTCTAAAACATGGTGAATAACCTTTCCACCAATTGGGTAGAATACATCTTTTACACCTGGACCAAATAGTCCTATTTTTGGCAGCTCATAAAAGGTAGATGCAATTTGTAAAGGGCCGCTTTCGTTGCCAATAAAAATACTTGCTTGTTTGCAAAGGGCTGCAAAACTTAATAGGCCTTGTGCTCCATTAAAAATAGTGGTATTTATTGGCATATTAATTAAATGAGGGCTTAAAGATTTAGTTTCTTCTGGGCTGCAGGCAAGTATGATACTTAGTTGATATTTTTGATATAAATAATGTGCAATGGTGATGTAGTTTTTAATAGACCACTGCCTTAGTTTTGCCCTTGCCAAAGTATGCAATACTGCATATTTTTGAATGTTATTTGACTTTAAAAAAGCATCTACCTCTTGTATTTGTTGCCCTGTAATATAAATTTTTGGACTAACAGGTGGCTTTGCTTTTGTCAATATCGGTGCAATTATTTCATAATTTGTTGCAGTTTCATGTTTTTGTTTTTTTCTATTTTTAAACCGAATTATGCCTCTACCCAAATACATCTTTGGATTGTTGTCTATACATTTTCTTAGGATTGAGAAATTGCTGCGCAGGTCGATTATGGTGTCATATTTTTTAATAAAAGCACTTTTTGGTTGGGTGTAAATAGAATCTATAAAAGGGTTATTGGCCACTATTGGTAAAACATATTCTTTGCAAATCAATGTAATCTTTGACTTTGGAAAACTGCCTTTAATTAATTCAAAAACATGCAATGCAGCAGCCATATCGCCTATTTCGTCCCATTTTACTACCAATATTTCATGAATATCAAAATTGGATTTTGACCAAAATAGCTGCTTTATTTTTTGATAAATACTGCTAACTAAAAATAAAACTTTTTCAATATTCATAAGGAAAAATAGTAATGATACTTGGCACTGCATCAGTATCAAAAGCAGCTTTTTGTATATTTAGCACATAATTACTTTCTGCTATGCCCGATTCTATAAAGCACAATTCTGTGATGGATTTATCAAGACTAATTTGATTGGGATAGTTAAAAAATGCTTTGTGAGCAAGCAATAGGCCGCTATCTTCTTCTCTATCAACACTTGGCAAATCTGTCAGTAAATGATTAAAGCCTTTGTTTGCCAAATAATGGGTGATTTTTGGGTCAAAATAACATGGGTTTTGTCCAGAAAATTGTACAAACGGTGGCTGATTAGTACTTATAATAATGGCAGTCGATGGTTTTAAAGAATCCCAGTTATAGCTTTCATTATCAATAATTAAATCACCATTTTCTTTTAATGTAGGTTTTACTTTTATTAATTGAGAATCAATAAATAAAGGAAGATTTATATTTTGCATACTTACTTTCTCTTTGCTTATGTGACCCACACATTCTGTGTGTGTGCCATTGCCATGCGCATTAAAAGTAATATTTTCGCAATTACATGCACCACCCAAATTTATATTTCCAATAAATGATCCTGCGACAAATGGAGTAAAATGAGCGGGTGGAATAAAATATGCATTTGTGTTTTGAGTAGGGCTTATAAATTGACTGATACAATAATAATTTGTTGTATTTATTTGGCATTCTTTCAATTCATTATTAAGTGAAAGGGTTATTTTCATTTTATGCAAATGTAAATTAAAAAATGGAAAGCAAAATCATTAAAATTAGACTTAAATTGAATTTTGGTTCAACACATCAATGTATCAAAAATTTTATTGCTATCTAAATTTTTATCAATATATTTAATAAATTTACATTGAATTAATAATTTTGTTGTTTTAAATTGGGCTTGTTAAATGGTTTTAATGATTGGATAAAAGAGACTTACAACATCTATAAGTTAACCATATATTGTTTGTGTTTTTTGGGTTAAATATTTATCTTTGCACATCTTTAGAAAAGAAATATACCTTAGCAAAAAATTGATTTAAAAAAATGAAAATATTAGTATGTATTAGTGTTGTACCCGATACTACAACCAAAATTACCTTTACAGAAAACAATACAAAGTTTAACGAAGTAGGTGTTCAATTTATAATCAATCCTTATGACGAGTTAGCATTGACCAAAGCACTAGAAATTGCAGAGGCAAATAATGGTACTGTAACCGCTATTCATGTAGGCCCTGCAAACAATGATGCAAATCTAAGAAAAGCCTTGGCAATAGGCGCAAACGATGCAGTAAGAATAGATAAAACAGCAGCTGATGCTCAAGATGTGGCGCAAGAGATAGCGTATTACGCCAAAGCAGAAAATTTTGATATCATACTCACAGGACGAGAAAGTATCGATTATAACAGTGGTCAGGTTTGTGGCTTAATAGGAGCGTTGCTAAATATTCCATCAATAAATGTGGTTACCAAGTGTGAATTTAACGGCAACATTGCATCATTAGAGCGCGATATTGATGGAGGGAGAGAGCAAATAACTGTCAAAACTCCATTTGTGGCATCTGCTCAAAAGGATTTAGTAGTGCCGCGTATTCCCAATATGAGAGGCATTACAGCAGCTAGAACAAAGCCATTAATAGTATTGGCTGCAACATACGATGCTATATTAAGTATACATCAAAAATATGAATTGCCGTTGCCAAAAGCAAGTGTAAAAATGATACCTGCAGAGAATGCAGAAGAATTAATAAGATTACTAAGAGAGGAAGCAAAAATAATTTAACCCCAAAATAAGAATATAATGTCAGTTTTAGTTTATATAGAAGTCAATAATGGCGAAATAAAGAAATCATCTTTAGAGGCCTCAAGTTATGCTGCAAGTGTTGCAGCAAGTTTGAGCAAAAAATGTGTTGCTGTAATATTACAATCAGCCAATAATGTTGAAGCCAGTTTAGGCAAATATGGGGTAGAAGAAATATATCAAGCGCAAATAAGCGGTAGTTTAAACCCTGCCCTATATGCTGATGCAATAAGTGAAGCCGCTAAAGAATCTGCCGCTAATATTGTGATTATAAGTAATACTTATACAGGTAAGGCAATATCTCCAAGACTTGCAGTAAAAATGGATGCAAGTATTTGCAGTAATGTGTTAGATTTACCAACAAGTACTGCACCCTTTATGGTAAAGAAAGGCGTATTTAGTGGCAAGGCATTTGCATTTGTTAGCCTAGAAAAAGAGAATAAAATTATTGCACTCACCCCAAACAGTATAGATTTAACGATTGTAAATAGAACACCAATAATGAAAGCGCTACAATTACCAGAAAGTCAAGAATCAAGCTATGAAGTATCAGGACAGCAGCTTCAAACAGGTGCAATACCTTTAACAGAGGCAGAATTGGTAGTATCTGGAGGACGTGGGATGAAGGGTCCAGAAAACTGGAATTTAATAGAAGATTTAGCAAAAACACTTAACGCGGCAACCGCTTGTTCAAAACCAGTAAGTGATATGGAGTGGAGGCCACACAGCGAACATGTAGGGCAAACAGGTATCACCATAAAACCCAATTTATATATCGCCATAGGTATATCTGGAGCCATTCAGCATCTTGCTGGGGTAAGTAGCAGTAAAGTTATTTGTGTTATAAATAAAGATTCAGAAGCGCCATTTTTTAAAGCGGCAGACTATGGAATTGTTGGTGATGCGCTTGAAATACTGCCCAAATTAATTGCCGCAGCAAAATTATTGTCGTAAAAAAGTTTTTTAAAGTCATAAAATCTATGGGTAGAATTCAAGTTAAGGCGATAGGCCTATTAGAAGGTAATAATGAAAATTCCTTTTCAGTTTTGCTCGAGGATTTTGAAAATACCATTAGAATACCTATTTTAATATCTAGTATAGATGCACAGGCCATTGCTTTATCAATGGAGTCACTTGCCTTAGATAGGCCCGTTACACATCAATTAATTATCAATATTTTAGATATATTTAGTGCTAAAGTAGCTGAAGTATTTATTTATAATCTATCAGAAGGTATTTTTTATGCACGCCTTAAATTAATTACACCCGATGATTCTAAAGAAATAGAAATCAAAGTATCTGATGCAATATGCATTGCTTTGCGCACTTCTGCAAAAATATTTATTGATACAAAAGTTGCCAATGAGTCAGGAGTAAGCATCAGCGAAATGCAAGTTAACGGTTTAGATCAAGATATGCCAGGTAGACCAAATGAAGAATCTGGACCGCAGCATTCAAAAAGTTTCGAAGATTTATTAGCCAACTATTCTCTTGATGAACTTAATAAGCAATTAGATGAGGCAGAAATGAACGAAGAGTATGAAAAGGCTGTAAAAATAAGAGATGAGATTAAAAAGCGATAAATGGATAAAAAAACATCACCATATATTATCTTTAATGGAGATTTAAAACTTCATGATGAATTTACAAGTCCTATTTATAGCAGCAGAGCAGCAAAGTATGGTGATTCTTTTTTTGAAACCATTAAATTATTCAAGGGTCTTCCATTAAACTTCTACCTCCATTTTCAACGCATTGTCAAAACTGCAAAACTTCTAAAATATGATTTGCCAGAAATGTGGGATGAATCTTTTTTTGAAGCATTAATAGCAAAAATGTTACGTGCAAATGAAGTTGAATATGGGAAAATAAATATTATTTTTAGTAGAGACACCAATGGATTATATATGCCAAATGATAAGGTGTTTAACTTGTTTATGAGTGTAATGGAGGAAAAACATAGCTTGCAGGCTTATACCCTAAATGAAATAGGTTTAAAATTGGGAGAATATAGGGAGTTGATTAAAAACAGTAATTTTACTTCTACACTTAAAACTGGGAATGCACTTACTTATGTGTTGGCAGCCATTTATGCAAAAAACAATAAATATGATGAGTGCTTACTCTTTAATGAAAATGGGAGAGTAGCAGAATGTATAAGTTCTAATATTATATTGATTAAAAATGAAGCACTTATTTCTCCACCAATAGCAGAATACGGATTAGATGGTGTGATGAAAAAAGTAGTGTTTCAAAAAGCAGAGGCCTATGGTTATATTACACAACACTATCCCATATTTGCAGAAGATTTATTTAATGCTTCAGAGATTATTTTAACCAATAGTGTTCAAGGAATACAATGGGTAGGCAACTATAGAGGAAAAAGTTATTTATGCCCCATTGCCAAAAATTTATTAAGCATCTTAAATAAGGTATAAAAAATTTTTTATTAAAAACTGGCAGTAATTTAGTCTATATCTACACTTACTTCATTGCTTCTATTTCCATCTAGTTTTATAAATATAAAAAGCAAAATAGTAAATGCCAGCAAAGAACTGCCGCCATAACTAATAAAAGGAAGAGGAATGCCAATTGTAGGCACTATACCAATAGTCATACCTATGTTAATAAAGAAATGAAATAGGAATATAGAAAATACTCCATAGCCATAAGCCCTTGCAAATCTCGTATTTTGTCTCTCAGACATTATTACTAATTTGTATAAGAAAAAAGTGTATAAAAGGATAAAAGCAAATGAACCCAAAAAACCAGTTTCTTCTGCATAGGTACAAAAAATATAATCTGTGCTTCTTTCAGGCACAAATTTTAGTTTTGTTTGAGTACCATTTAAGAAACCTTTGCCCACCATTTGACCACTTCCAATCGCTACTTTACTTTGCCAAAGATTATATCCAACATCTTTTTTATCCTCAATTAATCCAAATATAAGTTCAATTCTTTTTTTCTGATATTCTTTCAGTTGATTATAAGCAAGGTCTACACCAAAAATAAATATGGTATAAATCGTAAACAAAATACTGATTAAAATTATTCCTTTCTTATTAAATCTTATATAGTAGCCAATAATACCTAGAATAATAAAAATAATAAGAGTAAGTAATATTTTAGGAGAGAGGAGCAATATTTGTTCTGTTCGGCTTGTTAGCATTAGAAAAATAAAAATTAAAACAAAACTAAATCCAATCGTCAAAAATATGCTTGGAAGTCCAAAACGGTATAGGACAAAAATTAAACTTAAAAAAACCAATGCACTTCCTGTATCATTTTGGGCCAAAACTATTCCAACTGGAATAAGAATAAATAAAAATGTGATGGCATAATTTTTTAGACTATCTAGCCTAACCCCATAAGTGCCTAAAAATTTAGAAAGAGCTAAAACTGTGCCTAGCTTAGCAAATTCTGCTGGCTGCATTTGAAAAGAGCCTATCTTGTACCACGCTTGCGCTCCATGAACTTTTGCACCAAAAAAAAATGTACCCAAAGTTAATAAAATTAGCAGTACAAAAGCGATATAACCAATATGGAAAAATAAGGTTGATTCGGTATAAATGATTACAGTTGCTATAAAAACACTTATACCGAAAAAGATTAATTGTTTAGCATATGGCATTTCAAAATTAAACCATTGTGCTTCGGGCTCAAAAACACTTGAGTAAATAGAAAAGATTCCTATGATACACAGTAATAAATAAACAAGAATGATGCTCCAATCTATACTTGTTCTATCGGAATTAGCATAATTATTATAGCTCATCTTAAAGTGTCTTGACTAAAATTTTTAAGTTTAGCTGTTCTCATTCTCTCATATAAAACGGGGTTTTTAGAAACAAAAACAGAATCTGTTTTTGCCAAGAATCTTTCCATTAATACAGTAGCCATAGGCGCTGCATATGTGGCTCCAAAACCTCCATTTTCTATTATTACCGCTACAGCTATTTTAGGATTATCTTTTGGGGCAAAGCCAATGAAAATTGAATGGTCTTTGCCGTGAGGGTTTTGTGATGTTCCTGTTTTGCCGCATACATCAAGGTCTTTTATTGCAGCTCCGCGGGCTGTGCCTCCTGGAGCTACCACGCTGTGCATTCCCTCTATCACTGTTTCAAAATGTGAACGTTTTATAGGCACCTGATGCTTCTCTAAATATTGTGCAGGTATTTTTTTATATCCGTCTATAGCACTAATGCTATGCGGGGTAATCCAATAACCTCTATTTGCGATACAAGCAGCAAAGTTTGCCATCTGCAAGGGTGTAACACCTATTTCCCCTTGGCCAATACTGAGAGAAAGTATCATAGAGCTCTTCCACTTATCTTTTCCATAATACCTGTTAAAATAGCCAGTATCTGGTATAAAACCATTGCCTTCGTTTGGCAGATCTACCCCAGTTTTAATGCCAAGGCCAAAAGAGAGTAAATATTCCCTCCATGCACTGTAGCCATCTGCCACAGAGGCATAGGCAGAATCATCAATCATATCTCTAAACAAATAACAATACCATGCATTGCAAGATTTTGCAATAGAATTTGGTAGGTCTAAGGGTGACGGGTGAGCATGACAGCCTACGTGTAACGAGCCCACATGATAACCGCCCCGGCATGGATAAGTAGTATTTGCAGTAACAATGCCTTGCTCTAAGCCTATTAATGCTTGGATGGTTTTAAAAGTGCTACCAGGAGGATATCTTGCTTTAATAGCTCTG
The DNA here is from genome assembly GCA_041690035.1 of Bacteroidia bacterium. Classification (GTDB taxonomy): domain Bacteria; phylum Bacteroidota; class Bacteroidia; order NS11-12g; family UBA955; genus CALSPH01. Next base: position 1,211 of record JBDNFC010000075.1, on the reverse strand, counting down.
TTAAACAGTGGGTTATAAGGGTCTTTTAGCAATGAAGCAAATTTTTGATTCCTGCTGCTGCCTATCATTTCATTTAGGTCAAAAGAAGGGCTGTTGGCCATTGCAATAATTTCTCCAGTACTAGGCTCTATTGCTACGATGCTTCCAATTTTGTTTTTTAACATCTCTTCTGCCATTTCTTGAACATCATAATGCAGGCTTGTGTGCACAGATGGTCCGGGTATGGAGGCGCTGTCTAAACTGCCAGATTTAAAACTTCCTCTTTGTATCTGTTTGTGATCTACTATAACAATTTTTACCCCTTTTTGCCCCCTAAAATATGTTTCGTAGGTGTTTTCTATTCCTGTAATACCCGCATAATCACCTTGCTTGTAATAGGGGTCTTTTGATATAATTTTATCATTTACCTCACCTATATAACCCAATATATGGCAACCTATATCGCTTTTGTATCTTCTGTCTGTTTTTTGTTCTATAAAAAAACCTTTATATGATAATATATTTTCTTGCAGTGGTATATAAATATCTGGGGTTAAATCTTTAATCAGGGTATAGGTTATGCTCGGATTTCTGATTTTATTTAGTTTATTTAAAAAGGTTTTTTTATCTATTTTAAGAATTTTTAGCAATGCTGCAGTATCTAAATCTTTTGATATTTTCTTTTGAATAACGGCTAAGTCATAAACGACATCGTTAAAAACCATTAATTTTCCATTTCTATCGTATATAATACTGCGCTCTGCATATAATGTTATTTCGTTTGATGCATTTTTTACAGATTCAATAAAATATTTATCAGACATCAATTGAAGGCTAATAAGTCTGCCAGTAAATAGTACACAAACAAATAATATAATTGCGAAAAAGAAAACTTTTTTATTTGAATACATTCAATTTTTGTTAGTATAACTTTGGTTTTAAAAACAATTTAAAAATAATCCATTGAAAAAAAATACTCAATAAGCAGCTTAACACAGATACGACAATAATTTTAAAGAACAGTCGAAAGCTAAAATAATCAAGAATAAAAAAATTGAAATGGTAAATAAAATTTAATAAAAGAATGTATGCTAGCCATTTCTGATTGAGCACAACCCTTAAACTAGGCACTACATTAAATTCTGGTCTTGGATTCACTTCTTTTGGAAGCCAAAATCTTCTAATAAAGGCAATAAGTAATAAGCTAGAAGCGTTTAATCCATTGGTGTTTA
>JBDNFC010000074.1:0-29996 GCA_041690035.1 Bacteroidia bacterium | reverse complement strand
TGACGAACCCTTAAATAATTGTCAAAAAGGGCCTATAGCTCATTCGGTTAGAGCAACTGACTCATAATCAGTAGGTGCTTGGTTCGATTCCAAGTGGGCCCACGAAAAACTTAGGGATGTTGATTTTTCAACTCCCTTTTTTTGCTTATGGAAATTTGTTGTTATATCTTATACTCCAAAAAAAGAGTTAAATTTTATATTGGCGCTTGTCAAGAAAATTTGGCATTAAGAATAGAAAAGCACAATTCAGGGTTTTATGGCAAAGATACCTTCACTTCCGCTGCCCAAGATTGGGATTTGTATTTAAGAATAGATGTATTAGAATTTTCACATGCCATTAGAATTGAGCGAAAAATAAAGTCGATGAAAAGCACTGCTTATATAAAAAACTTGAAACTTTATACTGAACTAGTTGCGAAAATTAAGGCCGAAACCGCTTGCAACTGACTCTCCCGTTAGCTATTGAAATGCCCATTATAAAAGAGGTTGAAATTGAGTGCTGTTTTAATATAATTTTGAGTATTGGGGTCGATAATAATTAATTTAATTGCCAATGTATTAAATTTTTATTGTAATAATTAAGAAACTGTTTGTTCAAAATTAAAAAATACTATAATTTTGTATTAAAGAATTTCGTATTAATTATTAATAAAAGATAATAAAAATTACAAATTCTAAATTTTTAAAAACCAAATTATTATGCAGCAAGTACAAATTAGGGTGGGAGAATACTTGGAAAATTTAGACATTGAAAGGCTAAAAATCATGTTGCAATATACCACATGGGACTTTATGAAGACCAAGAATTATCTAAATAGTTTAAAAATGAATATTCAAAAAAAAATTAAGACAAAATTAGATATGGGCAAAAGCTGCATAAGGTTTAAAAAAATAGAAAGTATTCCTTTCGATTTAATAGGAAAACTTGAAAAAAATCAATCCATGCGCATGGATAAAAAAATATGAAGAAATGATAAAAAGATAGCATTTTAAGAAATTAATTCTTTTAATAAAAAAAACAAATTAACTATAAAATGCCTCAAAACCTACCTTTTCTTAGAATTTTATTCCCCTTTTTGTTAGGGATTTTTAGTGCTATATATTACCCAATTAACGGATGGATTGCAGTAATTGGCATACTTATACTTTTTTTAATCCAATATTTTTATGTTTTTTATAAAAACAAATCTATTGCAGCAATCAACTATAGCATGCTGGGCTCAATTTTGATTCTTATGTTTTTTTTCTTTGGAATATTTAGGGTCTACACATACAAAGACATTAATAAATTTAATCATTTTGAAAAATATAACTTTACAGCATTTAAAATTAAAATAATTGATTATCCAAGTTTAAAATTTAATAAATATCGTTTTAAAGCTAGAGTCATTGCAGGCGCAGATACGAACGGTAATGAATTAGTTACGACAGGCAATATTCTATGCTATTGGGATACTGCAAACAACTCTATTCCAAATATTCACGAAATTTATTGGATAAATAGTCCACTTTTAACTATTCCAAAAAGTAAAAACCCAAACGAATTTAACTACAAACAATATCTAAGCTACTACAATATATATTACAAAACCTATATCGAGAGCAAAACCAAAGTACAAATACATAAAACAGAATATTTTTCGTTGATCATTTTAGCAAATAAGCTCCGATTTTGGGCTCAATCAAAATTTCATTTTTTCTTGAGAAATAATGAAGCAAGAATACTAGCCAATGCAATAATTTTAGGCAATAAAGATGAATTATCTGCAGAGATGTATTCAGATTTTTCGCATACTGGCACATTGCATGTTTTGGCTGTTAGTGGATTACATGTTGGTATAGTTTTTATTCTTCTCAATTTTTTTACCAATCCATTAAAAAAAATCAAGTACGGAAAATTGTTTCAACTTATCATTGTTCTTTCTATGATTTGGGTTTATGCAATTGTTACTGGCTTGTCGCCATCTGTGATGCGGGCAGGAATAATGTTTAGCTTATTTTGTATCAGTAAGTATATTTCAGTAAAAGGAATAGGCCTGAACACGCTCTTTAGTTCAGCTTTTATACTATTGACGTTTAACCCTTTCTTAATAGTTAATGTTGGTTTTCAACTTTCATATTGCGCTGTACTTGGTATAATGCTAATTCACAAACCCATTTATGAGTCAGTTACTTTTTATAATCTGAGGTATAAACCTTTAATTTATATAGCTGATAAAGCTTGGTCTATATGTAGCATATCCTTTGCTGCACAATTAGGTACTTTTCCAATAAGTTTATATTATTTCGGTTCTTTTCCATCCTATTTTTTATTCTCAAATCTAATAATAATACCAGCAATTTTTGTATTAGTTTGTTTAGCGCTAGGGATTCTAGCTTTTTCGTGGTCAATTACTATAGCCAAATTTTTAGCGAGTTTGTTTTACTTGATTTCATATATTGTCACATGGTCTGTAAATAAAGTAGCGCGGTTGCCATTTGCTTATGCAGATGGATTATATCTAAATTTTTTAGAAATTCTTTTGGTATACATAATCATAGGTATGTTTATATATTGGATTCATAAAAAGAGTCGTTTATCATTAAATTTATTTTTAAGTTCAATATGCATTTTTCTTTTTATATTTAATCTAAGATTTGTTTATAAAAAAGAACAGAATATCACTACAGTTCATTCTATCAAAAAACATCAAGTAATTACTAAAATAATAGGAAGCAAGTCTTTTATAATTGCGGACAGTAGTTTTTGTGCAAATAAAGATGCACAAAAATTTCATTTATCACCTATGTTTAGGGCTTCATATATTGATGAGGTAATATTAATTCCCATCTCAAATAAAATTACTGGCTTAACAAATCAAAAAAACAGCATCACATTATACGAATATAATACTAAATATGCTGATTTATCTCTGATTGATATTCAAGCATATTATATGCTATACTTAAATAAGTTTACTAATAAATGGCAGGAAGAAAATAAAACTAAAGTTATATGGAACGGTGGTTCAAAGTATTATAAAAATAATAAAATAAGAGATTTAAACCTTGATTCGTTCGCAGTTTTAGTACCCTTTATAAAATAATTAAGCAAATAATTTTTCTGCTACTAAAGCTTTTGAGCATCTTTTATAAATTGAGCCAAACCAATATCCGTTAATGGATGATTTAGCAACCCTTTTATCGCAGAGATTGGACAAGTGCAAACATCAGCTCCGGCCTCTGCTGCGCGCACTATATGAAGTGGATTTCTGATACTTGCTGCAAGAATTTGAGTATCAAATCCTTGAATCGCATATATGTTTGCAATTTGAGCAATCAGTTCAATCCCATCCCAATTACAATCATCAACCCTACCGATAAAAGGAGAAAGGTATGTAGCTCCTGCTTTTGCAGCTAAAATTGCTTGCCCTGCAGAAAAAATCAATGTGCAATTAGTGCGTATATTGTGGTCTGAAAACCATCTTATTGCTTTAATACCATCTGCAATCATTGGAACTTTTACTACGATATTTTCATGAATAGCAGCTAACTTTTTTCCTTCCTCTAGCATGCTATCATAATCAGTTGATAGAACTTCGGCACTCACATCTCCATCTACGGCCTCACAAATAGACAAATAATGTTTATTAATATTGGATGAACCTGTAATACCCTCCTTGGCCATTAATGATGGATTTGTTGTAACTCCATCTAAAATACCCATATCCCGGGCTTCTTTTATTTGATCTAAATTAGCAGTATCTACAAAAAATTTCATGCGGTAAAAATACGAATTAAAATAGGTTTAAAAAATTAAAAAAAACTATCCGCCAAAATCATCAAAGGCAATATTTTCTTGAGGTACACCAAAATCATCTACCATTTTCAATACTGCAGCATTCATCATTGGGGGACCGCAAAAATAAAACTCAATATCTTCTGGAGATTCGTGTTTAGATAAATAATTATCTATCAATGCTTGATGCACAAAACCTGTAAAACCATCACCGTTGCCATCAATACTTGTTTTAGGATTCCAATTATCTTCTGCTACCGGCTCGGACAAAACAATATGAAATTTAAAATTTGGAAACTCCTTTTCTATTTTTCTAAAATCATCAATATAAAAAAGTTCTCTTTTAGAACGTCCACCATACCAATAGCTAACTTTTCGATCAGTGGTTTTTAAAGTATGAAATAAATGAAAGATATGTGACCTTAATGGTGCCATTCCAGCCCCACCGCCTATATAAAGCATTTCTGCATTTGTTGGTTTTATAAAAAACTCGCCATAAGGTCCAGAAATTGTAACTTTATCTCCTTCTTTACATCCAAAAACGTAACTAGAACAAACACCAGGATTAACATCCATCCAACGGTTATTTGCTCTATCCCAAGGTGGTGTAGCAATTCTTATATTAAGCATAATGATATTTCCTTCAGCAGGGTGATTTGCCATTGAATAAGCTCTAAAAATAGGCTCAGGGTTTTTCATTTTCAAATCCCATAATTGAAATTTATCCCATTCTGCTTTAAATTCATCTGCAGGTTTACCCATTTTTGGATGTGAAGTTATATCAATATTCTTAAAAACCACTTCACACTTTGGAACATCTATTTGAATATATCCACCAGCTTCAAAATGCATAGACTCTCCTTCAGGCAATCTTACAACAAATTCTTTTATAAAAGAGGCAACATTATAATTAGATACAACCTCACATTCCCATTTTTTTATTCCAAAAACCTCTTCAGGTATATGGACTTTCATGTCATTTCTAACTTTTACTTGGCACGATAAACGGTAGTGTTCCTTTTGTTCTTTTTTGCTAATCTGACCAGTTTCTGTTGGCAAAATATCACCTCCACCTTCAAAAATTTGACATTTACACATTGCGCAAGTACCACCACCTCCGCAGGCAGAAGGTAAAAATAATCCATTGCTAGATAATGCATTTAATAAAGTTCCTCCAGCGGCAAGTATAATTATTTTTTCACCATTGATTTCTATTTTCACATCGCCTTGTTGCACAAGTTTAGATGCTGCAAATTGCAACAAAAAAACCAACATCAGAATTACAACAGTAAAAACAATTGCACTTAATATTAATACGGGTATTCCTAAAATTATCATTTATTTATTATTTATTTTTAAAAAATTACATTGCTATTCCCAAAAATGTTTGAAAAGCAAAAGACATTAAACCTACTATAATAAATGCCAAACCAAGTCCTCTCAGTGGTTTAGGCACATTCGAATACTTTAATTTCTCGCGGATGGCTGCAAATAAAACAATGGCAATAAACCATCCAATTCCAGATCCAGCGGCAAAAACTGAGGCTTCTGCTAAAGTACCAAACTCTTTTTGCACCATAAATAATGCGCCACCTAAAATAGAACAATTTACTGCTATCAATGGTAAAAAAATACCTAATGAAGCATATAAAGAGGGTGAAAATTTTTCGACAGCCATTTCTGTTAATTGCACAAACGCTGCAATTACCGCAATAAACACCATTAATTGAATAAATGTTAAATCGACATTTGCGTATGATGCATCAATCCAAACCAAAGCACCTTCTTTTAAAAAATGTTGATAAACTAAATAATTAATAGGGATTGTTAGCAATAAAACGAATATTACCGCCAAACCAAGTCCAATTGCAGTTTTTACGGATTTAGAAACCGCAAGAAAAGAGCACATTCCTAAAAAATATGCAAATATCATGTTATCAATAAATATTGATTTTGTAAATAATTGAAATAATCCTTCCATGTTTTATATTTTTATAATTTTTTAATTCGATTCACTAAAACCGTTTCTTGCTCTTTGTGCCCATATTAGTAAGCCTACAATTATACAAGCTCCAGCTGGCATAGACATAATACCAATTGATTGAAACTTCATCCCCATTGACTCAAAAACGTGCCATTCTAATGGTGTGCCAATTAATATTGTTCCCATTCCAAACAACTCTCTAATAAATGCCACAATAATAAGGATTGCACCGTAGCCTAAACCATTGCCTATTCCATCTAAAAAGCTAGGCCAAGGTTTGTTGGCGAGTGCAAAAGCCTCTAATCTACCCATTACAATACAATTTGTAATAATCAGACCAATAAATACTGATAGTTGCAAGTAAACATCATAACTATATGCTTTTAGCACTTCTGAAACAATTTGAACAAAAAGAGAAACAACTACTAATTGAACAATAATTCTAATCCGAGAGGGTATTGAATTTCGGAGTAAAGAAATAAGCAGATTTGAAAATGCTGTAACAAAAACTACTCCTGCAGCCATAAATAAGGCAGGAACAGTTTGCACAGTTACTGCTAATGCTGAACAAATACCTAATACTTGCACTGTAATTGGATTGTCACTATCTATAGGATCAATTAATAATTTTCGATTTTTTTTAGAAAATAAAGGTTCTTTTTCTACGATTGTCTTTTCTAATATTTCTGTTGCCATGTTGTTTTTAAAATTATTGATTATTGAGAGATTTAAAAAATATTTGGTATGAATAAGCATAGTCCTTTAACATATCATTTACACCATTTGCAGTTATAGTTGCACCGCTCATTCCATCTACTTTATGTGGATCTTTTTCGTAGTTATTTCCTTCACCCTTCATCATCTTAACGGCTACAGGTTTGAAAGTTTCGTCATAAAGTTTCTTATCGTTGTACCTTACAGAAATAGTTGGATCTGCTTTGATCCTAGCTCCCAAACCAGGAGTTTCTCCTACGTGATCAAATGCAATGCCTTTAATGGTTTTTCCGTCAGCACCTATACAAATATAACTAGAAATTGCATCCCACAAACCCCTTCCGCTAGTAGGAAAAACGTAATATGCAATTCTGGTCTTGTCATTTTGGTCTTTAATAGAATATAAGGGTAGTTTTCTATTTTCAGGCTTTTCTTTTCTTTCTTTTTGAACTTTGATGCTTGAACCTAGAACACCCTCTAATTTTTTTCCATTATAATCAATAACAAATTCAGAAACCAAATCATCATATATTTGATTAATTTGATTGGGTGTTTTGGTATCAATATTCATAACGGTTTTTAAAATTTTCTTTTTGTTATCTAAAGAAACATTTTTATCCTGTTTTTTACCCAATACTTGCTTTAACGAAGCAAGAGAAACTGCTGATACTATGCACAGAATTACTGTATAAAGTATAATATATCCACTTTTATTACGCACGTGCTAACCTCCTTTTTATATTGCCTTGAACTTGATAATAATCTATTATTGGAGCTGTAACATTCATCATTAAAATAGCTAACATCATTCCTTCAGGATACGCTCCATTAAATACCCTAATGATAATACAAACTATACCTATACCAATACCATAAATCCATTTTCCTCGTTCTGTTTGTGCGGCAGAAACGGGATCTGTTGCCATATATACCGCACCAAATGCAAAACCACCAATCAGCAGGTGATAATAAGCTGGCATGTGCATATAAACAATTGCATCACCGATTCCAAAATTTGCCATTATATTCAGAATAAGACCACCTAATAATCCACCTAAGAAAGTGGCAACTATAATTTTCCATGAACCGATGCCTGTTGCGAACAAAATAAGAGCACCTATCAAACACATAAATACACTGGTTTCTCCTAAAGAACCTGGCTCAAATCCAAAAAACATATCCATTGCATCCCATCTAAAAATTGATGCCCAATTGCCGTCTACTGGCATTGATTTTGCATTCGCAATATTTGTTAATGATGTGGCTCCTGAGTAACCATCTGCTTGATTTGCAATCCAAATTGTATCGCCTGTCATATAGGTGGGAAAAGCGAAGAACAAAAACACCCTTGCTGTTAATGCAGGATTTAATAAATTCATTCCTGTACCTCCAAAAACTTCTTTTCCTATAACTACTGCAAATATTGTTGCCAAGCCTACCATCCACAAAGGAACATGTGGTGGCAAACTCAAAGGTATTAAAAGTCCTGTTACTAGAAATCCTTCATTAACAGGATGTTTTCTAAATTGTGCAAAAGCAAATTCAACACCTAAACCAACAGAGTATGAAACGATTACCATTGGCAAGGCAACTTGAGCACCAAAAATCAAATTCTGCAAACTAAAGAAAACAGTTTTTTCGCCCATTGATAAAAAGTGCTGATACCCTACGTTAAACATACCCCATATAAAAACTGGAAGCATAGCAATTACAACTGTAAACATGGTTCGCTTTAAGTCTATACCATCTCTAATGTGTGCACCTTTTGAAGGTGCAGTATGTCCTGGAACAAACAAGAATGTTTCAAGTGCATCAAAAGTTGAATGCAATTTGTTTAAACTTCCCCCTTCTTGAAAATTGGGCTTTATGCGATCTAAAAAATCTTTTATCAGTTTCATTTTTTTATGCTTCTTTTAACGCGTAGTTTAATCCTTTTCGCAGTATACTTTGTACATCTATTTTAGAAGTGCACACAAATTCACATAATGCTAAGTCTTCTTCTACTACTTCGTAAATACCTAATTGTTCCATTTTATCTATATCATTGGCCATTATCGCTTTTATCAAATAGTTTGGTAAAATATCCATTGGCATCACTTTTTCATATTCATTTGTTACAACATAAGCTCTTTCTTCACCATGCATATTGGCATTTACTTCAAAACCGGATTCTTTTCCTTTTTGAAAAAGACGAGAAAGCCATACAAATGCCCTGCTAGCACTTGGCCGCGGGTAGGTTGGCAACAACCATCCCAAAAATTCTGCTTCATCGCCTTCAGGAATTATTGTTAGTGTGTCATCATAAAAACCAAGGTAATTATCCTCTTTTATTTGAGTTCCACAAAGTATGTTTCCAGAGATTATTCTATTTTTACCTTCATTCAAATTAGTTTTTATTATATCACCAATACTTGTGCCAACGTATGTTTCAATATAGGCATTTGTTTTAAAAGAAGAACCTACTAAAGCAACTAATTTTTTAGTATCATAAATACCCTCTTTAAACAATTTGCCTATAATCAATACATCTTGAGGAGCAATCGTAAAAACATAGTCTCCTTTATTTATAGGACGTGTGAAATGAATCTGAACACCTACTAAACCGCTAGGGTGTGGCCCATCAAAAAAACTATTTGTAGTATTTTTACAATTTTTAAGGGTATCAATCAATGGTTTATCTGCTGGTAAACCTATAAAGACATTGCCGTTTGCTAATTTATTTAAAATATCAATACCAATCTGAAAAATATCAGATTTATTGGCTAATTGAAGATTAATATCTGCACTTAGCGGGGCAGTATTAAACCCAGATATAAATATTGCTTTGGGCTTTACATTGGGATCTGCTATAATATTAAATGGCCTTTGTTTTAAATGAACCCAAGCACCAGATAAAAGCATTTTTTCTTTTACAGCTTCTTCCGATAAAGCATTTAACGGTGTTGTGCCAAAATTTTTAAAACTATTTTTTTTATCTGCTAGAATTACAATTTCTTGAATTACTCTTTTTTCACCACGGTTAATGGCTACAATTTCACCACTAACTGGCGCTGTAAATTTAATGGATGGGTTAGACTTATCGTGAAATAGAGGATCACCGGCTTTAACTTCATCTCCAACTGCTACCTCTAATTTTGGCAATAAGCCATTAAAATCGCTCGGTTTTATAGCAAAAGTATTTGCAAGCGGAGCAGATGATATAAAACCGCTAGCTTCGCCTTTGATTAAAATGTCCAGTCCTTTTTTTATTTTAATTACTTTTCCCATTTAATTATTTGTATACTTATACTGATAAAATTTGCGCAAAAATAGCATTCTTTTTATATTACAATACTATAATTTATTTATTTTGTAACATATTTTTGACAATCTTGTTTTGTGATACGAAATTTAAAAAAAAACCCCATTGATTCCTTCTAATAATGAGGCATTTGCATTATTGCAGCAAGATAAATTGCCAGTGTATAAAATTTATAAAATATTGGGGCAGATTGTCATAAAAACTAATTTTACCATTTTAGGCAGCTAAAAAATTGCTGCATTAGAAAAAAAATTATTTTTTTTGAATCTCATTTAAAAAAGTTTAATTTTGCCCTTCATTATTAAAATGTTAAAACAATACATAGAAAAAGGGCTTTTTGGCGTTTGTCAAAAAATTGGTGACAAATTCAATATTTCAACACACAGAATCAGATTATATTTTATTTACACTTCTTTTTTAACTTTTGGGAGCCCTATTTTTATTTACCTAATTTGCCTATTTTGGTTAAATTTTAAAGCATACAAAAGAGAGGCTAAAAAAAGTATTTGGGAACTTTAATCGTTTTGTTAAAAACTTAAGCGAATTGCTTTTTATCAAATTACAATTTTATCTTTTCATCACCTAATTGATATGGCAGATAAGTAATTATAAATTGCAACATTTCATCAGTTGTTTTCATACCCGCACCATGCAAATTTAATCGCTCTGAAATTTGCTTTGGTGGACTAAATGGATTATTAGAATTTAATTCAGTATTATCATAAACCGCCTCTACTTTAATCGTGTATCCTGCTGGAATTTTTAGCATCTGCTTGTAGGTATAAAAATACTGCCACCTAAAATCCCATTGATTAATGGATATCATCTCAATAGTATCTTTGCCTTTAAATGCAAATGCCTTGCATGATTTTCCTAATAAATGCATGTGTGGATTGACAGTTAAAACAGAAATCGATTTTGGCAAATAAAATGATGACTGCACTTTTGTGATTTTATTTGGTGGCAGCACTAAAGGTGGTATAATTGCAGCAATACCATTTGTACCAAGCATAAGCTCTAATGTTTGTCTTTCAGGAGCTTTTTTTGCAAAAAATAAATGGATTTCTGATTGATCAAAAGTATCTTTAAAAACAGGGCCAAAATGAATATCATTGCAAACAAGGGCAAAATGTTTTTTTACTTTAAAACCACCAATTCCTTCTGGATATGAATTACCAAAAACTCCTGGCAGATAATTAAATGCACTGTGTATTCTTGAGGGTAAAGGCATACCTTTTAAAAACAGATTGAGCTTTGATAATTCTTGCTCAAAATCAGGCGATTCTATATCAACTGGTTTAGCATCTTTAAAAAAATCATCATTTACTTGTTGGTAATTTAAAATATACCCATTTACATGATGTATGGTTTGTTTTTGATCAGGAACAAATACAATTGACCTCAAAAAAGTATCATTGCTTAAAGTCACAGGCAGTTTTATTATCAAAAAACGGTCTTTTCCATCTCCTTTTAACTTTATTTTAGGGAGTTTTATGACCATATCTGGCTTTCCCAAAACAGTATAATTTTTAATGTTTGGATACTTCAATTTAGTTAAATCTCCTTTTATTTTGCCTTGTAAAACCCATTTTTTTATAATGTTAATTTGTTTATCCGATAATATTTTTTCGTTTTTAAAATGTAATTTATGGGGATTTGCTGGCCAAGGAGGCATATACCTTATAGAAGTTACAGCCACAATGGTTTTAGCCTTTGCACTAATTTGGTCATAGGTAATTAATTCAAAAGGTCCAGCACCATATTTATGATGACATGGGCTACAATTCTCATGAATAATTGGGGCAATGTCTACCACAAAGTTTGCTTTTTTGTAAAACAGATTGCAAGCAGAAAAGAGCACACTACTCGATATAGCAACCCAAAGCCTTATTTTCATGGTTTTTTAATTCCTTATTTAAAACTAAAGCGGTATCTAATGCATTGAGCAAATAAGGCAATACAGTGCCTGAGTTTTTGCGCCAATTTACTGACAAGGTACTATTTATAGCGCCTTTATAAATCAACTTATTGGTATTTGATACTACAAAACAAGTAGGTGTTACAAATGCTTTAAAATAGAAAGTTAGGGCTTTATTCTTATCTTTTATTAAAATTATTCGCTTATTTAATGCGCTTGCTATAAATTCATTAATAGAAGAATCCAACTGATTAGAAGGATAAAACAATACTATTCCCATTTCAGGATATGTGTTTGCAATCAAATTCAAGGTAGGTATTGATGATTTGCACAATGGACAACTATTATCAAAGGCAACAAACAAATTGTAATTATTTTTTGAAATCAATGATAGATTTGTTTCTTTTTTATAATTTACCAAAGGGTAAGATCTATTATACAGATTTTCCATATTAGGATGACAAGCAGAGATAAAAATAAAAATAAAAAAGACTAATTTATACATCAAAAAGTCCTATTAGTTTGTCTACCCTGTTTTTAGCTTTACTTTTATTTAAAAAAGAATAGCTGTATTGCAGGTTTCGCAGCATTCGCTGAACGATTTCTTTATTACTTGAGACAGTTAAATTATAATTATCTGTATCTACTTTTATCTCTTTTAAAAATTTTATTAAATGTACTTTTGAAAAAATAGCTCCTTTATTAAAAGGATTTATAAAAAACAAAGGCTCTTCATTAAAATCGGCAATAAGTTTCATTTCAATGTCTGATTCTAGGTTATCTTTAGTATTTTTTAATAAACTATTTACATCTAAAGGATAGTATGCAAGGACAAAATGTTGAGGCAAATTTATTCCAAAAACTGGTAAATTTAACCTTTGAGCAATAAGCATATACAAAACTGACAAAGAAATAGGATTGCCTTTTTTTCTTTCTATTACCTCATTGATAAAAGAATTATTTGGGCTATTGTAACTCTCGTTATCTCCAGAAAATTTATTTTGATTAAAGAAAATATGATTAAGAAGCTGTATTTTTTCATAACTAGATTGCTCATTAAATAGCCCAAGCCAAATTGTAAGCCTAATCTGATTTATCTTATTCTTAATTTCTACTCTATTAATTTCTTTATTTGACAACTCGCTGACGATGCACCAAGCTTCTAAAAGGTCTTGTTGATCTGTCACAATCCAATTTTCTAATTTTTGAGCAATATTTTTATCTCTAATTAGTAAAATAGTTTCATCAATCCTGCTTCTATGAAATTCATTATCCGCAACTAATATTGCATCTTCAAGAAAAGGGATGGCACTTTGCCCAATATTAACCAATTCATTGGCTATCTGATTTCCAATTTCCAGATCAATATCATCCAATAGATAAACCAATGCTTCTATTTTTTTAATATCAAGTAGCGACATATTTAAAACTTAGATTTTTTTAATTTTTTACTTTAAAAATTGTCTATTTTTTCTTTTTAAGAACAGTTTTTTTCTTAGCTTTTTTTGCAACTGTTTTTTTTGCCACAACAATTGGGGCAGCAGTTTTTTTGCCACCTTTTTTTGGTGGGGCAGATGCTATAATTTCCATAGCTTCGGCATAAGAGATATTGGCAGGCTCTGTATTTTTTGGAATTTTATATGCAACTTTTTTATATCCAATATAAGGTCCCCATCGTCCATTTAATATTTCCACTCCTTTATCCTCATCAAAAGTTTTAATAAGCTTATTTCTGTCTGTTTCTCTTTTTAACTCAATAAGATCAATAGATTCAGCAAGTGAAATACTAGTAGGCTCAATGGTCTTGGGTATTGAAACAAATTTATTATCATGTTTTATATAAGGTCCAAATCTACCAATGCCAACCGATAAATTTTTGCCTTCATAAACGCCCAAGTCTTTTGGCATTTTAAATAATTCTAAGGCTTCTTCTAGGGTTATTGTTTCTATGGATTGACTTGAATTTAAGCCAGCAAATTTAGGCTTTATTTCACTATCGCTGGAGCCAATTTGCACAATAGGTCCGAATCTACCAATTCTGGCAATAATTTTTTCACCACTAATGGGATCAATACCTAATTCGCGCTCTCCTGTAGCTCTGTCTGCATTTTCTAAAGTTAAATCAACAGTTTTATGAAATGGTGTGTAAAAACTATCAATCATCTTAACCCAACTTTTAAGGCCATTTGCTACATCATCAAATTCTTTTTCTACAGATGCAGTAAACCCAAAATCCATTATATCTGCAAAATGTTCTACTAAAAAATCTGTTACCAAAGTACCAATATCAGTAGGAAATAGTTTAGATTTTTCTGCACCTGTAATTTCTGTTAAATGCGCCAATTTGGCCTCTGTGCTTAGCTTATCTATAGAAAACTGAAGGTATTTGCGTTCTACTCCTTCCCTATTTTCGCGCACTACATATCCTCTTTTTTGAACTGTATTTATAGTAGGGGCGTAGGTAGATGGTCTGCCAATTCCCAATTCTTCTAATTGTTTTACCAAACTAGCTTCTGTATACCTTGCAGATGCTCTGGTAAATCGCTGTGTTGCATTCATGAAATCTAAATCTAGGCTATCTCCTACATTTACTTTAGGCAATAATCCTTGCTCTTCTGCATCATCTTCATCATCATTGCTCTCTAAATATACTTTCAAAAACCCTTCAAATTTCACTACTTCACCACTTGCACGCAAAATCTTATCATTTTTGCTATTTAAAATATTTATATTGGTTTTTTCTAGCTCTGCATTGCTCATTTGAGAAGCAATTGCTCTACGCCATATTAATTGATAAAGTCTTTTTTCAGCATCATTTTCTCCTGCATTATGCTGCGAAAAATCAGTTGGTCTAATGGCTTCGTGAGCTTCTTGGGCACCTGCAGATTTAGTTGTATACGTTTTTGGGTTTGCAAAATCTTTTCCAAATTGACTTATAATTTCGTTGTTTGCAGCATCCATAGCAAATTTAGATAAATTTGTAGAATCTGTTCGCATATAAGTAATTAAGCCAGCTTCATATAGGCCTTGGGCAACCACCATTGTGCGGGTAACAGAAAAACTCAATTTTCTGCTCGCCTCTTGCTGCAAAGTACTGGTAGTAAATGGTGCTGCTGGTTTTCTAAAGGTGGGTTTAATATCTATTTCTGATACATTATATGAAGCACCAATACAATTATTTATAAAATTTTTAGCTTCTATTTCATCTTTTAGCCTCGATGTCAACTCTGTTTTTAAGATTTTTTGATCCTTATTTTTTAATTGAGCTGTTATTTTATAATCAGATTTAGAAGTAAATTCATTTATCTCTCTTTCTCTATCTACTATTAAACGCACTGCAACAGATTGGACTCTACCTGCACTTAAACTTGGTCTTACTTTTTTCCACAATACAGGCGATAGTTCAAAACCAACTAATCTATCTAAAATTCTTCTTGCTTGCTGAGCATCTACTAAGTTTTTATCTATTGTTCTTGGATTTGCGATTGCATTTTTTATTGCCGACTCAGTAATTTCATTAAAAACTATTCTTTTGGTATTGCTTTCTTTTAATCCTAAAACTTCATAAAGATGCCAAGAAATTGCCTCTCCTTCTCTATCCTCATCCGATGCTAACCATATCATTTCTGCTTTTTTTGCCAAAGCTGTCAATTCTTTGATTACTGCTTTTTTATCGAGAGATACTATATAGGTGGGTGCAAAATTATTACGCACATCTACCGCATCATTTCCTTTTTTCAAATCTCTGATGTGACCATAGCATGAGCGCACTATATAATCGCTTCCCAAGTATTTTTCTATTGTTTTTGCTTTTGCTGGAGACTCTACAATTACTAAATTTTTTGACATTTATATTTAATTATTTACTACTAATTTTTGGGCAAAGGTATTATTATTAGCGGTAAATTTCACAAAATATATGCCATTGGGAAAATTTGACACATCGATTTTAAAATCTTTTAGCATTTTTGCCTCTGAATCAAAATTATTTTTATAAACAATTGCTCCTAAAGAATTTAATATCATTAATTCATTAATAATAGCAGAAGTGGTTATATTTACTGTATTTTTTACTGGGTTTGGATAAATGATAGTATTGCTGTTTTCCAAAGTTTCAATATTGCTAGCAAATTGTGATACGTTAATATCATCTATAAAAACAGGATTGCCACCATTTGAAGTTACCTCTATTCTCATTCTAAAATTAGAATCATTATTTAGCGTGCCTGTATTTAAAGCAATGGTATGTTTTTTCCAATCTGATGAGTTAGAAGGCACAAAGTTATTAGAATAATTAAATCCATTTCCTATTACATTAGATCTTCTAAAATAAAGCTGATTCCAAGATGATCCGCAGTTTTCTGAAATAAATATTCTTAACTCTTCCGAAGAATTCACATTTTGTCGCTCATATCCTGCAAAAAAATTAAAATACGTTGGCAACCCTCTTAAAAATCGCGCATCTATAGCTTGTGTTTCTATAATAAATTTGGTTGTTAGTGGTGTGTTTGCTTTAATATTTGCTACAGCACATCTCATATCATTTATCCCCGTACCTTCTCTATTCTCAAATTTTAGGCTTCCATTATCTATTGGACTAAAAACTACTGATGAACTATTTATCGTGTTGATACTAAACTTTTCTACGATAGAATTTTTTAAACTACCTATCAATGGCAATACCTCAATGTATTGATTTATTGCTACAGTGCTATTTCCATTTGTATTGCCTACTGTCAAAGAAACATTATACAATCCAGGTTTATCCCAAGTTACAGCATTGATTGACCCTGCATCCTGCAGATTTTGTGTAGCCACTCCTTGAATATCCCAATTTCTAGATACCACATCACCTTTACAAGTGCCATCATATATTTTCACTATCTCATTTACACACACGACTCTCCTATCTGCAAAGAAAAAAGCAGTTGGTTTTGTATTGGAATTTGCCACCCCTGTAGAAATAAGATTGCTTTGTTGTACCCAGGTTCTTCTTACAGAACTGCTACTTGTTAGAAAAAAATCACTGCGCGCTTTTTGCCCAATTGTAAACGTGTTTTGACAATTACCTGTACTATAATCCATGTAATTCTCCCATAAATCAAGCTCATTTGGAACATCTATACTGCAACTGTTTCCGCTTACAGGACAATTTGAATTAGAGAATTGTTCGGCAACAGGTGGGGTATCATCTACTTGATCAGTAGAGAAATTGTTTGTGGAGCAGCCACCCTGAAAAGGATGCAATAATCCCAAACAATGCCCTATTTCATGTGTTAATGTTCTGCCTGCGCCTGAAACCACTGCTGTTCCTATAGTACCAACCCTATCTGCCCTGATTAATATGCCATCTGTGCTTTGATTTGTCTGCCAAGGAAATCGTGCATAGCCTAATAAAATTCCTTGCTGTCTTGGATCTTGCTCAATGGTATTTACTACATATATATTTAAATATCTAGCAAAAGGCCATGCAGTGCCAGCAAGTGTTTTTACATTCTCTCCGGCATCTTGGGTTAGGGTAGATTGAATTCTGTTTATACCATCTGTGCAATTGCCAATAGGGTCTATTTTTGCCAATCTAAATTCGATACTAAAATTAGCTGCCCTAGCCTTAAATACTGAGCGTAATTTGCTGGTATCTGCATTGAGCCTTTGAAAATCTTCGTTCAACACCCTTATTTGATCTAAAATTTGCTCCCTAGAAATATTCTCTGGCCCATTGTTATGTATTACATGAAAAACAATCGGGATAATATAAGTAGCTCTTCTTTCTGCTTTATTATTTTTTGAAAATTCAGCAATTTCTGCCTGTAAAGCATGAAACTTTTTTATATTGTTAGTATCATCTGCTAACCATTTTTCGTGAAAATAGTCTGTTTTACATTGTCCAACTATTTTTTTTATCGGATAAAATTGGCAAAAGATGAGTAAGTAAAGCGTAATAAATATATTTTTCATTTCAATTGCAATTATAAATTATTTAGTTAGTTATTTTGCCACAATATTATCATAATAAGAATTTGAGGATTTAATATTTTAAATTATTGCCAATTATCATTTTTTACTTATAATTTACACTAATAAAAACCAAATTGTGAATTAGTAAGACCTTTGGGTGCTGCCTTCAAAATAATTCAAAAAAGCCTTATTAACAACCTTATAACCTCCTGCTGTTGGATAATTGCCTGTAAAATACCAATCTCCCTTATGATATGGGCAAGCCAAATGCAAATTCTCTACTTTTTGAAAAACAATATCCACTTCATAATTTAAGCCCACTGGCTTAATCATTTCAACGACTTTTTGGGTTATTTGAGTTTCGGTAAAAAGCTGATATAAGTTTTGTACTTTATTTCTAATTTCCATGGTGGGCTTTGATAGTTCATTTTTGCAAGCTATGTATGTTTCCTCTATTTTACTTTGCAAATTATTTTCTTGGCAAAGCGCAATGAGGGCTCTAAAGCAAACAAACTCTCCTAGCCTACTCATATCAATTCCATAACAATCTGGATACCTTATTTGAGGTGCAGATGAAACAATTATTACCTTTTTCGGGTTTAATCTTTTTAAAATTGAGAGTATACTCGTTGTTAAAGTAGTACCTCTTACAATAGAATCATCCATAATTACCAATGTATCTTTATTTTTTTCTACAATTCCATAAGTTACATCATATACTGCACCAACTATACCTTGTCTTTCATTATCGTTGGTAATAAAAGTGCGCATCTTTACATCTTTTAATAAAATTTTTTCTCTTCTAACCTTTAATGCTAAAATATCTTGAATTTTACCATCTTGATTTTGTTTTTTTAACGCCAATATTTCATTAATTTTAAACTGTTCCAACTCATTATTTACTCCATCTACCAAACCATAAAATGCAGTAGATGCTGTATTGGGTATGTATGAATAAACTGTATTATTGTAATTATAATCCACTTTTTTTAAGACTTCTATTGCCAATAATTCGCCTAATTTCTTTCTTTCTTGGTAAATATCAACATCATTTCCTTTAGAAAAATAGATGCGTTCAAAACTACAAGCCCTTTTATCAGATTCTGGCAGTATTTGAGAGAATCTAATACTGCCATTATTTTGAATAATCAATGCCTGCCCTGCACCCAATTCATGAACATCCTCTTTTTGCAGGTCAAAAACAGTCATCAATGCAGAGCGCTCTGATGCTGCAGCCACTAGTTCATCATTTTCAAAATAGAATGATGGCCTAATTCCATTAGGATCTCTTACCACAAATGCGGTTCCATTGCCAATAAGTCCAGCAATATTAAATCCACCATCCAAACTTTTAAAAGCCCTTCTTAAAATATTTTCTACAGAAATATTTTCATTGATTGCGGCAGATATTTGAATATTATCCATTCCTTCTTGCCTATATTTTCTAAAAAGGGCTTGATTTTCCTCGTCCAAAAAATGACCGATTTTTTCTAAAACGGTAACATTGTCTGATATCTCTTTGGGCTGTTGTCCTAAATTGATTAATTGCTGAAAAAGCTCATCAACATTTGTAAGATTATAATTGCCAGCAATCATCAAGTTTCTGCTCATCCAATTGTTTTGCCTCAAAAACGGATGAATATTCTCAATGCTATTCCTGCCGTGTGTGCCATATCTTAGATGGCCTATCATTAACTCTCCAGAATATGGATAATTATTTTTTAACCATTCCATATTGGTTTGCTCTTCTACTGTAAGTTTAGACCACTGCCCTAACACTTCAGAAAAAACATCAATGAGCGCATTTTTTGAGTTCGATCTTTTTCGTGCAATGTAGCGTTGCCCAAAAATTGGGTTTAATTTTACCACTCCTATACCAGCTCCATCTTGCCCTCTATTAAGCTGTTTAGCCATCAACATTTGCAACCTTTGCAAGCCCCAAATAATAGACCCATACTTTTCTAGGTAATAATTTAACGGCTTTTTTAAGCGAACTAAGGCAAGTCCGCATTCATGTTTTATTGAATCACTCATGGAAAGGTTTTAATGGTTTTTTTGAACTACAAAATTAATGGAAATTGTGCGCTAAAAAAACTTGAATTTAATGAAAGAAAATAAGCCTATTAAATATCCAACATCAATCCATCATAGGCCAGCTGCATTCCAGCAGGCAAATTATAATTTACCTCGTCATGAAAACCAAGTTGATGACTAATGTGTGTAAAATAAACTTCTGCTACTCCTGCTTTTTTTGCTAAATCAACGGCTTCTGACAATGTGAAATGTGAAATATGAGGCTCATTTCTTAAAGCATTTAAAACCAATACTTTACTTCCCCCTATTTTTAACAATTCTACATCATCTATATAATTTGCATCCGTAATATAAGTAAAATCTGCAATTCTAAAACCTAAAACTGGCATGTGATAATGCATAACCCCTATAGGTATTATCTCATGCCCTCCTACACTAAATTTTTCATCTTTATGTATTGTGTTCAAATTTACTTTTGGCAATCCTGGATAATTTACCTCTTCGAAAATATAATCAAATTGTTTTCGCAAAGCCTTTTGAACATTTAAAGTAGCATAAATTTGCATATCTTTTTTCTGCATAAAATTAAAAGGTCTTATGTCATCTAATCCTGCAGTATGATCCTTGTGCTCGTGGGTAAAAAGTATTGCATCTAACTTTTGTGCTTGAATATTAAGCATTTGCTGCCTAAAATCTGGCCCCGAATCTATCACGATATGAAAATCATCTATAGCTATATGCACGCTTGTTCTAAGCCGCTTATCCTTTGGATTAAGAGAAAGACATACCGGACTTTTACATCCTATGGGAGGCACTCCTTGTGATGTGCCTGTGCCTAAAAAAGTTACACGCATTTTATTATTATTAACTATGCAATGATAAAAAATATTTTGGAGCTTTTAACATTCTACTTCCATACCAACTAAACATTTCTCCATCTACTAATAACACTTTTGCATTTGGAAGTAATTGCTCAAAATATTTTATATGTTTTTCCTTAAATGGGTAGGGCTCCGAAGAAAGTAACACATATTCAGGAGAATGCATTTTTAGCTCTGATTCTTTTAACTCGGGATACCTATCTGTTTTAATGATGTTATTAAATCCAGCGTAAGCTAACATGCTATTGATGTAAGTATTATTTCCTGCACACATCATTGGATTATTCCAAATAAAATATATTGCATTGTGATTTCTAGTATTTATATTTGAAAGTGCTTTAAACTCTTGCTCTATTCTCTTAATTAGAACAGATGCTTCTATTGCACAGTTTAGCCTATTTCCAATTAGTCTAATGGTATTAATTGCATCTCTGTAATTATCTATCTCTGTTAGCAAAACTTCATATTTTTGTTTAAGCAATTCTATTTGATCTTTACTATTCTCCTCTTTGTTAGCAATAATAATTGAAGGATTTAATTCTTGTATTTTTTTAATATTTAAATTTTTTGTACCACCAATTACGCTAGCCTCATCAATTTGATTGTGAGGATGAATACAAAACTTTGTTCGGCCTACTACATACTGGGCTAGCCCTAAATCATATAAAAGCTCTGTAATACTTGGTACGGCACAAACAATTTTCATTTTGCAAACTTAGCTTAAATCTTGATGCAATAAAAAAAGCCTTGAAAATTTTCAAGGCTTTTTTTGTATTAAAAAGATAAAATTAATGTGTAATAACTAGTTTTTGATTCAAATTTAATTGAGTTCCTGCGATATTTACATTATAAATACCATTAGCTAATTCACTTGTATTGATAGACAACGTATTTAATCCGCTAGCCAAATCATTAAAATTATAAGTTCCTACAATTTGTCCTAAAGCGTTGGTTATATTTACGATTGCATTTTGGGCACTGATATTACTATAATTTAATACAATATCTACTTTTGCATCTGCATTATTTGGCACTAGTACAAATGTATTTACTGCCAAATCTTGTTCTTGAATATCTGCAGCTTTATTCCACATTTGGCGCTCATTTGCATTCATAATCATTCTATTATTAATATTATTGTTATCATATTGAGCAACAAAACCGATTAACCACATTTGTGCAGGCTTATTTCTTCCATCTTGTATTCCTTTTGGTAAAAATTGCGCAGTTGTAGGAATTACAGGCCTAGTGATGGCAGGTAAAGTATAAGAATAATTAAAACTTACCTTTTGACCTGGAGCCATAACCGTGTTGGGGATAGAACCTGCTGTACCCCATGCAGTAGATGGAATATTAATGATTACATCTTTATGAAAATACCCTCCCATTGGGTTTGTTTTTCCAAAATATAAATGACTTGAGTTTGAGGTATATGTAGAAGCGATAACTTGGTCAAACTGACTGCCTGTTCCTCTAATAAATTCTTCTTTAATCATTGCACCAATTCTTAAATCTCCAATATAATAATCAGCAAATTCAGCCTCAACAGTAAAGTCTATTTTTCCATTTGCAAAAACTACATTTTTTATATTTACTCCTACTGGAGAAGGCTTAGTTAGTTCTGAAGCAACAGTGCTTACCCAAGCGTTTCTGCTTATACCAACTGTTGCGCTACCAGTAGGTATAGTTCTATTTATAAACCCACTAGGATATCCAGTAGCAAAAGCAGCATTGATAAGATCAGATTGTGAATTTGTCATACCATCACCATTATGATGAATGGCGATTACCATATTTGATCCAAAATTATCTCTCATATCATCTACATAAACATGCGCATCTGGGCAGTGCTGACACCAAGCACCAGTAGCCTCTTCAAATAATACTTTTCTTGAAGTTGTAGTGCCATTATTACTCAATGCTTTCGAATTTGCACTATCATTACTTTTGTTAGGATCTGCTATTCCGTTAGGATTACTTAACCAAACTTTCACATCATTTAATACTCCCGCAGCACCAACCACCCAAGGTATAGTGCTGGCAACTGTAACCACATTATCTCCATTTGCCATGATGTTTAAACCTGTTAGTGGTGTATTTTGCAATGCTCCTCCATTTATTGTATAAGAAAGGTTTGCACTTGTTATTGCTGTAGATCCAAAGTTAGTTACCAGCGCACTGATGCTAGTACTTGTTCCATTTTTGTATACTGTTCCAACATTAGTGCTCAAAATGGAAGCATCTACCAATGGTTGTATACCATAAATAAACTGATAAACAGCATCGGGATTAGCGGTAACACCACCTTTAAAGTTACCTAATGCATCACCTAACATTTTTGCTACTGTACCATCCACATTCTCACAACCCATAATACCAGAAGGTGCAGTAGAGCCGTAAGCACTCGAATAAGTGATATCAAAAGTTCCAGCTGCACCTTCAAACAATGATATTACAAATGAATAAGCCGATGAATTTCCTACAATAGCTTCGCCTCTTCTTGACAACCCAAAATAATGAATGTGATGCACTCTATTAGGCGCAGTGCCAGAGGTATAGGAGAAAATTTTAACTATAAAATTTGGATTTGGTGCTGCCTTTAATTCAAAATCATGAAAAAATGGATAAATAGCATTGTTAGGATCACCAGCTGTTGGCAAAACTGTTAATGAAGGCGCAACAGCAGCAGTAGCTGTAGTGTTAAATGTTAGGTACCCATTATCTGATACTTTATATTTGGTAACAGGGGTGTTGTAATAATTAAAAGCAAAAGGGATTGTTTGCTCAGCAGATAAAACATCATTTGTTACGCCTGAGATAATATTTGTTACACCAGATGTGGCACTAATGTTTGAAAAAACATAACCTGGTGTGGAGTAATTGACTTTTTTAACTGCGAAATAATTTTGGGAAGTTAGCATTGCAGCAAAACCAATTGCGCATGATAGAAGTATTGTTTTTTTCATATTTTATATATTTAAACATCAAAGGTAATTTTAATTTTGATAACAAAAAATTAATATGTCATTTATTTTGTAAAAATAACTTTATAATAAATATCTAGCTTTATGCCATAGAATATCAACACACATATTTTGGCAAAAATAGAATAACTAAATATTTTAGGTTCAATCATATAGTTTAGGTTCAATTCTTTTTATTTTTAGCATTTGACTACTTCAAATCACAATTTCTCATTTTTATGGTGACGCAATTTATCTCTCAAAGATTTTTTTTCTATGTTTTTTTTAAAGGCAGCAGTTAAATCTATTTCCATCTGATTAGATAAACAAAGAATTACCCAAAAAATATCCGCCAATTCATCGGGTATAGAATTAGTTAAATCTGATTTTTTAAAACTTTGATCGCCATAGGTTCGAGCCATTAACCTTGCCAACTCTCCAACTTCTTCTGTTAGTATTGTCATGTTGGTAAGTTCAGAAAAATACCGTACACCATTATTCTTTATCCAATCGTCTACTAAAAGCTGTGCATCGCTAATACTAATATTCTTAGATTTGTCCATGATATTTTCTAATTACCCATTCTGTGCTAAAAAACGCTATAATTAATATTAAAATTAACGGAATATTAATAAAATCTTTTATAGTGGTTTCCTTTTTTTCAATCACGGTATCATACAGTTTCTGTTTTAGCTCGTTTATCAATAAATCTACATTATTAAAAGATGTAAAATTGCCATTGCCATTTTGAGCAATAATTCTAAGCAGGTTCCAATCTGCAGTAGTAACACGTTGCTCTTGCGAAACTACACTAATATTAAAAGCTGTTTGTGCTGTTAGCGTTCCAGTTTTAGCATAAACCGTGTAATTACCTGGTTTTAAAATTCTAATATTGGCATCATATCCTATTCCGTTTGCAGCAAAGACAAACTCTTTTTTTAAAGAGTCTCCCAATATAAGCCCCGTTACTTTTTGACTTAAGATTGGCTCATATACTTGATTAAACAATGAAGCTGAGAGTAATACATCCTCTTTTAGATTATAAATTTGCCTGTTGGCTTTTACACTAAATAAAGGTCGTTCTGATTTACTAATAGTCCATTGCAAAATATTGTCCATAAGTTTTTCTATTGCCAAATGGTTTCCTGCTAACTTATAATTTGTTTGATACCAATGCCATAGACCCTCTCCAAAAAATATGGTCATTCTTTTTTCGCCAGTAGATGTTGCAATTAATGGATAATTGGTAGTGATGCCATTAATAGATTGAAATGCTACTGCATTTAACTGACTCGGATAATTGCCAAAAGGAACATTTAGTGGTGGCAATGTTTTCAATAAATCAGCATACTCTGTTGGCATCAAAAATCCATTAAAGGATGGATTAAAAGAAAATTGTGCATTTGACGGTCTTGAATTTTTTACCTGAAGCAATCCTATTTTATCAGACCAAAACGCCCAATCAATTTGCTCTCCACCAACTAATATTAATGGCTGCTTGGCAGATTTAAGTATGGCAGCAGAATTTCTATCTCCGCCAATATTAGGCACTTGCACTCCAATAATTAAATCCGTTTTTAAGGCATCAGTTATATTATTGGTTATTATTATTTCGTAATTTTTTTGGGGCAATAAGGATAAATAAATTGATTTAATATCAGGGTGAACTCCTTGATGATAAATGGCTATTTTTTTTCGCGTGTCAATTACATTCACATATAATTCAAAAATATTATTTGCAATATTCTTTTCTCCTGCAATGGTATTTGTTTTAACAACTATTTTTTGAATGCCAGAGCTTAATGCAGTTAATAAAATTTGTTTACTAAAAAAATAATCGTCATTAGTGGCAATAGCAGTTCCCGTGGCTACACTTTGTCCATTTTGTGTAACGGTGAAATTAATGCTTGCCCCCTTGCATTTATCTGCAATAAGATTGAATAATAACGGGAAAGTATTGCCCAAAATCACATATTCATTGCTTTTGGCATCGCTTACTTTCAAATCCTTAACCTTATTGGTGTCGCCAACCCCAATTGTATAAAGCGGTACTTTAATCGGTATAGGAAAATAGGCAGGATTTGCACCATCATTTATTATTCCATCACTCAAAAGCAATACCGCTTGTGTTTGCTGATTTACATGCTGTGAAACTTTTAATAATGGGGCAGTAAGGTCTGTTTTATCTTGATCAAAATTAAATGAATCGTTTATTAATTTATTTCCAGATAAATCATAAAAATGAATGTCGAATTTTGCAAGACTTTTTTTTAAGCCTTGATTGAACATTTGCATTTTATTCAAAATATTTGTTTCATTTTTCATGGAAATAGAATTATCCATTAACACTAACAAGTTTGGCTTAAGATTTATTATTTTATTATATTTTATAAAAGGAGAAAGCAATAAAAGTAAGAGCAACCAAATACCAAGAAATCTTAATAAAAGAAGAAAGTTATTGGGCCAATATTTATAAAAATGGACTTTTTTTAATCCATGATAGGTAAAATATGCCATAGCAAAAGCTAAAATAGCTGTAAGAAAAACCCATATTATTGGGGTATTAAAAAAGATTTCCATTAACAATAGCAAAAGTAAAAGTAAATGCTATCAAAAGCAAACTTAATATTACTAATACTTTACAACATTCTTAAATGCATATTGGGTCTAAAATATTTTGTTATTTCCATGATTGAAAACGTGGTTAAATTAAAAAATTACTTGCATAAACCCAGATTACATATTAGAGATTTTACTTACAGCCAAAACTACTTCAAACACAAGCGCGTTATCGATTTTCATTTTTAAAATAGAATTACTTTTCTAAGGAAATACAATCATAGGAGCCTTCATGAATTTGTTGTATTTTTGACTGACAAAGCGAATGCCTAATCTAGTTAAAAAAAAAGCCACTCAAATTTTGAGCGGCTTTTTTTTTAACTAGTTGGCTGTTGAAGACTAATTGTATTTAATAATTTTTACGGTAGCATTTCCTTTTTCAGTAATTACTTGAAGATTATAGATACCAGCGGCATAATTGCCAATGTAAAGTTTGTTTGCATAACTTGGATTATCGATAACTTGCAATAACTGTCCAGTGTTGCTGTATAATTTAAGACTAGTTATATTTTCCCCTGTAATATTTACATCATTTTGAGCAGGGTTAGGATAGACTTTAATATTTAGTTTATCAATATTTTCAACACTTATTGCATTGTAAGCAATTCTAAAAGAGTCGCTAGAACAGTTGCAGTTTGAAGCATTAGAGGCATTTAAAACTACATTATAAATTCTATCAAATTCATATTTATGAAAAAACTGTGCTTGTGCACTGCTAGATCCATCTCCTAACAACCATCTGTATGTCGGATATGTTTTAACATTTGCAGAAAACCAAATTCCTCTTCCTTGACCTGTTATAAAGGTGTCCCTTGCAACAAATGCGCATAATGGACTTGGCTCAATATTGATTGGCTGCGTTTTTGTAGCGGGGCATCCACCGGGGGTATTTGCAGTTAGGGTTACATTATAAGTAGCAGAGTTAGCTACATTATAGGTATAAATAGGTGCTGCAAAATTGCTTGTACCGCCATCACCAAATACCCAAGCAAAATTTAGATTTCCTACTGTTACAGAAGAATTGTTTGTAAAGTTTACTGGCTGACCCGAACAAGCAGAATTAACTGTAAAATCAGCTATCGGCTGCGGCAATACATTAATTGTTTTTATAATTGTGTCTGCACAAGTATTTAATGATGTTGCTATTAATCGGGCAGTAAAAGAGCCAACGCTATTCCAATTTTTAGTAGGATTTTGAATTGTGGTTGTAGTTGCATCGCTAAAAAGCCAAACAAACCCAGCACCTGAGCCTGCATCTGTAGATGTGTTTGTAAATAAAGTTGCTTCTCTTTCGCATGCTTTATCAAAAGTATATTGAGCTTTTGGAGCCAATTTTATTGTAATAGGTTTTGTTAGTGAATCTGCGCAACCAAACTCTGAAACTGATCTTAATTTGATATTGTATGTATTTCCTGCGGAGAATGGATGAGAAGGATTAATCTCTGTACTAATTGCATTGCCATCATTAAATGTCCAATAAGCACCGGCATCACCAATTGCAATTGTTGTATTATTTAAAAATTTTAAAGGCCTATTGCTACATAAGTTTCCTGCGGGTAATGTAAAATTAGTTACTGGTCTGGCAAACTGATAAGCGTTCATTATTTTTTCGCTAAAGCATCCCCCTGCAGTTGCAACTAACTTAACCTGATAGCCTCCTGGCAGTGCATATAAGTGGCTAGGAGAAGTGGCTGAACTTTGATTATTATCTCCAAAAAACCATTGATATGTAGGCGTAGAAGTAGAAACAGTAGTATTATTGTTAAACATTACAGGTATTCCTTCACAAGCATTGATTACTTTCACTGATATTGTTGGAATTTCACCTACTGTAATGCTTATAACTGTATCTTTACTATAACCAAAAGCGGCATTAGTGGCTATTAGTCTTACCCTAAATGTTCCAAAAGTTGGAAATTTATATACAGGGTTTACGGCATCTGCACTGTCAATTATGATATTTGTGGTTGTCATAAAATACCATTTATAAATCATATTGCCAGATTGAATGGTAGATGTATTGTTAAATACAATATTGTCACCATCACAAACTGAATTGTTAACACTAAAGTTTGCAAACGGTCTTGGAGCTACATACAGCCATCTTGTTATTGTAGAGTCGCAATTAAATGGACCCAAATCTCTTAAGGTTAATGTGATTCTATATAAGCTGTCTACTTCTGATAACCTTGGTATAATACTAATTCTGCCAGAATCTGTGGTTGACGGCAATGAAGTTACTGTATCTAATGCATTAATTCCTGTTCCGCTTGCGGTTCTGATTTGTAAATCAGTAATAACCCAATTGGTGCCAAAGTTAGCATTAGTATATCCAGTAGGTGGAGCAAGGGCATAATCAATTTTTTCTCCGTTAGTAACAAAATCAAAATTAGATATAACACCAGCCCGATGTGTTCCTAAAGAGTTTGCACCTCTTCTAATCATAGCTCCAATAGGTCTTGGATTTACTTGAATAGTTGCAATTGCGCTATCAGAACGTAAACTTATTCTATAAAAATAATGATTTTCTGGAATAAAACCTCGTATCATGCCGCCTGAGCCAAAAGAGCCTGCGCCTAGAGCACCTTCTGTAACCCTTAGCACTTCATTTTCAAATACGGTATCCCAAATAGAAGAAAAAGTACCTGCATTGGCAAGTGTTCTAACATTAATATCACAATTTTCTACTTCGTAATAGAATGCGTATTGGGTGTTTGCTTTCAACTGAGCACCATAAGCATCTAAAGATGTTAATTGTATTGGTAGATTATAAAGTGGCAATATTGGAATTCTTTTAATTGTTTCTCCTAAATAAATCCAACTAAAGGAGTCTAGCTCAACATTTTCATGCCTTCCTTCTCTGTAATAAAGTCGAAAACGCAAAGGGCCTTGAGCCCCAGCATTTGGGGCACTGATACCTACATTCACACTATCCATGATAATGTTATACTTAGAAAACACATTTACATAATTTCCTTTTATAGCTGGTGCAGCACCTCCAGTAAATGACCAATTACCTGTTCTAGGAGCCATCGTATGACTTAGTGAAAGTGATCGTAAACTACGGGCATAATATAAATTTGTGCTTGTAGGAAATAACAAAGTGTTTAGCACGACAGAATCGCCAGATGCAATCGAAGGAATGCCGCTTGGCATCCTAGACCAACTTGTTACTGTGCCCAATTCGCCTTTTGCTATTAAAGTGGGATTACTAACACCACAATAAGTTTGATTAGTAGTGACCGGAGGAAGAGGTTTGCCTATTGCAGTAAATACATAGGTAAAAGTATCATTGCTTATCAAAGAATCCACTAAATTATTTGGCAATGCGGTCCAAACCCTTACAGTGTATAAAGTGTTGGCAATAAAATTAAAAGAGCCTACACTTATTTGAGAATCTCTAAAAGTAAGCGCTGGCCTTCTGTTTCTTATTTTAAATCCTGTTTGTGCAGCGCCATTTACAGACCATCCTATATTTACACTGTCAATGTTTTGCAAACCTACATTTCTAATAAAAGCGTTTACTGGCAGAATGCCAGAACCAAAAATAGGCAAAACACTTGTGGTAGCCATATCGCGTCCTCTGAGATTAAAAACTTGAATTTCTCTAATACTTGGGTTAGATGTTTGCCCGCCACTGAAAGTAAATCTAGAAAGTCTGATTCTATCTACATTCACTCTAGGAAAATTAATAATGTAATCACAAGGCTGAGTGACTGAATTGGTATAAGGCACAGAATAAGAATGATGATCCACCCATGCACTGCCATTCCAAATTTGAACAGTGGCAGCAGATATATACCTTGTTTGTCTGAATCCCAAAAACATTCTGATTGAGTTTACATC
>JBDNFC010000073.1:0-2417 GCA_041690035.1 Bacteroidia bacterium | reverse complement strand
TCAACAGTGCTTTTAGGCACTAATTTTTGTTGTTCCAGATTTATTTTTGGTATAATTATAACCTCTTGCTTAACAGTTTTAATTAATATTTCTGTTAAAATATTTTCTTTGTCTTTTCTTGATATTTCTGTTTCATTAAAGGGAATTGATTCTATATCTTCAATATTATTTTCGGCAGAAGCTCTTTTTTCAAATGCAGAGGATTCAGGAGTTGGTGGAGACGGGAGTAAATTATTTTCTGTTTCTGATAATGTCACTTCTGCTGCAGGATTCAGATTTTCTTTTACAACAATTTTGGCAGAATCTTTTTTTAGAATCACCATGGTGTCTTGTGCTGTTTTCTTTGTTTTTTTTGCAAAAGTTTTTGCAAAATCTGGATCTTTTAGATATGAAATTAAGAGGGCAGAAAGTCCAAGAAGCATAATAATACTGGCAGCAATGGTAAATTTCTTACCCCAAGTATTGTTGCCAATGTAACTGTTTTCTTGCTGCGATTTTAAAATTTCTCTAAAACGGTCTTCCTTTTCGTTTGCAATGGATTGTGTTATGAAATTGTGAAAATTAAATTCCTCTTGCAGCGCTTTATTGTGCAACAGTTCGGATTCAAAAAACAGCTTTTCCTCTTCATTCATTTGATGGTTTAGATAGGCATCAAATTTTGCGATATTTTCTTTGCTCGATTCCATTTCAATTTATAAAATCCTCCTTATTATACTTTTGCTCAAAAATAATTTTAAGTTTTTTAAGGCATTGGTATTTTTTTGCCTTTACCACATCTGTGTTGCTAAAATTTAGGCGCTCTGCAATACTTTTATTGTCCATTCCGTCAAAATAAAAAAGGCTCAACAATTGCTGACATGTTTCACCAACTTCATTCATAATCGTTCTGAAAGTAGCAGCATCCATCGCGTTAATTTTTTTATCATCCTGCATTATACCCATATCGTTATTTTGAAAATCATGTGATTGATTTCTAGTATTTTTATTTAATTTTTTTAACCAATTTCGTTTTGCAATTGCCATCAAATAGGTGCTAATTTTTGCAGTAAGTTTAAAATCTCTTTTGCTTGCATTTTTCCAAAAAGCAATAATTACATCTTGCATAACATCATTTACATCATCAAGAGTGCCACTATTACTTATGACATATTTTCTTACCATACTGTAATTTTGTCGGTATAATACCTTAAGCATTTGCTCATCACCTTCTCTGATGCCTGCTAAAATATCTTGTTCAGAATTTAATTGCCAGAGCACCATACTAATTTATAGCTTTTTAATACCCTCTTATCGAGAAAAGTAAATGCAAAACAATTTTTACTTAAAAACACGTTACAAAAGTAAACAATTTTTAAATGGAATAAATTTTGTTGTATAAAAAGAAAATAAATGTATTAAAAATATGAAAAACGCAAGAAAATATTTAGTTTTTGGTTTAATCGCTTTTGCTGGGGCAAGTTTAGCATTGGCCATCAATTATTATGTAAAGGATAATAACAACCGCTCTTTTGGGCAAAAGCAAGATAACTATTTTAAATTTGCTAGC
This sequence comes from Bacteroidia bacterium, assembly GCA_041690035.1. Taxonomy (GTDB): domain Bacteria; phylum Bacteroidota; class Bacteroidia; order NS11-12g; family UBA955; genus CALSPH01. Next base: position 871 of record JBDNFC010000073.1, on the reverse strand, counting down.
AATGCAGAGACCGTTCTAGGTGCTCCAGCATTTGATTTTGTAAAAGTAGCAGAAATATCTACGCCATCTGTAGTGCATATAAAAACAACGATTGAAATGAAAAAGAGCACGGGCAAGGGTGGGCAGCAAATGGATATGTTTGAGTTTTTTAGGGATCAAGGATATGACTTTAATATGCCGCAACAAGGACCACAGCAGGCCACAGGTAGTGGAGTAATTATTGCAAAAGATGGTTATATTATCACAAACAATCACGTTGTTGATGGCGCTTCAAAAATAGAAGTTACTTTAAATGATAAAAGAAATTATATCGCAGAACTGATAGGCACTGATCCTAGCACAGATTTAGCGCTTATAAAAATTGCTCAAGATAATTTAACCTTTTTGCCTTTTGCAGATTCGGATGAGGTAAAAGTAGGAGAATGGGTAGTGGCAGTGGGCAATCCATTTAATCTTAACAGCACCGTAACTGCTGGTATTGTTAGTGCTTTGGGCAGAAATATTGATTTGCTACGCAGTAAAGGAAATCAATATGCAATAGAGAGTTTTATACAAACAGATGCTGCAATAAATCCGGGCAATAGCGGAGGCGCATTGGTAAATACTAAAGGGCAGTTGATTGGCATCAATACCGCTATAGCTTCGCAAACAGGAAGTTATGCAGGATATGGTTTTGCTGTGCCTGCCAATATTGCGGTAAAAATTATGGATGATTTGCTAAAATTTGGTAAAGTACAACGTGCTGTGCTAGGGGTATCTATTCAAGAAGTTACCGCCCAATTGGCAGAGGAAAAAGGATTTACAGATTTAAAAGGGGTATACATACCTATGGTTTTAGAGTCTAGTGCTGCTAAAAAAGCTGGACTAAAAG
>JBDNFC010000072.1:0-58010 GCA_041690035.1 Bacteroidia bacterium | reverse complement strand
AATATCAAAGAAGAGCCGATGTATTTGCAAGTCAATTAGATGTGGTTAAAGGTGCTGCAAATAATGAAAAAGAAATCTTATTAGGCATTACAAAAGCAAGAAGTGGGATTGTGGATGCACAAGAAAACATGAAAAATGCCACTACACCTGCCCAATTAGACCAATACCTGCAACAAGCACAGCAAGCCGCCTTATCTATAAAAGTGCAAATAGAAGCCTATCCAACCATCGGTTCAACACAAGCATTCTTAAAATTTCAGGACGAAATATCTGGAACAGAAAATAGAATAGCAACCGTTAGAGATGATTACAATGTTGTTGTAACCACTTTTAACAAATCTGTGAGAACTTTTCCAAATAACTTATTTGCAGGTATGTTTGGTTTTGGTATCAAAGAACAATTTAAAAGTGAAGTAGGCGCAGATAAAAGGCCTGATATATCATTTTAAATACTGCCTAATTTTGAACATTTTCTCTACCCAAAAACCCTTTTTAAGCAAGAAGGAGTCTAAACAGATAGTAACAGCAATTGCCGAGGCAGAAATGCAAACCTCTGGCGAAATACGCGTTCACATAGATTTAGAAATTATAGAAAATATTCCCAAACATGCAGAAAGTGTATTTTACCTTTTAGGAATGCATGAAACCAAAGCGCAAAATGGCGTTTTAATTTATATTAATCCTAAAATTAAACAATACCTTGTTTTGGGAGATCGTGCAATGCATGATAAAGTAGGTCAAGTATTTTGGGACAAAGTGAGTCAAGAATTAGGTGTTTATTTCAAAAATAAGCAATTTGAGCAGGGATTGGTGCAAACAATTCATCAAATTGGCCAAGCACTAAAGCTATATTTTCCGTACAGTAGAAAAACAGATACTAACGAATTAAACGATGATATCAGCTATTAGATTTTCTTTTTTACTGCTTTTTGTGCTCATTCAATTAAATACGCAAGCTGTATATAGAAAGCCTGTACCTGCAAATGTTGGTTATATCAATGATTTTGCTAAAATACTTAGCATAGATGAAAACGCAAAATTAGAAAATTATCTAAAAGATTATTACGACACCACATCTACACAAATAGCAGTGGTAATTGAACAAACCCTAAATGGAAGAGATGTATTTGACCGTGCTATGGATTTTTCTAGGGCTTGGGGAGTGGGAACCGCAGGAAAAAACAATGGTGTAGTATTATATATCGCCATAGATGATAGAAAAATACATATCCTAACCACAAACGAAACAGAAGACTACATTTCAGATGGCGATTTGGGCGAGATAATCAGAAATGATATTACACCCTATTTTAAAACTAAAAATTATGCAGGTGGCATTTTTAGCGGAATAGTAAAAATACAGTCATTGCTTAATGGAACATACACAAATGATGGCAAAGTAGCTAGCAAAAATAGTTTGACAACCATAATAATTATTTTTGTGCTTTTTGTATTGCTAAGTATATTTTTTAGAAAAAATGGCAATCAAGGAGGTGGAGGCTACAAGCGTGGAGGAACATATTGGTTTCCATCTACAGGCGGAGGTTCTTGGTCTGGTGGCAGCGGGGGTGGCGGTGGATGGGGCGGATTTGGAGGTGGTGGAGGATTTAGTGGCGGTGGCGCAGGTGGCAGTTGGTAATATTAACTTAACTCTTCTGCTTCCATTTGTTCTACTTCGCTATAATCTAGTCCATCTACATCTTTCTCAATATTAAGATTATCAATAATAAAATCTTGTCTTTCTTGGGTATTTTTACCCATATAATAGGTCAATAAATCATTGATAGAAGTATTTTTACTCAATACCACAGGCTCTAATTTAATCTCTTCTCCTATAAAATTTTCGAATTCTTCAGGAGATATTTCACCCAACCCTTTAAACCTTGTAATCTCTGGCTTGCCTCCTAATAGCGAAATAGCAGCATATTTTTCTTCAATTGAATAACAGTATTTTGTTATTTTTTTATTCCGTACCCTAAAAAGCGGTGTTTGCAAAATGTATAAGTGATTATTGCGCACTAAATCTGGAAAAAACTGTAAAAAGAAAGTCATTAACAGCAGCCTAATATGCATTCCATCTACATCTGCATCCGTAGCAACTACCACTTTATTGTACCTTAATTCATCTATAGACTCTTCAATATTTAATGCATGCTGAAGTAAGTTAAACTCATCATTTTCATACACCACTTTCTTTTTCAAGCCAAAGCAATTAAGGGGTTTGCCACGTAAACTAAATACGGCTTGGGTTTCTACATTTCTAGATTTTGTTATTGAACCACTTGCGCTATCCCCTTCTGTTATAAAAAGGGTGCTTAGCAATGCTTTTTCATGCCCATTATCTGTTCTGTGAACCCTGCAATCACGCAATTTTTTATTATGAATATTGGCTTTTTTAGCTTTTTGTTTTGCTAAATTTCGAACGCCCGCCATATCTTTTCGCTCACGCTCACTCTGCAATATTCTTTTTAATAATGCATCTGCAATTTCAGGATTTTTGTGTAAATAATTATCAAGCTCTTTGCTCAAAAAATCATTAATAAATGTCCTTATGGTTGGCCCATCTGGCCCCACATCAGAAGAGCCAAGCTTGGTTTTAGTTTGCGACTCAAAAACAGGCTCTTGCACCCTCACACTTATTGCAGCCAAAACACTGCCTCTAATATCGCCACTATCGAAATCCTTTTTATAAAAATCTCTAATAGTTTTTACCAAAGATTCTCTAAATGCCACCAAATGTGTGCCACCTTGTGTTGTATTTTGTCCATTTACAAAAGAGTAATACTCCTCGCCATAAGAATTGGTATGTGATATTGCTATTTCTATATCTTCACCTTTAAAATGGCAAATTGGATAGCGCAGTTCGTCTTCTTTTACCTTCGATTCCAATAAATCTAACAACCCATTTTTACTAAAATACCGCTCTTTGTTAAAATGAATGGTTAAGCCTGAATTCAAATAGGCATAATTCCATATTTGATTTAACAAGTAATCATTAATGTATCTAAAATTTTTAAAAATAGAGCCGTCTGCTATAAATTCTATTAAGGTACCATTGGGTTCGTTTGTTTTTTCTATCGGTGGGTCAGCTTCTAAAATACCTTTTAAAAATGTAGCACGTTTTTGCTCGCCATCTCTATAAGAATAGATAGAAAAGTGAGCTGATAAGGCATTTACCGCTTTTGTTCCTACCCCGTTTAATCCTACACTTTTTTGAAATGCCTTACTATCATATTTACCTCCAGTATTTATTTTCGAAACACAATCTATTACTTTGCCAAGGGGTATGCCTCTGCCATAATCTCTAATGCTCACTTTACCTTCTACTATAGCAATTTCTATTTTTTTACCGTAGCCCATCACATGTTCGTCTATGCAATTGTCTAAAACTTCTTTTACCATCACATAGATTCCATCGTCTGCACTTGTGCCATCGCCCAGTTTCCCAATATACATGCCTGGACGAAGTCTTATATGTTCACGCCAATCTAGCGACTTAATGCTGTCTTCGTTATAATTATGTGGTGGAGTTATATTATCGCTCATAGAAAATTTTATATTTGCGAATATAATTAAAAAAGAATTAGGCTATTCAACGAGATATAAACAGTTGCTTTTAGCTTTTTTTAAAAAGATAGAAAAATTTTTAAGCAATCCTTTTTTAGAGGTTAAAAAAAAATAAATTAAAAATTGGGTTAAAAATTATTCCACCAATAACTTCGTTTTTGCAATTTTAAGCTTTGCAAAGCCGAAGCCTCCGGGCTAATTCTAAACATAAACATTCTGCGGCTGCCAACAGGTGTCCAATCAAATTGTAGCGTCCAGCAATGCAAATTTCTGGCAAGACCAATGGTAGTGGTTTCTGAAATACTTTTTTGTATAACGTCAAAACCCGAATTAAATGTTATTTTCCACAACTGTGTTAAACTCACATTGCCATCAAAACTTGGAACAAAAGCCACCTTTCCATTTTTTATTTGGCTAAATGGGTTGTAAGTTGCAGTGGCATTTATATTTAAACTCCAAGGAATGGCAAAATCTAATAATTGTCGCTGCAAAACATCATAAAGCAGATATTGACCATTGCTAAGGGCATCAATTTGTTGATTACGCTTTTCTGCAGCTCTGGGATTCAAATTGGCTGATAAACCTGCCGTCAAAAAAGTAAGTGATGCAAAACCATCCTTGTTTGTTGCCTTTAGTTCTTTGCTCATTTGCCCCAAATTATTTATTTGATATGGAGTAAAGCTGGCAGCCATATTAAAACTAACCCTCTCTCCTATTCGTGTGGCCACGTTTGCAGCAATATTGCTCCAGTTAAAACTATCAGCCAATGCATTATAGTTTGCAGAAAAATTTAATTGATCCAAAATATTAAATCGCTTTAAAGTTTTTAAAGAGTCTTTAAGCTGTTTTTTTGCACTAAAAACATTTGCAATGCTAAATGCAATATTGCCATTGCGCCCAAATGCAAATGGACTACCTGTAAAAACATTATAGACATTCAAACGCATGGTATCTGAATAAGATTGTGCGAATCCAAAATTGGGGCGGCTAAAATCTGGTGTATAACTAAAAACAACAGAAGGTGTCATTGCATGTCTAATTGCCTTAATTCTAGCTTTAGGAAAATTATATGTTCCAAAAATATTGGTGCGCAGCTCCCCACCAAATTTATAATTATACACTCTTCCAAATGCAGATACAATTCTAGCGGTATCTAATTCTTTATTCAAAAAATCAAAATCAAATTGATACCGATCTGTTAAAAACCAATCTTCGCTAAAGTTAAAAAATGGGGTAAAATTAAAAAAATTCTTATAAAATGACATCGGCATATCAGCATTGATGCTGTGGTTGATACTTCGCCTTGCATTGGCTAGGGGCTGTGTCCAAGTATTAAGGTCAAAAAAGCCTGTGTCGGCCCTTTTAATTTCATTGCTAAATCTGCCCGTATAGTTTATTCCAAAATTGTCATAAAATTTCTTTTTTAACCGTTTTTCATTCTTAAATGGTGTTAAGCGCTGCATGGTTAGTGCTAATGTAGGGGCGTTTACTGATACTTGGCGCAAACTTGTGTTTTGGTCAATAGAGGTATTGGCATTTAGATTTAACCTATTTTTTATCAATACCTTAGAATAATTAATGGTACTGTTAAATTGAGTATTTCCAAAAGTTTGAGTGTTGTTATTAAAATTTTGATTGTAATTACCCCCATTAAAATTTACCCTAGCAGAGAAAGATCGGCCTGGATGATTTTTACCGTCTTCTCTATGCTCCCAAGATATGCGATAATCTCTAGAGGCTACCAAATTATTTTCTTCTTTGGAGCCTTGATTGATGTTATAGGCAAAAGAAACACTGTACAATCCATCGTATTTATATCTTTTTGCATACATGCTCGATAATCCTATGCGATAAGAGCCACCAAAAAATATATCACCATCAAACACAAGGTTCATTTTGTCTGAAACATGTAAATGGTATCCTAAATTTGTGATTCCAAAACCTCTTAATGCCCCCATTTGAGGCTGAGGAAAAATAATTCCATTTTTTCTATCCTTTTTTATTGGAAAAAGGCCAAATGGAATAAATAATGGCGTGGGAACATCTTCTATCCATAAATTTGCAGGGCCAAAAGCAATTTTTTTATCGGGAATAATTTTTAGCTTGTTGGCTCTAAAATAAAAATGTGGATGTTCTAAATTGCATGTGGTTACTTTACCTACATCTGTAATAATACTTCCGTCTTCATTTCTAAACACTTTATTGCAAATAATATAATTCTCTTCTTCTACTAGCCTTAGTCCATTTAATTTAGCCCGTTTGGATTCAAAATTATAATATAAGCTATCTGTGTCAAACTCATTATCGCCTTGCTTAAAATGCGGCACACCCGCTATTTTATATGCACTGTCTAACAATCCTTTTGCGAAAAGCTGTTTAGTGCTAAAATCTATTCTAATATAGTTAGCTGTGAGCTCAATATCCGTGTAATGAACACGCGCATTGCCGTATAAATGAGCTACTTTTTGCTCCATATCCAATATAATGGAATCATCTGCTTGATAATCTACCAAATCTTCTATTCCGCCTGCACCCTTCCTTAGTGTATCAACACCTAGTCTAATACTGTCTATTTTATTAGACTGTCCATATACATTAGAAAAACTACTTATACCAAGGCCTAAAAATAGCGCAACATGCAGTATCCACAAATGACTTAGCCCACAATCTAGGCGTAAACATTGTTTTATAAATAAAAAAGGTCTTATTTTTGAACTCAACTTAAACATGGCAAAAGTACCAAAAATATTGTGGATACCTATTATCGCAGTAATTAGTTTTTTAACATTAATTGCAGCAAATAATAAAACAAAAGCTGGCAAAAGCATTAATACAATTGTAATAGATGCAGGACACGGTGGACATGACCCTGGATGCAAAGGAGGCACAGAATTTGAAAAAAATATTACGCTAAAAGTTGCCCTCAAATTAGGAAAACTCATTGAAGATAGCCTCAAAGATGTAAAAGTAATATATACTAGAAAAAGTGACAAATTTATTGAATTAAGTGAGCGTTCTAACATTGCTAACAAAAACAATGCCGACCTATTTATAAGCATACATTGTAATGCAAACGATAACACAAGCGCCAAAGGTTCCGAAACATTTATAATGGGATTGCACAAATCAGAGGGTAATTTAGCCGTTAGTAAACGGGAAAATGCATCTATTATACTAGAAGAAAACTATAAAAGCAATACTGCTTATGGTGGCTTTGACCCCAATTCTCCGATTGGACACATTATATTTAGCTTGCTGCAAAATGCTTATTTAGAACAAAGTGCATCACTTGCAGAAAAAATAGAAAAAGAATTTAAAGACAGCGGAAAACTAAATAGCCGAGGAGTAAAACAAGCTGGTTTTTTAGTCCTTTGGAAAACAAGTATGCCGAGTATGCTTGTAGAAATAGGTTTTTTAACCAATAGCACTGATAGAAAAGAATTGGCGAGTGATACTGGCCAAAATAGAATTGCTGGATGCATGTTTACTGCTATTTGCAAAAGAAAAGCTGAACTAGACAAAGCGATTCAAACACAAAATAATAAATAATTAATATTTTTGAAAGATTTACTAAGTCAGTTTAAAAAATAATTGTACTTTTGTTTGCTTAATATATAAAGTATTGAAAATAAATAATGAAACTAAAGTAGGCGCGCTTGCAGCAGTAGCCATAACTATTTTAGTGCTAGGATACAATTTTTTATCGGGTAGGGATTCTTTGTGGTCTAATGGAAAAACCTATTACGTAAAATTTTATGATTTAAAAGGATTGACAAAAGCAAATCCTGTAATTTACAAAGGCTATAGAATAGGCCAAGTAAGCAAACTTAAATGGGATAAAAATGAACAATCATTTGTTGCAGAATTAGATATCCAAAAAGATATTATCATTTCTGAAGGCAGTATAGCAACAATTGCAGATAATGACCTGTTTGGCACTAAGGCCATATTAATCACTTTGGGTGAGAGCAAAACTGAAGCAAAAGATAACACTTTTTTAAAAGGTGAGATTAAGGTTGGTATGGCAGAAAGTATTGGCAACTCCCTTGGTCCTATTAGTGAACACTTAGATTCTTTAATTTCAAATTTAAATGCAACACTATCGGGCAGTGCGCTCAAAGGTACTTTAGCAAACTTAGAGGCAACTACCAGTAATTTAAAAGGTACGAGTCTAAAAATTGATCAAATACTGCTGGACAATCAAGTAAAACTAAATGCTATTTTTGCTAATGTAGAATCTATTACAGGAAACTTAAAAAACAACAATGCGATTATTACAAATGTAATAAAAAATGCAGATTCATTTAGCAATCAGCTAAAAGCGCTAGAAATAAATAAAACCATAAATGCAGCAAATATGGCATTGAATGAATTTAACACCCTTTTACAAAATGTAAACAATGGCAATGGCAGTTTATCTCTATTGCTCAAAGACCCCAAGCTATATAATAATCTAGAAAAAGTTTCTAAAGATTTAGATGCTTTGATAATCGATATTAATAAATATCCAAAAAGATACTTTAGCATAGGCAGCGGCAAAAAAGCTGATAAAGCGAGAGATGCCGACTTAAAAAATGGCACTTATAATATTACAACCCCTGAGCCACAATAGAAAAAATACATTAAAAATGAAAATACATCAATTAAAAGTAAGCAAAAAAATAGGCCTAGTACTAATATTAGCAAGCATTTTTGGATTTAATTCATTTGGGCAAAAGCGCTATTTCTATAATGCAGAGGATAAGAAATGTAAAGCAAATGAAGCTACCTATTACAGAGACGTGGTAAAAAGTGGGTCTAAATATAAAATAAAAGAATATTATGCAGCAAATGATCAGCTAAAATCATCGGGAAGTTATAGCGGTGATAGAGGTACAAATGAAGAACGTGAAGGCAACTTTGAATTTTATCATAAAAATGGAACAAAAAAAGCAGAAATAAGATTCAAAAATGGCAAGGAAGAAGGGGAATATATAGAAAATCATGATAATGGAAAAATTGCTGCAAAAGGACAATTTGCTGGAGGAAATAGAAATGGACAATGGGAAACCTATTATGACAATGGGCAAATAAAAAGTAAAGGAAGGTATTTTATAGGTGTATTTGACAGTGATTGGATATGGTATTATGAAGATGGTACTTTGAAACAACAAACAAGGTACAAGCAAGGAAAAAAAGATGGATTTTATCAAACTTTTTACAAAAATGGCAAAAAAGATGAAGATGCAAACTATGATGGCGATAGCTTAGTTGGCAATTATTTAAGCTACTGGGAAAGTGGAGTTTTATCTGCAGAAGGCAAGTATTTTAAAAATAAACGCGACAGCGTCTGGGTTTGGTATCATGCAAACGGAAAAATGTCTTGCAAAGCCAATTTTACAAGAGGTGACTTCGAAAATGCCACATTCTATGATGAAGAAGAAGTAGAATTAGACAAAAAAATTCGCAATGTTTCTAATCTAGTATCATTGCCTAAGTTTGAAGGAGGTGTTGATGCCATTTGGGAGTTAATAAATACTAGTTTGCGCGAAAATGTAGATATGAAAGCTGCCAAGAAAGCAAAGTATCAATGCACTGTTATGATGCTTATAACCATAGATAATAAAGGCAATATTAGCGAAAGTATAATGATTATACCTAATGAAAAAGAACTATTTAGCGACCCATTCAATGCAATAAGCGCTATACAAAAAGGAATGCTTAATACAAATAAATACACTCCAAAAAAAGCATACAATAGAAATATTGAACACACAATTAGCCTTTATGCAACATACGATGCATTAAATAAGATATTGAGTTTAGAACCTTTTGGGCTTGATTAATATGATAAAAAGTAGAAATGAATTGCTTTTTTCTCTGTATGATTGATTATCAATCATACACTGTCACATACCTAAGAGGTTATATTATGGTAATGTGTGTGATAATATTTGATGCTTAAATAATCTTTATTTAACTTAGTAATAAAGATTGTAATTTAAGCAATCGTAAAACCGAAGTAGACTCATTTTTCTTATCCAAAAGTTTAAAATCTTCAACAATTTCTGCAAAATTTACAAAATGCATGTTAAGAAATGAAAAGTTGTTTTTAATTTCGTTTTTAACTTCAATTATATTTAGGCTATTGATTAACATAATGATTAATTATTATTCCACAAATGTATAACTAATATTGATAAAAACAAAACAATAAATTAATTTATAATTATTGATGAAACAGTTAGCTGAACTAATCTTTGCCCTTCTTTTTGGGTTAACTTATTAACAAACTCTAAAGGTATCGCTCTGCTAATTTGTCTGATTCTAAGTTCTATTTCATCAATCATTTTGATATTTGTACAGTCGGTAAATGCGATGTTTTCTAATTTTACTTCCATGATTATAGGTACAAATATAAAAATATAATTTGATGATAGATAAAACAAATTTATTAAATTATTAACATAATAAACCAAAAGTAATTTTAAAAGCCAAATTTCGCATTAGAGTTCTCTATGTCTGTCAAAAAATGCAATAAAGAAAAATGGGCTTGCAAGATTTTAATTTGCGTGAGCAGTAGTTCTAATTTAAGAATGAAAATCGAGTACACGCTTGCGTTTAAAATAGTTTTTGCTTAATAAGAATCTCGAATGTGTAATCAGGGTTAAATCAACAAAAATCAAAGTTTGAAAGTAATGATACTAATTTGTGTAACTATTGCAAAACAAATTTACTTTCTAGAATTGATAAGAGAAACTACTTTTTTGGTATCAAAAAATGGAGATTTAAAATAACCAGAAAGTGCCATTTGCTTCACCTTCATTTTTTTATGAATAGACTTAAACGTTTTTATTTCTTCGTTAATTTCACCTCCTTTTAAATAATGCACTCCATCATGAGATTCTTTGAGCAAGTGCTTGGTCATGTTATAAAATGGTGCCAATTGACTTACAGCTCTGCTTACAATAGCATCTGCTTTCATTTTCAAATCTTCTGATCGGGTAACCAGTGCATTTATATTATCTAATTGCAAATGACTACACACTTCTTTTACCACAGTAATTTTTTTTGCAATAGAGTCGCAAAGTATAAACTGTGTATTGGGAAACATAATGGCTAAAGGAACCCCAGGAAAACCCCCTCCTGTTCCTACATCTATAACCAAATCATTGCTGCTAAAAGATTTTATTATACTAATGCCTAAAGAATGCAATACATGCCGCTCATAAAAATTATCCATGTCTTTTCGCGATATCACATTAATTTTATTATTCCACTCTAAATAAATGGTGTACAATTCACTATACTTTGCCTTCTGTATATCAGAAAGATTAGGAAAATATTGAAAAATAATATCTGCTTTTACCATCCTTTTTTCTTTGTAAAAAATACGTATATGCCAAACCCTATCCAGTATACTTGTATTAAAAAATCAAGTAAAGGATAAAAGATTATTGTAGAAGTATCGGCCAATTTTTTTGAGCAAAGGCTAAAAATCGTGCCATTTATTAAATACCGTGCAATAACAATGGCCACAATCATTTGCCATAAACTGGTCAAAAATATTAATAATAGTATTGCAATAGGCAAAAATATCAGGTTAGAAAACATAAATACACCTACAAACCATTTTGCATCACTTTGGTAAAATTTTCCAACTTGCAAATGCCTCCTCTTCTGCTCCGCCCATTGATCAAAATTTGGTTTGGCATGAGAGTATACAAAACTATTGGGTGATAAAACAATATTGGCTTTAAAAATTTGGGCTAAATTTTGGACATGAAGGTCATCATCACCCGAAATAATGTGGTGGTGATTGGCAAAGCCTTTTACATCAAAAAAAGATTTTTTTGTATAGGTCATATTTCGTCCCACACCCATGTATGGCTTACCCTTTTTAGCTTTAGATAAGTATAGCATTGCCGTTATTTGTGTTTCGAACCTTATAAATAAATTGAGCAATCCCTTTGCTTTATAATATGGACTGTAGCCTAATGCAAGCGGCCTTGTAGGCGCAATAGATTTTTGCATCAGGCTAAGCCAATCTTTTGATGCTGGCATGCAGTCTGCATCTATTAACTGAATAATATCGTATTTTGCTGCTTTTATGCCTAAAGTAATGGCAAGTTTTTTTCCTGAAAAAAGTTTTTTTTCTGGATCTAAGTATAAAGTAATTAGGTGAGGATAGTTTTTTTTAAAAGCCTCAAGTATCATGTGCGAATCATCCCAACTGCCATCATTTACTATAATAACCTCATAGCAAGGGTGATTTTGTGAGCATAAAATAGGCACTAACTTTTCTAAGTTGGCAGCTTCATTTTTAGCACAAACAATAATACTCACAGGTTCATCCGCAGTGGAGGTTTTACTCTTTGATTTAATCAGCAGCGTTGAAAAATAGCCAATGAAATAAACCCACTGTATCAATAATGGAATACAAAGCAATAAAAGCCAAGGCCAGTGCGTAAAAAAACTGCTCATTGCCAATCCCTTTTTAGCTCCTTTTGAAACCTATACCAGATTTGGAAGTAGGTATGCTGCTCACATCAAACTCTTTTACATCATCAAGCACAAGGGTATTCACCATTTTTTGGGTACGCTTTGCTTTTGTTATTTCGCTTAGGCGCAAATGCTGATTTCTTACCGCTTCTTCTATCACCTTTCTTACTGAGCGTCCGTTGCCAAAATACTTGTCTTTTTTTTCATACATATAAGAGATATAAGTTTTTAGATGCTCCTCTGCAGCCTTATCGGGCTTAATGTTATTTTCTAACAATTGATTAAATGCGATTTCTGACAATTCTAATGGCTTAAAATCTTCAAACTTAGTTACCCTATCAAACCTAGATTTTAAGCCAGGGTTTGATTCCATAAATTTTTCCATATTCATGGTGTATCCTGCTGCAATAACAATAAACTTGCCCCTTTGGTCTTCCATTCTTTTAAGCAATGTCTCTATTGCCTCTCTGCCATAGTCACTGCTTTGTCCTTCTGTTAGAGCGTATGCTTCGTCTATAAACAAAACACCTCCCATAGATTTATCTATTAACTCTGTAGTTTTTATGGCTGTTTGCCCTACATAAGCCCCAACCAAGGATTGCCTATCACATTCTACCAAATGCCCTCGTTCTAAAACACCTAGTGCTTTATAAATTTGGGCTAAAATACGCGCTACTGTAGTTTTTCCAGTACCAGGATTTCCCGTAAAAACAGTGTGCATAGAAAATGTGTCTCTTACATCTTTGCCTATTTCTTTGTAATAACGCACTAATTTTACAAGTTCTTCTATATCGTGTTTTACATTCTCTAAGCCAATTAACCCTTTTAGTTTAGTTAAACTTTCTTTTAATAAATCTTCATCTATCGGAATATCAGCAATTTTATTTTTATGCTTTCCAAAGGTTTTAACCAAGTCGGGGAAGGTGATTGTGGAAAGTTCTTCGTTGGCTAATTTTTCTGGATTTTTGGCTTGCATAATTCTTAATCCAAGGTTCATTTTACTTTCATCTATTAATGAATTCACCATTCTTGCATTGCCAAAAAAACGATCTCTGTCTCTATATGCATTTACTAATTTTTTATATAAAAAATCTAAAGCCTCCAAAGCAAGTTTAACACCTTTTTTGTCAGCAGAATATTTGGCAATCTCAATTAACTCCTGAGGCACATAATCAGGAAAATCATAGGTCATATTAAACCTGGATTTTAAACCTGGATTTGCTTCCATAAAATTGGTCATTTCGTCAGGATAACCGGCTACAATAACAGCAAAATCATTACTATCATTCATTTCTTTTAAGATGGCCTCTATGGCTTCTTTGCCAAAATCTTTGCTGTCATCGTCTTTTCTTGCAAGGGCATAAGCCTCATCTATGAAAAGCACTCCATCTTTTGCTTTTTTTATCGCTTCTTTAGTTTTTGGTGCAGTTTGACCTATAAATTCAGCCACCAAATCTGCCCTATCCACCTCATGCACATGCCCTTTTTTTAGCAAGCCCAAATCTTTGTATATTTTACCCAACAATCGGGCAACCGTTGTTTTACCTGTCCCGGGATTTCCTTTAAAAACGGCATGCAAATTAATGGTTTCGCTGTCTGCTAATCCTTTCTTTTGCCTTAGTTTTATAAACTCTAAATATTTGGTATACTCGGCAATTTTTTCTTTTATTTTTTCTAGTCCTATCAAGCTATTAAGCTCTTCTGCAATATTCTCTTTTGCACTTTCTATTTTTGGCAAATCTTTTTCTATAATCAAGCTATCTTCTGCATCAGGATAAAACTCTAATTGCATCATGGGTAAAAAATCTTCCTCTTCTGCATCAATATAATCATCTCCTACTTCAAAAGGCATCGAAGCAATTAATTTATCCATAAAAATAATTTCGACATGATAATCTCCTCTACCCCATGTGCCTACCATATCGCTGCCCCAGCCAATTGTTGTATCGAAAAAATCATCCTTTGGTTTTACAAAAAATAATTTAGAAATACTGCCTTTTAAAAAACCATTTTCTGTTCTAAAGTTAAAAATCATTTCACATGGCCAATCCTCGCTTTTACGCACTAAATTTTTCATGTTTACCTCTACCCAAATATAACGTGTGCTTAATGCATTAAACCCAGTGTAGTATTTTCTTTGTTCTATTTTGATATTCGCATCCGGCCCTTCATATAATTTTATAGATTCTAACTTAAAATAAGGATTTAGCCCATTGCGCATTAATCCTTGTTTCTCTATAAAAAAAATTTGTGTAGCCACCAGCTCATTGCCTATCCATGCTTCCCACTTATACTGCCCAGATTTCCAATATGTGCCAGGGTTTTTTACCCCCCACCCTTCTCTTACAAAGATGATATGGTCTTTTTTATCTACTGAACGATCACAATTTAAGTCGCAAATCTCGTCACCTGTGTGGCTAAAACATTTTAAACGCATTTTAACATCCCAATTTGACTCATCAAATTTCTTATTGTAGAAAGAAAATTCGCAATAAACATAGGCTGCCTCTGCCTCATCATATACTGCTCGGTATCTTTTAGTATTATTTGCCAGCCATTCGGTGCTGCTATACGTTTTTATGTCTCGGTATTTCCAATGTTTAGTGTTAGCCATAATAAAGGTTCAATATTAAGGCAAAAATTATTATCGTGAAAGAAAACCCGTGATTTTTTAGCTAAAACTACCATAAATTAATAATGAAATGTTTTTTTTATTATTATTGTTGCTAAAATTGATTATTTAACTATTTTTGCATCCCTTTTTATAGTTCCAAAAATTAACATTGGTGAGATGCCTGAGTGGCCGAAAGGAACAGTTTGCTAAACTGTCGTACTCGTAAGGGTACCGAGGGTTCGAATCCCTCTCTCACCGCAAAAGGAAACTTCGCCCAACTTTTGGGAAATTAATCACATAATCCACTAGAAAATTTATCTGAATAGATGATTAAGTGATTAATTTAAGAACATTTTAAACATTTGATATTTTATGCTTGATTTTGTTAATAAGGTAAGGTTCATTTTTTGTCACAATGTTTTTAAAAGTATAAGCGAGCGAGCGCAAGGCTTCACACCGCCTGCTCGGTTGTTTATTGTTGTATATTTTTAAAGGTATAAGCGAGCGAGTTCGCGCAAATCCACCGCACCACCTACTCGGTTCATATTGCTTATGGCCTCTTGTTTGCATAAATGCTAAGTTGTTTTGCAAATTATACACTAGCTAGGGATATATTTTGTATACTGCCATTTTTGTTTTCATAATTTTTTTGATGTTATTACTATAATTTGTATTCTATTTCAACAACTTACTTTTACAAACACAAGTCGGAGACTTGCGCCAGCCTAGGAAGTAACTATTTCAAAGATTGAAACTTTTGTTTTCATGGTTTTTATGATGTTATTTTTGATATCCATAAATTTTAAGTATTTCTTCATTGCTTTACTTTCTTACTTTTTTTTAAATTCAAAGGTTAGTAACATTAAGGCGTGGTACAAAATACCAATCCCAGTGTTGATAGTTTAAACAGTGATGCAGTGCAGGTGCAAATGAAATATAGCATAAAGAAAAACTTTAAATTGGGCATAAAAGCTTCTTACCTAAGTTTTAAATCCGGAGGCTTTAAACACGAAAGTGGGTTGAATGCTGATTGGGTAATTAACAATCATAATTCGCTAAGGGCAGAAATTAATGTTGGCAAAATTTATCATATTTGGGGTATAGATAATGCTAATCTCTTCAACGGAATGCTGAGTTGGTTGGTTAGTTTTTGAGGAATAAAGTATTTAAATTTTTTTGGTATAACAAATTGCCTATTTATAAATCAATTTCGTTTTCATTGTGAACGCCTTTTTTTAATTGCAAAATGGTCTTATAAATGCACCCTAATAAAAACACCCATTGTGTAACATTTGCAATTTTTGCAGCACCCAATGCCTTAAATTGAGGAATAACATATAAATTGAGTCCTAAATTTAATAAGAAACAAAAAATGGCTAAAGCAATTAAGTAATTCATCTTGCCCAAAGCGGTAAGATAGGTGCCAAAAATATAAATAAGACTCATTGGAACATAAATGATAACCACAAACTTAAATACCTGAAAACCGTAGTTTAAATCCAATCCACTTGCCGTGCTATAAAGTTTTAAATAAAAATACTCACCAAAAAAATGCAGCCCAAGCAATAATAATACTATAGAGGAAATAATTACCATCAAACTAGATTTTATAATCATCATTGGGTTATTTTTTTGACTAATAATGTGGGTAAATATCGGCAGTAACATCGTGCCTATTAGTGCTGCAAAAATATTTAAAGCATCCAAAATCCTAAATCCTTGGGCATAAATACCAATTTGAAAATTCCCTTCTTTTAATAAAAGATTGAGTAAAACAACATCTAAACGTGCATAAGCTGCCATAAAAAAAGCTAAAAACGTAAAAGGCAAACATGATTTTAAAATCGTTTTAAAACTATTTTTAAACACCAGCTCTTCTGAATCGCTATTAAAAAAAGGAATTTGCCACAGTGTAATAATAATAGCAATTGCAAAACCCATTGTTTGCACCCCTAAAAAAACATATAATAACAAACCTTGCGGCATCTGAAATAAAAAAAATATCCCTGCCCATAACAAAATAGCTACTACCCTATCTATAACGCTCAACAAAGCCTCTTTTACAAAAAACTTATTTACATTAAACCATACCCTCAACCATTGATTTAAAGATAAAAGCACCTGATTAGCGCCAACCCAAATAATTAGAATTATGTCCAAATTTCTTGATAGACCAATACTTATTAAAACGGTTAAATACAGAATACTCAAAATTAATTTTAGCCCACCACTCAAGTTTAGCAAAGCATTTGACCTCAAATTATTGGCAACTAAATATTTTGTCATAAAATTATTGAGCCCTAAATCTGTAATGATAAAAAACACCGTAGCCAAACTAAAAATCAAATGATATTGCCCATAGTTTTCTAAACCAATTTGGTTTTGCACAAAGCGATCTATGGCAATAATCCAGATTGGTTTTGCAATAAAATTAATGAGTTGAACCCAAAATATATTTTTTAAAAAAAGTTTTGTTTGCACTAATTTTTTGATAAAAACGAAAGTGCAATAATAATTAAGAAACCAATTAAATAAACAGATTAACAAATAAAAAAAACAAGCCACTTCTTAACACAAGCATAATACTTAGATAATATTAAGAAAAAATTACAAGGCGAAGTTTGCAGCACTTAAAAATCAATAAAAATAAGAAAATGAAAAAAACATTACTATCTATCATCGCCATGGCAAGTTATTTCGCAGTAAGTGCACAATTGCCATTTAAATTTGACTCTACAGACTATGTAGGCGCATTTGGAAAAGTAAATTGGGCACAAGGTTGGTCTAATTTTGACCCAGACAACACGGTCTATCCAGCTACCAATGCAACACTTAGTGGAGAAATTACTACAAACACTACATTAGATGCAAGCAAGGTATATTTATTAAACGGCTTTGTATATGTAAAAAACAATGCCACTTTAACCATACCAGCTGGCACCATTATTAGAGGAGATAGGGGAAGTAAAGCAACACTTATTATTACTAAAGGAGCTAAAATTTCAGCTCAAGGAACAGTAACTCAACCTATTGTTTTTACAAGTAATCAAGCAGCGGGGAGCAGAGATTATGGCGATTGGGGTGGTATAATTATATTGGGAAATGCTAAAGTAAACCCAACTGGAGGAACAGCAACAATAGAAGGTGGTGTAAACAATGCAAATAGTGATGGAGCATATGGCGGTACAGATGACAATGACAACAGTGGAATAATTAGCTTTATTCGTGTTGAGTTTCCAGGTATTGCTTTTCAACCAAATAACGAAATTAATGGCATAACACTAGGTGGAGTTGGAAAAGGCACTAAAATGGACCATGTTCAGGTTAGCTATTCTGGAGACGATGCTATTGAGTGGTTTGGTGGTAGTGTTGATTCAAAATACCTTATTACCCTTAGAGCTTGGGATGATGATTATGATTGCGATTTTGGTTTTACAGGTAGAATACAATATTGTTTTACAATGAGAGATCCTGCCATTGCTGATATTTCTGGTTCTAATGGTTTTGAAATTGACAATGACGGAACAGGTTCTGCCAATACACCATTTACTGCCCCTATATTTAGTAATGTTACTATTCTAGGACCTAAAGTTTTTAGTGCTTCAATCTCATCACAATATACGAGAGCGGTTCATCAAAGAAGAAATTCTAGAATTAGTATTTTCAACAGTGTATTGGCTGGATACCCAGTTGGTTGGTTTGTAGATGCTTTAACAACTTATAACGAAGTGATATCAGGCAATGCTGAATTTAAAAACAATATATTAGCATGTATGACTAAAACTTGGGATACTATAGGATTAAGGGGTGCAGCATGGGATCAAGCAACATTTGCAACTAATACTACAAATAATAATGTTTTAAACACTAATTGCTCTGTGGGTTTCACTTCAACTTCTATCACCAATCCAGGCCTTTTGCCATTAGCAAATAGCATCGTTTGGAACAAACAAAGTTTTGCTTCTACCAAATTTGGTACGGTTGGTGCAAATGTTAGTATTAGCTACATTGATAATAAAATCGCTGTGAAAATATACCCAAACCCTGCCAATAATACGTTAAATGTAAAATTATATGGTGATATGGATTTTGTTTCAACCATTTTAGACCTAAACGGTAAAGTGCTCGCAATTGGCACCAATCAATTTGATATTTCTAATCTCGCCAATGGCATATATTTAATAAACATAGTAACTGCAGAAGGCAGCACAACTGCAAAATTTACTGTTAGTCATTAACAATTAATAGAAAAAATAATAATAAAAGCCTGCTATTTCAATATAGTAGGCTTTTATTGTTGTTGTACCTAAATAAATTTAACTCCCTAACCAACATTAATTACTGTTAAAATAACTGTTGATAATTCCTTAGAAAACAACCTATAATAAGTCTTGTATTATTATTGGCTTACAATACCTTTGCACACCGGAGACCACATTAATAAAAACCAAAAAACATGAGCAATTGTAAATATATTTTTGTAACCGGTGGCGTTACTTCATCATTGGGAAAAGGCATTATTAGTGCTTCTTTGGCAAAACTACTTCAAACCCGTGGTTTTAACGTAACAATACAAAAATTAGACCCATACATTAATGTAGACCCCGGAACACTAAATCCTTATGAACATGGCGAATGTTATGTAACAGAAGATGGGGCAGAAACAGATTTAGATTTAGGCCATTATGAGCGGTTTTTAAATATTTTTACCTCTCAGGCTAATAATGTAACTACTGGCAAAATATATCAAACTGTAATAGATAATGAGAGAAAAGGGGTTTATCTAGGCAAAACCGTGCAAGTTGTTCCACACATTACCGATGAAATAAAATCGCGTATTAAAAGACTTGAAGAAACTGGAAAATACGATATTGTAATTACTGAACTTGGCGGAACAGTGGGCGATATAGAATCATTGCCCTATGTAGAGGCAGTGCGTCAGTTTATGTGGGAGCGCCCAAAACAAGATTGTATCAATATTCACCTAACACTTGTGCCATACTTGGCAGCAGCAGGTGAATTAAAAACTAAACCAACACAGCACTCAGTAAAAATGCTTTTAGAGCTCGGTATACAGCCAGATATTTTGGTTTGTAGAACCGAACACAGCCTAAATAATGAATTGAGAAATAAAATTGCGCTTTTTTGTAATGTTAAGCCAAATGCAGTTATAGAGTGTATTGATGTAGATACTATCTATGATGTGCCTTTGGTAATGCAAAAAGAAAAACTTGATAAGGTGGTAATGAGCAAGTTAAAGCTTAGCAGTAAAAATGAACCAGACTTAACAAAATGGAAAGAATTTTTATATAAGTTAAAACAACCAAGCGATGAGATAAAAATAGCACTTGTTGGTAAATATGTTGAATTGCCTGATGCATATAAATCAATTTCAGAAGCCTTTATTCATGCTGGAGCTGCTAATGAATGTAAGGTAAGATTGCATTATGTGCATTCAGAATTAATAGACCAACAAACTGCAAAAGAAATGCTAAAAGAATTTCATGGCATTTTAGTAGCTCCTGGTTTTGGCAGCAGAGGCATAGAAGGAAAACTTGCTGCAATTCAATATGCTAGAGAAAATCAAGTACCCTTTTTTGGAATTTGTTTAGGTATGCAATGCGCTGTAATAGAATTTGCGCGTAATGTTTTGGGTTTAAAAACAGCAAATAGCGCAGAGATTGACCCAAAAACCAAATATAAGGTAATAGATATGATGGAAAGCCAAAAGAAAATTTCGAATAAAGGCGGAACGATGCGATTGGGTGCTTATGAATGTCTGCTAGAAAAAGGTTCAAAATCTGCTAAGGCTTATGGTAAATTAAAAATTTCAGAGCGGCACCGCCACCGGTTTGAGTTTAATGACCAATTTAAAGATGATTTTATAAAAGCGGGTATGAGTATTGTTGGCACTAATCCAGGCACTAATTTGGCAGAGGTAATAGAAATAGACAATCACCCCTATTTTATTGGTGTGCAATACCACCCAGAGTTAAAAAGCACTGTAGAAAACCCACATCCTTTATTTGTAAGTTTTGTTAAGGCTGCCATGCAAGCAAAAAATGCTTAAACTGCTGTAAAGGTGCTTGACGGTTTATTTTGTGTAAAATTAAGCCAATCTTGATATTTTTCATCGCTTAATACGCGCGGAAATTTATATTGTGACCCAATTTTTTCTTCTTTCTCCATCCAAGCTAAAAAAATATTTGAAGGTAATAATGTAACTTTTATTTTTGACAGTGCATGCTTTCGCTCTGTTGTATAATCATCATTTAGGCTGCATAAGAAACCATCTAATAATGTGGCGATATCATTATTATTTGCTACCTCATCAGAACCAATATACCAATGATGCTCAAATCCTTGTAAACTTTTTATACCTTTAACAGTAAATTCAACAATATTAATATTTAGTTGCTCAGATAACAACAATATAGCATCATTCATATTTTCTACACACAAATGTTCTCCACAAAAGTTCAAAAAATGTTTAGTTCTGCCTGTGATGATTATTTCACATTGATCTATATCTGTAAACCTGATTGTATCGCCAAGCAAATATCGCCAAGCTCCACTGCAAGTAGTAATCAATATGGCATAGTCAATATGCTCATTTACCATCTCTAATCCTACCGCTTTAGCATGAGGCAATATATTTCCATCAGAACTAAAATTTTGCTTGTTGAAGGGAACAAATTCATAATAAATTCCATTTTTAAAAACCAACCTCATCCCCAGGCTATTTTCTTTTATTTGAAAAGCAATAAAACCCTCAGAGGCTAGGTAAGTTTCAAAATATTTTATAGGTTTGCCAAGCAGTTTTTCAAAACTCTTTAAATAAGGTTTAAAAGACACACCACCATGTGCATACAATGTTAGATTTGGCCAAATATCATGGATACTTGCTAAATTATACCTTTCTATTATTTTTTCAAAAAGAATAAGAATCCAAGCAGGCACTCCAGCAATCATGGCAATATCCCAGTTTGGAGCATTTTCTACCATCATTTCTATTTTATCCAACCATACTTTTTGCTCCTTAATAAAAGGCTCTGGCTTGGAAAAGCGCTGCACCCAAATTGGTAAATTGCCCGTTGTAATTCCACTCAAATCTCCTGAATAATTATTTCCGTTGTATTCTAAATCTGTGCTACCGCCTACAAATAAGTAATCTTTGGTCAAAAAATCTTTTGGAAAATCTGTTTTGGCAATTTGAATCAATTGCCTTCTGCCCGCCTTTTTTATTGCGCTCAGCATTTCTAATGTTACAGGTATATACTTGCTGCCACTATCTGTTGTGCCGCTGCTTAGTGCAAAGTATGACACCACTCCTGGCCAAGCAACATCTGCATCTCCTTTAAAAGATTGCTGCCAATAGGGTTTCATAATCAAATAATCTGTTATTGGCAATGTTGCAAATGCTTCTACAATATTGTCTGAAGCCAAAATATTTTCAAAATTGTGGGCACGCCCATATATTGTATTTTGCGCTTTGCTTAATAATTTTATAAGTGTTTTTTGTTGAAAAATATTGGCCTTTGCATTATTAAAAGTAAGTATTTTAACCAATGTGACGCTCTTAAGCAAATGACCTAAGTTAAATTTTCGGCCATTTAATTGATTGTTTTTTTTCACTAATAAAATGCAAATATAGTTTATTATTCCTTTACTTCAATCCGAGATACATTCATATTTATCCCCGCAGTGCTAAGTTGTTTCATCAGCTCTTCTAAGTGTTTTGTATCATAAATATACAAAGCTATTTTTCCTTCAAAAGTGCCCTTATTACTTTCTACCGTGATACTTTTCATGTTCACTTGCAGTTGTTTACTAATAATATCAGTAATTTTAGAAATAATACCTACATCATCAAAACCAGATAATTTTATGCCTGCCAAAAATTGCTTTTGCCCTTCATGTGGTTTCCATCGCCAATCTGCTTTTATAATTCTATAACCATAGTTACTCATCAGTGTTACAGAATTTGGGCAGCTAGTACGGTGTATTTTCACACCCTCATTTATGGTAATAAAACCAAAAATACTGTCCCCAGGTATAGGATTACAACATTTTGCAAATTCGTAGTCAAAGGCATCATCCTCTCCTAAAATAATTTCTTTACTTTCTTTGAGTGTTTGAATTTGTGTGCGCTTTGTTAGCACTCCACGCTTATGCCTGCTAAGGGATGCAATATTTTTGTGGTCAAAAATTGCTTTAAGTTTTAGCGCTTCCTTTTCAATTTTCCCAATCGCTATGTCGTAAAAAAGTTCAAGAGAGGTATTGCGTTTAAAATGTTTGAGCAAAATATTAATTTTTTCTTTGTCAGACTTTATTTTTTCATTCCTAAACTTTCTAGTTAGTATTGCTTCTCCCTCTTCTGCTACTTTTCTAACCTCTTCTTTAAGCGCACTTTTTATCCTGTTAAGCGCTCTACTAGTTACTACAATATTTTTCCACTCTTCTCTTGGTTTTTGTTTTTCTGATGTAATAACTTCTACTTGGTCTCCATTGGTTAATTTGTGACCAAGTGGCAGTAGCTTTCCCCCTATTTTTCCTCCAATGCATTTATTTCCAATATTGGTATGCACTTCATAAGCAAAATCTAACAGTGTAGACCCTTTTTGTAACCGTTTTAAATCTCCATTTGGGGTAAAAACATATATTTCTTGGCTTTCTAGGTTATACTTAAATTCGTCTAAAAACACAATTGTGCTCGGGTCTGGATTTTCCAACACCTCTTTTATAGAACTCAACCACCTATCAAAACCATTGTCTTCTTGATTTTTTATATTGTCTTTATCGTTTTTATATTTCCAATGGGCTGCGTATCCCCGCTCTGCTATTTCATCCATTCGTGCACTCCTAATCTGCACTTCTACCCATTTTCCCTCGGGGCCCATAACAGTCGTGTGCACAGATTCGTATCCGTTACTTTTTGGTGTAGTTATCCAATCTCTATACCGCTGTTGATTGGAGTAGTAAATATCTGTAACCGTACTGTAAACTTGCCAGCATAGCAGTTTTTCTTGAGATAGGGTAAGATTTGGGTTTGTAATAACAATTCTAACCGCCAATAAATCGTAAACCTGCGAAATATCTAAGCCTTGTTTCTGCATTTTTTTAAATATGCTGTAAATAGACTTTGGCCTTCCTTTGATGGTATATTCTATGTTTCCTAAAGATTTTAATTGCTCATTTAATGGCTCTATAAAGCGGGTTATTAATTTCGTTCGTTGCGCTTTTTTACTTTGTAATCCTGATGATATAGCATGGTATTGTTCTGGTTGAGTATATTTTAATGATAAATCTTCAAGCTCTGTTTTTATAGTATTCAATCCTAGTCTGTGCGCCAATGGAGCATATAAATAGATAGTTTCTGAGGCTATTTTCATTTGGTTTTTCTTGCTCATACTGCTCAATGTCCTAAGATTATGCAGTCTATCACATAACTTTATTAATATCACCCTTACATCTTCAGACATGGTGAGCAATAATTTTCTAAAATTCTCTGCTTGCATGCTGTCTTTGCCTACAATTACTCCATCTATTTTAGTTAAGCCCCCAATTATTTTAGAAACATTTGTACCAAACTTTGCGTCTATTTCTGCGAGAGTCCACTCACTGTCTTCTACCACATCATGCAGCAATGCACAAATAATAGAGGTTACCCCAAGCCCAATTTCACCTGCCGCTATTCTTGCCACTGCTATAGGATGTAAAATATAAGGTTCGCCAGATTTTCTGCGCATGTTTTTATGCGCATCAAGTGCTATATCAAAGGCTAATCTAAGACTTTTCTTATCCTCTGTGTTTATTTTTGCAGAAATATTGCGTAAAAGAGCCCTATATTGCTTTAATATTTCTCGCTTTTCAGCTTGTTCTTGATTGCCTTCTATTTTTTTGAGCATGATTAAAACTATATCCCTAACACATCAGACATTGTATAGACACCGCGCTTATCAATAAGCCATTCTGCTGCAATTACTGCACCCACCGCAAATCCTGTGCGGTTTTTTGCCCGATGAGAAATAGTTATTTCATCTATTTCTGAAACATAATTAATGGTATGTGTGCCTGGCACTTCTACTGCTCTTTTTGACAATATTGACAGACAATTGTTTGAAATTGAAAAAATATCGCCCTCCAAATATCCATCATACCTAGTTATCTTATCCATATTTTGCACAATACTATTTGCAAGCGTGATGGCTGTGCCGCTAGGATGATCTAGTTTTTGTAGGTGATGTATTTCTTCCATTTCTGGTTGATATTCATCAAATTTATTCATCACCTTGCTCAAATAATCATTTATTTTAAATAAAATATTTACCCCAATACTAAAATTTGTGGCACTAAGCATGGCGCCATTATTGGCAATTACTGCCTGTTTAATTGTTTCATATTGCCCATACCATCCTGTGGTGCCAACTACAATTGGTATATTGTGTTCGACTGCAAATAAAATATTTTCCTCACATGCATCGGGTATAGTAAACTCTATTGCACAATCTGCATCTGCAATCTTTGGCAAATCTTCTTTTTTGTCTACTTTTGTTAAAATAGTGTGCCCTCTTTTTATAGCTTCTATTTCAATCGCTTTGCCCATTTTTCCGTATCCTATCAATGCTATTTTCATTTATTTTTTTCTGATTATCATTAATCCATCCCTAATTGGGAATAAAACATTTTCTACCCTATCATCATTCGTAATAGCTTCATTAAACTGATGCAATGACTTTGTTTCTAAATCATTATTAATCTGCTGATTATCCAAAACTTTGCCACTCCACAGTACATTATCAGCTATAATGATTGCTCCACTTGGCAGGCTATCAATAAGCAAATGGTAATAGTTAAGATAATTTTCTTTATCTGCATCAATAAACACCAAATCTGGATTGATATTTAGTGCAGGTATAATTTTAAGCGCATCTCCAATATAGAGTTTTAATTGATTTTTGAAAGGTGATTGATCAAAAAAGCCTTGAATTCTTTCTGCCAACTCTTCATTAATATCGATAGTATGTAGCACTCCCTCTGGGCTTAACCCCTCAGCCATGCACAAGGCAGCATAGCCAGTATAAGTACCAATCTCTAAAATTGTTTTGGGCTTTATCATTTTACTAAGCATGCTTAGCACCCTGCCTTGCAAATGCCCGCTTAGCATGCGTGGTTGCAACACATTTAAATGAGTATCTCTGTTTAGTTGTGCTAATAATGTCGGCTCTGCTTGGCTATATTTTTCAGCATACAAACTTATTTCTTCTGGTAAAAACTCCATTGTTATTGATTTTGCAGCAAATTTAGTTTAATTTGCAAGTAAAATAACAATTTCAATTATGCTTCATTTTTTTTGGTTGGGTTTATCTCACTTTTTTAAAGCTGGGCGCTTTATTCGAAAACGAAATTTGCTTTTTTTTTATATTCTTCCATTGGTATTTAATGTCATTGCTTTTTATTTTTTATTTGATTGGCTGGCTGTTCAAATAAATTTACTTGTGTCCCTTCTAGAACAAAAACTCAATATTTCTCAACTTAAAATTAGTAAAACTGGGCATCAGTCTATAAATATATTGAGCAAAATATTGTCCTTTTTAACAAAAATTATAGTTTTCTATTTCAGTTACACCATAGTTAAATATATAATTTTAGCCCTGCTATCCCCATGGTTTGGATATATTTCTGAAAAAACAGCGGAAATAATTTCTGATAAGGCGTACCCCTTTCGCTTAATGAAAATTTTTTCGGATGCTAAAAGAGGTATTTTGCTAAGCATGCGAAATTTGATTGCTGAAATATTTTTTACCCTCTTTTTTTTAATAACTTCCTTGCTTTTTCCCCCATTTGCTCCTTTTGCAATAATACTTAACGTTTATATTAGCAGTTATTATTTTGGCTTTGCCATGTATGATTATGTTTATGAAAGACAATCACTTAGCATTTTAGAAAGCCTTAATCAAGCCAATAAGGATAAAGGTGCTTTATTAGGCTTAGGTTTTTGCATGTTTCTATGTCAGTTAATTCCGGTTATAGGCATCACAATTGCAAATGCAAATGGGGCTGTGGCAGCAAGTTTGCACAAAGGGCAAAACACCTAAACTAATCTTAGAAATGAAAATTTGATGATCATCTTAAAGGCGATTGGACATAATTAACTCTTGATGTTAAAAAACTTTTCTAACACTTTTAAATAAATAAATATTGGCAGGATGGCAATTTTACCTTTCCAGTTAGTTGTTTTTCTTTTTGTGTTCACAAATTGAGTAAGGGAGGTTCTTTGCGCAATATAGCTATTCATCATGTTGATGTGATTAAGCCCATTGCCCCAGAGAAGTAATTCACTTTGTATGCGGTATTTTTCTTTTATCAGTAAAATATTTTTATCTAAAAAATTTTGCCTTTTTGCACGCTCCTTTTCTGCATAGGGCGTTTTATAAACAGATGTCACCCTAGGCAACAATCTAAAATCACTATTTATTCCATACCTATACCATAAATCCCAGTCTTCTAGATATTCTAATGCCAAATCAAATCCACCATATTTTTGATACAAAGTCTTTTTGAATAAAATGGCTTGGATTGGAATAAAATTCATCGTGCTGAGCGTAATTCTTGAAAATTCTTGAAAAATAGGCATTTCAAATTGCTTGATTTTATAATTAATCTGATTTTTGGGGTCAATAACACACTTAGCTTCGATAGCAAGCGCATAAACTGCATCAGCATGGGTGTTTTGTATGTGATAAACCAGTTTTTCGATATGATCATGAAACAGAAAATCATCATCATCCAAAAAATTAAAATATTCGCCACTTGCTATTTTTAAACCCTTATTTCCTATTTCGCATCTTCCAACACTTTCTATTTCATTGACATAAATAATCCTGTCATCACCAAAATTTTCGCACATAGCTTTAGCAGTTTCTCCCCCATCTTCTGCCACTATTAATTCCCAATTGGTATAGGTTTGAAAAAGCACGCTCTGTATTGCTTCTTTTAGCACATCAGGCCTTTGATACGTTCTTATTATGATACTCACCAAAGGTTGATGCTCAAAAACCAATTCCTTATTCACTAAATCATCGCCATACTTATGATATTCAAACTCCCAATAATAAAATTGGCGTCCAGGAAAATTAACCCTAGACGACAAAAAATAAGGAATTTTACTAAAATGATTAAAAAATACTCCCCAAACTTTTAGGCGATTACCTTTTAATTGAAAACGCATCCCTTTTAGTAATTGAAAATACCCTTTAATTATTGTTTTAACATCTCCATATCTGTAGCGCAATAAGATATTATTAATGAGTGCATTTACAATTTTTATGCTGCTACCATAATGATTGGTATAGGAGTGATGGATAACTTTTGCAAAAGGCAAATATTTTAACTGATACCCCAATGCCCTAAAACGCCAAGAAATATCCAAATCTTCGCAATACATAAATATTTGGTTGTCAAAACCGTTCACTTTTTCGAAAACTACCCTATCATAAATAATTGCTGCAGCGCTGCTCCATGAAACATTTAACGTAGCTGGGTTATAAATTTTTGGATGAGAATAGGGCTGCTGAGCCATCTCCCAAGATGCGGTTAATGTTTGTTCGAAAGTTTTGGTGTAATTTAACCATTGTTTTAAACAATCAGGATAAATTTCAGTATCTACATTTAGGCAAAAAATATAAGGCGCCTCTCCTTTTTTAGCAGCAAAATTATTTGCAGCCCCAAAACCTATATTTTTTTTTGAAGAGATTATTTCGAATGCTAGACTGCAATTTGCAAGCAATTTTTCTGCATTTTCAATCGTATAATCATTTGACCCGTTATCATAAATTAAAACTTTAATTTTATCTTTTGGATAATCTAATTTTGATATAGAAAGTAAGCAATTATCTATCCACTTTATAGAGTTATAGGTAACAATTACAAAATCTATTTTTGGTGCATTTTCCATTAAAGTCTAATATTCAAAAATCTTTGATGTTTTAGAAAGATTTACATTATAGAAAGGATCATTTTTGACATATTTATTCCATTTATCAATAAAATAATCCTTTTCTATTTGCTGCCTAACTATACTTCTCTTGCTAAGCATTGGATTTCCTCTTGTCAAGCATTCGTAATGAATCATTTTTACAAATGGCACATACAGGTTATATAAACCGACATCTAATAACTTGCAGCAAAGCTCCACATCATTGCAATCTACAGCCAATGATTCATCAAAGCCCTCAATGTTTTCAAACTTTTCTTTACTAATCATCATGCATGCGC
Source organism: Bacteroidia bacterium (assembly GCA_041690035.1). Lineage (GTDB taxonomy): Bacteria > Bacteroidota > Bacteroidia > NS11-12g > UBA955 > CALSPH01. The sequence goes on along the minus strand of JBDNFC010000072.1, from coordinate 29,071 downwards.
CTGTAACTGCGCTATAATTTGTCAAACAATTGGTATTGTTAAAATAGCCTGCCGTATCTTTATAAGCACCAGAATAAATATGTGCACCTGTGTCATCAATGCTCAAAATAATGCCCGCATGTTGTATGGTATTATTGGGATACAATAATTTTGGACCAACCATTCCTATTTGATCAAGTTGTGCATATTGCAAAAGATTAGGTAGCAAATCTGGACTAATTAATTCTGTGTCATTGTTTAAAAAAAGTATATACTCCCCATTTGCAAACTTTACTGCCCTGTTATTGAGCGTAGAATAATTAAACGGAATATCTAGGTGATAACACCTTACCCGATTGGGATAATTATACTCCCAAAGCGCTACGGTGCTAAAAAAACTCTTTTCATTACTTCCATTATCAATTATAATTACTTCAAAATTTTTGTAAATACTTTTTTCAAAAATAGAATTTAAACAGGTATCTAATACTTGACCTTTATTTTTGCAAGGTATAATAATGGAAATAAGAGGCTCTTGAATAGGCAATGGAAATACAGGTTCAAAACATCCAGCAGACTCGGATGACAAATTGGCAAACGCGCCACTGCTAATGGTGCTCAAATGATTATTAATGGCTAAGTGATTTGCTTTTATTTCATCAGCATTTACTTTTTCTGCATACTGATGAAAAAGAATTTTTGCTACATGGCATATATCTTTTGCTTGATGGGTTAATTTTAAAATTAAATCATAAAAGTTTGGTTTACTGCAAAAATTAATTTTACCAATAAGTGAGGTATGAACAATAAAGTTTTTTCCAATATAATTTCTAGACCACAAAGTTTGCGGACTAAAATCGGGTTTAAAATAAGGATTAAATGTTATCCCAAGTCCATCTTGATCAAAATAGTCATTGTCGCTATAAATTATTTCACATTTTTTATGGGTATTTAGCTTAGCTACCATTTGGTAAATGGCATCAGGCGTTGGTATTGCATTAATATCGGTAAAGTAGCAATATTCGGCCTTAGCCTTAGACGCATTTTTTATAAATTCACTATAGTTATAAATATTATAAACTTCATCGCCCCCAATTACCTTATTGAGCGTGTAATTTATCTTTTCATTAATTTGATCTTCAAGTATAAAGCTTACCCTCAATTTATCATAGACCTGTGCTTCTATTGCCATCAGAAAAGGATTTAGATTTTTAAAATTATTTTCATTTACAAAAGCTAAAATTTCGATGCTTGGCCTTACAGAAAAATTTTTAATATTTTCTTTCATGGCTATTAAATCTGCTTCTCTAGGAAAATGTGCTTCTTTAAACCTTTGGTATGGCGAAATAGCAACTGTTTTTTTGATAAATATATTTTTTACTTTACCCAATGTTAATGCAAAAAATTGACTTATAAACTTCCTCATTAGCATAATGCCTGGCCGAGAAATCAGAAATCTAATTCTTTGAAAAAATCTCCATTTATCGCTTTTTAGATAACTATCGCTTGTTAGTATTAATTTTGTTTTAGTAAAAAACTGATAGGTGCGCCAATAAATACTCCCTTCTATTTCTTTTATTCTTTGCTCATAATTTTTAACAGCATTGATTAAAACATCGTAATCTTTTGCGCTTATTTTTTCTGTTTCTTCGGGTAGTTTTTTATTCATATCTTAGTTTTTTTCATCAAATAAGGCCTGGTATTTTAGGCCCACCTCATCTACAGTTCCTATGCATACTATTTTGCCCTCATCTACCAATACTGCTCTGTTGCACATTTTTTTAATCTCTTCAAAATCGTGTGAAACAAATATAACTGTTGCTCCAGCAAGCATTATTTCACGCACTTTCTTCAAGCATTTTCGCTGAAAACCAATATCACCCACAGATAATACCTCATCAATAAGCAATATTTCAGGATTTTTCATAATTGCAATGCTAAAGGATAATCTGCTCATCATACCTGTGCTATATCTTTTTACTTGCCAATCTATGGCCTCTCCTATTTCAGAAAACTCGATAATGGGTTGTAGCAAATTATTTGTTTCTTTTTTTCCCATACCCATCAATGAGCATAATAATTTTATATTCTCTCTGCCGGTTAGCTCCCTTTCTAATCCTACCCCAAGGCCAAGCAGTGGAGCTACCCTGCCAAAGAGTTCAATTTTTCCACTCTCTGGCTCTATAATACCGCTTAATGTGCGAAGCAGCGTGCTTTTTCCACATCCATTTTTCCCTATCAAACCTATACACTCTCCTTTAAAAACTTCTAAATTTAAGTCATTTAAAACAAAACGCTTTTTTAAAAACGCATATTTACCTATGTTTAAAAAGTAATCTTTTAGCGATATAAAACCGTTTTCTTGTATATAAAAACAGATATTAACATCTGTTAGCCTTATCATTACTTGTGGTGATATCATATATTGCTTATAAAACCTTTTCTTAGTTGCTTAAAAACAAAATAACCTAAACTAAAAGTGAATAATGCATAAAAAGACATGATGCAAAAACTTGTAAATGTGGGAAACCTACTGTCATAAAAAATTTTATGCACGGCATCAATAAAATGATAAAAAGGATTTAGCCTTACCAACCAATGAAACCGCTCGGGAACCAAGTCTATTGAATATGCAATAGGTGTAAAATAAAAAAAAGCAGGTGTAATGGTAGACCAAAGCAACTGAATATCCCTAAAATAAACATTAATTGTACCCAACAGCATACCTAAACCTGCGACAAAAATTGCCGTTATAAAAAGATATGGAAACAAGGCTATAATACTTATATGCAATTGATAATCTAAAAAAAATAGCACAATTGTAAATGGAATTAAGCTTAAAAGAAGGTTAAAAATAGCTGCTAACATAGCAGATAATGGAAAACTTAAGGGATGCAAGTTGATAGATTTTAGAATATCAGCATTGTCTATAAAAGAAGTGAGCACTTGTAAAATAGCACCCGAAATAAAATTCCAAAAAATTAGCCCGCTTAAGGCATACAAAGCAAAACGCTCCATGCTATTAACCTGACCAAAAACTATGTAAATTATTACCATAAAGAACAATGGATTGAGCATGCTCCAAAACACACCTAAAACACTGTTTTTGTAGCGCAATTTAATAGTTTTTATTGCTAAACTAAACACTGCATTATAAAAACCAGCTTTATTGATACCTGTTAATGCCATCTATTTGACTTTATTTTTGCAGCGGCAAAAATACTTTTTAATTTTGATTATACCATTCTTGCATTTTGTAAAGTAAGTTTTATATTTATTAAACCCTATTTTTTCAAAGCCTCTTGAAGAAATTATATGAATTCATCTTTTGTTTTTAAGCTAGCTTCGTATGAATGTCTAATAATTTCCAGTTGATTTTGATACATAATGTTAACTCCCTTATTGCCAGAATTGTTGTAAAAATTATTTATTATTGAATCTTTAATATCATCTTCTTTGTTAAGCAATGTTAAAATATCAACTTTTAGAATTTTTGCAATAGATTCTAGTCTAGAAATGGTAATGTCAGATTTTCCGTTTTCTATATGGCTAAGGGATGTAGCAGATATATTAAGCTCTGAAGCTATATGGCTTTGCGAAAAGTTGCTCAATTTTTCTCTATAAAATTTTATATTTGAACCAATAATTCTAAGTAATTCTGATTTATTCATATTAAATTCAAATTAATATCAAATTAAGTTAAAATACAAATCAATTTGCAAAATAATAGTTAAATTTATGAATAAAAGGATGAGATTCGTTTTAAGTTAATACAACTTGTTTAAAAACTTTTTAAAAAACAAAATAAAACCAAGCCGGTTAGGCAGAAAAAAGATGACAATTGATTTAACTAAAAACAACTTAAAAACAACTTAAAAACTATGAAAACAAAATTATTAACCCTTATCAAATCCATCGGCTTTTTAATGGCTTTTGGAATTTTTAACACTATTTATGGGCAGACTGCTTGCCCAACTTTGTGTAATCCGCCTTGTGAAAGAGTAAAAATTGATTTACGCGCTTGCAATTTTTCTGTTGCCGGTTTAACCCTAAGCTGGAGCACGCCTTGTGGCAATGTTTTTGCAATCGCATTGAATCCTGCTTTAATGACATGCCAAAGCCCAGTAGCTCCATGCTACTGCTATACGATTGAAGCACCATGTCTGAAATGTGGTGATAATGCCACTTGTGCATGCCCTACTGGCCTTATTTTAGGCAACGGCACAAGCACCCCTCCTATAATAACAGGAGGGATACTATATCCTCCGCAAACCGGCATTTTCCTGGCAACAAACCCTTTAACATTAAATGTTTATGACCCAGTAACTGGAGCAAATTTTAACATTATAATGGGATATGATGCTTGCGGATTTTGGACACTTCGATTTTGTTAATTAATTTAAATTTTTTATACCCTACAAATTCTTTATATTTGTAGGGTATAATTTTTTTACCACACAATGTAACTTAATAATAGCATGAAAAATATCATTTTATTTGCTTGTATTCTCTTCATTACAAAATTAAATTGTTTTGCCCAAGCCGCTGAATCGTTTTATTCTTCTCGAGGTCACTTAATGCAGGTTTCTAAAAACCAAATATTAGAAAAAGAAATGAAGCTAGAGCGAGCAGCAAATTTCTTATGTTATTTTAGACCAAATGACACAATATTGCCGCAAGCTTGCGGACAGCTTGCAATACCAACCCGTTGGAATTGGAACGATGGCGAAATTGGAATTTCTTGTTCTTTTGATTCAATTTTTTTTAATAATATGGCCATACCAATATTACCCAAATATCATTTATTATTTGATAATGATTTAATGGTTAATAATGGTTATCATTTAGAATACAATACCCATGTTATTGCACTTATAAATGATACGTTATCCATTTTAGGTATTCCAGCCTATGCGCAAAGAAGTTCTAATTTTAACGGATTGGTGCCAGTTCTGCATCAATTTAAAATTGATTCATCAAACAAAAAAATCAATTACATAGACATCACTTTTCCAAATATTAATGTAAATTTTGGTAGTATTACAGCATTTTATGACAACAACGAATCAAAAATAGCAATATTAGATATGCAAGCAGACTCGCTCTATTTAATGACATATAATAATAAAATCATTTCCAAAACGATGAATACAGCAATTAGTATAAAAACTAAGCTACTAAATCAATCTTTAATTTTTTCACCAGATGGAAAAAGTATGGCAATCACCATTTCAAATGATAGTTTGACTAGTTTAAATAATGTTATTTTTATTTACAATACCCAAAATTATCAACAAGTTCAACTAAAAAAAATAATAAAAGGAGTAGAAAAAATAGATACTATTAATGAATTACATCTTAGTTTTTCCTTTGAATCTGCATTTTCTTCAAATTCTAAATATTTTTATTGCAGTGTGCGGGGCAAGAATCCCCAAAACCTCTGCCAAAATAGAATATATCAAATACCCATAAACGCTTTGGACTCAATTGTTGACATTAGTACTTTAAATAATATTTGTAATCATAATAATAATTCTTTTTTTGCTGGAGGAGAAGGGTACGAAAACAGTTCTACAAAATTACTAAAAAATGGCAAAATATACTTATATCAATACCAATCTAGAAGGTTATCTTTTGTTACAATAGAAAATCCAAACGATCCTTTTGAAGATTTAGAAATAAAAATATATCCAAAAAATATTGTTTCAGATCACGGCTTTATGACCGGTATGTTCCAACGTGGATTTTTTCCTAACAATCTTGTAACCAAAACATTAATTGAAATAATAAAGCACGGTAACTGCGTGAATGCTAATATAGAATTTGAAATTAATTCTGGTTATAAACATCATTTTTGGAACTTTGGTGATGGAAAACAAGACAGTTCTTTAACCAACAGCGCAAAACACTTTTATCAAAAATCAGGAAACTATAAGGTAGTCTGCATGTTTAAAACCGAAAACGGTTGGGATAGTGTGGTACAAATCATCAATATAAAATCAGCACCCCCGCTATACCTGCCTAGTGACACCTTGATTTTTAGTACAGATAGCCTAATAGTTAAGCAAATAAATTACCCTGCAATAAAATACAGATGGAATGATGGAGATTCAGGTGTTTTTAAGATAATTAAAAATGTAGGAAAATATATAGTTACCGCAGCAGATTCTTTGTGCATTGCAAAAGATAGTTTTGTGATGCAAAAAGTTGGTTTTTCTATTCCAGACATAAGTTTATGCACCAACCAAAATGGAATTTTTTCTATTGCTACCAATGCAGACTCTATTTGGCACCTGCCTTTGAATAATAATATAAAAGATACCCTTCATGTTTTTAATATGCAAAGCATTCCGCTCAGGATATTCAAAAATGGATTGTTTGCTGATACTATGCTCTATCCAAAAATTACACCCTTGCCAGTTTTTAGTTTAGGTAATGATACTTTACTTTGCTCCTCAACATCTCACAACCTTAGTGTTTTTGCAAGAGCTGATAGTGTAAAATGGTCTGATGGCTATAACACTCCTACACGCCCAATATTAAAAACAGATTCGTATATCGCTCAAGCTTTTTCTGAAGGGTGTGCTTTTTCTGACACTGCCAATATTGCAGTATTAAATTGCAGCCCTACTTTCAAAATAGATTGCCTAGATTCTATTGCTACGTTTAATTTTGATACGCAGTTTACAGGTTTGCAGTTAAACATCAATGGCAATTTTGATACCAGTGTTGGTATGCATTTTATTGCCTTTAAATTTAAGGCAGCAGGTATACAAACTTTAAACTGGCAATTGTTAAAAGATAGTTTTAGAGCCCAACATCAAATGGAACTGGATATAAAACCTTGTCAATGCACTATCTTAATCCCCAATGCCTTTAGCCCCAATGGAGACCATATAAACGATTTCTTTGAAATATTTTCTAATTGTAGTTTATCAAACTTGCAAATGGAGGTTTATAACGCTTGGGGTCAAAAACTATACGAAAACAAAACAGGTGCTGCATGGAACGGCACCTATAACAATACAATGGTGCAAGAGGGAAACTACCTTTACTTTATTCAATTTAAAGACCCTGTAAGTGGAAGAGATAGGGCTCTGCAAGGAAGATTGCTGTTATTGAAATAAACTTGGTGCTTAGTTTTTTAACTATTTTACTTTAAAAAATAAACTTGCTGGTAATGAAATTATATAAATTAAAATAAATATTAACCTTGAGCCGCATGCATATTACTCCAAATTCCATGGGTTGGTATTTCGCAAGATATCGTTAATCTTTTCCCACTCACAGGATGATTAAATGAAATATCTTTTGCTAATAATGCAATACTTTTATCTTTCATATTTCTTCGATACCCATATTTTACATCGCCCACAATAGGCATATTTTCATAACCCAATTGAACCCTAATTTGGTGTGTTTTGCCAGTATGAGGCAATAGCTTTATTAAGCTAAATATGCCAAAATCTGAAACTTTTTCTACCGTTAGCATTACCTCCTCTGCATTTTCAAAAGATTTAACATCTATTACCGATCGTTTGATATTGGGTTGAAAACGAAGATAATGGTGCAATATTTTAGGGCCAATCAAATCCACATGGCGCACCACTGCTAAATATGTTTTGTCGATAGTTTTTGCTTTAAACTGTTCTGTAATATGGGTAAAACTTGTCTTATCCTTTACAAAAACTATTACGCCTTCTATAGGTTTATCAAGCCGATGAACAGGCTGTAGAAATGGGATTTTTAATTTTTCTTCAAGAACTTCTAAAAGACTTAATCCATGTGTTAAATCCTTTGTAGAACTTATGCCTGCTGGCTTATACACAGCAAGTATTGAATCGTCTTCGTAACAGATATTATATTCCATCTATTTATTTTCTTTATTTGATAATGTGAATAGATAATCTAATTTATCTGCTAATTCATAATCTTTTGGCCCAACTTTATTTCCAATATCGTGCGTAGAAAGCACAATTTCTATTTTATTGTAAGTATTTGTCCATTTTGGATGATGATCTAAAGCTATTATTATACTCGAAGCCTCTTGCATAAATTGCATTGCTTGCTCAAAGCCGCTAAAAACATATGTCTTTGTTATTGTGTTATTTATATTTTTCCAATGCATAAAAATTATTTGCTGCAAAATAAGGGAATTATCTAAATATTTATTACTTTTGAGGACAATAAAACAAAAATATGGTATGAAAACAAAATTTAAACACATTTTAGTGCCTTATGTGCCCTCTAATCCAAGTAAAGCTGCGCTGGTAAATGCCAAAGATATTGCACAACGACATGGGTCAAAATTAACCATTTTGAATGTTAACCCCGATAAATCTCCCAAAGGGCAAGTTAGAGAAGATATAAAATCTATTATGGACAATTGCCAAATTGACTATCAACTTATAGAAAAAGCAGGAACCCCCTACAAAGAAATACTCGCCTTAGAAAAAACTATTCCAGCAGATTTAATACTAATGGGCACGCATGGTAGTAAAGAGCGAGACCCAAGCTGGATTGGCGGAAATGCCTATAAGGTTTTATCGGGCTCATCGTGCCCCGTAATTACCTTTACAGGAAAAGATCTAAAAATAGGTTTTAAAAACATCATTTTGCCTATTGCAGATGCCAGCGAAACTAGGCAAAAAGTGCCTTTAACAGTCACTATAGCTAAAGCTTATAACGCCACTGTACACATTGCTATTGTAAACAAACAAAAAGATCAATCCGTGCTCAATACCCTAAAAATATATGCCGCCCAAGCAGAAGGATTTTGTTTAGAAAACGGTGTTGCATTTACATATTGCGAAATATATGAAAAAAATATAGCGAATGCTTGCATTGATTATGCCATTGAAAAAAATGCTGACTTAATTGCAATAATGAGCGAAAGAGAAGCCAATACAGGTTTTTTTATAGGACATTACGCACAAAAAATTATTAATTCAACAGATTGCTCTGTACTAACAATTCATATAAAAGACACCTCAGTTGTAGGCGGTTCTGGCTACTAAAAAAGTAAAATAAGAGCTCATTATTAAAGATTAAGAATATTAAACAAAATTGCAAAATTTCCAATTTTGTCTAATATTATAGTCAATTTGTTACTGTTGTTTAATAATAACCGATTGTAAATGTGCTAAGTATATATTATTTTGTCTTGATTTGCCGGATATTAATATTATAATAAATGAAAAAATCTGTACTTATAATTGAAGACAATCCCTTGGATGCTATGCTGCTAGAAAGAACAATGGAAATAAATGGCTATAAAGGGGAAATTAGCACTGTATCTAATATAAATGATGCCATACTCTTTACTCAAGATAAAATTAATTCTAAAAAAAAATTACCTGATTTAATATGCTTAGACATGCATTTCGGTGATGAAACAGGATTAGTTTTTTTGTCTTTTTTTAATAAATTAGAATCTAGAATAAGAAAAAAAGTAAAAATTATAATCATTACGGCTACAAAATTACTTTTTGAACCTGAGGATTTAATAATAAATAAAAGAGTATCAAAAGTGATAGATAAACCAATAAGTTTCCATCAAATTTCTGCTTTTTTGTAATTAATCGATAGAAAAATAATTTTGAGGCTTTTTATGGCTAAGTAAGTACATTATTCTATCTGTAAAACAATCCTAATCCTCAAAAACATTAAAATCTGGTTCAGGGTCAAAAATAACACCTGGGCCACCCACGGTTTCGCATTTAGTAATCACAGATTCTTCTCCTTCAAATTTATCAAAGGGTTCTACAGAAACTCCTGATTTGCTATCTGCCAAAACCTTTTGCATAAAATAGCCATAAATAGGCATAGCCATTCTTGCTCCTTGCCCATAGCCAGTGCTTCTAAATCTAACAGCCCTATCTGTTGCTCCCACCCATGTTGCTGTTACTAAATTTCTTGTCACACCCATAAACCATGCATCTGCATTCTGATCTGTGGTTCCCGTTTTACCTGCAAATTCTCCAGTCAAATTAAACCTTGATTTAAAACTTTTAGCCGTGCCAAATAAAACAGGTCCTTTTAATAAATCTATCATTACAGAGGCTTTCTCTTCTGTTAATACCTGATTGATTACATTTGGATGAAAATCTGCAATCACATTGCCAGACTTATCCTCTATCCTAGAAATAAATGTTGGCTCTATCCAAAAACCTTTATTTGCAAATGTAGTATATGCGCTTGCCATCTCTAGTGGAGATACATCTTCTGTGCCCAAACACATTGCTAAATTTGGTGTTAACCCGCGTCCTTTAACACCCATTTTATGAATAAAATTTACAAGATTCTTTGTTGTGTTTTGCCCCATCATCAGCATTAAATGAACAACAACTAAATTTACCGAATGGCCCAATCCTCTATACATATTCATTGCCCCTCCAGCCTTGCCACCAGAATTTTTGGGATTCCACCGCTTGCCATTGCCCATTGGTAAAGAAATAGGATTATTAGAAATTTGAGTACAAGGTGATATGCCATTATCTATTGCAAGAGCATATACAAATGGTTTGAATGTAGACCCAGATTGACGCGTATTAGAAACATGATCATATTTAAATACATTGTGATTTATGCCTCCCACCCAAAATTTAACTTGCCCTGTTGTGGGCTCTACTCCTACAAATCCTGCATGTAAAAATTTTCTGTAATATTTTAGAGAATCTATTGGTGTCATCATGGTATCAATATCGCCATTCCAACCAAAAAGAGTCATTTCTTGCTTTTTAATATGTAAATAATAATGAATAGAATCAGTGTTTTTATTAAAATAAGATTTAAGATTCTTATACCTAGGTGTTTGCAAAATTCTTCGTTCTGCAAAAGAGTCTATCACGCGCCATTCATCATCTCTCCAAGGGGCCGTGTTGCCTATGGTGCTGTAAAATAATTTTTGATAATCTTTTATATGTTTTACAACAGATTCTTCAGCATATCTTTGCAATTTACTATCTACAGTAGTGTATATTTTTAACCCATCTTTAAATATATTGTATGCATCACCATTAGGTTTTTTGTGGGTTTTGCACCATTCTTTTAGTTTATTACCTATTACATCTTTTAGGTAACTTGCCATCAAATCAGTATTCATAAATCCTTGATAATCAAGCTTAGTTTCTTTTAACTTCAATTCATCAAATTGCACTTCTGTCAAATATTTACTTCTTACCATTTGCCCTAAAACCACATTCCTTCTTTCTTTAGAAAAAACTGGATTTCTTTTGGGATTATATCTGCTTGTGGCTTGCAATAATCCTATAAGTGTGGCACTTTCTAAATACCCTAATTCTTTTGGCTCTTTATTAAAAAACTCTTTTGCAGCAGCCTTAATACCAAAGGAGTGACCGCTAAACTCTACAGTATTAAGGTACATCACTATTATTTCGTCTTTTGTATACCGTCTTTCTAACTGTATTGCAATAATCCATTCTTTAAATTTTTGAAATACCCTGCCTATTTTGCTAGAAGGGCGCCTGTCCTCCACATGAAAAAGATTTTTTGCTAATTGCTGTGTTATTGTGCTGCCACCGCCATCGCTTCCTGCGCCTTTAATTGCTCTTGCAATGCTTCGCCAATCTATTCCGCTATGTTCTCTAAATCGTTCATCTTCTGTAGCTATCAATGCATTTGTGGTAGATTCACTCAATTGGTCATACGAAATATTAGTTCGATTTTGCAAATAGTATTTACCCAACACTTCACCGTCTTGCGATATTAGTTCGCTTGCCAGTTTACTTTTAGGGTTTTCTAATTCGTCTATATCAGGCAATCTGCCAAACAAACCAACTTTTATTAAACAAAAAAACACTATCACTCCTAACAACATCAAGAAATAAAATTTCCAAAATTTACCAGATTTATCTGCTTTTTTCATTAAATTATTGCTACAAAGGTAAATGAAATCAGATGAAATTCATACATTTTATACGTTATATTTTAGCTAATATTCCCCCCCAAAAAAACTATGGATATTGTTTTTTTGCAAATAAATTATAAGAATAAAGGTCTTTTTCTTGAAGTAATATCTGCAAATTTTGTTGATGTATTAACATTATTTGGGCGTTGGAATTTAGATTTTTTAATGCCCCTTTTGATAATAGCACATTTCTATAATTAATATTTTCTTTTAAATCGCCAATTCCTTTTACCAAAATAAGTTTTTCGTTTATAAAAGTAAATTCGGCTAATTCAAAACTTTTTAAGCTGTAATTTTGATTGTTATAATCTGCTATACCTCCTTTTAATTGCTCTGAAGATTCTGATGCAGGTATGCTGATTAAAATAAAATGTGGTAAATTTTTGTTGCTCAAAAACATTGCAGTATTTGATTTACTATTGGTATCTTCAATAATTATTTTTTGTCCAATATAAAAAAGATTTTGAGAGGCTAATTCTGCAATACTTGTGTTAGGATAATCTGCAATAATAGATTTTAATCGGGTTTCATAGCGCACCAAATCCTTTGTTTTTGCATAGCACAGTGCTTCTAAGTAATCAAAATTTGCTTGCAATGGATTGCCAGCATATTTTAAATCATGTGCACTCTTTTGTGCCAATGTTTCAGCATAATTTCCGTTTTTATAGAGAGAATAAGCTTCAGCATACATTTCTTGAACCTTGCTTGAAGTATTATTTCTATTGGCATCATTGTCCTTTATAAGTTCGTTTTTGAGCACTTTTAAATAAGCAGAGTTTGGAAATTCATCTTTAAGTTTATTAAAATATTTTTGATATTCATCCATATTTTGATCTGCCTTGGCTGATTTTGCAAGCTCGTAATATGCAGGTGCTTTATACGCACTCTTTGGATATTTTGACAAAAGTTTTAACAAATAACTTTTTCCTTCTGTTGCATTATTTAACTCTAAAAGGTAGATTTTTCCCAATTCAAATAATGCTAATTCATTTTCATCATTCAATTTTTGTTTATCGGCATCTGTGTAAGGAATTTGGGTATAGTATTTTTTTCTTGGCCCTTCTTCAATTTTCGGGGCTTTATCATCTTTATTTTCCTTCTTCACATCAGATGTATCTGTGATTACTTTTGGATCGTCATCTAGGTTATCTGTTGCCATTCTGCCCAATGATTTAACACGCCAATTATCTGTATTTTTTCTATCTCCCCATACTATTCTAAAATCATTCATCCCCTTGCCTTTTTGAGCTATATCATAAAATGGAAACCCTCCAGCAGCTGCAGCTACCGGCACATTTAAATTTCCTCCAAACGGATTTGGATTAAAAACAGTGCTGTTTCCAGAACTGCTGCTATTGTCCTGTTTACTTTTTTGTATAGCTAAAATTCTCTTCTCTCTCTCCTCTTCATCAATTTTTCTGTCAATTATTTTTTCTAATATATTGGGATTTGCAGCTAAGAATAGCAGAGAATCATTGGTTTGCAATGTTACTAAGTGCTTTAATTGTGCTTCTTGAGCACTTCTTCTTTTAGATAGTTTTTCAAATGAAGGATGTTGCTCTGTTAATGACAAATTTGAGCTATCATAATAATTTTTTGCATTAATAAAATCTTTGCTCTTGTAGTAGATATCGCCAATTGCCATATAAGCATTTGTTTTAATAATATCGTCTGCTCCCTTTTCTCTAGTACTTATGCTAAAATCTCTAATTGCAGCAATATTTTGATTTGCTGAGGATTCTACTTTTCCTAATTCAAAATAAATCCGGCTGTAATAATCAATGTTTTTATCATCCCTCAGCATTCTTTTCAATACACGCTTGGCTGATTTATAATTCTTATTTTTTCCTGCAGCAAGTGTCGAAGCCATATTTATTTGTGCATTAAAATTGAAATCATAAGGTGGATTTAGTTTTATTACACGCCTGTAATGTAGTGTGGATTGATCAAAACTATCTAAACTTTGATATAACTGGCCTAAAATAAAATGGTACCGAATTTTTTCTATCTTTTTAGAGATGAGAGGCATTGCTTTATTGAGATTTTCTAAGGCAATTGTTGGTTTATTCTGCCTAACAGCTATTTCTGCTGCGCTAAGATATATGCCTTTTTTGAACTCTTTTGGATACGTCTTATCATTGATTAACTTATTGATAATCGCTAAACTCTCACTTTGTTTATCCATTAAAACATAGCAATACAAGGTCCACAAATTTGCTTTATATGCAATTTTAGTTCCTTTATATCTTGTAGATATGTATTCAAAATTTTCTATTGCTGCAAAAAAATCACCCCTATAAAAATAAGATTGCCCCATCAAAAACCAAGCATCATCAGACCATTTACTTTTAGGATGTTTCTCAATTACATGCGATGATTTCTTTAGCACTTCATCCATAACGCCTCCATTACCTTTTAAAGAGTTCTCATCTCCTAAGTTAATTACAGGCAATATCATGTTAAAATTATCGATATAATTGATTTTTATACCTTCATCTGTTGCGGTTATCTTTTCTTTTGCTAAGTAGATACGATTATATCTAGTAACCGTATTTACATATTGTCTGCCTAACCAAGTGCTGCAACCACTCAACAAAATAGGCAATATTAGACAGATAAATATATACTTATATTTTTTTAACACAATTTAATTCTAAATAAATAACTTTGAAACTTTAAAAATATTGTAAACTTGCAGAACATTTGCAAATGTAAATATGGCACTCCAAAATAAAAAACTTTTTAGAAAATTAAAAAAACCCTATCGCTTATCCATTCTTAATGAAAATACTTTAGAGGAAAAAATATCTATTGTATTGACGCCCTTAAACATATTACTGCTGTTTAGCACATTCATAGTTGTATTCTTTTTTTTAACTTATGCGTTAATAAATTATAGCAGCATAGGAAACTACATACCAAGTGGAAATACAGCGAATAGTAAATCTACACTTATAAATATGCAAAAAGAACTTGACGAAATTGCAAATTCTCATAAAATTGAACTAAAAAGGCGTAATGATATTATTAAAATACTTTCTGGCAAAACATCAGAGCTTGATACTATAGACGCAAAAGAATTTGACAAAAATGCCAATGTTGAAGAAATAAATCAGAAATCGCCTGTAATAAAACAAAGTATTAGGCAAGAAAGCAGCACTATCTATGTACAAAATGATTTGAATTTTGAATCACTACTATTTTTTACACCTATTAAAGGTAAAATAAGTCAAGGATTTGACCCTGCAAAACATCCTGCTGTTGATATAACACCAATTATTAAAGATGAAGCTGTGCGCGCAACACTCGAGGGCACTATTATATTTACTTCTTGGACCTCTGATTTTGGTCATGTTATCCAAATACAGCATAGCAATAACTTAATTAGCATTTATAAACACAATAGTTATTTGCTAAAAAAAATGGGTGATTTTGTAAAAACGGGCGAGGTAATTGCTTTTGCGGGCAATACCGGAGAGCTTTCTGATGGCGTGCACTTGCATTTTGAACTTTGGTTTAACGGCAGACCATTAGACCCTCAAAAATTTATTAGTTTTTAATTTACCATGATACACCTTCAAAAATTTACTTTTAATCCTTTTCAAGAAAACACTTTCATTGTGCACAATAGCACTTTAGATGCCATAATTATAGATCCGGGAAACAGTAGCCCTGCAGAAAATAATATTTTAATGGAATTTATAAATTCTAAAAAACTAAAAATTAAAGAAGTATGGCTTACACATGCTCATATTGACCATATATTAGGTCTCTCTTATTGTCTCGACACATTTAATATTGGCTTTGCAATGCACTCACTAGAGTTAGAAAACCTAAATATGACTCCCAAAGTTGCAAAAAACTATGGATTGCAATATCTAGAAAATAAAAAAACACTAACCCCAAACTTGTTAGATTCAAAAACTGAACTGATGCTAGGCAATGAAAAGGTAAAAATTATAAATACCCCTGGCCATAGCCCTGGCAGCGTTTGTTTTTATTTTTCAGACTATAACAAAATTATTTCTGGTGATGTCCTATTTCTGCAAAGCATAGGTAGAACAGATTTGCCAGGTGGAAATTATGATAATTTAGAAAAAAGTATAAGAGAAAAACTCTATGTTTTGCCAGATCAAACAATAATATACAACGGACATGGAGCAGAAACTTCGATTGGTTATGAAAAAAAATACAATCAATTTATTAGAAATACCTAATTTTAATAAAAATAATAAATTAATAATAAATTAATTTGAACTAAAAACTTCGCTACACACACACTTATTCGGACGTTTACAAAATAAATGAATGCATTTAAAAAGATTTTTAAGCCATTTATGAATCAAAAACAAAATTTGATTTTGTAGCTACATTTATTTCCTTATTTTTGCGAACTAAGAAACACAACAATTTATAATACTCAAATGAAAAGAAAAATTTTCGCAATCTCGTTTGCAATTATGACAATTTTTAGCCCTTTAGCTAATTTTGCGCAAACCGCCAATGACTCTACTCCAAAAATTGACAGCAATGCAACAGTAGAAGCCAATGCCGCTGCTACTGAAGAAACCCCTGTTTTGCCGCCAGATGAAAGTTCTCATCAAGTTATCAAAACCAAATTTATAGAAGGTGGAGTACTTTGGATGACGCCAGTATTATTATGTCTTATCTTAGGATTAGCTGTTGCGATAGAAAGAATTATTAGCTTATTTATGGCTAGTACAAACACCAATAAATTTAAAGATAATATTGAAGCATATCTAAAAAGTGGCGATGTAGAATCAGCTAAAGAAGAATGCCGAAAAACTGCAGGTCCAGTAGCAAGCATATATTATCAAGGATTAGACAGGCACAAAGAAGGTTTAGATGTGGTAGAAGGTTCTGTTAACGCATACGGGTCTGTGCAGATTTCTAAACTAGAAAGTGGATTGGTTTGGTTGAGCTTATTTATTGCACTTGCACCTATGCTTGGTTTCTTAGGAACTGTAATTGGTATGATTCAAGCTTTTGATGATATTCAAAAAGAAGGTGATATTTCGCCTACTGTTGTTGCAGGTGGTATCAAAGTAGCACTTCTTACTACGGTTGCGGGATTAATTGTTGCAATTATTCTGCAAATATTTTATAATTTTATAACGTCAAAAATTGACTCTATAGTTGGTGATATGGAAAATTCTTCTATTGATTTAGTAGATATGATGTTAAAAAATGACATTGTAAAAAAATAATCTTTAAAAAATAAAAAAATGAGTAAACAAGCAAGAAACATTTATTATATTGTAGTAGGTGCGCTGGTTTTAATTATACTAGGCATCATTTTTGGAAAAGAAAATCTAAAAGACATCCAAACATTCAATAAATCTATAGGCGTCAATTTAGGATTAATTCTAATGTATTTGATGCTTGGAATAAGCACAATAGGTGCATTAGCTCTTGCCATTAAAGGATTAGTAAACTATCCTAAAAATGCAATTCGATCAATAATTGGAGTAGGGTCAATATTATTACTCTTTATTATTGGTTATTTACTAGATGGCGGAGTTATAAAAGTAGGTTGGGATAAATTTGGTATTTTATCTAATGGAGTATCAAAAGCTGTTGGAGGTTCTTTAATTATGATGTACCTAATGATTTTGCTAGCAATAATTGTTGCAATTGGAGGCCCATTTTTACACTTATTAAGAAAAAAATAAAAATCAATAATGGCTAAGTCTAAAAGAAGTATTCCGGAAATTAATGCAGGTTCTATGGCAGATATAGCTTTTTTGTTGTTAATATTTTTTCTAATAACAACAACTATGGCCAATGATCAAGGTATATTAAATATTCTTCCTCCAAAAATTGTAGGAGAGCCACCAGTTATTAAAGAGAGAAATGTTTTAAAAATATTAGTAAACGCCAATGATCAAATATTAGTGGAAGATAAAATCTACATGAATCTTGATGATTTAGCAGAATATACCGAAAAATTTATCATGAACAACGGTGTTGATGAAAATTTATCAGTTAGTCCAGCTGCAGCGGTTATTTCGCTTAAAAATGATAGAGGAACTTCTTACAATGCCTACATAAAAGTACAAAACGAATTAAGGAAAGCGTTTAATAAATTAAGAAACCAATTATCGCAAGATAGGTATGGTGCAAATTTTGATGCTTTGCCAGAGAGTAAACAAGATAAAATAATAGAGGCTTTGCCACAGAGAATTTCTGAGGCAGAACCAGATAATGTAGGAGGAGATTTATAATATGTCAAAATTCAAATCAAGAAAAGGAAAAGAAATGCCAGGTATATCTACCGCATCACTGCCAGATATAGTATTTATGTTGTTATTCTTTTTTATGACTGTGACTAAAATGAGGTCCACAGAAGTAATGGTGAAGCTTAAAGTACCAAAAGCATCAGAGGTTACTAAAATAACAGATAAAAAGCTTGTGCATTATATATACCTAGGCGAGCCAACAGATAGACTAAAAGCTACTTATGGAACTGGCACCCGAATACAAGTAAATGATGCATTTATACTTAAATCTGATATACCCGCTTTTATAGAAACAGAACGTGCTAAAATGCCGGAATACAAAAAAAATCAAATTATTACTGCATTAAAATCTGATGCCAAAGTAAAAATGGGAATAATATCAGATATAAAAAAACAATTGAGGGAAGCAAATCAATTAAAACTAATGTACTACACCAATAAAAAGACGTCTAAAAATTAGTTGTTTTAGAAACTAAAAAAAAACCAAATTGTAAACTCAATTTGGTTTTTTTTTAGCCATATTTTATGCAACTTTGCATGGATAAAAACAAATGTCTAAAATAAGCCAAATAAAAGAAAGATACAGCAAAGAATTGGCTATTTTTGAACAGCAATTTAAAGCAAGTACCAAAACCAATGTCCCATTATTAGATACCATTATGGGCTATGTGATAAAAAGAAAGGGAAAACAAATGCGCCCACTTTTTGTACTACTATCAGCTTCTATTTTTGGCGAAATAAATACTAAAACTTATAGGGCTGCCGCCATGGTAGAGCTGCTGCATACTGCCACCTTAGCCCACGATGATGTAGTAGACGACTCTTATAAAAGAAGAGGTTTTTTTAGCATAAATGCGCTTTGGAAAAATAAAATTGCTGTATTAGTAGGCGATTACCTCTTATCTAGAGGTTTATTATTGGCAGTTGAAAATAAAGATTTTGATTTACTGACCATTGTCTCTTCTTCTGTTAAAGCAATGAGCGAAGGAGAACTTTTGCAACTAGAAAAAGCAAGAAGACTTGATATAAATGAGCAAGTATATTTTGAAATCATTAAAGGAAAAACAGCCTCTTTGATTGCATCTTGCTGTGCACTTGGCGCTTCTGCAATGCAAGAAAACCAAAAAATTATTGATGATTTTTATGCTTTTGGATTAAATGTGGGTATTGCTTTTCAATTAAAAGACGACATTTTTGATTATGGCACAAAAAACATAGGGAAACCACTAAGTATAGATATTAAAGAAAAAAAAATGACTTTGCCGCTCATTATTGCATTGAATAAATGTAGTAAACAAGAAAAAAATAAGATCATTAATATTTTTAAAAGTAAGCAAATTGAAAAAAAAGACATCGAATTTATTACAGAACAAGTGATAAAATATGATGGCATTGCTTATGCAGAAGAGCAAATGAAAAAATATATTTTTCAGGCAAAGGAAATTATCAAACCATACATCGCCAGCAATACAGATAAAAATTACTTAATCAATTTAGTAGATTTCGTTATAGAACGTACCACTTAAATTAGTATAATGCTATTGGTTGCGCTCTTTTTTATATGCTGTTTCAATTACACTAGATTAAATCCAAAATTAGCATTCTAACCATATTATAAGCAGTGTTGCTGCTTCTTTCAACTATTTTGAGTCTATCACCAAAGAACTGGTATTTTTTTACAATAACTTTTTTTTCATTTGCCACACCTATATAAACAGTCCCCACTGGCTTATCTGGCATGCCACCATCTGGCCCAGCTATTCCACTTATAGCAACACCAATGTCTGATTTAAACTTTACCCTCACATTCTTGCACATCATATACACGGTTTCCTCACTCACTGCGCCACTAGCCTCCAAAATAACTTTGGGCACGTTAAGTTCTGTTGTCTTGATATCATAATCATAAGCCACTATACTACCTTTAAAAACAGCACTTGCACCAGGGAAAGCTGTTATCTGATGTGCCACAAAACCTCCAGAGCAACTTTCGGCCATTGTAATAGTTAGCTTATGCTGTTTTAACATTTCAAAAACATGTTCACTTGGAGATTGTCCGCTATTGGATAACACAATTTTAGGACCCAAATGAGCGATAATTTGCGCCATTTTTTCATCCATTATTATTTTTAAGCTTCCATTTTCTGCAGCAGATAATCTTAGCCGAACAATATTAAGATTTGGCAAATAGGCAGGCTTTATTTCTGCTGGCAAAGTACATAAAATATCATTTAATTTTACGGCTAAAAGACTTTCAGGTATATCAATAGTTGTAATTGTATGATGGTACAATTTGCCTAAATTAAAATGACTTTGAATTTTAGGTAACAGCACTTCTTCAATAATATACTGCATTTCATAAGGCACACCGGGCATTGAAACTAACCATTTACCATTTTTTTGGAACAACATTCCTGGAGCAGTACCTAGTTTATTAAAAAGCACTTCACAAGCTTCAGGCAACATCGCTTGCATTTTATTAATTTCAAGCAAATTTTTATTTCTTAATTCAAAAATAGCCTTTAAATGAGCTAAAACTTCTGCACTTTCTTTAAAATCGCAGTTAAAATACTTTGCTAATGTTTGCTTAGTGATATCATCTTGCGTTGGGCCCAAACCACCCGTCATTAAAATTAAATCTGAACGCTCAAAAGCTAAATCGAGTGCACTAAAAATGGCCGATTCTTCATCGGCAATAGATTGAATATTTTTTATGGCAATACCTTCTTGATTTAATTTTTTAGCTATCCAAGCCGAATTGGTATCAATAATTTGTCCAATTAAAATTTCATCCCCTATAGTAATTATTTCTGCTTTCAATTGTATATTTGCTTCTAATTTAATAAAGAGCAAAATAACACTAAATTATAGACACATACATGATAAAACATATACAAATACACAAAAATATTAAAACCCTGATTGTTATTCTCTTAACTTCACTACTTTCAAGTTGCGAAGAATTTGATTTAAAATCCACTTCTGATTTATCTGATGAAGAAATAGCCACAGGTTTAAAAAGTGCTTTAAATGTTGGAACAGATACTGCAGTTAAAATATTAAATAGCCCCGATGGATATTACAAGGATAATTTAGTAAAAATACTTTTGCCAGATGAGGCTGCCATTATCGTAAACAATATTGCACTCATACCAGGTGGCAATTTATTAATAGAAGAAACCATTACTGCTATTAATAGAAGTGCTGAGGATGCAGCAAAAGAAGCGTCTCCGATTTTTTTAAACGCCATTAATAGCATTACATTTGCTGATGCTAAAGTAATACTAAGTGGCGCCAATGATGCAGCTACAATTTATCTAAAATCTAACACAAAAGATGCCCTTTTTAATGTCTTTCAGCCGAAAATAAACTTAAGTTTAAGTAAAGAGTTTTTACCCGGCATAAGCGCACAATCTAGTTATGCTAGCCTAGTTAGCAAATACAATGTTGTGGCAAATAGCAGTTTAGGTTTATTAAAACCTATAAGCGGCAACTCTCTTAGCGCCCATACAACAGAAAAAGCGCTTAATGGGATTTTCCTAAAAGTGGCTTTTGAAGAAGGCAGAATTAGAACAAATATCAATCATAGGGTAAATGATATTTTGAGAAAAGTATTTGAGAAAAAATAGTTTTTACTATTTTCGATCCTTTTTATATTTTTCACCATAGAAGCCTGCATTTTTAAGACTGTCAATTAATTTTATATTTTCTTGAGTTCTAGGCTTTACACTATTAGGGTCAACAGCTTTATTGCCTTTTAAGAAGATAAGATACATCATAAAAGCACCTCCAAAAAGAAAGAAAAGAAAGGAAATAAAGATAATGAGTTTTATTTTTTTATTTTTCATGAATAAATGTGGTTTTTAGTGATTTGGCAAGGACTTTAAGATCTGCGATTACTTCTGTATGCAAAGGGATACCATTTTTTAAACGATTGATTTGCTGATTATGTTCTAATTCTCCTGGAATAATAACAGGTTCGTGAGTATCTATTGGTGTACTTTCTTTAAATCTTTTGATCCAATGATCCATGCGCGCTTTAAAAGTTTTTGGCTCCATAAATCCATCAATTGCCCAAGCACCTACAAAATGACCCAAACCCTTTCCCGGCTGATTGGCAATAGGATTTAAGAATGAAACAAATGGAGGCACCCAAGGCCCATAATTTGCACCAGAAAGCACACCAGAAAAAATATCTACCCAAGCGCTTAGGCCGTATCCTTTATGCACACCCCCATCTTTATCTGAACCCAATGGGAGTAAATTGCCTTTATTTTTTAGCTCATTTGGATTTACTGATGCATGACCATTTTGATCCATTAACCATCCCAAAGGTATTTCTTGTTTTTTTCTGCTTGCTATTTCTAATTTGCCATTTGCTGCCGTAGAGGTAGCCATATCAAGTACAAATGGTATTTGCAGATTGGCAGGCACCGCCAAACAAATTGGATTTGTGCCTAGCATCCTTTCCTTACCTCTAGCAGGACTAACAAGTGGACTTGCATTTGTCATACTAAAACCTATGGCATCAAATGAAAGTGCTTTCATGGCATGATATGCCGCAATGCCAAAATGATTGCTGTTACAAATTGTGGTAAAACCACCGCCCATTATTTCTAAT
The DNA here is from genome assembly GCA_041690035.1 of Bacteroidia bacterium. Taxonomy (GTDB): domain Bacteria; phylum Bacteroidota; class Bacteroidia; order NS11-12g; family UBA955; genus CALSPH01. Next base: position 6,282 of record JBDNFC010000072.1, on the reverse strand, counting down.
TTATCTAATGCAATATCCATTGCAAAAGGAGCTGACACCAAGCCTATAGCAGCATCTGCATCGATGCTACAATTTATACCTTTGTTTCTTAAAACTTTAATATTTGGTTTAGGATTTATTCGCCCAATATCAATTAATCTGCAATAGCCCGACAACCGAGCAACACCATGACTATCTATTCCTCTTAAATCTGCAGCTATCAGCACCTGAGAGCAAAGAAGCGCATCAGATTTACCAAATCCTTTCTCGCAAAAAATCCGGCTTACAAAATCATTCAATTCATTGGCATCAAAATGCCGATATTCATTTGCTATTTCCATAAGTAACTATTAAATCTGCCCAATGCATTAACTCAACCCTAAAATCAAAGTTTTTATGCTTGATAGCTTCTGCAAATCTTGCCCTACAAAAATCATCCTCAAAAACAAATAATTTAACACCATTTATATTGAGTATCGCTGACTCAATCAATGAAAAAATTAAATCATTATAATCTAATTTTAATGCTGTATCTAAGTTATTGGCTCCACAGCAAAAACCAAAATTTTGAAAATGCAAACTTAAACCCTCAGTATGAAGAAAAATCTGCTTTAAAAAATCTACACCAAAACAAGAAGATACTGCATTTACCTTAATATTATTGAAAGCAAAAAACTTTGAAATATTAAAATTAATCAATTTAGCGCTTACGTATGTGGTTTTTATCTCATTTTGCTTATTATCTATTAAGGGCTCTTGATATGCACCAAAACACCGCTGTTCTAAAAAATATAAATCTAACCCTGCTTGAGATAATTGTGATGCTATTGCCTGATGTGCATTTAAAGATTCATTAAAATTACCAGTGCAATTATACACCCAGCCACAGCAAAGCTGCTCTTCTAAAAAGATTTGCTGAAATCCAATAGCTTGCATTGTCAGCACAATATTGTTTTTTGTTTCTGGATAATATTGTGCCGTAACACAATTAATAAATAATCTTAAATTTCCTTTGCTCAATAGAGTGCAAAAGTAATTTCAGCATTGTCCAAAACCTAAGAATAAATAAATAATTTAATTTTTATATTCCTTAAGCAACATTTTTAATTTTTATTGTGTTTATGTATTGAGAATAAATAAAAATGCAGTATTTTCGATGCTTTGCTAAAATAAATGACAGACGAAGAAATAGTAAATGGTTGCTCAGCAGAAAAAAAGCAATTTCAAGAAATATTGTATTATAAATTTAATAAAAAGATGTTTTCCGTTTGTTTAAGATATGCAAAAGATAGAGATCAGGCACTTGATATGCTTCAAGAAGGTTTTATCAAAGTATTTAATCATATAAAAAATTTTACCTTCAAAGGATCACTAGAAGGGTGGATTAGGCGTATAATGATTAATACTGCAATAAATATTTTGAGGAAAGAAAAATTTACAATCGATATTGATGATGTACATTATCACCCAAGTTTTGAAGAAAAAAATACCGTTATTGATCAATTGAGCGCTGCAGAGATTCACAAACTTATTCAAAAATTACCTACAGGCTATAGAACAGTATTTAATATGTTTGCTGTTGAGGGCTATAGCCATAAAGAGATTGCTCAAGCACTAGAAATTCAAGAATCCACCTCAAGAACACAGTTCTTAAAAGCAAAAAATTCACTAAGAATACTTATAGAAAATATAAATAAAAGTACAAGAAATGTTTAAAAAAGAAATTATATCAGAACTAATAAATATGGAGATAGACCCCTCTGATAAAAATTTATTTAACAATATAATAAACACCAGAAAAAGCAGATTAAATAAAAATAAATTTTTTATGCTTAGCGCTATCGGATTAATGTTAGTAGTTTTTGGCACCACAGCTTTTCAAAAATTTTGGGGAGAATTGCCAGATGGAGTAACTGAAAAAGAATTGGCAGCAATAAATGCTAAAAAAGAAGAATTGGCAAATACAAATATTATTGCATTTAATAATACTGTCAAAAAAACAATAAAAAGCGAAACCCAAAATAACTCAAAAACTGAAAGCAAATTAGAAACTAAAGCTAAAATATCTGAAAACTTGATTAAAAGCAATCCCATAAAAATAAAAAAACAGCATATAAACCTATTAAAAAGTTTTGAGCCTGCTAAAAATAATATTGATTTAAAAGATTTTAAAAACTCATTGGCTACTGCGCAAGAAGCGGATTATAAAGGCACCAACAACTTAGAAAGCCCCTTAGTTATTAAAAATAAAAGACTCAGCAATAGAAGCCTTTACCCACAATATAAAAAAATAAATGTAGCAATAAATAACCTTGCTTTGTTGCCAGAGCTAAAGACATCCGGACCAAACAAACCGCTAAAATATTTTTTAATTCCTAACGAAATAAATGTCTTTACTGGCGTATATGATATCTATAGAAAAACTACAGGAAATTTACGATTAAGCAATAAGATAAACCAAAGAGAAGATGCTTTGTATAGCATAGGTTATGGGTTTAATGTTCAGTATAACTTATTAAAAAATGGATATATTGGATTAGGACTTGGCAATATAAATTATGTTACACAGCGGCAAGATTTTATACAAAGTTTTGTAAACCATAAAATTGGCTACATAATAGATCCAGGAAGTCAGCCTCAAAGAATCGATATTTATGACACTGCTTTTTCTACAATCAAAGGAGGTAGAGGGCAACATCAGTTTATTGACATACCATTAACAATAGGGATGCGATGGCAGCATGGCAAACACTATTTTCAACCGCAAATGGGGTTAGCTGCCAATATTTATACAAAGAGTAAGGGTGCTGTTTTAAATGAAAATGCAGATGCTTTAAACGGAAGAATCAAATTATCACAGCTAAAAAACGTGAATCTATATGGAACTTTTGGTTTAGAATATGGATTCTTTATTAAACCCCAATATGCTATATTTATAAACCCAGTGATAAGAACAAGCATGACAAATATTTATAAAAACGATATTAATCAATTTCAAAATATTTTTGGAGCTAATTTTGGAATCAAGTATTTAATGCATTAGATTTGAGGCTTTAATAAACTTTTCGATGAAATTGAGACTTTATAACAGATTTATTATTTTATTCCTACTAGGATTAAGCCATAGAGCTGTTTTATCTCAATCTTTATCTATAAGTAATGCAAGCATTAAGCTAAATCAAAATACAAGTAATGCCTATAACTACCTCTCTGCAAGTAATTTAAATAATAATAATTTTAATTTTTTAGACAACATTGGTATTTGGGTATTAACCATAAAAAACGCAGATACCTTTATGTGCATTCAAAATGGACCAGGCTATAACGATTTTTCTATCGGACCTATTTCATTTAATCAGAAAGATTCTCATTTTTTAAAGATTAATAAAATTACACAACAACAGATAAAATCCCATAAAAACAATCTTACAAATATAAGTGCAGAAATAAAAAACTGGCCTGCTAGCACAAATAATCAAGTATTTGCTTCGTTTATAGACTTTAATAGCAATACTATGTATGAGCCCCAATTGGGCGAACTCCCAAACATTAGAGGCGAGGAAACAATGGTAAGTATACATAATGATTTACAGAATCATAAAAACAATTTTAATGCAGTAAATATAGAAAGTATTAATTATTTTTATGTTTTTCCTTCATCAGGAGACCTATTATTTGAAAACACAATCGGATTTAGATTTGTATTAAAAAATAAAAGTGATAAAAACTACGATAGCATAAAAATCGGGATAAATTTTCATGCCTTTTTTGATACCTCTTTACAAAATTATATAGCCACAGATGTGCTCAATAATGCTATGATAGGCTATCCAAAAAATAATATTGAAGGCAACTATTTATCTGTTATCCTTTTGAATAAAACACTAAAAAATACCCATTACTACACTCAAAAAACAAACGACCAAAATGGATTGCCAATCAATAAATATGATTACTTAAATTACATGAATGGAAAGTGGAAAGGTGGAAATAAAATGGTTTTAGGCAATTTAGGAATAGATGGAACTAAGACTATCGATTATGCTTTTCCAAACAAAACAGCAGGTGATTCTAATTTTTGGAAAGAAGATACAGAGCAAAATATCCCAGGAGATAGAAATGGACTTATGATTTTTGAGCAAAACTATTGGCCTAAAGAAAATTTTATAGTAATAGATGGTGCAATTGTTTTGCACCATAATCTAGATTCTTTAGAAGCTACTTATCCAAAACATGACGTAATAGCAAATGCATATAGGTTCAATCAATTTAAAACAAATAAAACTACACTATCTGTGCAAGATAAGATTGAAATTTATCCAAATCCTTTTTCTAGTTTTACATCAATTAATTCATCATCCATTATTACTCAATACGAGCTTTATGATATGAATGGAACGCTTATAAAAAATGAAATTATTGAACCAAGCCTACATTTTGCACTCAATTTAGCCAACTATTCAAATGGCATATATTTACTTAAAATAAAACATAAATTATTCAAAATCTTAAAAACATAAATTGGCTAAGCAACAAAACCTTAAAAAAATTTGTTTTTTTAATATAAGGATACTAAATAATTAAAACATGATGAAAAAATTACATAAAACCACAATTATAATATTGAGTACAATTTGTTTATTAATGCTCAATCCCACAAAACTAAGTGCCACACACGTAGCAGGAAGTGATATTTCATATGCATGTTTAGGCAAAAAAAAATATAAAATCACCTTTAATATTTATAGATATTGTGGTTGTAGTTCCGCAGGCCTTGGCGCAACTGCCAGTGTAATAATTTCACCAGCCGCAGGTGGGTGCAGTTCCATAACACTTTCAGCCTCACGTGTTTCTATTATTGATGTTACACCTGTATGTCTTACCGCTGCAGGTATATGCTCAGGCGGATGTGGAAAAGGGATAGAAGAGCATAAATATGAAATTATCGTAAATTTAGATTCAGCACCTTACAAAACATGGGCGGCAAGCGGATGTTGTCAAATTAACTTTACTTACAACCTTTGCTGCAGAAACAGCAACATCACTACAGGCTTGAATGATAGAAATTTTTTTAGTTATGCAATGTTAGATATTTGCAATCTTGCCAAAACTAAAGATTCATTATGTAATAATTCTCCCAAATTAACCAATCCGCCTGTAGCTTTTGCATGCTGTAATCAGCCTTATACCTATAACAGTGGTGCAAGTGATGAGGATTTAGATTCACTTTCTTATGCATTGGTTTGTCCATTAGGTTCAATGACGAACGATTTAGTTCCAACTTCGCCATTAGACTGCATAAACCCTTTAGGAAGCTATTGCCCTCCAAGCAGTCCCAATCCTTGCACTCCAGTTCCTACTGCCGATCCGCCAATTGGATTTTTTATAGATAAAATAAACGGAGACATCATTTTTACTCCTGTTACTTGCGGAGAAATTGGTGTTTTGGCTGTTCAAGTTAATGAATTTAGAAAAGATACCAACGGTGTTATGCGTTTAATTGGGGTAATAAGAAGAGATATACAAATGTGGGTAGAAACTTGTGGAAACAATAATCCACCACAAGTTTTGGGACCATATTCTGCTTCTGTTTGCGAAGGAGACAATATTTGTATGGATATAAAGAGCAAAGATGACCCTGTGATAGTGCCCCCTCCTGGCATATCACAAACACCTGATACAACTACGTTAACATGGAATAAAGGAATTGTTGGCGCTTCTTTTAGCATCATCAACCCAACAGCTAGGCTAAGAACTGCTAGAGTTTGCTGGACGCCAAAAATAGGTCAGGCCAGTACATTGCCCTACAACTTTACGATTACTGCAAAAGATCAGGCTTGCCCAAGACCTGCAATCACTATCAGAGGATATTCTATTATTGTAAAAAAACGCGCTCAGGCTGCCAGAAAATATGATACTTTTCCATGCGGAAAATTACGATATGAGGCCATTTTACCCACTGATTTTGAAGGACTGCCTAGATATATTTGGACAATAAAAACTTTGGATCAAACACAAATCATAAATACATCTTCTAAGCAAAAAGATTCTTTTAGGTTTAGAAAAGGAGGTACTTATATTATGGAATTATTAATCAATAATACCGCAAGCTGCCCATCACTTTATTTAGATACCATTATTATTCCTAAATTTATAGAAGTAGAATTGGCCGTAAAAGATACTTTTGTTTGTGAGTTTGATTCCATTTCTCTTATTCCTCGCATTGGCTATGGCACACGCCCTATAATATTCGATTGGCGCTATGCATCTACTAACCAACAAATATCTACCGATAGTATTATT
>JBDNFC010000071.1:0-31982 GCA_041690035.1 Bacteroidia bacterium | reverse complement strand
GAAATCATCCCTGTTTAGTTTAACAATTGGGCTAAGCTTTTGACCGGTAAGCACATTAAATCTTTCCACTTGTCCATATTGGTTTTGGTATTGAATACCGCTTACATAAACTATATTATTTATTATCGATAAGGTTCTTGGACAGGCTTCAAAAACATATTCCCATAATTTTTGACCGTTGTCTAAATTTAAGGCAAGAATTCTATCTTTTTTGCATGATGCTAATAGCATTACATTGTTTTGAAAGATTGCATTTTCAGCACTAAAGGGAGTTGAAAACGGTAATATTTGAGATTCCCAAACAATTTTACCAGAGTCTAAACTCAATGCCCAAACTTTACACCATTGACCATCTCCATCCAATCCTTGGATAATCATATTTTTATAAATAAAATTATTGGTAGCTAACCCGTTTTTTAAAGCTGTTTCATACTGCCAAATAACAGGTGTTTTCGGGTTAACAATGGGATTCGGTTCTATTGGTTTATCCTTGCAACAACCTAATGTTGCAAGAATAAACCATAAAAATATTTGCATTTTCATTTGTTTTATTTTAATTTAAAGAAATCATCATATTTACCTCCGTCATACAAGAACTCCAACACTCTTTTTGTTTGACTACTATTCCTAACTTGCATGTGGTTATTGTGTGGCATAAAATCTGTATCACTAATTTTAACACCTGGGTAGGCTTTTTGGCTTTTTTCTAATACTACGCCATCTGAGGGGAAAAAGGTGCGGGTTGTGGTGGTAATCAAATTGGCGTTATAGGTATCGTTGCGCTTTCGATAAACCTGCACTGCAGAGTAATAATTGTGTGCCTCTATGCTGGTGCTAAATGTCCTGCTTTGGTTATACCATTTGCCTAAAACGCCATATTTTTCTTGCCAAGTTAGGGTAAAAGTAGTGTTAGTTTTGGTGGTAAAAGAATCTTTGTGATAAGCGCCAATAAGATAGCGCCATTGGGTATTGGCGTTGTTTAAAAAATCAACTGTAGTTTGTCTTTTAGTATGTACCTCTTCCATAACCCGAATCTTTTTATTTGCACCTGCAAGTGCTTTAATTAATCCCCATAACGGTACATTTAATTGTTTTCTTAAACCCTTTATGTCATTTTCTAATTTAATATTTGCAGCAATATTTTCTAACCTAACGTTTTCCGCAGTAGTTAAAAAATCGGTGTCTGGCTGTGCGCCCCAAAGTGGATAATCTGCCGCTTCCTTATTTATAAAATTATCCATTACACGCCAACTTTCTGGTGCATCTTCTGTAGCATAAAAAGCAACACGGTGTAATTGACTATTGTGGTTATTGATAGTATTCATGGTAGTGCCATTTGGAGTCATTTCTAATAAGGTACCCGTATGTTGGCTAGCCAAGCCCAATGGCACAAGGTTTTTCTTTATAAACGTGTCTAAATAACCCAATCTGACAACCAGACTGTTACCCACAAAAGTGGATAATTTTATACTCGATTTATAAATCTCATTATTTGCATCATTTAAAATAATTGCACTGATTACCCTTTGTACATAATCAGCATGTTGGTTTATTGAAAAAGCTATATCTGCCCCTGCATGAGGGGTGCTAAAAGTTACCGCACCATAAAAATTTCGGAGACCATAAGTGCCAGAGGAGTCCACATCCCATTTATAATCTAAAAACCTTGCTGCTATCCCACCTTGACTATGGGCAATAACATAATCTTCGTTTTTGCAACGATTTGGAAATGATGAATTTATTCCGCTGCTAAGTTTCGAATGTAACTCATTTTGCAATTTACGAGATACTGAAGGGAAACTAAATTCATAGCCACCATAATCAACTGCAAAACTGGCAGTATTATACCCAGTATCTGCTGCTGTAAAATCAACTTGTTTTACCCAAGAACCATTAGTGCCGCCTAATCCATGTATAAAGGCCACGTTTTTCTTTTTAGATACCAATGGCGGGCATTCTGGATAATAACTGCCTACAGGAATAATTGGAACGTCAAATGAACGCGCACTATCCATCCCTCTTGTTCTCATTATATTATATGCGCAAGTGTCACATCCAAAACTTGGTGGTTGTGCATTTGCAATAAAGGTAATCAACCCAAAGCAAATTGTAAATATGCTTTTCATTATCTTATTTGAAATTATATTTTTCATATTTTTTTTAATTATTTAGTTTTTACTTAAAATGATTTTACCGACTATCGGTTGTTTGTTGTTGGCTTGATAAACATGAATTAAGTACAACCCATTTCTTGCTTGGGCTGGCAGTTCAATTAACTCATTTGCTTTTGCGTTTATTTGTTTTACAAGTTTTCCATCTGCACTATAAATATTGATTTTAAAAACCTCATTACTGCTTGATTGAATAAAAAAGCTATTGGTTTCTGCAATAACAGCAACTTTGGTATTAGATTCTTTTTTATTTAACAATTGTGTATTTATACTTTCTTCATAAGCGCTGGGCATTAATGCGCTATTTACCTCTCTTCCATATCGTGCATAGGTAATAACCGTAGTTTTTCTGACACAACAGCATTGGCTGATAGAATCCATTCTACAGTAGTTTTTGTTATAGGTTGATAAGTGTGAATGTGTTCATAATATTCGTTTTCAATGGTAGTTTCTTTAATTTTCACACCGTTTTCATTCTTTTCAGAAATCATTTCTATCTTGGTATTTTGATCCCATGTTGCATGATAAATTAAATTGCCATATTGTAGGGTATTATTATTTTCGGTAAAATTAATTCCATTTTGCGTAAGGGTATCTTTTAGTGCGTTATAAAAAGTTTCATTATAGTCGAAATACCCAAAATTTAATCCCTGATTGATACTTAAAGTAATTCCATTTGAATCTTGTAATAATAAGGAGTGATAAATTAGACTATCTTCTTCATTATAAAAATATGTATTTAAGGGCAAACTTAATACTCTCGTATATTTTGTCATCCAAGCATCTCTCACATTTTCTTCAAAGACCAATAGGTGTTCACTGCAAATATTTCCTTGCATATCAATAACCTCCGTTTTATTAAATTCCTGCTGATAATCATGGAACTCTGCCGTTTCGTTATGATTTAAGCATTGTATTGCCGCATTGTTAGGAAATTCATAACGTACAGATTTATGTTCATTGTAAGTTAGCTTGGCAATAAAGTTGTTGGGCAGACTTTGCGCTGCAATGCCTTGATAAGAAAGCATTAAAATAGACCAAATCCCTAAATTACGGATTTGTCTTAAATCGCGTTTTTTTTTCTGTTTTTGCATGATTAAATATTTATTTGATTAAAGTTTAGACAAAACTAAAGTCTTGTTTTAAATTAAAAAAAGCAAATATTGCCACAAAAAGGCAAATTGTGAATATTTATCATCTTTTACTTAACAAATCATCTATTTTAACCATTAATTTTGCCAATAACTCATTGGTTTCATTATTTATAATCTGCACCCCACAATTAACCTGTTTACAAGAATAATTTGTTTGGTTGTAATGTAAACCATCATAAAACTTGTCAATTGTAACATTAAAATATTCGGCAAGCATGAGCAATTTTTTATGTGTTATCATTATTTCTCCTCTTTCAATTTTTGAATATAGGGAGGTATCACAGTCTAAAATTTCCGCAATATCAGCTTGCGATAAGTTTTTGTCTTTTCTCAATTTTTTAATATTTTCTGCAATCAGATGATTAACATCCATATTACAAAGCTACATAAAAGTTTAACTATTTTGTATTTTATTTTTGTGTTCCTTGATACTTGCTAGTTTCAACGCCAAGCATTTTGCCTTTTTATATCAATACAATAACAATATTTTTTTTTAAATTATATCACAAAGGGCAAAATGAATGAAATACTTAAATCGTCATAGGTTTATGTGCTTTTTTCAAGTTCTAACGCATGATTTTGGGTTAAACAATAGTTATAGACTTTGGCACATAAAAAAATCTAAGAGTTTACAAATAAGGTATTTTAATTAAAGAAATACAGCAAAGCACAAAGATAAAAAAAGTATAAAAAAAGTATAAAACAAAAAACCATCCGGTTTTGGCGAATGGCTTTTTTTAAGAGGTCAGGACCGGATTCGAACCGGTGTAGCAGCTTTTGCAGAGCTGAGCCTAACCACTCGGCCACCTGACCTTTATTTTTAAGAGTGCAAATATACTCTTATTATGAAAACAATGCATAAAAAACTATTAATTTTTTTTGTAAAATACTCCTTATCGCACTATCACAAAGCTTTCCGAAGATTGTCCACCGTCAGGATATTGCAATAAAATGGTGTATTTTCCAGCAGCCCATTCTTTAGTATCTATGTCAAAATTATTTTGTGTGTTTCGGATAGGTTTTTTTATCATTAATTTGCCCAAAGAATCTGTGATTATAATAAAGCCCGGTTTTGTAAATGCGCTAAAAGAGATAAAAACATTATCTCTAGCAGGATTTGGATAAACATTCATCGCCTGTTTTTCTAAGTCGCTTTCATTGCCCAAAGATTGTCTGTAAATTGCCAAAGCATATTCTCCAGATTGCAAATTATTGATTACAACACTGCCTTTTCTGTCAATCTTATTTCCTGTAACAAAGGTAGCATCTGCTACTACCCATGTGCTATACATATCTTCTCTAAACATAAGTGTTAGGCTATCTTCGGTGGTTTTTATAAGCTGATTGTCTAAATAGTTATCACCGTTCAAACCAATAGTTTGTCCATTATAATTTAAAGTGGCTTTTGCTTTAAAACTTGGGTCAAAAATACCACTCACGCTCCAATATCTTTGAGTAGAAAGGATAGGCAATAATCCCACTTGCGTGCTTCTATCTGCATGAAGCCAATTATGGGTAATGCGCAAAAATATTGGCTTGTCAATTTCATTTACGGATACTTGCATTAAGCCGTCTTCAAAATTGTAGTTTCCTTTTGTGTTGATAAACCTAAATGTATCTGTAGTAGCATCATTTAACTTTTGATATAAATCTACGCCTACCCATTTGGGCTCAAAAGAAGTGATAATGGTAAAATTTGACTGAAATTTTGTAGCTAACACTTGTTGGGTTAAAGTGTTAAAATTTGCTCCCATCAAGGTTACTTCTACAGGAATCAATTCATGCGGTGGCAAATCCCAACGGGTTCTTTGCAATATGCCAACATTGGTATGAAATTCATTGCCTATTTTTTGGGTTTTCCATGTTTTTACGTCTAAATGAGGAAAACCGGCTCCTATTACCCAGCCTTGATAAAAGGATTGCAAAGGTATTGGGGTAAATTGTTGAAAGCTGTCTATTAGTTCTTTGCTATCCATATTGCCAAATTTTTTCTTTTCCATCAAATATTTAATCGCTCCAAAAAAAGCACTGTCTCCCATATATCCACGCAAAGTGTGTGCAATATCTGAACCTTTTTTGTATACATGCCTTCCGTATGTATTGGCATGCGATATGCCGCTAACAGGAAGAATTTGCCCATCTGCTATATGTGCAAATTGCAAAACTTCTCGATGGGTTTCTTCTACTTTTTGTCGGTAGGCAGCAGGCCCATATACATATTCATTAAAAAGTTTTTCGCTATAACTTGCCCAGCCCTCATTAATCCACATATCCTCCTGCGTTTTGCAAGTAATATTATTTCCCCACCAATGATGGGCTAATTCATGAGCCATCAAATCTTCTCGACTTGTGCTGCCATCTATTGCAAAGAGGGGGTAACTAATATTGCAAGCATGCTCCATTGCTCCGCCATTAAATGGCACCGCATGGTAGCCTAATCTATCCCAATAATAAGGCCCAAAATAATGCTCAAATGCATTTACTGCGGCTGGAAAATTTACAAAACTTTTTCGCAAGTTGGCGGTATCTTTTGCTTCTGCTGCTAATATAGAAGGGATATTGCCACTTTTAGAAACAATGTTTTCTTCTAATAATTCATATTTACTCACAGCCAAAGAAACCAAATAACTGGGTATGGGTTGGCTAAGGCTATATTTCCATTCAATGGTGTTGTTGTTTACTGTTTTAGATAACAATGTGCCTCCACAAATGGCCGCAAAACCGGTATCTGTGATTATTTCGAAACTGTAAGTACTTTTCATAATAAAATTGTCAAAACAAGGAAACCATGAACGTCCAAAAGGATGTGGATCTGCTAAAAAACCCACCCCAATGGCATAGGCATAATCTTTTGAAAAATAGAATCCTCCAAACCCACTGGCATCTGTTTTTGGTGTGCCGCCATAATAGATGTCCATTTTAATCGAGTCGCCTTGGTTATATAATTTAGGAAGCATGATTAATATACTTTTTTGATCTTTTGTATAAATGGCATTTTGGTTCTCAATAGTTATAGAATCAATGGCAAGTCCTTCTAAATCAACACGAATTTTATTTGTACCATTTATTTTTACTTTCAGGTTTAAGCTTGCTTTGCCTTTCAATTTTCTTGAAGCAATATTACGCATATCCATTTTTAGGTGTATGTGATTGATTTCTAGTGTGTCTGCGCGTTTATCGGGGTTGGGATATAAGTTTTGGGCATAACTGTTCATCAAACAACTATACAATAAAGCAATAATGGCAATGTGTTTTATATTTGTCATAGTTTTATTGAAAAAAAATTTCGGTAAAATTACATCTTTTATCTAAAATAAAATTGGACTAAAAGGCGTTTTTTTTATTAATAGAATTAAAATTGTGTAAAAAATTAAAATATCTTATTATCTTTGTGTTAAACAATGAGAAAATATTTTTTACTAACACAAATCATTTTATTATCCAATTTTTTAGTTGGGCAAATTACTATCAACAACACTCACATGCCAATATCAGGCGATACATTGCGTTATAGCAGTCCCCAATTGCCAACAATAAATATTGCGACAACCGGAGCAAATGCAACTTGGGATTATACCTCATTAAAAGCAAATGTGCAGGGGCTAAATGCCTATAAATCATATTTGCAAACACCATATATATTTTACACACAGTTCGCAAATTCAATAGGATTAAAAACCAGCGACACCATTAATCTAGGTATACTCACTATTACAAATGTGCACACATTTTATAGAAACAGAACTACAGGCTATACCGGAGAAGGAACAGGTTTTACCACATCGGGCATACCGCTGGCTTCAGATTATTCGGATCCTGATATGGTTTTTAAGTTTCCACTAAACTTTAATCAAAAAGATACAGATAATTTTAGGGTAGTTACTTCTTTGCCCACCTTAGGTTCTTTAGTGCAGCAAGGCACCAGGTATAATCATGTAGATGGATGGGGAAACATAAGTACTCCATTTATTGCTAACCAACCTTGTTTGCGCATTTTTAGTGATATAAGAGAAATAGATTCATTAAAAACCAGTTTCATTAATTTTGGTTTTCCTGTAAATAGAAGAGAAATTAAATGGCTAACCACCACCACAAAAATGCCAATACTAGAAGTTTCAGGTTCTTTGCTAGGCAGCGTATTTACGCCTACAGAGGTGCGATACCGCGATTCATTTAGAAATATTCCAAACAATACTCCCCTTCCTCGCCTTAATTTTTCTGTTAATAAAAAAACAGGAACAAAAAACATCGACACATTCTCTATAACCAATACCACAACACCAAATACAGGGGTGAATTTTCAATGGGCGGTGATACCAAATAAAGTTATTTTTGTTAGAAATACCAATGCAGCAAGCAGAAATCCTAGATTTGTATTAACAGATACTGGACAATATGACATAAAATTAACTGCTACAAATGCAGGCGGCAGTAAAGATAGCACTGCATTAGATGCCATTACAATTACTGGGCCGTCTAATATTAAAATTGTGCAAAATTCGGAAACTATTTTTTTAATGCCAAACCCTGTTTCTTCATTTATTGCAATTAATCCAATCAATAAATCCGAAACAATCAGCATTCTTATTTATGATATGCAAGGCAAAATAATTTTAAAAGATGAGTTTCAAGGAAATAAAGACTTAGATGTTTCATTCTTAACTAATGGCAGGTATATTATAATAGCAAATAATTTGCGAGCCAAAACTAGCCTAATGTTTGATAAATATTAAAATAAAAAAGCAACTATGTACTAGTGCGCACCTACAGCACTGCGCAAGGTTTCTACATCAGAGGCCCAAACTTTTTCATTAAAACTTAATTCTTCTTCCTCCACAAAATCAATAATTTTAATTGCCACATCCCTTGTTAAATCGTCAATCATAATCATAAAAGAGAGGTATTCTTCTGCAGGAGCATCTTTCCAAATAATAGTTACTGTTTTAGATTTAAGATTTTTATCCATTGTAGCATGACGCTCTTCATTGTCCCAAAAAAAGATGTAATTAGCCCTGTCTATTGCTTTTAAATCATTGCAAAACCATTGTGTAAGGTTGCTGTTATTAGAAATATAGTCATAAAGTATAGTGGGTGAAGACCCGATTGAAAATTCTAATTCTTGTTTTACTCTTGGCATAATTCTTTTTTTTTAAGGACTAATTAGCTGCAATTACGTCTATTATTTTTAAAATTCAAAATTTAATTCAAAAACCTTTAGAAAAATGGCACAACTAATTTAGCTTTGAATAATAGGTTTAATTGCCATAACTTTGCATCACCAAACAAACAATAAGAAATAAGCAAGATGGAGTACCGAATAGAAAGAGATAGTATAGGAGAAATAAAGGTAGAAGCAACAAAATATTGGGGAGCCCAAACACAGCGCAGTATCAATAATTTTAAAATTGGAGGAGTGGAGTCTAAGATGCCAATGGAAATAATCTATGCATTTGCCACTTTAAAAAAGGCAGCAGCAATGACAAATTGTGAATTAGGGGTATTGTCTAAAGAAAAATGTGAATTAATAGTACAAGTATGCAATGAGATAAAAGTTGGCAAACTAAATGATCAATTTCCACTTGTGATATGGCAAACAGGCAGTGGCACGCAGTCAAATATGAATGTAAATGAAGTTATTGCCAACCGAGCACATGTCTTGTCAGGCGGTAAATTATTAGATGATAAAAAAATATTGCATCCAAATGATGATGTAAATAAATCGCAAAGCAGTAACGATACTTACCCTACAGCAATGAGCATTGCGGTATATAAACAAGTAATAGATTACACCTTGCCAGGTTTGCAAGCTTTAAAAACCACTTTAAAACATAAAGCACGCAAGTTTAATAATGTAATAAAAATAGGCAGAACTCATTTTATGGATGCCACTCCAATAACTTTAGGGCAAGAATTTAGCGGATATGTACAACAATTAAAAAAAGCAATTGATGCTATTAATTTGGTGTTGCCAAATGCAGCAGAACTTGCATTGGGTGGCACGGCAGTTGGTACAGGCATCAATACCCCAAAAGGTTATAGTAAACTTGTGGCAGCAAAAATTGCAGAAATCACTGAGTTGCCTTTTGTAACAGCACCAAATAAGTTTGAAGCATTGGCAGCGCACGATGCAATGGTAGAAATGCATGGTATGATAAAACGCGCTGCAGTTAGTATAATGAAAATTGCAAACGATATTAGAATGCTAAGCAGCGGCCCTCGAAGTGGCATTGGCGAGCTTATTATTCCAACCAATGAACCTGGAAGTTCTATTATGCCAGGAAAAGTAAATCCTACACAGGCAGAAGCCTTAACAATGGTTTGTGCACAAATTATGGGCAATGATGTAGCGGTTTCTATAGGTGGCAGTAGCGGACATTTTGAATTAAACGTTTTTAAACCTTTAATAGCCCGAAATTTGCTAGAGAGTGCAAGACTTTTAGGCCAAGCTTGCTTGTCATTTAATGACAACTGTGCTGTAGGAATAGAGCCAAATTATCCAGAAATTAAAGATAAATTAGAAAAATCATTGATGCTTGTTACTGCTTTAAATACTCATATAGGGTATGACAATGCTGCCAAAATTGCTAAAAAAGCTTATTCAGAAAATTTAACCCTTCGGCAAGCAGCTTTATCCCTAGAACTGTTAACAGACGAACAATTTACCCAATGGGTAAAACCAGAAGATATGATTGGTGACCCCAGCGAAAGTATCGTTTAATTTAATTATTACGCTTTTTACTTGAGCCTTATATGTTTTATTTAAAAATAAAACACTTTTTATTTGGAGTTAAGAAAAAAAACTGTGTTCTTTGTACTTTAATTGATTAGAAAAATATTATATTGTTTAATTTTATTAGCTTTTAGCTGTTTCAATACCGCTTTAAAAGCAGATAACGCTGCGCCTTCTCCAACAGCAGTTTTAGATAACACCCTTCCATTTACAGTTTACCCAAATCCACTTACTACAAACAAACTTATCATAAATATTGGTTTTGATCAACCAACTTCTGAGGTTAAATTTAGCGTAAGCAATGTGTTGGGGCAAGAAATATTCACTTATACCTTAACTGCAAAAGATTATACAAATGGGTCTTTTACTGTAGATTTTAGCAGCTACAATTTAGATAAGGGCATTTATTTGATGAAAATGTCTAAAGATGGCAAATCTTCTGTGCAGAAATTAGTTATCAAATAATTGCATTTATCAGCTTTCTCTATTCAGCAAGGCAAAGAAAATCATCTCGGTGCAGTGTTTAGCTTAATTTCTGAATTAGCATTATTTGAAAAAGCTCCACAAGAGGTAATCAATAGTTTGCCCCAATTTAAAGCAGATTTTAAAAATAAGTATTTTGATTTTTTTGTGGTTTTCAATAGCAATAAAATCATCATTGGCTTTGCACTTTTTTATTTTAGATACAGCACTTGGAAAGGCAAATGCCTTTATTTAGAGGATTTTTATATGCAACCAAGCTACCGCAGTCAAGGAATTGGAGTTCATTTATTTGATGCTGTAAAAGAATATGGTTTAAAAAATCAATGTAAATTAGTAACTTGGCAAGTGCTAGATTGGAATGTGCGTGCAATTAATTTTTATGAAAAAAATGGGGCAGTAATTGATAAAACATGGTACAATGGAAAACTAGCCTTGTAATAAAAGCACTTTTTTGGCCTATTTTTTTTGCAGTACTTATGATTATTGTGTATGTAAGCGAAATGAAAGGCTATTATCATGGACTGATATTAGGCATTTATCCCCGAGAGGCAAAGTTTTTATATACCCTGTTTACAAGTCCGCTCTCTCATGGCGATATGAGTCATTTGGGGGGTAATTTATTCGCATTTATCCCATTGGCATTTTTTCTTTTTTTCTTATACCAAAAGCATGGGCTAAAAACATTTTTTATTTTATGGTTATTATCGGGCTTTTTAGTTTGGATATTTGCTCGTCCTGTGATACATATTGGGGCAAGTGGACTTATCTATGCAATGCAGTCTTTTATGCTAATGGCAGGAGTTATAAAAAGGCGGGCTGACATGATGGCAGTGGCGGGTTTGTGTGTTATTTTATTTGGAACTGGTTTTTATTTTGGAATGCTTCCTTTGCAATCTGGTGTATCTTGGGAGAGCCATCTTTTGGGATTTATATCAGGAATTATTTGTGCATTTGCGCTAAAAAATTGGGGTCCAAAAAGTAAGAAAAGAAAAAAACATGAAAGTTCAGAAGATGAATATGCTATTTTTGAATAGCAATATTGTTTAATAAGTTGCCATAACCAATACTATAAGCTACTTTTGCATCGCAACAGTCGGCCTTATCGCGGTGCTTATAAAATAGCAACGAGGAAAGTCCGGGCAGCAAAGGGCAATCTGCTTCTTAACGGGAAGGACTAATAATAATTAGGACAGCAAGTGCCGCAGAAAATAACCGCCAAGCCGCTTAACAGCGATAGGGGTAAGGGTGAAAATGTGAGGTAAGAGCTCACGATAAATATAGGCAACTATGTTTGTGGGTAAACCTCAGATGCTGAAAAACCAAATATACCAAGGTTAGGAAACGGCTCGTTTAAATCCCATTGCCTTGGAGGGTAGGTTGTTAGATGTTGATAGTGATATCAATGCTAGATAAATGATAAGGGACTGTTTGTTTTTTTTAACAGATAGTTACAGAACCCGGCTTATACGACTGTTGCTTTTTTTTAACTATTTTTGGCGTAAAAATGCATTTGCAAGCAATAATATTATTCTAGTACCCTTTAGTGGGGGTGACATTTTGATGGTGCGTTTTTCCTATACTTTCTGCAATAAAATCCGCATTTTCTTCTGCCAAGTAATGCTTTGCGTCTGGTAAAATAAAAATATTTTCAGGATTTAGTTGCATTAAAGATGTGAGCTCTTCAGCTTGTTTTTCCCAAGAAAGAATTTTATCTTCAGCTCCCCAAATGATTGTTTTCTTCGAAGAAATTTGTTTAAGGGTTTCGCTGTAGTCTGTTAAATCTTTATCACAAGTATGGGTAAAAAAATGATAAAGGGCATAATCTAGCCTCCCTTGAGTGGGAGCAATGTAGCCTGCTAACATCTCTTTGGTGCATAAAGCAGGGTTAAACAATCCATTCTTGATAGTCATAGAAATGGTGTTTTGTTTTATTCCGTCTACACAGTATGACTTAATGTAAAGTTTTGCTTTATTGCCTTCTTGCAATTTTATGGGTGGGTTAAATCCACTTTTTAAGATTATGCTATTGAGCATAACAAGGTGAGTAATTCGTTTATCGGCTCCAAAGGTATTATACATTTCTAGGGTCCAAAGGCTACCCGCATCATGGCAAAGCTGCGTCCATTGCGCTACTTTTAGGCTATTCATTAGTTCGTTTAAATAGCCAGCCATCGCAGTTGGGCTATATATATCGTATCCATCTGGCTTATCGCTTTGTCCATATCCTAGCAAGTCTGGCGCAATTACCCGATATCCTTTTTCTACCAATTTGCTTATCAAGTTTCTATACATCCAAGAAGAGGTGGGCACACCGTGTACCAATAAGATAACATCATTGCTTATGCCAGTATCTATATATTTTATTTGATGTTTGTTTTGTAAAGAAAAGGTTTTTTGTTTTAAAATAAAAGCATCCAATTCAGCAGTTTGTGTCATTTTTTTTACACTTGCACACTGCAGTAATATTGCTGCAAATGCAAATAATCCACAAATGCACAAAATTGTTCTATAAACTCCAGTATTCAATTTCTTTAATTTCATTTCTATATAATCCTTTTAGGTCTAATAAAAATGCATTTTGGCTTGTGATAGATTTAAACCAGGCTTCTGTTTTACCCTTATATTCATCGTGCGAAACTGCAAGTATTATGCCATCATATTTTTCTCCAATTTTGTTTGTTAAATGAAAATCATACTCATGCAATACTTCAGCTGCATCTGCATAAGGGTCTACTACCTCTACATTTACAGAAAATGATTTTAATTCATTTACAATATCCACAATTTTACTGTTTCTAATATCTGCTACATTTTCTTTAAAAGTAGCACCCATAATAAGCACTTTTGCAGTTTGAATAGATTTGTTGTTTTTAATTAATTTTTGAATACACACCTTTGCAATATGGGCTCCCATCATATCATTGGTAAACCTACCAGCAGCAATTACCCTTGGGTGAATGCCTAATTCTGTAGCACGATAGGTTAAATAATAGGGGTCTACTCCAATACAATGCCCGCCAACTAGCCCTGGATAAAATTTTAAAAAATTCCATTTTGTGCCAGCTGCTTCTATCACATCATAAGTGTTAATATTCATTTTGTTAAAGATTAACGACAATTCATTCATTAAGCTAATGTTTAAGTCGCGTTGAGTATTTTCTACTATTTTAGCAGCTTCTGCTACCATAATAGATGATGCTTCGTGTATACCAGCAGTGATAATAGAGCCATATAGTGCAGAAATATTGCTCAAGGCTTCGGCATCATTTCCGCTTACAATTTTTGTAATTTTGGTTAACGTATTAACTTTATCTCCAGGATTGATGCGCTCTGGCGAATAGCCTACTTTAAAATCTTGTGGAAATTTTAAACCACTCTCTTTTTCTATCTCAGGTATACAATCCATTTCTGTGCAGCCTGGATATACTGTAGATTCATATACCACATAATCTCCCTTACAGATTACTTTACCCACTGTTTTAGAGGCAGATTGTAAGGGGAATAAATCTGGATTTTTGCCTTCATCTATAGGAGTGGGCACAGCTACAATATAAAAACTTGCCGATTTAATGTCATTAACATCAGCCGTAAAAATGATGTCCTTGCCTTTAAATTCTGTTGCCTCTACTTCTTTACTTGGGTCTATTGCATTTTTGAGCATTTCGACTCTTTTTTCATTGATATCAAAGCCGATAACTTTGTATTGTTTAGCAAATTCTAGCGCAATTGGTAAGCCTACATATCCCATGCCTATTATGCATATACTCTTTTCTTTTGATTTTATTTGTTGAAACATTTCTGTTTTAAAAATTATGTGTGCAAAGGTATATATTCTTATAGGGTTAAACAATATTAAAACCTAAAAATACATTCTTTAGTTTTTACCTACTAAAATATGTTGCAACCTAAAATATGATTATGATTTCCTTGATTAATTTTCAAGTTTTGGAACAATATTTTTCACATTCATTTTTTTTATTGGGTTTATTGAAACAAAACCACGAAATTTGCGCTTTGTAAAAAAAGTATGGCACATAAAGAGATTTTATTACCAAAAATGGGCGAAAGTATTGCAGAAGCCACTATTATAAGATGGTTAAAAGCTGAAGGAGATGATGTAGCGCTTGATGAACCGATTGTGGAAATAGCAACAGACAAGGTAGATTCAGAAGTACCTTCTCCTTATGAGGGTAAATTGCAAAAAATCCTATTTGCCGAAGGTGATGTAGTGGCAGTTGGCGCTGCAATATGCGAAATAGCAGCAGCAGTTGAATCAAGCCCAATAATTATTGAAACAAAAGCAACTCAAGAATCTTTAATAGTTGCTGAGGCAATGAAACCTTTAGCTGATAAAGGGCCATCAGAATCTATTTCTGACGGCACAGGAGACCGTTTTTATTCGCCATTGGTAATGAATATTGCCAAAACAGAAGGCATTAGTATGGGTCAACTAAGCAATATGTCGGGAACTGGCAAGGATGGTAGGGTTACTAAACGTGATATTTTAACGTTTATTAATAATCCTAGCGAAAGCAAAGCAATGCCGCTCACTGATACTCAAGATAAAACATTAATATCACCTATAAATGCTCCAATAAAGCCTACTGTTTCTATTCCACAATCAGCAGCTGTGAGTCTTAATCAAGGCGATGAAATTATAGAAATGGACAGAATGAGAAAACTTATTGCAGATCACATGGTGATGTCTAAGCATACTTCTCCACATGTTACAAGTTTTGTAGAAGCGGATGTTACTAACCTTGTGCAATGGCGTGAAAATATTAAACTCAGTTTTCAAAAAAGAGAGGGGCAAAAAATTACTTTTACTCCAATATTTATAGAATCGGTGGTAAAAGCAATTAAAGATTTTCCAATGATAAATGTGGCAGTAAAAGACAATCAAATTATCAAGCGCAGAGATATTAATATTGGCATGGCGGCAGCACTGCCTAGTGGCAATCTGATTGTTCCTGTAATTAAAAAAGCAGATTCTAAAAATTTATTAGGCATTACCAGAGAGGTAAATGATTTGGCAGACAGAGCAAGGCAAAATAAGCTTGTGCCAGACGAAATACAAGGAGGCACTTTTACCATAACCAATGTAGGTACTTTTGGCAATGTAATGGGCACGCCTATTATTAACCAACCACAGGTGGCAATTTTGGCAGTGGGTGCAATTAAGAAAAAGCCAGCAGTGATAGAAACTCCTTATGGAGATTTAATTGGCATTAGGCACATGATGTTTCTTTCACTCTCCTACGATCACCGTGTGGTTGATGGAATGCTTGGGGGTTCCTTTGTGCGCAGAGTGGCTGATTATTTAGAGGCTTGGGATGTAAATCGCGAAATTTAATTTTTTGTTTATTGAAAAATAAAAAAGTGCTCTTGGTTATTCCTGCTAGATTAGCAAGTACACGATTTTATGCGAAACCTTTGGCCCTTATTAATGGCAAGCCTATGGTGCAATGGGTTTATGAGCAGTGTTGCAAGGTGAAAGATGCCGATGTTATTATTGCCACAGATCATCAAAGTATTGAAGATGCCGCACTGCAATTTGGTGCTAAAGTAGCATTGACAAGTTTAACCCACATTTCGGGTACCGATAGGGTCGCAGAAATTGCCCTTAAATTTCCAGCTTATGAATATATTATAAATGTGCAAGGCGATGAACCTTGCATATCCCCTGATCAAATCAATGCAGTATTAAAAGAATTGAAAAGGGGCAGTAAAATTGTAACACTTAAAAAATTTATCAATAGCACTCAGGCAGAAAACCCTAATATTGTAAAGGTGGTGTGCGATAGTATTGGCAATGCACGCTACTTTAGTAGGGCAAAAATTCCTTTTGAAAAAGCACACAAGGCCATATATTATAAGCATATTGGTATTTATGGTTTTTGCAATGCTACTTTAATAAAATTAACTAATTTGCCAATGGGTAATTTGGAGCAAATTGAGCAGTTAGAACAGTTGAGGTGGTTAGAAAATGGGTATAAAATAAGGTGTGTTGAAACTAATTTTGAGAGTCCTTCGGTTGATGTACCCGAAGATATAGAAAAAGTAACCAAGTATTTATCGAGTTTAAATAATTTATATAAATCACCTCAATAAAAATATCCTTGCAAAGCTAATAACTTTGTAAGTCGAAATTTTCAAATAATGAATTGTCTTATTTGTAATGAAGTTAAATCTAAAGAACAAAGAAGAATTTTAAGAAAGTTGATTTAAAGATAAAAAGGCTTATTAATTAAAAAGGATTTTAATCCGTCTTTTTTACTAGCTTTAATTTTTTTCCTTATACTTTAAAATCGCAAATTTAGTAAAGGTTAAAGCTAATTTTGAAAAAAAGTATTGGAACTGTTTTTTTGCTATAACTTTTGTTGCAACTTTGCAGCAGTAATTACTAATTTTAAAAAACTGAATGTTGCAAATAGCAAATTTAAGAATAAATGGCAAAGATATAGCTGAACGATTGATAAAAAGAGGCCTCAATGGTCAAGAAATTGTGGCAAATATTATTGACAAAGAGGATGAACGAAAGCAACATCAAATAGCCAATGATGAGTTATTGGCAAAGCTAAATAATTTAGCAGTGCAAATAGGTGGCTTGTTTAAAGAAGGAAAACAGAGTGAAGCGATACTGAAAAAAGAAGAGGTTGATAAGCTAAAATTTTTACAACAAGATGAACAATCAAAGTTAAAGCAAATAGAAACACAGCTTTTAACCATGCTAAATGATGTGCCCAATGCCCCTCATATAAGTGTGCCTGAGGGAAAAAGTCCTGCTGACAATAAAATAGTGTATAGTTTTGGTACAATACCTGATTTAAGCCATAGCAATGAACCTCATTGGGATATTGTGCAAAAGGCGGGTATCATAGATTTTGAGCTAGGGGTAAAAATAACAGGAGCAGGTTTTCCAATTTATTTGGGTGATGGAGCAAAACTGCAAAGGGCATTAATTAATTTTTTCTTAGATGAGGCTGCAAGTGCAGGATATTTAGAGGTGCAAGTACCAATTCTGGTAAATCAAGAAAGTGCCTATGCAACTGGTCAATTACCAGATAAGGAGGGGCAAATGTATTATGCCAATGAAGATAAATTTTATTTGATTCCTACGGCAGAAGTGCCTATTACCAATATTTTTAGAGATACTATTTTGCAAGAAACCAGCTTGCCACAAAAAAGGGTAGGATATACACCTTGTTTTAGAAGAGAGGCAGGCTCTTATGGAAAAGATGTGCGTGGATTAAATAGATTACATCAGTTTGATAAAGTAGAAATAGTGCAAATAACACATCCTGAAAAATCATATCAAGCGCTAGAGGAAATGGTAAATCATGTAAAAATGCTTTTAGAAAAATTAGAGTTGCCCTATAGGATTTTATTGCTTTGCGGAGGTGATATGGGTTTTACGAGCGCTATGACATACGATTTTGAAGTTTGGAGCGCAGCACAAGAAAAATGGTTAGAAGTTAGCAGTACATCTTGTTTTGAAACTTACCAGGCCAATAGGCTAAAATGCCGTTTTAAAAATCCTGCCACAGGTAAAAATGAATTTGTACACACGCTTAATGGTTCTGCATTGGCTCTACCAAGAATTGTAGCTGCCTTAATAGAAAATAATCAGCAAGCAGATGGCCGGATAATGATACCTAAAGCCTTGCAGTCATATTTCGGTAAAGAAAGTATTGTCTATGAACAAAAATAAAATACTGGTTTTAATTTTCTTCTTAACGCTTAGTAAGTTATGTTTTGCCCAATTTCCTTTTCAGTGCAAATTATCTGATGTGCCTAATTTTGGATTTCAATGTCCTAGTGCACGTTTTGTGCCTGTATGTGGCTGTGATTCTGTTACTTATAGAAATGAATGTGACGCATTTGGTGTCCATACCGTTCAATTTTATACAAATGGTATTTGCAACAATGTGCCTTTTGCAATAGATGTTTACCCTACAGTGTTTACGCAAAGTGCACCACTAAATTTGGCTATTCAGGCTGCCAACAATACATCCCAAAATTTTCAGATTTATATTTGGGATGTATATGGTTTATTACATGTTTATCGTGCAATAAATGGTGCAAATAGGATAGATTTAATTTTTGAAGCATCTAAATTTAGTATAGGTGTTTATATTATTTGGGTTGTAGGCAACAATGGTAATTTTTTGGAGCGAAGAAAAGTTATCGTTTCTTAGTATACACCCTCTTATTTATTTAAATCTAAATTGTAACTACAACTATTTTCTAAATAAAAACACAGCTAATTTTCTATCTTAGCCGCTTGTTCTCTTGCTTTATTAATGATATCATCCGCCCTGCGATCTCCTTCTGAATTGGTTTGTTGTTCTTTTTTGTCTGCCTCTGCTTTCAGCTTGTCTGCTGCCTTTTTTGCCAATGCCTTTTCTATTGGTCCATTCACTTTTGCCACTTGCGCATCTGCCTCTGCATATACTTTAGCCTTTGTTTCAGCTGCATTTTTTCGCACATCTGCTCTAATGATATTGGCCCTGTTTTCTGCATCTGCTATTATTTGGTCTGCCTTTTCTTTTGCTTTTGCTTTTGCAGCTGCAATGCTATCTAATGCTCTTTGTTTTGCCCGTTCTTTTTCTGCATCAATTTTCGCATTTATCAGTTCTTTTCCTTCATCTAGTTTCTTATTAGCCTCATCTTTTATTTGATTTTTTAAATTATCTACCAAAGCAGATTTTGCACTTCTTAAATCAATAATAACCTCTGGATTGGTAAAACTACCTTTTATTAGTGCATCAATTGGTACTATTTCTGTAATATCTATATTTATACCTTTAGCTTTTGTTTTACTTATTAAGTTATTTAGTGCTGTATTGGCTTCTCCAAAATCAGCCCTTGGAATATCTAATCTTGCAAAGTAGCTAATCTGCCTATCTAGTGTACTGCTGCCTGTGAGTTTTAGTTTAGCACCTTTGTATATTGGCAGTATTAGAGAATCTAGCAGTGCAAAATTTCCGTTTTCAATCTTAAATTTTATTGCAATATCCTTGATATTTAATGTCTTAATTTTTTCTAACTTTAGAAGTTCTCCAATTTTATTAAGACTAGATAATCCTTTTACTACAGCGTTGCTAATGCTTATCTTTCCTTCACCATTAAAAGTTGAATACTTTGGCGAAAAATCATGGTTTAGATTTGTACCCATTTTAAAATCTAATGAAAATAACCCATTTACATATTGTGCAATAGGGCTAAGTTTTTTAATAAAATCAAAGTAGGCAAAACTCTTCATTATGTCAAAGTTTGACATTTTTAAATCTAAACCAGTAAATGGATTTTTTGGATTTGCAGCATCGTAGCTGCCTTCTGATATATTGAGGGTTCCTCCTAATAAATTACTTGTTACATTATTAAAATGTAGTTTTTTTTCTGCCAAATGCATGTTTCCTTTTAGATTCTCTAAGAGTAAATTGTCATATACCAATTGTTTAAAATCTGCATTAAGATCAAAATCTATATTTCCAGGCAAATCAATTAGTTGCAATGCTGCAGTATCTGCAGCATTGGGATTTATTTTTTCATCCACAAGTGCATCTGTCATAAAAGGATTTACATTAAAATAGTTTGAGTTGATATCCATATTTCCTTTTAATGTTTGATTAGCGAAAATATATGGAATAAAATTACTTACACTGCCCAATATCTTAAAATCACTTTTTCCTATACTTCCTTCAAATGCGCTAACATTTACATTTTTTGGAGTAAAATTCATTGCCAAATTTGCAATATTTAAAAGTTCTGGAATAGCACTATTTTTTATGCGCATATTTTTGGCATTCAATACTCCCTCTGTTTTTACCTTTTCATAATGCGCTGATTCTATTGCGCTCATAAATGTTTCAAAAGCTAAGTCCGCAGCTATCTCTCCCATATATTCTTCATCTTTGCCTACGGGATAAATTTTTGATAAGTTGGCTAAATTTATTTTACCTTTTAATTTTCCTTTTAAATAAGGGTCTGATACTGGTGTCTTTACCAATAAATTAGCCGCTATTGGCTCATTTAGCGCATTTGCAGCAAATTTTGATAGATTAATAACAGTATGATCTGGCATTCCATCTTTGTTGTCAATATTCAATTTTAAAAATATAGCACTAATGGCTGATGGTAAACTTGGGTATTTAAAATAACCATTTGCCACACCAAGATTAAATCCAAATGCTGGATAGGTGTTATCGGTCATTTTACCTTTCATAAAACCATCAAAATTCATGTTGCCTTTAGTATCTATAGTTTTAAAATCTTTTGCATATAAGGCAGGAATTAAGGATAGAATATTTTTAAAATCAGTTTGGGGGCAAACAAATTTAAGGTCAAAGTCCATGTCATTTTCATTAATTTGTACAAATCCATCAGATTTTAAATCTAAGTCATTTAGTTTAGCAACGCCTTCTTTAAAAACAAAACGCATATTTTTCATATCCATATCTAATACAAGACTTACTACAGTTTTTATATTATTTAAAAAACTAATGCCACCGTAAGCCATATCTAGTTTTTCTGCATCCATTTTTGCTTTTAGGGTAAAATTTTCTGCCTCCATGTCCCCTGTTGCTTTTAGGTTTAACTCTTTTGCTTCAATATAATAGGGCATGGTGAGATCTTCATAAATAAATCTGCCGTTTTCTATGACCACATTTTCTAAACTAAAAGAAAAGGATGCGCTTGAATCGGTTTGTATAAGGGTATCTTTTTTTGCAATATCCCAATTGGCGATGTTATCTTTAGTAACCTTTAAATTGATAAATGGGTGGTCTAAGAACAATCCTTTTACTTTCACTTTTTCTTCTTTTATTATATTCATAATATCTAGATTTATACGCACATTTGGCAGATAAACAAGGGTGTCTAGGTCAAAATTACCAATACCCAACACACTCAATTTATTGATACTTACTGATAACTTTGGAAAGCTACGCAGCAAACTGATGCTAATATTTTCATCAAAATCTACTTTTGCATTTAATTGCTCATTGGTTTCTTTTTTAAGAATTTTTATAACCTTGCCTTTTAGGAAAAATGGGGCAATAATTAATGCTATCAGGATCACAAAGATGCTAATGCCAGATATTTTTAGAAATTTTTTCATTTTTTTTTGGGGTTAAAATATTATGCAAAAATAATATATTTTAAGTGCATAAAATGTAGCATTGTTGAGCTAAAATATAAAGTCTTAAAAAGGTGTATCTGATCAAGCCAATTTTATTATATTTGCAAATTAAATCATTCATAAATCATTCATGATTCAACTCTCAGAAAGGGCGCTCAATATTCGGGATTTTTTTAATGGTATTGCACCGAAAATCGCAAAATACCGCAGTTTTAGAAACTATTATTGGAACGATATTATTAATTATTGCAATTTTTATATTCATAAGCAGGATTCAGTTTTAGAGATAGGTTGCGGCAATGGAGATGCCCTAAATAAATTAAAGGGTAAAGAAAAATACGGCATAGATTTTAGTGAAGAATTAATCATTTTAGGAAAAAAAAATCATCCACAAATAAATTTTTCTTGTCAAGATGCACATCACTTTAGCATTGAAAAGAAATTTGATGTAATAGTAATAGCCAATACGGTTGGTTTATTAGATGATGTTCAGATTGTTTTTGAACAAATAAAAAAAGTATCACATCAGCAAACAAAAATTATCATAAGCAATTATAGCCGAGTGTGGGAGCCATTCTTAAAACTTGGCGAATTAATAGGCTTAAAGAAAAAAGCTCCCGAGCAAAATTGGTTGAGCAATAGCGATATCAAAAATATGCTTAGCCTTGCAGGTCTTGAGGGCTTTAGAAGCACTAGACGAATGATATTACCTATTAATATCCCCATTATTTCTTGGGTGATGAATAAATATATAGCTAGACTTCCGTTATTTAATATTTTTTGTATTCACAATTATGTAAATGCTAGGCTTATGCAAAATGTAAATACTGATGTCGATAAATTATATACAACTACAGTAGTAGTGCCTGCAAGAAATGAAAGTGGAAATATAGAAGCAGCAATCAATAGATTGCCAAAATTTGGTAAACACATTGAATTGATATTTGTTGAGGGAAATAGCACCGATGATACTTGGGCAAAAATTCAGGACATGGCAGAGAAGTATCAATCTGATTATGATATTAAAATTTGCCAACAGCCTGGCAAAGGAAAAGGAGATGCAGTAAGAAAAGGCTACAGTATTGCTACCGGAGATATTTTAATGATTTTAGATGCAGATTTAACCGTGCAGCCAGAAGAATTGCCAAAGTTTTATCATGCACTAGCAAGTGGCAAAGCAGAATTTATTAATGGTTGCAGACTAGTGTATCCGATGGATAAAAAGGCCATGCGTTTTTTAAATATGTTAGGCAATCATTTTTTCTCAAAAGTATTTAGCTGGTTGCTAGAGCAGCCAATAAAAGATACTCTTTGCGGCACTAAAGTAATGTTTAGAAAAGATTATATTAAGTTGGTAGAAAACAGATCTTTTTTTGGTGAATTTGATCCTTTTGGAGATTATGATTTGCTCTTTGGTGCTTATAAATTGAACTTAAAAATAATGGATTTGCCTATTAGATATAAAGAGCGTACTTATGGTGATACCAATATAAGTAGATTTAAACATGGTTTGCTATTACTAAGAATGTGCAGCTTTGCAGCAGGTAAAATTAAGTTTGTTGGGTAACCGTATGTTTAAAAAATTGCAAAAATCTTATGCGGTTTTTTATGGATTTTTTCTTTTGCTTTGGGTTTTTGTGCAATTTACCAGTGGTAATTTGCAATTAAGTTTTGATATAAATGCCAAAACTCCAGATGCAGAATCTTATGTAGAAAGTGCAAAATTACTGCTTAATGGAAGTTATCCATGGTTTAGAGCAGTAGGTTATCCTTTGCTTTTAGCTCCCTTTATTCATTTTTTTGGAGAAAATGGGACAATTATAATTTTCACCCTTTTACAATTAATGTTTTGGTTAATTACTTTAAGATTACTTTATCACATTTTACTGTTGCTAAAAATTGATGCTAAAATTGTTATATTGGCCTGCATTATTGCTTCGTTAACAATCAGTAATATTTTAACCACAAATCATTTACTCACCGAAACCAGCTATAGTTTACTATTGGTATTGAGCCTTTATTTATTGTTAAGATGGTTATTGAATAAGAATGACAAATATATTGGATTTATTTTTATTGTGCTTGCTGTTTCAGCATTAATTAGGCCGCTTGGGGTAAATTTTTATTACCTTTCTTTTTTGATTTTAATCATCAGTCTTTGGAGAAAAAAAATGTTTTTACTTCCTTATTTTGGCATATCTCTGCTTCTTTTTTGTACTCATTTGTTCTTAATGAAAAAACACCACAATACTTATCAAGTATGTTTGAGTAAAAACCATGCACTGCATCACTATTTGTATATGAAAGTTATAAATTACCCAAATATGAATGCAAGCGATTATGAACCTCAGTTTTTTGCCAATAGTGCCATTTTGGACAGTCAAATAAGTGGTCAATCAAATTTTTATGCCTTTAGAGACAGTATTTATGATGAAAAGAATAAACAATTGTTTTCAAAAAATAGATATGCAACTTTAAAAACCATGTATGTAAATTTTAAAGACGAACTTTGGGAAGGGTTTAGCAATCATTCATTGGCAAAAAATTGGGTTTATACTATAAGTAAATGGCAGCATTTTATATTTATTGGTTCAATTCCTTTTTTATTACTTTGGTTTGCTATTTTATTCATCACAAAAAAAATTAGAGAATTAAATTTGTTAATTTGGTTGACTATTTGTTTTATGATAATTGGATACGTTTGCCTTGCAAGCAGCTTGGTTTTTTGGTATGGAGATAGGCTTCATCTTCCATTATATTATATTTTAATAATGATTTTTTGCTTTTTTTTTCAAATTAGTAAACCTAAATATGAGTAATACAAAAAAAGTAGTAATAATAGGTGCAGGGCCTGCAGGATTAACAGCAGCCTATGAATTGTTGAGTAAGGACGGCAATTTAGATGTTACCATTATTGAACAAAGTGAATATTTTGGTGGTATTTCACGAACTGTAAATTATAAAGGAAATAGAATTGATATTGGTGGGCACCGTTTTTTTTCAAAAAGTGATCGGGTAATGGATTGGTGGCTCAATATTTTGCCGCTTGCAAAGGACGAAAAACGTGCATTAACCCTAAGTTATCAAAACAAAAAGCACTTTTTTGAACCTAAGAAAATAGCAGAAAATACTGATCAAGAAGCGGTAATGATGGTCAGAGAACGTAAATCCCGCATTTACTTTAACCGCAATTTTTTTGACTATCCGATAAAATTATCATTGGACACTATAAAAAAATTAGGACTTTTGCACACCATTAAAATTGGACTCTCTTATCTTTATATTTCTTTTTTTCCTATCAAAGATGAGAAAAATTTGGAACAATTTTTTATAAATCGTTTTGGCAAAGTTTTATACAAAACTTTTTTTAAATCATATACCGAAAAGGTGTGGGGAGTTAGTTGTCAAGAAATAAGTGCGGAGTGGGGGGCTCAGCGAATCAAAGGCTTGTCTATTACCAAGTCACTTCTTCATTTTTTTAAAAGTGTTTTTCTAAAAAAATCTCAAGATATCAATCAAAAAACAACTGAAACATCTTTGATAGCTTATTTTTTATACCCTAAATATGGCCCAGGACAAATGTGGGAGACCGTTGCAAAAAAAATAGAAGCAATGGGTGCTAAAATAATACTGAATGCTGAAGTTATAGGTTTGAAAAATGAAAGTGACAAAATAACACAACTTACTTATCAGCTTTCCAATGGAGCATCAGAAACGGTATTTGCAGATGTGTTTATCAGCACAATGGCCATCAAAGATTTAGTAAGTGCATTTGCTAACATTGCACCGGCACCGATTGCTGCTATAAGCAATAATCTTATGTACCGCGATTTTTT
This sequence comes from Bacteroidia bacterium, assembly GCA_041690035.1. Classification (GTDB taxonomy): domain Bacteria; phylum Bacteroidota; class Bacteroidia; order NS11-12g; family UBA955; genus CALSPH01. The sequence goes on along the minus strand of JBDNFC010000071.1, from coordinate 6,465 downwards.
AACAGTTGGGGTGTTGCTAAAATCTTTTAAAAATCAAATGCTTAAAGATAATTGGATATATATACAAGAGCCAGATGTAAAAGTAGGAAGATTACAAATATTTAACAATTGGAGTCCATATATGGTGGCTAATCCAGCGCATACTTGGATAGGAATGGAATATTTTTGTTTCGAAGGAGATGAGCTATGGCAAAAAGATGATAAAAGTATGCAGGAATTTGCTTTAGAGGAACTGATAAAACTAAATTTAGTGGATAAATCCATGTTTATAGATGCAGTAGTTATAAAAATGCCAAAAACATACCCCGCCTATTTTGGTGTTTATAATCAATTTCCGATATTGCAAGCTTATTTAGACAGATATCAAAATTTATTTTTAATAGGAAGAAATGGTATGCATAAGTATAATAATCAAGATCATAGCATGCTCACTGCTATGGAAGCTGCCACACAAATTATTGATGGAAACGTAAACAAAGAGCGTATTTGGGCTATTAATTCAGAGCAAGATTATCATGAAAGTAAATAGCTTTTGATAGCTTGTATAAGTAGAATATTAATGCATCTTATTTAATATCACGTTTAATGATTATAAAATGCGAAAAACAATTTTATTAAATTATATTTGCAGAATTATATTGTGAAAAACATGAACAAAATATTTGCACTGTTTTTAGTACTAAATACCTTAGTTATTAATTCATATTGCTATAGTAAGCCAACTAGAGGCAGTTCAAGGAATAATTTTGGACCTCAGCTATTATTGGGTCTAGGTGGGTCTACATTTTTAGGCGATTTGGGGGGGAAGATATCACTTGGCACCAATGATTTTACTGATTATGACTTACCATCTACCCGATATGTTATAAGTGGCGGACTGCGAATTCCTTTATCAAATACATTCGCTGTCCGAGGCATTTTAGCATATACCCGTTTGCATGGCGATGATAAGTATACTGCAAATACAGAGCGCAGAGGACGAAATCTCAATTTCACGTCACCATTAACAGAGGGCAGCTTAACCCTAGAAATAAGTCCTGGAAAAGGCAGTGAGTATTTAAGAAAATTTTATTTTTATGGTGGAGTTGGGATTGCATTTTTTAATCCATATACTATTTATAATGGGAATAAAGTGAGGCTTCAACCATTAGGCACAGAAGGACAAAATTACTTGCCAAATAGACAAAAATATGATCTTAGCGCAACCATTTTCCCCTTTGGATTAGGATATAGAATCGCTGCCGGTAGGGGCATCTTATCTTTTGAACTTGCAATGAGAAGATCTACCACAGATTATATTGATGATGTAAGTACTAACTTTGCAGATCCTGTATTAGTATCTAACAATGCACCTGCCTCTGATAGAAACGTTGCTGCTGCAATGGCAGATAGGAGTATTTCTTCAATACCTGGTTTTAGTAGCCCAGGCGCTATAAGGGGCGATCCTAAAAATAATGACAACTATGTCTTTTTAATGGTTTATTACCACATTCCACTAAATACTAAAGGCAATAGTGGAGGATTTGGCGGTGGAGGAGGCAAAAGACGAAGTGGACTTTTTGGCGGTAAAAGAAAGTGTCTTGAATTTTAATCCTTAGTAATTTATAATAAGTTTACTTTTAGGCTCAAAATAGGGCTTTATTGATTTAACTTATGAAAAAATTTACAATCCGCTCCATTGACAAATAATGCCACCTATTAGCATTAATACAATGGCCCAATATCCCCAATGAACAAATATATATTTACCATTTTTTCTTTCATAAAGGCCAATTGTGCCAATAAGCGGTAGCGCAAAAAACAAACTCATAATAAATCCGTGTAAAGCTCCATGTTTAAAGCTTCTAAAATTCATTTTGTAGGTGCTAGAGAGGTATTCGTATGCTTTAAATGTTTCAGAAGTTTTATCTTTCATTGCAGGCACATCTTGAAGCATAGAACCTAAGCCTCCTTGATGAATTACTGCGCTATGCATAGCCATTGCTAGCATAAAATTAAATAGAAAAACCAAACCTAGTATTAATCCCATGTTGGCCGATTTGATTTTTTGATCCGTTATTCCAGATGCGGCTTGCAATGCTTTGCCCATTATTTTTGGGTGATACCAAATGTAGCCAACAATTAAACTTGCAATTGAACAATAAATGGAGATGAGTAAAAAATGTGTCATAATATTTTTGAAAGCAACAAATTTAAATCATTTATTAGTGTTTATTTTAAGCTTTTAATAAATAAAAATGCGATGTGCTTTTTAATATATTTTAAGCCTATTACGAATGTTGTATTTAATTTTTGACTAAATCAATTTAAAAAACAATATTAATATTTCAAATTTAATCCTCAAAATCAGTAATATTAATGGGTATAGAAAAAATATCTTATAACTTGCCGTGATATTTTTTAGGTTTTTTATTTACCTATTTCAACTTTTCTTGAGCTACAAGAAAATCTCTTAATTCATGAGCTTCGCTAGCCTTTAGCTTGCCTGCCAAAACTAATCTTACTTGCCTGCGTCTTAAAGCGCTCTCATAAAACGTTTTTTCTTCTTCAGTTTCAGGCTCAATAGCGGGAACTTTTATGGGTTTATTTCTGGAATCTATGGCTACAAAAGTGTAATAGGCGTCATTACACTTGTACTTTTCTCCCCTAGGTATATTTTGTGCCCACACTTCTATAAACACCTCCATTGAGGTATTAAATGCCCTTGTCACTTTAGAAGTTAGGGTAACCACATCTCCTAATTGAATAGATTCTTTGAAAGAAACTCCATCTACAGAGGCCGTAACTACTATGCTATTGCTGTGTTTTTGTGCAGAAATAGCAGCAGAAATATCCATCCAGTGCAGTAATTTTCCACCCATTAAGTTATTAAGTGTATTGGTATCGTTTGGCAAAACCAATTCATTCATAATGGTGTGCGAATCTTTCGGATTTTTAAAAATATCCTTAGTAGGCATAATGATTTTAATTTAAAAATTAATAAAAAGTTGAGTCTAGAAAAAATCTAGTTTGCTCTTCCGATTGCTTTTAGATGTGCCACGTGTGATGCAAAAGCATAACGCGTTTTTCTATGTTCTAAATAAGGCATATTATATTTCTGACAAACGGCTTTTACAATATTGCTGATTTCAGGGTAATGCACATGCGATATATTTGGAAACAAATGATGCTCTACCTGAAAATTTAACCCACCCGTAAACCAATTCCAAAACTTACTTTTTGTAGCAAAGTTTGCAGTGGTTTTAAGTTGGTGTACTGCCCATTCATCTTCTACTTTTCCGGTAACAATGTCTGCAATAGGAAATTGTGTTTCTTGGACTGTATGCGCTAATTGAAAAACAACGCTTAAAACTATGCCTGCAAAACAACCATAAATTAGAAATCCTATTAACCAAGGCAAAAATCCAACCGTAATTATAGGGGTTACTACAAATAATAAAATATGTACTACTTTAAAGCCCCAAAACGAAAAGTGTTCATTCATAGACATTTTTTTGATTTGTATTTGACCCACCTTTTTAGAGAAGTACTTTTTGTAATCTGTAAAAAATATCCAATAAATATATAATAATGAATATGCGCCTAAAAAGTATATATGCTGGTAGTTATGAATTTTGAACTTTTTCTGATTTTCACATAATCTTAAAAACGGACGGGCATTAATATCATCATCTACCTCATCAATATTTGTAAAGGTATGATGAACAATATTATGTTTTGTTTTCCACATAAATACATTTGCACCTAGCATATTGAGCGAAAGTCCAGCCATGTCATTTACCCATTTTTTGCTACTAAAACTACCATGAGCGCCATCGTGCATAATATTAAAACCTATTGCAGAGGTGAGCATTGCAAGTATTAAACATTCTACCACTAATAAAGTAATTGCCCAAAAAGAGCCATTGTCCAAAAGTGGCTTTGAAAAGAAAACTAAATGCGTATATAAGAGCAAAAAACTTGACATTATAATGACAGCTTTAAAATACAATTTATAGTTTCCGGTTTGATTTTTTTTAGCTTTTTCAAAATATGCTGAAACACTGCTTCTTAATTCTGCGTGAAAACTAGTTGGGTTTAAAAATTTTGGTATTGACATACTGGATATTAGTTATTTTTAATGAATTTTGATGGGGCAAAGTTATGACTTTTTGGTGATATAAAATATAGCATTACCATTCTGCTATAACGATAGCCAAAAGGAAGCACTGCAATTGCGATTAAAGGTGCAACTATCCAAAGATAGTTTAAAGACCAATTATTACTGATGAAAACTATGCCTGTAAGTATCATTAATCCTGTACTAAATGCGTAACTAACATACATTGATCCCCAAAAAAATCCAGGCTCTGCTTCAAACCTTAGTCCGCACTGCGGGCAAAATTCGTTGGTGGCAGAAAACTTTGCAATCTTTTTTAAAGGGAATTTGAAAACTTTTCCCTGCCTACATTTAGGGCAAAGACATTGAAAAAAGGCACTAAATATTTTAGGATAAACCGGCTGCATTATTGAGTTGTTGTTTTCTATTTTTGTACCATAAATAACCAATTATTACGGCAGCAAGGTATGGCATTACCATTAAATAGAGAATTCCATCATTCAATCCCAATCCTACCATATCTTTTTTTGAATCTAAGTTACTTTCTACTGCAGCTTTACAATTTGGACATTGTGCCAAGATAGAATAGCATTGAGAAACTCCTATAGAAAATAAAAGCACAAACTTTTTATTAATGTTAAATAATTTATTTTTTTTCATGTTTTTATTGATAAAATGGTGAAATCATAAAGTAAACAATTACTCCGCTAACAGAAACATAAAACCAAATAGGCCAAACAAATCTAGTTAATTTTTTATGTTTATCATATTCTCCTGTTAATCCCCTATAAACACTGTATAGGATAAAAGGCAATATAACTCCTGCTAGCACTATATGTGTAAACAGTATTAGGTAGTAAATTGTTTTGTAATCGCCTAAATAAGCCGTTTCGTTAGTTGTAAAATGGTAAAGAACATAAGATATTAAAAATAAAATTGAGCAAACAACAGCAGATATCATCACATTTTGGTGTAGCACTCTTTTTTTTAATTTAATTGCAAACAAACCTATTACTAATAAAATGGATACAATACTATTTAAGAAAGCACTTATTGCTGGAAAAACGTAAGGTTCAAAACCAAAATTAATTGGTATTTTCACTTTTCTCATCAAAGTTACTAAAGCGAAAACAACAATTGATAAACTTATAATCAAAATATTGGCTAGTTTATCATTTTTTTGAATTTTTTTAAGCATATTATTTTTTATTTTGTTTCTCTATTCTTAACAATTTTATTCCATCAATGATTTCGTTAATTACCCTTTGGTCGCCTCTTCCTTCATAAACTCCCCTAATTTTTCCTGTTTCATCAATGAGTGTTAGGAGTTCTGTATGCGCCCAATTGGCTTTGCTTGCACCATGACTAATGGATAAATAGCTATATTCTGCCAAATCGTATATTTTAAATTTTGGCCCTGTTAAAAAACGCCAATTAGAAGGCTTTCCATATTTTGCTGCATATTCTGCCAATTTTTGAAAAGTATCGGTTTCAGGATCTACAGTAAAAGAAACAAACATTACATCATTGACCTCTTTAAACTTAAGTTGTATTAAATTAATATTTGAGTTTATTGCTGGACAAACCTCTGGGCAGCTGGTAAAAAAGAAATTAGCTAAGTATATTTTTCCTTTTAAGCTATCGCTGCCAAAATTTGTACCAAATTGACTTTTTAATGTAAAGGTATCTATTTGATGATAGATTGTATCGCCATTTATTGAAATGTTTTTTTCGCCTAGTTTTGGCATTGTACCAATGGTGTACTTGGCCCTACTAAGAATAATAACCCATACTATGGCTAAGCCAAAGAGTAAAAAAATTAATATTTTACCAAGTGGTTTCTTTTTTGTCTCCAACTTGATGTCTTAATAGGTGCTTATAGCATTGCCTTCATGCAATAGCCCAAAAATCAACATACCAATAAAGGCAAGGGCTGGTAATATAAGCATTAATATCATAAACATTTTTTCATGTTTTAGGTGCATAAATGTACCTACTATGTAAAATGCTTTTACAATACCAAGGCAAATAAAAACAATATTTCTACCCATTATAGGCCATCCTGCAGGCCATGAAAAATAGATTATAAAGTCAATAACTGTGATAAATAAAAGAAGGTAAAAGGTTTTCCAAAGTTCTTTTGTGCCATGGGATGCCGCTTTAGGAACATAAGTTTCTGGTATATATTCTGATGCATCTTCTATGTGTGATTCCATATTGTTATAATTATAATGTTAAAAATTTAAAAATTAGATTAAATAGTAAAAAGTAAAAACAAAAACCCAAACTAAATCTACAAAATGCCAGTATAGTCCTACTTTTTCAACCATTTCATAGTGTCCTCTTCTTTTGTAAGTTCCAAAAAT
>JBDNFC010000070.1:0-20631 GCA_041690035.1 Bacteroidia bacterium | reverse complement strand
TAATCAAACCAATATTCTCTAATGATTTTGTTCCTTTAATTTCAATAAGTGAAATCGGATTTTCAAATGTTTTATTTGGTTCAAATGTTACTGAAACCCAACGGTTATCATCTGTAGTTTTGTCTTGATGTGCTTTTTCAATTACTGTAATTGTGCCCATAATGCAATTACCTTCCTGACTATGATAGAACAACACTTCATCCCCTAATTTCATTTCATTCAAATTATTGCGTGCTTGTGCAATACAACCGTAAAGTGTTTCGGTATATTTTATTTTTAGACAACCTCACTTAAACTTATTTGTTTTCCATTTGCTCATAATTAATTCAATTTTCTTCATAATAATAAGAATAGTCAATGCCCTTCATATACATCTTACGGCTGTGAATATCGTCTGTGAGGGCGTTTTTAAGTAGTACATAAAGGTGTTTGCTTTGGGTTGAGCTTTTAATCATTGCAGCCATGTATTCTGCTTTGCCAATTTTGCTCCAATCCATACATCTCTTAAGTTGTTTTTTAAGCATCAAATCCAACCATATTCGGGTGCTTCTGCCGTTGCCTTCCATAAAAGGGTGGGCAATATTCATTTCCACATATTTATCTACTATTGCATCAAAAGTATTTTCGGGCATTGCTTCTATTTGCTTTAAAGTAGCCATAAGATATTGTGCCATTGCAAATTGAAACCCGCCTTTTGAAATATTTTTTTGTCTTATCTGCCCTGCAAAATCATAAAATCCACCAAATAAATAAGCATGTATTTGCTGCAAACCTTTGGCAGTTCCTACTTCTATACTGTTTATAAATGTGCTTTCAAACAAGGCATAAGCTTTTAATTTGCTTTTTCCATCTATGGTTTCATCGCTATACGTAAACCATTCTATAAATCGGTTTGCTTTTTTACTCGGAAATTGTTTGCCCAAGGCAATAATGCCATTATAATCCAGCATATCGGCTAAACGCTTTTTGCCATCGGGTGCAAGGAATTTTAACTGGGTAGTGGCACTAACCACTTCGCTTTGCTCTTTCTTTAATTTGGCTTTTAGGTATTTCCAATAGTTGCGGTTTTTGGTATAATCGTCTTGCTTGTTGAGCACCGCCACTATATCCAATACTGAAAACCACCATTTGGCGTTTTTTTCATCCCACAAGGCGCGCACTTCTTTGTCGTCAAAAAAGCGTATAGATATTTTTTCACTATAATTCATAACCAATGGATGTTATATTTAATTTGATGGCTTCATCCAACTCATTTGTCTTTTGAATTTGTCCTGAAAGTGTTGATGTCAGCCTTTGTAATTTATTATTAAATGCAATTCCATCCGTGGCTAATGTTGCAAAGTCAATATGTCTGCCTGGTGTAAGTATAAAATTGTTTTTGCTTACATATTGTATGTTGGCAGATTTACAAAAGCCTGCAACGTCAGCATAGTCTGCACTATATTTTTTTTGATTGGTTTGATTTTTCAAATGCGCGTAATCAGTCAAATCATCTTTAATCAGTTGTTCAGACAATTTTTTCCAATTATGGTAAGTGTTCGCATTTTTGGCAATGTCTTTTGGGTCTGCACCTGTTTCAACTTCTAATTGTTGGTAGAGATTATTAAAAGCATTTGAATTATATTTTAAAAAAATAAAACCTAAAACAACGTGTTTGTATTTAGCCCTATACCTATTGTTGCGAAGTTTGTCGGCTGCTTGCCAAAGGTTTTTATATAATTCTAAGTTATCACTCATTGTCCGTATATTTGTAGGCATTACAGCGCATAATTTTTAATTTTAATGTGCAAATATAAACGATTTCTCTTGTTAATAATGCTGTAATTAAAGGGCAAACCATAAAGCAATAATTTATGCTAGGCTGTATGCCAAGTCTTTAACTATTAAAAAAACTGCCAATACTTGGGTTACAATTTTAAAATTTCTCTAATTTTAGTTTTACCAAATGCACATATTACCAAGTTATCTGCAAGCTACACTATTATTTTGGCTGGTATATATTAAAATAAGTTCAAAAAAAATCATCCCTTGCACTTTCAATGCTTTAAAAAATGCTTTTTGGGCATTGATGAAGGGGGCGGTATTAAAAAGGGTTATGCTTTTCATGGGTTAAATATTTTTGAGTTGGTTTTCAATTAATTGTATTAAAATGGTAGATGGATTGCAGATTCCCATTTGGCGAAAAAAGACAGAGGAATTTTTATAGATTTTTTTGAGTTTGTGAAGTGGTTTTTTTCTATTTAAAAAATATACTCTAGTAAGAGTATGGTTATAAGGAATAAACAGTATTTAATTTGCATAATCTGTTTTTATAAAAAAATAATTAATAATCAAATAATTTGAATACTTTCATTGGTACATTTGTATAATAATATAATTTTAAGTTTGTGACGATAAATATTGCCATAGTAGATGATAAATTCATTAACCGCAAAGCGATTAGGGATAAGCTTTCTAAAAGCAAAAGTATAAATATCGTAAGCGATTTTAATAACGGCCTCGATTTTTATGATTTTTTATCTAATCCTCAAAACAACGAAATAGTGGATGTAGTAGTTTTAGACCTAGATATGCCAAAAATGAATGGAATTGATACCATTGCAAAATGCAAACTAGTATATCCAAATATTAAATACATTATTTTAACCATATTTGAAGACATAGATAAGATTTTTGAAGCCATTTGTATTGGTGCAAATGGATATTTATTAAAAGAAGATAGCGGATTAAATATAGAAGAAGCAATAGTTAATGCACATCAATTTAATGGGATGCCGATGAGCCCAACAATTGCAAGAAAAGCTCTGGAATTATTAAAAACCAGTACTTTTTCAATGCCAAATTCTAATCTAAAACAATCTTTAATAACAGAAAGAGAATTAGAAATACTAAAACTGCTAACATCAGGAGCAAGCTATCCCAAAATTGGCGAAAATTTATTTATTTCACCTTTAACTGTGCGAAAACATGTTTCTAATATTTATGAAAAATTGCATGTAAATAGCCGCAGTCAATTAATTTTAAAAGCATTGGAAGAAAAATGGATATAAAAATTTTTTTTACACTCGTTTTAATAGCAATATGTAACATTCTTTTTGCTCAAACTAAAGATGAACTACAAATAGACAATTACCTAAAAATGGCTAAATCAATAAGTAATGATAATATTTATGCTGAGGATAGTCTTGTTAATTTAGCAGTAAAATTATGTAAGAAAATCAATAATAGACGATTATTAGCAGAATGTCTTTTGAAACGTATTGCTGTTTTACAAAACATTGGCGAAAATGCGGCTTCCAATACTTTAAATAAAGAAGTCTATTCCTTGTGCAAGAAAGAAGGTTTTAGTGATTTAATGCCTGATTGCTTGTATAACGATGGCATTTATTATATGTTGCAAGAGAAAAATATTATCGCAATAGATAATCTGGGAAGAGCAAGCAATTTGTTTTTAAAAGCAAAAAATCATAAAAAATACATTCAAGCAACTGCAAATTTAGGATGGACTTATGGTCAAAATCAGAATTACCTTGCTGCAAGGCATTATTTAAAAGAAGCTTTAGAATATGCAATAAAATATACACCAAATAAGTTAGGTTTGATTTATGAAAAGTTGGCCATACAATATGCCAAACATAAATATGAATATAAAGATACTGCAATAATCTATTTTCGACTTGCAGAAAAAGAATACAAAAGCGATAATGATTTATATGGTTTGGCTAATATTTACAATAATTTAGGGAGCACATTCTATTTGAATAATCAATTTAACGAAGCGTTAATAAATTATAATTTGGCTTTAGAAAATTATCAAAAAATTGGTTTTGAGTATGCAGAAAAAGAAATTTATATGAACTTGGGTGCAATAAATACCGATTTAGGAAACTTAGTATTAGCAGAAAAATATTTAAACCAAAGTATGCAAATAGCCAAAGCAGAAAATGACAAAAATACACAAACTGAATTGTTGAAGAGCTTTGCCTTTTTGAGTGATAAGAAGGGGGATTATAAAAATGCTGTTAAATATTATAAGCAATACATTTCAGATTATTTTTTGAATTATGGCGAGCAGCAAACCAATGAAATTAATAAACTGGAAAAAAACAACGAAATTATTACCAGAGAAAATAAACTTATACTATTGAGAAAAGACCAGGCAGAATCGCGTTTAAAATATTTTATAGTATCTGCAATTGCATTTTCGATAATACTGCTAAGCATATTTTTAATAATTTATTTAAATAAAAAAAATAAACGTGAAAAACAGGTAATGAATATTGATTTTGAACAAAAAAGTGAAATGCTAATAAGGGATACTGCAGAAGAAGAACACAAAAGAATTAGCAGAGATTTGCACGACAATATTGGTTCTTATGCAGTTTCTATTATGAATAGCATTGAACTGTTGGATTTGGAGCTGAATAAAAGTGAGCTAACACAACAACTAAATGAAATAAAATCTAACGCAAGCAATGTTTTAAATAGTATTAGAGAAACAATTACTGTATTAAATCATAAAGAATTAGGGTTAATAAAAATATTAGATAGCTTTAAAGGTTATGCTACAAATATACTTAAAAATCATCTAGAAATACAGTTTAATGCACTAGAAGATATAAGCAACAATAAACATACTCTTCAATAGATTCTGTTAATATCAGCTATTTGCTAAAGGAATTGTTTAACAATGCCATTAAGCATTCGGAATGCAAGACAATTAATTTTTCAGTTAAGGAAAAAGAGAAAATATATTATTTTGAATTAAGTGATGATGGTATTGGTTTTGATTTACAAAATTATGAGGCGAGAAACGGTATGGAAAACCTGAAATACCGCGCGGATAAATTAAAAACAGAGATGAAAATAGTTTCTGCAAAAAATCAAGGTACTAAAATACAATTTAGTTTAGTGTAAAATATACTCTCACTAGAGTATTGCATAACAAACGCAAAGCCTGCAATTTTGAAGCATAAAATCAATCTCATGAAAAAAATATTTTTTATCAAAAATCCATTGCTATTAATTTTTTCAATTCTTTTTATTCTTTTTGCCTGTAAAAAGCCAAAAGAAGAGCCGCCTGCTGCTACCGACATCAATCAAGGTGCAGTTGAAGTGAGAAATAACAATTCTGGATATGATACCATCGTTAATATATTGGCAAACCTAAAAGGGGTTGGCACTGCAATTGGAGATATGGGAGTTTTAGATTTTACGCTGGAGAGTAATAATAATTTTAACTTTGTATGGGCGCAAGAAATTTTTTATCAACAAGGTTTAAATTATAATGCCACAAGACTATCTTATAATATTAATGCTAATACCTATGTGCCTTTGCCTGCTAGGGCTACAAAAAGTGTAGCAACAAAATCAAGTAACGATAATAAAAATTACACCTATTTTTTCAAACCCTACAGCAATTTTTTTAATTATTGTGAACAATATTCACTAACATCAGGTTTCAACACTTCAGTAAACGCATCCTTCGGTGGAGATGTACTTGCCTCAATTCCAAAAAGTTTTGATATTAATGGCGAGCCAGACATGGGTTTTCTATTTCCTATGATGAATACGCAAAGATTTCCTGGGAATGTAAATTATGATTCAAGAAAAGGTTGCGCTACCGCTGGTGCTCCATCAACTGTGGATTTATACATGTTTAGAGTTTGTAATCCTTATCCATTTTTTTTCGAATATTCTACCAATCCAGCAATTCCTAAAATTGTAGCCAACTTTTTGGATGTATCCTACATCAACACGCCCAGAGGGCAAGCTAAAAGTGTTATTTATGCTTTTGATTTAAGAAGCGATTCATTGTTTGCCAATTTTGTTTTAGATACTATTAATGGTTCTGGGTTTCCCGCACAATATATTGAGCAAATAACAGGAATAGCAATTGGGTCAGGTTTATCCAATTCTTCGGGCATTAAAAAAGTAAGACATTATAGCACTGACGGCAAAATTTTTGGTATGCTTTTTCAAGACATCAATACTAAAAAATGTTGGACATATTCTTTTGATTACACTACACACACTTTTACCAAAGGCATGGAAAATGCGAGCTTGGATTATAGTGCAGCAGGTTCGGATATAGATGTAGATGAGTATGGTAATGTATATTATAGCGGAGCGGCTGGCAATGGCTCAAATGCTAGCGGAGTTAGTATATACAAAAAAAGTATTTCTGGATCTTCTACCTTAATTGGCAACGATAATATTTTAAAATATGGGGAAGTAATACAGTTAAAATTTTTATTTGGCAAGGTTTATTTGGCAGTTAAAGGCAGCATAACAGGAACATCTTATAAACAAATAACATTTCTAAAACAACAATAACAAAGCTATAACCGTAAAAAAAACTTTACTTAATTTGGAACATGAATTTAAATAAAAATACAAAAATAACATTGACAATAGCTATTTTAAGCTATCTGTCAGTACAAGTATCTTTTGCGCAAAACATATCTTATAAAATAGTAGAAAACAATGTCAAGAATTATGAAAATCTGCACATTCGCCCATATTTTTCATTTGCCATTCCTCCCACAGATTTAGTAAAAAATTTTCCAATAAATATATGTGTTGATGGGCAATATTGGGCAGAAAAATTTGATTACCGTGCAGGTTTGAGTTACGGAACATTTAAAGGAGGGAGCATAGGGGCAACCTTCCATATAAAAAATGGTGTAAAAAGTGCAAATCATAAATTTGTAACTTCAAGAACCAAAAGTGGTAAAACAGAAACCACTAAATTTTTTAGAGCCAAGGCTGATTTGTATAGGGTTTCTGGTCCTTGCGCAGATTTAACGATGGGTGCTTTGCAAAATGCTGGTTTATTTCTTAAGTTTGATTTTGGGTGGGATATTCAAACACTGGCTTCTGCTAGAGCTAAAGTTGAAGGGATGAAGCGTACGATTAACAGTAGCAGAAATGGTTGGTTCGATATTAAATTTCAAGGTGTTTTAGCCAATGTTTTGGTAGATGAAACAGATTATTTTAAATTAGGGCAAGGCACTGGAAAGGAAGAATTAAATAGAAAAATGGCGCTCGGTTTTCAAGTTAATCCAAGTGTCGCTATTTCACCATGGCGCACTGTTACTTTTTATGCTGCATTGCCAATGGGCTATATGAAATATTTAGGTGTCAATACTGCAAATACGCTTGGTATAGCCACAACAGCAAAAGGCGCACCTATTTTAAGCATCAATTTAGGCGCTTCTATTGGGTTTTAACCAAAAGGTCTGAATTTCTAAAAGGGTTAAAAAAAAACATTGCTAACCATTGCTATGAAGTGGTACGAAAATAAAGAAAATATACTGTTTACTCTTTAATGAGTCTTGAGACAGTGGTTTGGCCCGATGCCAAATGTACTTGAATGAAATAAATGCCGCTTGGCAAAAGAGCAATATCAATTGTGTTTTTTTGTTCTTTCAGCAAGTTTTCTTTTTCTAAAAGTATTTTAAAATTTTTCTTGCATGTTTCATTTTTTTTTACTTTGCAAAATGCAAAATATAAATAAATTAAAATTAAAACATTGCCAGGGTCAATTATAAATCCTAATTCTATTTTTACAAAAGGTGGTTTAATTCCTAATCCTCTCCCTTTAGGATTTTGTAACGAAAATTTTTTGTGTATTAATGGTTGTAATGTTTTACCTTGCATCAGTTTAATTATAGGAATTGAAATTTTGCCCTGTAATGCCAATGATCCTGATTGTCCTCCAATAAATATTAGTAAAAATACGCAATATTGTTGCGCAGCAAATTGCAGCCCAAGTCCACTTTTGCCTTGCTTTCAAAACAGCTAATTAGACTTTGTTCTAAAATAAATACCATAAATATATTTAAAAACATGAAAAAACTAACGCTCATTTTATCAATATTATTTTTTAGCGATACCGTGCAATCGCAAAGAATTGTGTGATACTCAGTAACAAAACTTTACCAAGACACCACTAAATTTATGGATGCAAATGGCTATCAGTTTCAAATACCATTTAGCTTAAAAAATGAAGGTGATTTTGCAATTTCTGACAAGGATACCATCTTGTATTTTTACTATTTGGATAGTGAAACAAAAAATGGAGAAGGGCTTTTTAATGGCAAACTGTCTGTAAAGAAAAGCATTGCAAAAAACGATACTACACATTTTTATTTAGACATCTTTTTGCCAAAGTGATGCGATAATTATCAAATCAATAAATTGCATTTTGGCATCATTCCAAATTATAATTCAAAAGCAGACTCAGTGATAAGAACCAATGATCCGATATTAATGCATTTTGTTTGCACTAATCCTGTTTCTGTAAAGTTTTTGGCAAATCCAGAAATTGAAAAAGTGATAGTTTATCCCAATCCTGCCCATACAGAAATTAAAATCAAGAATTTACCTTATCAAAAAAACGTAGAAATTTTAATTTATAATTCTCTAGGTATAAAGGTTGCTCAAAATTTAATTGCTGATACAGAAAAAACTATAAATATTGAGCAATTAGCTTCTGGAACTTATTTAATAAAATTTGAAATAAATAAGTTGCCCTATTCCGCTTGGTTTAGTGTAAAATAATATGAAATACAGGCGCTTACTTATTGCATATTTCTTTCTCATTGGGCTTTTTGCTAACGCGTAACGTAAGATTGATTTAGGCATTAGCATTAAATTGCCAAATTTATATGATACCATTATTACCCCAACCAATGTTAAGGTAGAATTTGAGGTTTTAAATTTTGGTGAAGACTCTATCAATGCAGGTGAGGCTTTTAGATGGCAAATTGAAATTGGCGGAATATTGTTTCCAAACAACTATTATCGATTAAAAGCAGATTTATACAAAGGTAGTGCTTTGCATTTAGCAAGTAATCCTCGTGTTATTGGATACTTTGAAACACCAACCTATACATGTGTAAGTATAACAAATCAATACCTGAATTTGAATGATTCTATTGATTTAGAATATAGTAAAGATTCAAATAATAGGTCTTGTGTAGATATTTATCATATACCTACTATTAGGCTTAGCAAGGATAAAGTAATTGATAAAAAAATCAACATCTATCCAAATCCAAGTGCGGGTGTTTTAAATATTGAGAATATACCTGAAACCGCTAAAATTTCTATTTACAGTTTAGAAGGTAAATTATTAAATACTTTTATTAATATTGGACCAAATCTGCAATATGTCGGCATAAATAATTTAAAAAATGGTGTCTATTGGTTAATGATAGTGGATGATTTTAACATCATTTATGCTGAAAAATTGGTAAAAGAATAGTTGGATTCCTTACATTAATTGATAAAATTTATCATTCGCCAATAGATTTTAAATTATTTTTCTATCAAACAAACGTAAATTTTTAACTGTTTATAGAACTTTTATCATGCAGTAAAATAATTATCTTACTTTTGTAAAATAATTATAATGAATAAAAATATATTGTGTTTAATTGTTTTGGTTTCTGCTTTTGTGTTTAGTTGCAAAAAGTATGACGAAGGGCCTTTGATCAGTATTGCATCAAAAGAAACACGGGTGGCCAATGTTTGGAAAGTAACAAAAGCAATTAATTTAAATGGAACAGACACCACCAATGCTTTTTACCTGCATAAATGGGAATTCACCAACAAGTTTTCAGTTATATTTCAAATCAATCAGCAAAAGTATTTTGGAAGGTGGCAGTTTACACAAGGAAAATCAAATTTAGAGATTGTATATGACAGTTTGCCAACTCAAACATACCTTATAAAACGATTAAAAGAAAAAGAAATGATACTTACCAATAGGGCCAACGATGTAACCATAAATTTTGCCCCTGTAAATTAGAAAAAAATAAAACAAATGAAAAACGTTAGCATTCTTATTCTACTTATTTTAGCAAGCTTTGGCTGTAATCAGAATAATAATTTATTAGATACCCAAGCTTTTTCTGAAGGCATAAAACAGCCAAATGTTTTAATATTAGATGTAAGAACTCCAGCAGAGTTTAGTAAAGAACGCATTGCTAATGCCATAAATTATGATATTTATGCTGAAGATTTTAGCAAACAAGTTGCAGGCTTAGACAAAACTAAAGATGTTTATGTATACTGCTTGGCTGGCAGTAGAAGCAATACTGCTGCAGATATTTTGAAAGAGAATGGGTTTAAAAATGTATATGAATTAAAAGGGGGCTTGCTTGCTTGGTTAAAGCAAAATAATCCTGTTGAAACCACTATGCCAATGGATGAAAATGTGCTGAAACAAGATTCTAATCCTAGTGTTGCAGCGCAATATCAAAAAGCAATTTCCAGCAGTAAATTAACAATGGTAGATTTTTTTACTTATTGGTGCGGTCCTTGTATGAAAATGAAACCTAGCATAGATAAATTATCAAAAGAATTAGCAAGTGATGTTACCATATTATCTATCAATGCAGAAGAAGAAATAAATATGGCAAAAGATGCAAAAGTGGAGGCTTATCCTACCTTAGCATTTTTTAAGAATGGACAAGAAATTTACAGGCATATAGGCGGATTAGACGAAAGTGGCTTGCGCAAATTAATTGCAAAATATAAGTAGAGATGCCAACAAATTTATTTAAAAAATTTGAAGAACTCATAAGGAAAGAAGCATACGGTGATGCCGCGTTGTTTATTCAACAACAATTGCAGCACAAACCAGATAATGCAGATTTGATAGGGTTAAGGGCTGTAGCACGATTTCATCAAAAAGATATTAATTGTATAGCAGACCTAGATTATGCAATTTTGTTGGAACCTAACAATGGCTATAGATACAGCAGCCGTGCATATATCATGGATATTTTAGGAGATACAGAATCTGCCATCAAAGATTATGAAACTGCCATTGTCTTAGATCCTCAAGACCACATATCACTCAATAATTTAGGGATGTTGGAAGAAAAGCTTGGTCGGAAACAAAATGCTGCAAAAAGGTTCAATAAAGTAGATGAATTGCTAGGCATTGAAAAGAAACATGTTCCTGCTTTTCCGCCTAAAATTATTGGTGAAGAAGCAAAAGTGATCACAATAAAACAGGTTATTAAAGAAGTACTTACTACAAAATCTGGTTGGCTAAACTTTAAAGATTTTTTAAAATCAAAATGGAAAATGGCATTCTCCAAAGGCTAAAGCTCAGGATTTGGTGCTTATTTAAATCTCCTTGGCGCAAAAAATTTCCTAAACAATGGATAAGTGAATGGGCCATAACTTTTTTTTCGCCTCGTCAAAATATAACACATATCACCATTATTGTCCCCATTTGTAATAGGTTGGACGCCTTCGAAAAAGCATTTCTTCCATCATTTTTAACCTTGCAAAAAATCGAAATAAATGTTTCATTGTTTTTGGTTTGTTGCAATAATGATTATTTAGCACTTGAAAATAGTATTAAAAAAAGCAATGTGCAAAAGTTTACAATCTTACAAACAGATACACCCTTTGCACGTGGTGCTTATCTAAATTTGGCATTATTAAGATTGCAAGAAAGTTTTGTTTTTGTTTGCGATGCTGATATAGAGCTTCCAAAAAATTTTAGCGAATTGTATGTAAAATATGTTAAAAAAAATTGTGCATGGTATCCTATTTGTGTTTTGTTGAGCGAACAGTTTTTTTTTGAAAGATGGTATGATGAAGGAACTGGAATTGTGGGTTTTTATCAAAAAAAATATAGTTATGATAGCGAAATAAAAAATTGGGGAAATGAAGATTGGTTATTTTTATTTGAACTATATGGTCAAAGCATTTATCCTATTCGCAGCAGAGAGAAAAATATAAAGCACCACCATCATCGCCCGGTGGATAAGGCGGGGTATAAGCAAATATGGTAGATAAAATCAACATTTGGCACACCTTTTTATTTGTAAAAAGGCAGTTTGTTAAACCCAGATTTCTTATTAGAGTGCGCAATATCAGTCAAAATACAATATAGACAATTGGGCTCGCAAGATTTTAATTTGCGAGAAGAGTAGTTGTATTTTAAGAATGAAAATAGAGAATGCGCTTGTGTTTGAATTGGTTTTGGCTGTAAGCAGAATCTCTAATGCGGTATCTGGGTTAAATGTTATTTTTCTTTTATAGACTATTTTTTAAATATATTGCCTTTATTTGCGCTAAATATAAATTTAAATGAAAGGTTTTATTTTACTTATTGCTTTTATTTTGATCCTATTAGGGTGCAAAAGTAATCAAGATACTGCAAAAGTGAAACTGCATAATTCGTACTACCAAAAAACTGATTCTCTCATCAAAAAGGGTAATTTTTATCTTAGCAATGAAGATTCTTTTGCCAATTCATTAGCAATTTTTAAAGAGGCACAAAATTTAGCAAAAAAATACAATTATATTTCCGGTATTGTTACGAGTAGTTATAAGATTGGCTACATTTATAGTGCTCAGTCTAATGTTACTTTTGCATCAGAAAATTTATATTTGTCTTTAAAAAATGCAGAACTGCTAAAAGACTCATCTAGCATGGCTCAAGCACTTGCAGGTCTTGGACTTGTGATGTTTAACATGAATAAGTGGAATAGTGCATTGTCTTATTTTAAAAAAGCAAGTGTTATTCACAATAGTCAAAAACAAGAAAAACAAGCTAAAAACTTAATTCAATATTTGAGTGGCTTATGTTATTATCACTTACAAGATTATAAAAAAGCAAATCAGCTTTTAGAAGAATCAAAAAAGTTAGCTGTTTTGGAGCAAAATGAAATGCGAATATATGAAATCAGGTTATATTTAAATCACATTAAACTTATTGGAGGCATTGATAAAAATATATTGCTTGAGTATGATACTCTTTTAAAGAAGTTTAAAGACAAGAAGGAAAAAGTAGGCGCTTGCTAAGCCTTAGAAGGAAAGTCAAAATATTTCTTGAAAAAGAATAATTTGAAAGAAGCTGTAAAATATATCAATTTTTCTTTGAGTATTGCAAAAGATTTAGACATTATCTATCCAATGCAAAATATTTTACAAATAGCGACAATTGCCGAATATAGAATAGGTAATTATAAAGCTGCTGCAGACCATTTAAGCGCATTTCAGAAAATTAAAGATTCTGTGCAGAGTTTAAATGCAGCAACTAATGTGGCCTTAATGTCTGCTCAATATCAATTTGATAAATCAAAAGATAGATACAATCATGCCATCAAGGAGCAAAAGAAAAAAGGATTAATTTGGGCTGTGACCTCCATTATTTTATTTTCTGTAATGTTATTGGTTTTTTATTTGTTTAGGATAGTCTATAAGGAAAGGCAAAACTCAGACAAATTATTGCTTAATATACTGCCTTATGAAACTGCAAAAGAGTTAAAAAAGTATGGCAAGGCAACAGCAAAAAAACATGAGAATGTAAGCATAATATTTGCTGATATTGAAAATTTTACCTTATTGGCAAGCAAATGCGAACCAGCTATTATTGTAGCAATGTTGGATAGGTATTTTAAGCTATTTGATCACGTTGTTGAAAAAAATGAATTAGAAAAAATTAAAACAATTGGAGATGCATACTTATTTGTATCTGGTTTAACAAAAAATGAAAAAAACAATGCAGTGGAAGCTATCAAAGCTTGTCTTGAGATAATAGAGGCAATTTCAAGAGAAAAACAAGCTATTGAAGAAGCTTACGGAATCAGTTTTAATTTTAGATTTGGTGTTAATACAGGCGATATAGTATCGGGTGTAGTGGGTGAAAAAAAGTATGCCTTTGATGTTTGGGGCGATGCTGTAAATTTAGCAGCAAGAATGGAAACCGCTAGCGAAACGGGAAAAATCAATATCACCGAAAAAACTTACTTGCAAATAAAAAATAATTACGCTTGCATACCAAGAGGTGAAATTGAAGCAAAAAACAAAGGAAAAATTAAAATGTTTTTCGTAGAAAAGCCAATTGATTAGTTAGGATAATCACAAAGCATTGGGCAGAAGGCAGCGCTGCCTGTTCTTAAGTATTGAGATGCGTTGTTTGATGATTGAAACATAATGCCAATTTTACCATCTCCATCAGAGTAGTATTCAAATTTAATATAGTTTCCATCATTATAGTTTGTGATTTCTTTAAGCACACTTCTTTTTATAAATCCTCCGGTGCTAGAATTGGCAGGTAACTTTGTTAGCACATCATTTTTAAAAGCGGCAATTAACGGAGCTGCATCTTGGTTTGATATCCATTTTCCATCCACAGCATCATCGCCAGAATTGGTTTGATGTTTTTTAAGCTCAGTTTGATCAAGCGATTTTGCCTTTAATAGCGAAATGCCTCCAAACACAACAAAGCTAATAATTAATCCTGCAGCAAGTCCTGAATAAAATTTTGTATTTGCACTCATGTTTTTAATAATTTATTATTTGCCAAGATACTCATTTATTCATTTTATGCAAACCATTTAACAATTGGAGTTTTGGTAAAAAAAAATGTTTTATTCAACACCAATAGACGAACTATCGGTGTTGAATAAAACAAATTTTTAAAATTGCTTAAATATGTCTAACTATTGTTTTATCACTTTTATGCTTCCTTTAATCCCCTCGGCACTCACAAAATTAATGTGATAAACTCCAGGGCTAAATCCATCCATTGCAATAGTTTCATGTGTTTTTCCATTGTCTACCAGTTGCTTATGTATTATTTTTCCTGTCATATCCATTACTTCTATGGTATTTTTGCTTCCAGCACCCACATTATAATCTATGTTTAATTGATTATTTACAGGGTTGGGATAAACACTAAAGTAAGTAAGTTTTTCAAGTCTATTAATACCCACTTTTTCGCAATCAGGTAAAAATACACATATATCTCTATAACATGTAAGGTTATTTACATTAAGAATCACTCTAAAGCATATTATACTATCTCTGCTTCCTGTATCTGTAAATGGAATACTCAAATTCTGCATTCCTGTTGCAATAACAGCAGGGCTTGGTGAGCCAAATATACCACCAACAATATTAGTAATAGTAACGTTAGCTGGGTTGCCCATATTATTGTTGATTGTTAAATCAATGTCATACATCCATCCAGTTTTTGTTTTCTCTACACAATGAGCACAAATGCCAAATACACCAATTTCGCATGGTTTTGGACATTTTTCGTATTGTACTTTTATAGAGTCCAAGCATCTTATTTGTTTAATAGGGTCGTAATAACTAAAATAGAAAGTTGCAAAATTGCTGTAGGGTGGCAAGTCTGTATAAGTTGCACATATTATTTGATTGCCATTATTAATCGTAAATGTATTAGGTGACATGGTGCCAGATGGGGTAGATATTACCACCGAAGATGCATTCGAGCCACCCCAATTTACATCAACACACATATAATACATCGGATTGCCAGCACCATCATATCCTGCACACTTAATGCTTTTTAGCCTTTGAGATTTTGTGCAATTGCCTTCACACGGGGGCAATTCAATACAAATTGTGGTGTCGCATTTTTTTAGCTTCGTAAATATTGCAATGTTAAAGCAAGCAATGCCTGTAACTGGAGGAATGTCGGTAAATGTGGCAGTAATTGTATTGAGGCCAGCAGCTAAAATACTTGGGCTAATAGCAGTAACTGTGCCATCAGGGCTTGAGATACTAATGCCTGCACCTGCCCCTAAGCTATTGTTTATTTGCAGTGTGAGGTAATAAGTCGAAAAGCCAGCAGAGGTTAATGGGCCACAAATTATGCTTGGTTTTGCTTTAAAAATACAATTTCCACATTGTACAAAGTTTATTTTTATGTCATCACTTGTATCCTTGCAACCAAAGCTTGTGGTAAGCACAATATTATAGGTGCCATTTTGATAAAGTGGAATATGTATTGTGTCAAAATTTGCACCCAATATTGGTGAACCATTAAATAACCATTGGTATTGTGCATATCCTTTTGGAGCATACCAAACCAATTTTTTAATAGTATCACAAATTTCGTAACACCCAGTTTGTACTCCACAAAAGTTTGGTAATGGGTGCACAGTGGTTCTTGCACTTTCTTTACATCCATTGCTATCTATCACGGTAAATTCGTATATATCTGATAACGAGGTGTAAAGCGAATCATTGATACTGCCATTGTTCCAATAATAAGCCAATACATTTGTTGAAGTTGATTGACCAATAAGTAAATGTTTTACTCCTGCACACATCACTCCTGAAGTAATGATAGAGGCATTGGGCAAAGAAACTCCGTTATAAATAAATGTATCTCTGCCAATGCAGCCGGTGGGGCTAATTACTTCTACAGTAAGTGTATTTGAACCAGGTGTTAAAACAAATGGACTGTAATTATTTTGATTATTAAATAAATTAGACCCATTGAGAGTCCAGCTTAGAGTATAGCCTCCAAGAGTAGTATTTGGGTAATTAACAGAATATACTGGACTAGTCTTGATACATACCACTTTTGGGCCGTCAATTTTTGGTCTTGGTGTTGGATTTACTAAAACATTTACTGCATTGGATCTTCTAAAACAGCCATACTTATCTGTTACATCCAAATAAAAATTACCTGTGAATTTTGCCCAAATTAAAGGGGTTATTTGTGTGGTGTTCCATAAATATGAATATGCAGGATACCCAGACGAAACAGTACTTATTATTTGAACACTGTCTCCCTCGCATAGCGGTGTTGTAGTGGCTAATGCAATGATTGCAGTTAAGTTGTTTGGCAGCACCCTTACATTTTTATTAAAAGAATCTCTGCAGCCATATTGATTTGCGATTACTAATTTAATATTAAATAAGCCAATTGAACTGTAAGCCCGCACAGGATTAGTGACTAACGAACTAGCCCCATCACCAAAATTCCACAATACATTAGTAAAAGTGCCTGTACTTGTATTGGTTAGTGGCAGGGGAGTTTGTATACAAATAGAATCTGGTGCTGTAAATATAGCTTTTGGAAACCCTGGAACTGTATATGTTTTTGTAATCGCACATGTGCCATCTACAGTAAGTGTAATGTTATATGTTCCAGGTGCTAGGGTAAATATAGGATTTGTAGCAGTGCTTAAAGTAGGGCCTCCATTAATACTCCAAGCATAGGGAGGGGTAGGGGCAATGCTTAATTTTTTTGTTAAATTAATTAATTTTAGTTTTAAACTATCAATGCCGCTAATGCAAAAGAACGAGTCTGTAAAATTGGGCTTGTAATTTATGGTATCAACTTTAATTTTGCAAATTCTACAAGAGTCAGTATTGGTAACATTGGGCACATTAACACATAGGGATACCCTATAAAATCCAGGTTCTGTAAATTGATGTGTTACTGGGTTTCCAAAGGCTAGAGAAACACCATAAGGGTCATCAAAATTCCATGTTGGGCTACTAGCGCCTGTTGTAAAAGTGCCAACAAAGCTATCTCTATTGCAAGTGGTTTTAAATTTATTAAAATCAACTACAAAGTTTGGATTGGGCCTGCAAGTTACACAAAGGGTATCAATTCTTATAATATTGCTAGTGTCAAAACATCCAAAACTATTAGTACCTACTGCATAGTAGCTGCCAATAATATTGTTAGAGTGTGTGGTGCCATTGTTTAGAAAAGTGCCTGGAGCGCGCACCCACTTAAATGTCATACCTGTGATGGGCGAAGACACAAACATATTAACAGTGCCAATTGGTCCACAAAATATGTTAGGGTCTGGTGTGCTGATACTAACATTGGGCTTTGGATTTATATTAATGGTACTAAATCTAGATATAGTGTCTCCACACAATGTATAGGTGGCTATAAGTTGCACTACAAAATTTCCAGAAGTGTTATAGACATGTGTTACAGAAGCTCCTGTCCCAGTAAATCCATCGCCAAACTTCCATAAAAAAGTAGCCCCTATTGTAGGTGTCGAAAAAGAGGCTGTCGTACCTTGACACACTGAAATCAAAGGGTTGATGATTGGTGCTATAGGTGCATTTATACTAATGCTTTTGGTAGATACAATGCTAGAACCACATGCTGTTCTAGTTAAAGTCAATGTAACTGGACCAGTGTAATTGTTCCACAAAATCTGAATATTTTGACTGCCTTGGCCACTCGCAACGCTGCCAGCTATACTTGGCGAAATTGACCAAGTAAATAATGTTCCTGGATCTGTTACACCGTATGATTGAACAGTATTTGCACAAGCAGGAGAAGGGCCAGTAATTGTGGAGGTGCTTAAGGGTAATATACTGCTAATTGTTTTTTGAATAGTATCGCTTTTGCAGCCAGTTTTAGGGTCAGTTTGGGCAAGTGCTAAACTGTATGGTCCGCTGGGTCCCCATGTTACTGCAAATGAAGTGCCTGCTCCTTGCATAGGAACTCCATTTTGTGCTTGCCAACTCAATATGTATTTACTTGCAGTTGCAAAACCTAAATAAAGATATGGGCTATTGGGGCAAACAAGCATAGCACCTAAAATAGAATCTGGTTTTGGCGGCTTAGGATTAACAATAATGGATTGTTTTGCTGGGCCATTGCAATAATTGTTGCTAAGATCATTAATTGTTAATAAAAAATTGCCGGCACCATAAGTCCATGGGATAGAAACCAGCCCTGTATTTGCTGAAATGTTATTACTATAATAAGTAATGTTTCCAGGAATATTGGTAATTACATACTGCAAACTGCCAGAGGGTGCCGGTTGGAAATTGTTAATATTTAATATGTCATTTTCGCAAATTGGACTATTGATAAAGATGTTCATTTTTGGTTTTACACAAACAGAAAGACTCGCAGTGCCACCGCAGGCAATACCTTGTGTACTGCCTGGTATTTTATGAAAATATTTTACTTTAATGGTGCCACAAGTAAAATTGGGGTTATAAGCACAGATGCTTATGCTGTGAAGGTTTGTGGTATCTGTGGTTACCGTTAGCCCAGGGGGTATTTCCCAATAAATGCTATCAATTGGAATATTGCAGGTAATGTCATATTTTACGCATTCATTAAGGCATATTTTTGTAGGGCCATTAATAGTAGCTGATGGAGGTATTATTGGTATTTGCACCGTTGTAGGGATATTGCAAAATCCAGCGCAGCTTGGTGTGCTAAGTGTCAAGTAGCCTGGCCCGCTTGATCCCCATTGCACAGTTACACTTTGATTTGTGCTACTGCCTATAATAGTATGTCCTGCATTTACAGACCAATTGTATAAACCGCAAACGGCATTTGTAGTATAGGTAACTTGGCTGCCAGGGCATACAGTGCTTACACAAGTAATTTTTGGGCCAGGTGTGCTGCTAACTACAATCGTTAAAAAGGTTGTATCCTTACAATGGCATTCGTTTTCTACTATTAGCATTGCTGTATAGGTTCCTGGTGTATTGTAAGTATGGGTGTCATTTCCATTGCAGCAAGTTGCCAAATAATTGTTAGAAAATCCATCCCCAAAATCCCAAAAGTATGAATATAAAGGACTGCCTAGTCCTGCATTAGAGTTATTGATAAATTGAACTTGCTGGCCTTTGCATACATTAACTATCCCGCCAAATGGTGGTGGTAAAGTGGTAAATGATGCATTTGGTCTGCCTACAATATTTACGCAAATTTCTGCTTCTCCTTTGCAACCATAGATGTCTGTTTCTATCACCTTTACTGTGCCAACTCCAATTGCAGTCCAGTAAACGGATTGCATATTGGTTACTGATGGAGTAAAAACTGCTGCACCATTAATTGTCCAAGCATAGCTGCTGCCAAGGTGGTTTATTGTGCTATATGTAATCCATGTTGAGTCGCAAACATTAAAACAATTTAGCTCATTTCTTTCTTTGTTAGGTGTTCCTCTTGGAGTTTCAGGTTTTGTACATCCTGCAGAATAGCTTGGTAATATTGATGGTTTTGGTGCTGCCTTTATTTTTACATTTAACAAAGATGTGCATACTACTTGGTTTAAGTTATTTCTAACTATTAAGCTTAGCTGTCCTGCACCTGATGTGCCCCAATTTACATTTATTGTAGCACCAGAGCCTACACTAATGCCTCCAAAAGGAGTCCATTGATATGAAAATCCAGCCCCAGTCGTGACAGATGTGTAATTAGAAATTCCGTTTTCGCACACTACTGTATCTCCTGTTATGGGGCATGTAATGGCTTGGTGTGCATTAAAAAATAGAAGAAAAATAATTAGAATTTGGTAAATTTTTATTTTCATAATGTTTTATTTTAGTGTTACAAATGTATGTAAAAAAATTGGTTATCAATTTATTTTATAAACGATTTTTATCATCCTACATTTTCATTATTACAGTTTTTAATAATCTTACCCCCAAAAATAGGATTATTGTAATGGATATCTCTAGTAATCATCTGTTTTTTTTTGGATTGAAAGCTTTTGTTTTTATCCTTGTATTGTAATATTTCTAGGCAACGATATTTCTTCAAATTGTGTTATGTTAAAAATGTCAATTTTTATTTACTTTTGTTGATTGCTTTAAATGTTGAAATTTTTAAATTTATTTTTTTTAGTTATTGGTTTTTCATTAGTTAGTTTGGGTCAAAAAACTGCTATGAGGGAAGTGAAACAACAAGGTTTTACGGCATTTGTGCCTAATTTGGGTCAATGGGACGCAGATTTTCACGCTGTAGCACCTTTACCTTTTGGTGACTTATATTTGCAAGATAGTGGTTATCAGTTGATATTGCAAGAGCAAACTCAATGGCACGCTATACTTGAAGAG
>JBDNFC010000069.1:0-29222 GCA_041690035.1 Bacteroidia bacterium | reverse complement strand
TTTGCTTACTGCATAAGTCCATCTGGCCTCACCAGCACTTCCTGCCACAGTTTGGTCAGTTTCTGAGCTTCTAAAAGCCATGCTGCCAAAAACCTCTGAGGTGCTAAAGTCTATAAAACGATCTGTGATTTTATTTATAAATGCAGCCTCTAATGCATTGGCTGTACCTATCATATTTACTTGCATTGTGCGTACAGGATTTTTTATTACCGTATCTATGCCTGCAATACCTGCAGCATGAACCACAATGTCTGATCCCTTCATGCTTTCCGTTAACTTTGGCAAGTCTAGCACATCTCCATTAATGATTTTTATGTTCTTGTGGTTTGCAAAAACTGAGCCAGAAAGGGTGTCTCTATGAAAATTGTCATAGACGGTAATTTTATTGTTCTCTATCAATTTAGCAATAAGGGTGTTAGCAATAAAACCAGCACCGCCCGTTATAAATATGTTTTTTCCTGTTATCATTAGTGATTTTTGTGAGCGCAAAAGTAACTAAAAAAACGTGTTTTTTGCATACTTTTGCAGTCAAATGCTTCAAATACTAATTCCAATGGCAGGCGCAGGCAGCAGATTTGTAGAAAAAGGTTATGTGCTGCCAAAACCGCTTTTGCCTATTGGCCAAAAACCCATGGTAGTAGCAGCAACATTAATGCTTCCTTTGGCCGATAAACATATTTTTATTATAAGAAAAGAGCATGCACTTGAAGCTAAAATTGACGATTCTCTGCTTGAATATTTTCCTTCATCCACTATTATTGAGCTTGATTATCTTACTCAAGGGCAGGCAAGTACTTGTTTATTGTCAAAACCTGTTTTAGATTTAAATCAAGAGTTAATCATTGCTGCTTGTGATAATGGAATGTTGTATGATATTGAAAAATTTGAGGATTTAAAGACTTGTTCAGATGCCATTGTTTTTACCTTTAGAAACAACCAAAGTGTTCTTGCAAAGCCAGAGGCCTATGGTTGGATAAAGGTTTCAGGAGATAAAGTAGTTAATGCAAGTGTTAAAAAACCTGTTTCAAACAATCCAATGAGTGATCATGCAATTGTAGGTGCATTTTGGTTTAAAAAAGCTAGTTATTTTACTGATGCTGCAGAAAAGATGATTGCTGAAAATAGAAGAATAAATGGCGAGTTTTATGTGGATGAATGTATCAATGATTTGTTAGCGATGAATTTAAACGTGAGGGTTTTTGAAATTAAAAGATATTTGTGTTGGGGAACACCTGAAGATTATGAAAATTACATCAATCATGAGTCCAGCATTTAGTTTAATAATACCTTGCTTCAATGAGGCTGCAAATTTAGAAAGACTCTTTGAAAGGGTACAAGCTCTTTTTACCCAATATCCTGATACTGAAATAGTATTGGTTAACAATGGTTCTAAAGATAATACAGAAGCATTGCTATCTGAGTTTAAAAAAAATTTTACTGCTCATAATTTATTGATTTGTACAATAAAGAAAAATAGGGGCTACGGTTTTGGCATTTTGTCTGGAATGGAAATGGCTACTGCACCTGTGCTTGCATGGACACATGCTGACATGCAAACAGACCTATTGGATGCGGGTAAAGCATTCCAAATTTATCTAAATAGCCCATCACATCAATATTTATTAATAAAAGGATTTAGGGTAAAAAGGAAATTGGCAGAAACGGTGCTGTCATTTGGCATGGCTATATTTGCTAGCCTAATTTTAAAAAAATGGTTGGTAGAAATCAATGCACAGCCTAAAATGATGAGTAGAGAATTTTATGAAAAAGCCAAAAATAATGCACCTCATGATTTTTCGCTCGATTTATATTTCATGTATTTGGCAAAACAAAAGGGAAAGATAGAAACCCTTGATGTTGTTTTTTTGCCTCGCACAGCAGGCGAGGCAAAAGGTGGCTCTGGCAGCAGTTTTAAAACAAAATGGAAAATTATTAAAAGAACTTTAGCATATATTATTTCGCTAAAAAAGACAATAGTTTAATGGATAAAATCTTAAAATACACCTATTTTTCACTTTTATTAATTGCATTAATTGCTGCAGTGCCAATAATTTTATTGGGTTTGCAAGGCTATGTTGGCAATAATCATATTCTTACAGCTTGGGATGAATTATATTCTGTAAGAGAGGTCTATCAAATTTTAAATTCATCTAGTCTCAAAAATTTTACTTTAAATATCATTGCAGGCAATGGGTATGCCTATGGCAGATTTATGTATATGTTAGACAGTTTATTTGCTTGCATACCTTATTGGCTCTTTGGGTTAAAAGGCTTAATATTTTCTGTTCGTTTGGCGCATACATGCTACTTAATACTTGGTTTTCATTTAATTATTCGTCTTTTTATTAGCAATTGGGTTTATAGATTGCTTTGCTTGGGCATATTTTTAGTTTTCCCATTTACAAATTATTTTGCAGCAATGCCTAAACCAGAGCCGCTGCAACTGTTGTTATTGGGCATATTTTTTACTATTAAGGATAAAAATTGGGCATGGATTTTTTTAGGTTTAGCTTTAGGCTCAAAAGTTAGTTTGCTTTTTGGGGTGTTTTTTCTTTTAGTTTTTTCTTTATGGCAGTGCAAAAAAAATAGTTTACAACTTTTTTATTGGGCAAAAACTTTTGGTTATTTTTTACTTGGTTTGTGCATAGCTATTCCCGGTTTGGTGTTTGCCTTATTCAACCCATATTTTAGAAACGGGATAATGCATATTTTTAGCTCTAGCCAAAAACCCTATGATGACCACTCTTTAACAATTTTTGATTGGTTGAAATATTATTTCTTAGATTTTTTTGCAATGCCTTCAATTATAAATTGTTTGTTCGCTGCCAGTATTTTTATTTTTGCAATTATCATGTTTTGTAAAAATAAGAAAGATAGGAATTATATCATATTTAGTTTTTTACTTTTAATTCCTATTATGCTTTTTACTAAAAGATTGTGGGGGCACTATTTATTTTTAGGATTAATATTATTATTGCCCTTGCTTTTCAAATTTATTGAAAATTATATCAATTCAAAGAAAATAATATTCTTAAGTTTTGGATTGAGTGTATTTTTTATTTTATTTATCGGTAAGAGCGCACTCAATACATATCAAATTATATTGAATCGCGAAAATACAACCCTATTTATAAATACCCGCAGTCAAACTCAGTTGGCGATACTAAAATGTTTAAATCATAAAAAAAGTGTTATAGGCATAGATTTAGACCTTTATTATCAATTTGATTGGTATGTGGAAAAAAGTAAAAATGGTATTTATTATACGATCCAAAATAAGCAAGAGGCTAGCAAATGCGATTGTCTAATTCTGTCTGAAAAAAGAATTATCGTTTTTAAAGATATTGAGACCCGCAACGAAACAATGGTAGAAATAATAAAAATTGATTAGTCAATTATATTTACTGCTTTATCATCTTTATCAATGTTGTTTTAGATAGCACAACATACTGATGATTTGCTTTCAAAAAATCTTGTAAAAATATTTATATCATTGATAGCAAGTTGTTTACCATATTAGTGTTGCCTACATAAAAGGGTACTCTTTGATGCAGTTCATGAGGCACAATACTCAAAATATGATTTTCTCCATCATGTGCTTTTCCGCCTGCTTGCTCTGCGATAAACCCTATAGGAATACACTCATAGAGCAGTCTTAGTTTTCCATTTTTGGCAGCTTCTGTAGGAGGGTATAAATAAATGCCTCCTTTTATAAGATTTCTGTGAAAGTCTGCGATTAAAGAACCAATATATCTAGCACCAATTGCTTTTCCATCTCCCTTGCCTTTACAAATTTCTATATATTGTTTTACAAATGTAGGAAAAGTTTCTATGTTGCCTTCATTTACCGAATAATAGGTTTCTTTATCCGGAAATTTCATATTGGGGTGAGAAAGGCAGTATTCCTGAATGCTCTCGTCTAGTGTAAAACCATTTACACCATTGCCAGTGCTAAAAACCAGCATTGTGCTAGAGCCATAAATGACATATCCACCTGCAACAAGCTCATTGCCAGCTTGAAAAATATCATCTAAGTTTACTTTTCTTGTTAAATCCTTTCTTTTATAAATACTAAAAATAGTGCCAATTGACGCGTTTACATCAATGTTTGATGAGCCATCGAGGGGATCCATTGCAACGATGTATTTTGCATCTAAATTATTGTTACAGTAATAAATATCATCTACCTCTTCGCTCAATATGGCTGCGCAAGCTTTGCTTTGCTCAATCATTTTTATAAAAATATTATTAGCAATCACATCTAATTTTTGTTGCTCTTCTCCTTGTACATTGGTATTGCTTGCAGAGCCTAATATGTCTGCCAAGCCTGCTTTTCTAACTTGGCTATTTACCATTTTGCTAGCCAACTGCAGGTACCTAAATAATCGTGAAAGATTGCCCTGAACCATAGGAAAATTGTTTTGCTCCTCAGCTATAAACTGATCAAATGTTATTAAACCGCTTTGCATTTTTATTCTTATTTTTGCTGCAAATATAACAATGAAAATAAATAAGTTTGGAGGTGCATCATTAAAAGATGCAAAAAGTATTATAAATGTGGGTAATATTATTAAAGATTTAGATAGAAACAATAATATTATCATCGTTTCTGCTATGGGAAAGTCTACCAATTTATTGGAGCAGATTTGTGAGGCCTATTTTCATAAATTAGGAAATGTTTCAACTTATTTTGGCCAATTAAAAACAGCTCATTTTGAGGTCTTAAATGAGCTATTTCCGCAGAGCTACCCCTTTATTGAAAGCGATATTGAAAATATTTTTTTGGAGTTAGAATGTGCTTTAGAAAAAGAACCTAATGCAGTTGATTATGATTTTTATTATGATCAAATTGTGCCTTTTGGAGAATTGCTGTCAAGCAGAATTTTATCACATTATTTGAATCATGTAAATATTAAAAATCATTGGTTGGATAGCCGAAATTTTATTATTACTGATCAAAATTATAGAGAAGCAAGAGTAGATTGGGTAAATACAGAAAAGATTATAAAGAATAAATTAAAAACCATTGCCAATAAAAGTTTGATTGTTTTGCAAGGGTTTATTGGCCGCGCAAGCAATGGCGCTTCCACAACTTTGGGCAGAGAAGGCAGTGATTATTCTGCTGCAATTATTGCCTATTGTTTAGATGCAAAAGAGCTAAATATTTGGAAAGATGTAAATGGGGTGATGAATGCTGATCCTAAAAAATTTAAAGATGCTCAAAAAATTGACGCTATAAGTTATAATGAGGCAATTGAGCTGGCTTATTATGGGGCTACTATTATTCACCCAAAAACCATTCAACCACTAAAGGCAAAAGGGATACAGCTTAATGTAAAATCTTTTTTACATCCAGATTTTGATGGCACAAAAGTAATAGATAGCCATAAGTTAATTAATATACCTTGTGTAATAATTAAAGAAAACCAATGTCTATTGACTATTAAATCTAAGAATTTTTCATTTATTGCTGAAGAGAATTTGCAAAGAATATTTATGGTTTTTGCGGTTGAAAAGTTAAGAATTCATGTGATGCAAAATTCTGCAATAAGTTTTACTTGTTGCACCGATGCCAATTTTAGTAGAATTGATAAGCTAGTTGAAGCTCTAAAGGAAGATTTTGAGATTGAAATTACAACAGATTTAATTATTAAATCTGTTTATAATTATAATATCAATGTTGAAATGTCCAAATCTAATAGTGCTTTGTTAAGGCAATTTAACGAAAATGTTTATCATGAAGTTATAAAGGCAAATGAAGCTACATTTGTAATGAATTAAAAAACTGGTAGTTGCTTAAGAAAAGCGAGCAAACATTAATTTCATATTTTTCAAAAGCAATGAACGTTTAATCTACGTTGTCATGCAAATAGCTATTGCCTGGTTTTAGCGAAACATTTCTACTGGTTTCTGTTTCTTCTGCTAAGTTTAATCTTGATAGTTCAATGTTATTTGGAATTTCATTTAATGTAACACCCTGCCTTAGATATGCGGGAGTGTTATATAAATCAACCTCTTCTTGCCTGATATTATGATTTTTGTAGGGATTAGAACCTTGCTCTATCACCTGCTCTCTAAATGTAGACTTTTCTTCTTGTTTTTCAAATAATGATTTCTGAATAGCTTGGGTTTCGGCTGTTTCTGCAATTACACTTGTTTCAATATCTAAATCTATTATAATGCCTTGTTTTTCTTCGCTAGAGCCAATAACTGCGTTTGGATTATTTTTTCCAAAACCAGTGGCAATGATGGTTACTGATATTTCTGGTCCCATGAGAGGATCATGGCAGAGCCCAAATTTTAATTGTGCATTTAGGCCACTTTCTTCTTGAAAATATTGGGTAATTATTTTTACTTCTCTTGCAAATGGCTCTTCTGTTCCATATGTAATATTTACCAGCAGATGGCTTGCGCCCTCAATTCTAGTATCATTTAGGAGCGGAGATTCTAATGCTTTTCTTGCTGCTTCTTCTGCCCTTTTTTCTCCCACAGCAACTGCATTGCCCATAATAGCTCTTCCACTGCCAGACATAGCAGTTTTAATATCCTTAAAATCTACATTCATTTTGCCAGGAACTGTAATTATCTCTGCAATACCTTTGGCAGCAGTGCATAATATGTCATCTGCTTTAGAAAAAGCTTCAGAAATTCTTAGGTCACCAAATATTTCTACTATTCTATCATTTGATATTACCAGTAATGCATCTACATAAGGTTTCATTTCTTCTATTCCTGCTAGTGCCTGCTTAATTCTCACAGGGCCCTCGTCTTCAAAAGGGGTTGTAACAATACCAAGTGTTAAAATGTCTAAATCTTTTGCTATTTTGGCGATTACAGGCGCAGCTCCTGTTCCAGTGCCACCGCCCATACCTGCAGTTACAAAAACCATCTTTGTATTGTGCGATAAAATATCAAGTATTTGTGCTTTGCTTTCTTCTGCGGCCAATCTTCCCATCTCAGGATTTGAGCCTGCACCTAGCCCTTCAGATAAACTGGTGCCTAATTGAATTTTATTAGGAATCGGGCTCATCTCTAATGCCTGAGCATCAGTATTACAGATAATAAAATCTACACCTATAATGCCTTCTCTAAACATGTGGTTGACGGCATTGCCTCCTCCTCCTCCAACACCTAATACTTTTATGATGTTTGAAACATCTTTGGGTAAATCTACTCTAAAGTTTGCCATATAATTATTGTCTTTATTTTATTTGTTTTTATTTTAGCCTATTCGTAATCTGGAATATCGTCTTTAAACCATTGTTTGAAATTGCTTACTACTGGTATAAAGCTAGATATGCTTCGGGATTCTTTTTTAGGATTTGAATTTGGGCTGTTTTGAGCAACTGCAATATTTTCGTTTTCTATACCTTTTAATACTAAACCTATGCTTGTAGCAAACATAGGACTTTTTACTTCATCTACCATGCCTTTTGCCAAATGCTGATTTGGGTAGCCCAAATTTACTTCTATGCCGGTAACATACTCAAGTAGCATTGATACATCTTTTAGTTCTGCGCCACCTCCAGTAAGCATAATGCCACTGTGCAATTTATTTTTATAACCAGAAAGGTAAATTTCTTCATCCACAAGTTCAAATATTTCTTTCATTCTAGCATTGATAACTTTTGCTAAATTTTTTACATATATTTCTTTAGGCTTTCTGTTGCCAACGGTTGGTATAGAAACTATTTCATTATCTTTTGCACTTTCTGGCAATGCACAGCCAAACATAATTTTTAGCTTTTCTGCTTGCTTTTCTATTATGCTAAAAGCTTCCATAATATCTTGTGTTAATACGTCACCACCATAAGGTATTACCGCAGTATGCCTGATTTTTCCACCTTTAAATATGGCAATATCAGAAGTTCCACCACCAATATCTAACAAACAAATGCCTGCTTCCATCTCTTCTGGCTCTAGCACTGCAGAGGCAGATGCAATAGGTTCAACAATAAGATTAGCTACTTCTAAACCCGCATTTTCTACACAGCGTTTGATATTTTTAGCCGCTAATATTTGTCCTGTAACAATATGAAATGTGCCATCTAGTTTTGTGCCGGTGCGGCCCACAGGATCAATAATTCCTTTTTCATTATCTACCGCATATTCTTGCGGCAATACATGGATAATTGTGCTGCCAGGTTCTACTGCCAAACGCTGCATATCGTTTTGTAATTGGTTAATTTCTTGAAAGCTTATTTCTTTTTCACTATCTGTTCTAATTAGCGTACCAGTATGTTGTAATGATTTTATATGGTGCCCAGCTATGCCCACATGTACAGTCTTTATATTAATTTTTGAGCTTTGCGAAGCCATTTCTACAGCTTTTTTTATCGCTTCTGTTGTTTTTGTAATATTAGCCACTACTCCCCTAGATACTCCACCTAAAGAAGGCGTTTTGCCCATTCCCAAAATGTTTAATTTTCCGTTTTCGTTTATTTGACCTACAATAGCACAAATTTTTGTTGTGCCTATATCTAATCCTACAATAATGTCGTTTACTTTGTGCATAAGTTCTATTCTTCTTTTTTTGTTGTTACTATTTGGTTCTTAAATTTTACACTTATTTTTTGGTATTTTTCCCATCCTACCTTTGGCAGCACCATGGTTATAAATACTTTTAGTCGTTCAAACTTTTCTGCAATTCTATCTGAGTTTCCCACCACAATAATAAAACTTCCTACCTTGGGTATCAAGCAAATATCATTATACTTATCTACATATAATTGCTCTGTGAACTGTTTCCAAAACAATTCGCTTTCTATAAATTTAGAAATTTCATAAATTGCCAACAATGTTTTTGTTTTTAAGGTATCACTTGGCAATAACTTTTCACCAATATATCCATTAGCCACAAGCACCCTTGCGCTCATTCCAGATAATACTGGA
This sequence comes from Bacteroidia bacterium, assembly GCA_041690035.1. Classification (GTDB taxonomy): domain Bacteria; phylum Bacteroidota; class Bacteroidia; order NS11-12g; family UBA955; genus CALSPH01. The sequence goes on along the minus strand of JBDNFC010000069.1, from coordinate 20,330 downwards.
ATTTTTTTTCCGTCTTCGTCTAAATAGAAATGCGTTTGATTGGCATTTATAATCCTTGCAATAGGCTTTCTTTGCGTTACAATGCATTTTATTTTGCCAGAAAGGTCTTGGTATACTTCTGCACGCCTTATATAAGGGTTTTGCTCTAACATTTGCTCACATAATGCTTTGCTAAAGTTTTCTTTATCAATAATTGTATCTGTAATTTGCTGTAAATCAAGCACAGTTAAAAAATTTATATTATTGGGCAATGGTTTGATGATAAAATTAATGCTTCTGCCTTCATTGCTTTTAGGTTGGCCAAAAATGAGCCAAATACAAAATACTGCTATAAAAGCACTCATGCTGTAAACTATAATTTTACCTATCGCAATTTTTGGCTTTTGCGGATGTAGTTCAGCATTATTCATTGTTATATAATGTTTTAATCGGATTTACTAGTCTATCTATATCACCTGCGCCTGCAATTACTAATAGCCCTGGTCTGTCTTTACTAATAAGTTCTAGCACTTCTGATTTTTCTACCAACATGGTTGTTTTAGCAGTAATTTTTTCTATGAGCATATTGCTGGATACATTGGCAATTGGCAACTCTCTTGCAGGATAAATAGGTAAAAGCCATACATGATCTGCTTTTGATAAACTTGCAGCAAACCCTAATTCAAAATCCCGGGTTCTGCTATAAAGGTGTGGTTGAAAAAGCAAAGTAATTTCCCGCTCAGGATAAAGTGTTTTTACCGCATCAATTAAGGCTTCTAGTTCAGTAGGGTGATGGGCATAGTCATCTATTACAGTTTGCATAAATTGGTCATAAACTATTTCAAAACGCCTTTTTACTCCTTTAAAACTTGCTATGTTGTTTTTGATTTCATCTATTTCCATACCTGCAATTATTGCAGCAGTAGCTGCTGCTGTTGCATTTTCTACATTGTGTTTGCCAGACATACCAGCCTCTATAGCCAGTATTTCTTTTTCATTATAAACCCAATCAAAAATTTGTTTACTGTTTTTTTGATGCAGATTTTTATAATAGCTTTCTGAATTTGACAAGCTGCCATAAGTGATTAATTTTTGTGTTTGGGATTTTTTGATTTCGGCTTTTTCGTTAACAATCAATGTGCCTCTATTTTTTATTTGGCTTGCAAATGTTTGAAACGAAGATAAGATACTTTCATTATCTATATAAATATCTAAATGGTCTGCATCTGTTGAGGTTATAATAGCAATATCAGGATACAGTTGTAGAAATGATCTATCAAATTCATCTGCCTCGGTAATTAGAATTTGTAAATTTTGAATTTTTTTTCCTTCATTTTGATAGAGGTAATTAGAGTTATAATTGGTGCCGATACCACCTAATATTGCCACCATATTATACCCTGATTGATAAAATAAATGCGCTAAAAGGGTACTTGTTGTTGTTTTTCCATGCGTGCCTGCAACGGCAATAACGAATTTATTTTCGCTTATCATGCCTAATAAGGCGGCTCTTTTTATTAGACTGAAGCCAATATTTACAAAGTGGTTCTTTATTTTTAAATCTGCCGGTATTGCTGGTGTATAAACAATCAGCGCCTCATCACTTACTTTATTAAATACTTTAGGTATTAAATTTACATCGTCATTAAGAATAATTTGTGCACCTTCATTGCTAAGCGATGTTATCATTTCTGAATTTGTTTTATCATAACCAAAAACAGTAATGCCAACATTGATGCAATATCTTGCAAGTGCACTCATGCCAATGCCGCCAATGCCAATAAAATATATGGATGATTTGTTATCTAGCACACTCATTTCGGTAAATTTTCTATTATTACATCCACAATATGTTGAGCAGCATTTGGTTTTGCTAAGCTAAGCATGTTTTTGGCTAATTGTGCTGCTTTTATTTTATCATTAGAGATAGATAATATACTTTCCAATAGCATATTTGTTAGTTGATTATCTTTTAGTATAATACACGCATTTTTGTTTTCTAATGCCGAGGCATTTTTGGTTTGATGGTCTTCGGCTACATTAGGGGAGGGGACAAGTATAGTCGGTTTTGCAACACAGCACAGCTCTGAAATAGAGATAGCACCAGCGCGCGAAATAATAATATCTGCAAGTTTATAAACTTCATTCATTTCATTTATAAATGTTTTTGTATAAATGTTGGGTAAAGTGATTGTAGGGGCATAGTTTTTTCCTGTCTGCCAAATAATATTAAAATTCATTTCCAGCAGCTTTTTGGCACTGTTTTCTATAGCTTGATTTATAGATCTAGCGCCTAGGCTGCCTCCGATAGCTAAAATAGTGGTTTTTTGAACATCGAGATTGTATTTTAATGCCAATTCGTTTTTAGATAAAGTGCAATTTAAAATTTCATTTCTGATGGGATTGCCTGTATTAATAATTTTATTTTGAGTAAAAAAATGATTCATATCATCAAAAGCCACACATATTTTTATTGCCTTTTTGCCCAATATTTTGTTTGTTATGCCTGCATAACTGTTTTGCTCTTGAATAAAAGTGGGTATTTTTTTTAACTGTGCCGCTTTTACAATTGCCGCACTAGCATACCCGCCAACACCAATAACCACCTGCGGTTTATAGATGTCTAGTATTTTTTTGCTTATCCAAAAACTTTTTAAAATTTTAATTGGTAAACTTAAGTTTTTCCACCATTTACCTCTCTGAAAACCGATTATTGGCAAGCCTGAAATGGTGTAACCAGCCAAAGGTATTTTTTCCATCTCCATTCTGCCAATAGCGCCTACAAAATGAATCTTACAATCTGGAAAGCGCCTTTTTATCTCATTAGCAATAGCTATTGCAGGAAAAATATGGCCACCAGTGCCACCGCCAGATATAATTACATTATTCATTGTTTGTTTCCTTAGGAGTTTCTATTTTTTCTTCATCTATAAATTTACTTACAGATAATATCGCTCCAAAAGCAATGCTATTAAATATGATAGACGTGCCGCCCCATGAAACCAAAGGTAATGTGAGTCCAGTAACTGGCAATAGGCTAGTAGAAACCCCCATGTGAATAAATGCTTGAATAGTTAAAAAAAAACCAAGCCCTACTGCCAAGAGTGCCCCAAAAGCTTTGGGGCTTTTTAAAACAATTCTAATTGTTCTAAAAAGGATGGTGAGGTATGCCAGCAAAATAATGAATCCACCAATAAAACCATATTCTTCTATCATAAATGCAAACATGTAATCACTGTAGCTGTGTGGCAAAAAACTTCTTTGTTGGCTATTTCCTGGCCCTTTTCCAAATAATCCGCCTGTAGACACTGCTATTTTTGCTTGTACCACTTGCCAAGGTTCTTCTTTTTCTTCATCCCCAAAATAGCTTTCTATTCTTGCTTTCCAAGTAGTGATTCTTGTGCCCTTCGCCCAGCCTGTATAGGATGTATTCATTAAAATAATAATACAAATAGTAGCAGATAATACTGCTGTACCAAATAAAATTCCCAAATACTTTAAATTTATCCTGCCAATAAACAAAAGGGTAAAGCAAGTGGCAAATAATACCAAAGCAGTGCTTAGATTTTCGGGTGCAATAAATAAACAAACACCTACAATAATTGCCAAAATTGGCAGAAATGTACCTAAAGTATTTATTTTGTCTTGTTTTTTTGATAAATAACTGGCTATATACATAATTAAGCTCACTTTAGCCAAATCTGAAGTTTGAAAACTTATGCCTAAAATAGTTAATCTTCTTTGTGCTTCGTTGGTGTCATCGCCCAATGCCAAGGTGATAGGCAATAGAATAAATGAAATAATAAGCAGCAATTGGGCAATTCTAGAAAAATAGCGATAGTCAATGGCTTGACATAATATCATTACTCCAAAGCCTACAAGAATAAAAATGCCATGTCTGATAAGGTAATATTCTGTATCTCCCCCTCTTTGCTCAAAAGCTAGAGGCCCAGTAGCGCTATAAACACCCAAAATACCCATAAAACTAAGCACAATAATGCATAACCAAAGAATTGGGTCTCCTTTTAGATATTTGCTTATCAATTGCATGGCTTATAGCGCTTTTACTGCAGCTTTAAATTTTCTCCCCCTGTCTTCATAATTATCAAATAAATCGAAGCTTGCACAAGCAGGTGAAAGTAGAACAGCATCGCCCTTATTTGCAAATTTATATGCAGCATTTACTGCATCACTCGCAGAGGTTGTGTTTAATATCATATCCACATGCGCAGCAAAGGTTTGGTGTATCTTTAAATTATCCACCCCTAGGCATATAATTATTTTTACCCTTTCTTTTACTAAATCCATTATCATGCTATAGTCATTGCCTTTATCCACACCCCCTGCCACCCAAATTATAGGTTTATCGTCAATGCTTTCTAATGCATACCAAACTGCATTTACATTCGTGGCCTTGCTATCATTTATGTAAGTTACTCCATTTATGGTGGCCACTTGCTCTAAACGATGTTCTATATTCTCAAAGTTTGTTAAACTCTCTCTAATAATTTCGTTTTTGATGTTAAGCACATTGCCCATAATAGCAGCCGCGGTGCCGTTATACATGTTGTGCATTCCTTTTAGGCCTAATTGTTGTATATTCATGTTAAAAATTTCTTTATTTTCTTTTTGTAAAATTATTTTATCGTCTTTTTTAAATCCGCCATCTGCTAATATTTTGAATGCAGAAAACGGTTTTGCTTTTGCTTTAATTGTTGTTGGTTTAAATGCTAAAGTAAATTCATCATCAGCACAATAAATAAAAACATCATTTTCGTCTTGGGCTTGTGTAATCCTAAATTTAGATGAGGCATACTTTTCCATTTGGTATTCATACCTGTCTAAGTGATCAGGTGTTATATTGGTAAGGATTGCTATATGGGGTTTAAAACTATAGCAATCGTCCAATTGAAAACTGCTTATTTCTAGCACATAATAGTCGTGGCTATTTTGTGCCACTTGCCTTGCAAAACTTTTGCCAATATTGCCTCCAAGGCCAACATTTAAACCTGCTTTTTTAAGCATTTCGTAACACATAGTAGTGGTAGTAGTTTTGCCATTTGTTCCTGTAATAGCTATTATTTTTGCATCGGTGTGTTGCCCTGCAAACTCTATTTCTGAAATAATTGAAAGGCCTTTCTCTTTTATTTTTTGAATGATTTCATTTTCATTTGCAATTCCTGGACTTTTTATAATTAAATCGGCTTTTAGTATAGTTTCAATACTATGCTGTGCTTCTTCAAAAGAAATAGCCAATTGTTGTAATTCTGCTTTATAAATTTCGGCAATTTTACCCATATCAGATACAAACACTTCATAGCCAAGTTGTTTTGCCAATATTGCTGCACCTGTTCCAGATTCTCCTGCTCCTAAAATAATCACTTTTTGCATCCTGTTATCTTAGTTTTAAAGTAACAAGAGTGAGTATAGCTAGCATAATGCCTACAATCCAGAAGCGGGCAACAATTTTGGGCTCTGGAATACCCATTTTTTGATAATGATGGTGCAATGGTGACATTAGAAAAACCCTGCGTCCTTCGCCATATTTTTTCTTTGTATATCTAAAATAGACTACTTGAATAATAACAGATACATTTTCAATTAAAAATATACCGCATAAAACGGGTATTAGTAATTCTTTGCGCACAACTATTGCAAATACTGCAATAATTCCGCCTAAAGTTAAACTGCCTGTATCTCCCATAAATACTTGTGCAGGGTAAACATTATACCATAAAAAGCCAATACATGCACCTACAAACGCCCCAGCAAAAATGGCCAATTCGCCTAAGTGTGGTATGTACAGAATATTTAGATAATTTGCAAATATGAAAGAGCCGCTTAGGTATCCTAATAACCCAAGTGTAATGCCGATTATTCCGCTTGTACCTGCTGCCAATCCATCCATGCCGTCTGTTAAGTTTGCTCCATTACTCACTGCCATAATTATGATAGAGATAATAAGTATAAAAGGTATCCAAGCAAATTTTTGATAATTTTCTCCCACAATACCTATGATTTTTGCATAATCAAATTCAGTAGATTTAAGAAAAGGCACATTGGTTTTGAGAGACTTTTCGTCTTTGATATAAACACTTTCTTTTTTTTCTTGTACTTTTTTAAATTCAGGATTTGCAATTATTTCAGCGGTAGCCATTTTCTCTGTTATCCTTGTTCTTGTTACAATAGATGGGTGCCAAAACATAGTTGCGCCTACGGCTATTCCAAGTATCAATTGTCCAAGTAATTTGTATCTACCTGGCAATCCTTCTTTATCCTTTTTAATCACCTTAATGTAGTCGTCCATAAAACCAAGTAATCCTAGCCAGATTGTGGTTACTAGCATCATGATAATATAGATGTTCCATAGTCTAGCAAAAATAATAGTGGGTATAACAATGGCGGCAATAATGATGAGTCCACCCATAGTAGGCGTGCCTTTTTTTTCATTTTCGCCAGCTAAACCTAAGTTTCGAATGGTTTCGCCAATTTGCCTGTCTTTTAATATTTTTATCAATCTTTTGCCAAAAACCAAAGAGATAAGCAAGGATAATATTGTGGCCGCAGCTGCCCTTGTAGAAATGTACGAAAACACGCCCATACCTGGTATCTGCATATTTTCTAAATATTTTGCTAAGTAGTATAACATTTGTTTATTTTTCTAATTCTTTAAATGCTTTTTTTAAAAATGATGCATCATCAAAGGGGTGTTTTAACCCATTTATTTCTTGATATTGTTCATGCCCTTTTCCTGCGATGATAATTATATCACCTTTTTCTGCCATGGCTACCGCAGTTTTTATGGCTTGGTCTCTTTTTGAAATAGTAATTATTTTTTTAAAATCTGTGGGTTCTACTCCTTTTAAGATATCTTCAATAATATCTTCCTCGTTTTCATTTCTCGGGTTGTCGCTAGTAATGATTACTTTATCAGAATTTTTTGCTGCTATATTTCCCATTTCAGGGCGTTTTGTTTTATCTCTATTTCCCCCACAGCCAAAAATGAGGTATAGTTTTTCGTTTTTTGTTCTAATGCTATTTACAGTAATAAGCAAATTAAGTAGTGCATCGGGTGTATGGGCATAATCTATTATGCCAGTGATACCAGAAATGGATTTTATGGTTTCAAATCTGCCAGCAACTCTGCCTACCTTGCTAAGTGAAGTAATAATTTCCTCGCCCATTTTTCCTAATAAGAATGCAATGCCATAAACCAGAAGTAGATTTGAAGCATTAAAGCCTCCTGTTAATCGATACCATGCCTCTTGTTCATTGATGTTTAGCAGCATACCTTCTATATCCATTTCAATAATTTTACCCTTAAAATCTGCAGGTTGTTTTAGTGAATAATAAAATTTACTTGCTTTGGTATTTTGTAGCATTATTACCCCATTTTTATCATCTTTGTTGCTTATCGCAAAGGCCTCGCTTGGCAATTGGTCAAAAAGTATTTTTTTTGCATCTCTGTATTCAGCAAATGTGTGGTGGTAGTCTAGGTGGTCGTGGCTTAAGTTTGTAAATCCAGCAATAGCTATTTTTAGCCCACTTATTCTTTGTTGATGAATCGCATGGCTGCTTGCCTCCATAAAGCAATAAGTGCATCCTTCTTTTACCATTAGCGCCATTGTTTCTTGTATGGCTATTGCATTTGGTGTGGTATGAGAAGCATTTAAAGTTTTTTGTCCTATTCTTATCGCTACTGTGCTTAACAAGCCACAGTGATAACCCATTTCTGTAAATAACTCGTAAAGTATGCTAGCGCATGTGGTTTTGCCATTTGTGCCTGTAATTGCTACAACCTCTAGCTGATTCGAAGGATTGTCATAATAATTTGCAGCCAATAATCCCAATGTTTTTGATACATCAGCTGTTATTAAATAAGTGGCAGTTTTATTTTGCACATATTTATTATTGCATAAAATTACTGTGGCACCGTTTTCTATAGCTTGGTCAATGTATTGGTGTCCGTCTGTTTGGGTGCCAACAATGGCCGCATAAAGGTAGTTTTCTTTTACAGTGCGACTATCTAAACTCAATCCGCTAATTTCAAGGTCTATAACTCCCTCTATGGCTAAATTAGCTATGTTTTTGATAATATCTGCTACCCTTTTCATGGATTTAGTCTTATTTTTATGGTAGCACCTTTATCAAAATTACTGTTTGGAATGAGCGATTGAAAAACAACTTTTCCATAGCCAAATACCTCTACTTTTAGGCCTCTTTTTTCTAAAATATATATAGCATCACGCAGGCCCCACCCCAAGACATTGGGAATTTTTTGCAGCGAGGGTGTTTTTTCTGTAAATGTTATTGCTAATCCTTTTTTTGCGGTAGAGGCCCAGTCTGGCCAAGAGTCTGTTGTGTTGTGAAAACTAATGCCTAGCTGATTTAAAACCTGTTTAGACTCTATAGTATATCCGCCTAGCACCATTGGCACATAGTTTTCTTGTGTTTTTACTTCTATTGGTCTTAGGTATGCACCCGAAGCATATACCTTGTCTGCAATTTCTCTAAAAACCGGGCCTGCTATCAGTCCACCGTAATACACTCCTTGTGATGGCTCGCTTACAACAACATAACATGTATATTTTGGATTATCTGCAGGAAAATAGCCAGCAAAACTAGCGCTGTGAGTAGTTTTGCTATACCCTCCTCCAGGCAAGGCCAATTGAGCTGTGCCTGTTTTACCAGCTACTTTTAGTCCAAGGTCTTTTAGGTTTTGTGCTGTTCCATTAGCCACAACGCCTTCCATAAGCTTTCGCAGTGTTTTCGCAGTGTTTTTAGAGCAAACTTTATTGTCTAAGATTGTGGGGGTATAGCTTGAAATGATTTTATCGGCAGATTTTACTTCACTAATTAAATAAGGCTTCATCATTTTTCCATCATTGGCTATGGCATTATAAAATGCAGCAATCTGAATTGGACTTACCAGTATCTCATACCCGATAGACATCCATGGCAATGAGGTTGCATACCAATCTTTATCTCCTGGTTCTTTTATTGTTGGCAAAGCTTCTCCTTTAATTTCTATACCTACTTTTTCATTAAACCTTGCTTTTTTAACATGTTTTAAAAAGCCAGCTGGATTAGACCTATATGCTTCATAAATAGCCTTTGAAGTTCCAACATTAGAGGAAGATTCAAAACATCTTTGCAATGTTTGATACCTTTTTAATGGCTTAGTAGCATCTAGCATTTTTTGGCCATAGAAAGTGGTTTCGCCCCATTCTGTGTCTATGGAGTCGGTAAGTTTTATTTTATTGTCCTCTAGCAAAGCCATAAATGAGACTAATTTAAAAGTGCTGCCAGGGTCTGTGGCCTGCCCTATTACATAATTATAGGATTCTACATATTCTCCATTTTGTTGCCTTTGCAAATTTGCAATTGCTTTTATTGCCCCTGTAGCCACCTCCATCAATACTACTGCGCCATGCTTGGCATTATTGGATACTAAAGTGCGGTATAATGCATCTTCTGCAACATCTTGTAGTTCTATATCTATAGTGGTGTAAATATCCAATCCTTCTTCTGGGTCTATGCTATTTTCATCATGCAATGGCCGCCATACCCCGCCATACATTTTGCGCTCTAATCTTTTGCCATTAATACCTGCAAGCACACTGTCTAGCGAGCCTTCTATTCCCACATGATAATCTGGTCGGCTAAAACCTACTGTGCGCGCAGCTAGCATTCCGTAAGGTAAAGATCGCGTGCTTTTTTCGTCCAATACCAAGCCGCCTTTATACTTCCCTAAATTAAAAATTGGCCAATTTTTCATTTTTTTGGCTATTTGATAGTCAATATTGTGCTGCAATTTAAAATATCGCTCTCCTTTTGCCCTTGCATTTCGCAGCGCTAGTCTCCAAGCATTTTCTGACTTTATGCCCAAATTTCTGCTCAGCAACATTGCCAAAGAGTCTATTTTTTCTTCAAAAAGTTTTTTAGTAATTCCGGCAGCTTTAGTGTCCCAAAAGGCATCATATTTAGGCAAAGATGTGGCAAGAAGTTCGCCATTGGCAGCATATATATTTCCGCGTGTAGCTTCTACTTCATTAAACCGAATGCTCTGACTTTTACTTGCATTGGCCCATCTGGCTTTCTCATTTACTTGAAGGTTAAAAATTTGAAAAAGTATAGCAAGGGCGAAAAGCACCAAACAAGCAAGTAAAAAATAGACTCTAATTAATATGGATTTTTTAATGTTCAATTTTCTTTTTCAATTATAAAGGGCGGAGTTCTGAGCTCTTTCAATCCCTCTGCTTGTAATGATTTTGCAACTTCACTTGCTTTAGTTTTTTTTGCTAATTCTGCTTTCAAGCTCACATATTCTGATTGAAGTGCTTTTAATTCTTTTTGAGTATCTTTAATTTTTCTTAATGTTTTTACATGATAGTGTGCATTGGCGATATAAATAATTACTAAAGCGCCACAAATAATCAAATATGGTAGAGCATTGGTCATTTTAGATTTTTCTAAAGAAAGGCTATTGGCAAGTTTTTCGAAAATAGAAAATTTGCTCAAATTTTGCACTTCTGTTTCTTTATCTATAATAGGTGTATTGCTCATGTTTTTGATGCTACTCTTAATTTTGCGCTCCTAGACCTTGGGTTCGCTTGTACCTCTTCAGCACTTGCTATAATTGTTTTTCTATTCACTTCTGTAAAAGGCCTCAATACATTGCCGTAAAAATCTTTTGATATATTTCCTTCAATATTGCCTGTTTGCAACCATCTTTTTACCAATCTATCTTCCAAAGAATGATAACTCATGATAACTACCCTTCCATCTTTTTTTACAATAGAGGAAAGAACGTTTAACAGTTCTTTTAGTGCTTGTAATTCTTGATTAATTTCTATTCTAATCGCTTGAAATATTTTGGCCAAACTGCTATTTTCTTTTCCTCTTGGGGCATGTTTTCTGCATACATCAGCTAGTGCTTTGGTAGTTTTTAATGGCAAATTGCTTTTAATTGCTTTGGCAATTGTTATGGCATTTTTTACCTCGCCATAAGCGCTCAAGGTGTGCACTAATTCTCTTTCGCTGCATTGCGATAGCCATGTTTCTGCGCTTACACCTGTGCTTGCATCCATGCGCATATCTAATGGGCCATCTTGCATAAAAGCAAAGCCCCGTTCTTTATTGTCAATTTGGAAAGATGATATCCCTAAATCTGCAATAATACCATCTACAGGCAATGCTTTAAAATAGGTTAAATAGTTTTTGGTAAATGCAAAATTGCTTTTTATTAATGTAAGCCTTTTATCTATAGGAATTTGTGTTTGGGCATCTATATCGTTGTCAAAAGCATATAGTTTTCCGTTTTCATTAAGCGATTTTAGGATATGCCTGCTGTGTCCGCCACCGCCAAAAGTAACATCTACATAAGTGCCAGAAGGCTTGATAGACAGCGCATCTATACATGGCTGCAACATCACGGGGATATGGTATGAACTACTCATTATTGGGCGTGTTTTGAGGTGAGCCACCTAATAATTTCTGTGCCTTGTCGGCAAAATCATCTGCATCTGTTGCTAGTGCTGTTTCATAAATTGCTTTGTCCCAAATTTCTATTTTTTTTCCATAAGCATTTATTATTGCATCATCTTTTAGTGATGCATATTCCATCAGTTTTTTTGGTATGAGTGCTCGCCCAGCATTATCTATTTGAATAATATTTGCTCCGTTATTAAAAATTCTTATGAATTGACGGGCCTCTCTATTAAACTCATTGAGTACTGATAATTTTTCTAGTTCCTTTTCCCAATCTGCTTTTGTATATAGCACCAAACATTTTTCAAACCCTCTATTTATGACCATTGCGGCTGCATCTGTTTCAGTAATTTGAGCCCGTAGCTTAGATGGAAGGCTCAATCTGCCTTTATTATCTAATTTACATTCAAATTCGCCTATATAGCTCGCCATCTTTTTAAATCTTATGATTTTTGAAAGTTCAAAATTAAAACAAAATTTCCCACTTTTTACCACTTTCTCCCACATTTATGCATATTTTATCCACCAATTTTTATAAGTAATAGATAATCAATATTTTATGTGTTATTTTTTATAATGAGTATTTTTTATAATTTCTAATTAAACCCAGAGCTAGTTTGGCTTTTGGCTTAAATCTATGATAACTTTTTCGGAGTTTTTTTTTATAATTTATTGATCATAAGAGTCATTTGTGCTAATTTTTTAGGATTGTGGTTATTAGCAAGTTAATAAAAGAAAGCGTAAGAAAAATTTTTTTGGGTTAAATGGTTTACAAATGGTAAATTTGCAAACACTTACAAAACTAAGAATAATAATTATGGCTATTGCAGTAAAAATGCCCAAGATGAGCGACACAATGACAGAAGGTGTAATTGTAAACTGGAATGTTAAAGTAGGCGATACCGTGAAATCTGGCGATATTTTGGCAGAGGTAGAAACGGATAAAGCTACCATGGATTTAGAAAATTTTGAGAAAGGTGAGGTATTGCATTTGGCCGTATCGGCTGGTAATGCAGTGGTAGTAGATGGACTAATTGCTATTATTGGTAAAAAGGGAGAGGATTTTGCAGCCCTTCTAAACACAACGAAAGATGCAGTAAAAGAAGAAGCAGTAAAAGAAGAAGCACCTCAAAAAGCGGTAGAAACTATCAGCTCACCTGCAGAAACCCAAGAGAAGCCAAGTGAAACTAATGTTCAACAAGTTTCATCAAACGATGATAGAATAAAAATTAGTCCTCTTGCTAAAAAAATAGCCTCAGAAAAAGGAATTGCTATCACTGCAATTTCTGGCAGCGGAGATGGCGGTAGAATAGTAAAACATGATGTAGAAAATTATACTCCTGCAAAAAGTGCAACTTTGCCAAAGAATGTAGGTACAGAATCTTTTGAGGATTTAATCTTGAGTCAGATGCGTAAAACTATTGCTAAGCGCCTAAGCGAAAGCAAATTTACTGCGCCACATTTTTACCTAACCATGGAAATAAATATGGACAATGCCACTGCTGCTAGACAAAAAATGAATGAAATATCGCCTGTAAAAATATCTATGAATGATATGATTATTAAAGCCACAGCAGCAGCTATTAGGCAAAATCCAAAAGTAAATGTAAGCTGGTTAGGCGATAAAATAAGAATCAATCACCACATTCATATTGGTGTTGCAATGGCAGTAGAAGATGGATTGCTCGTGCCAGTAGTAAAATTTGCAGATAATAAAGGCATTGGACATATTAGTGCTGAAGTAAAAGAATTTAGTGCCAAAGCAAAAGATAAAAAATTACAGCCCACAGATTGGGAAGGTAATACATTTACAATCAGTAATTTAGGTATGTTTGGAATAGAGGAGTTTACAGCTATTGTCAATCCTCCCGATGCTTGTATTTTGGCAATAGGTGCAGCAAAAGATACTGTTGGGATTATTGATGGCCAAATAAAGGCTACTAAAACAATGAAAGTTACCCTATCTTGCGACCACCGCGCAGTAGATGGTGCTATAGGAGCAGCTTTTCTGCAATCTTTCAAGCAATTGATGGAAAATCCAGTATTGTTGCTTTTATAATAATTCGAGATTAATTGAGCGGTTTTGTTCTAAATGTTTGGTAGGTGAATTGCAATTTAGCAATACTTATAAATCGAATAGTTTAATTTCCTTTTTCATTATTTTTGGATTTTAAATGATTCATTACTCCTGTGCACTGACCAATTTTGTTTTGGATCCGCTATTTTCTATACAGTTTTCAAACTTTTTAATTTTAATATTTCTAAGATCAAATAATTTATATTTCTTTTTTTCTTGTAATAATTTAAATGCATCAATACCGAAAATCATATCAATTGGGTAATTGCAAATCTTTTTTCTAATTTTATAGGCATTTTTAAGCACCAAATATGCATTATACTCAAAGACTTAATGCACGATTCTTGTTGAATTAACCGTAGCTATTTTATAAGAAATAGAAAAATTCATTAAATAAATAGAAATCATCTTTAGGAAACAAAGAGATAATAATAAACGATTCAGTATCATTATACTTCATTATTTAAAGTGTTAGTAATTTCGCGCAATTTATTTTCGCATATTACCATCAGTTCATTGGCATACTTAACTTTTGCTGCCAGTGTTTCTAAACCAATGTTTTCGTCTTCTATCTCTTCAATTATTTTCTGCAGTGCAAGGTATGCTTCATCAAAATTGAAATTATCTTTTTCTTTCATTCGTTTTATTTATTTGAGTTTCTATTTCACAATCAGCCATTTGTATTATTAGCGCAGCATTGGTGTTTAAAGCAGTATGTTTAGTTACTATTTTTTTTTCTTGATATATAATTGCAAAACCTTTTTTTAAAGTATTTTCTGGATCTAGGTTTTTAATTGTACGTTTTAAATGATGCAGATTTTGACTAATTTGCTGCAATCTTTGTTTCCAAAAATGGTTAATTTTTTGCACTTTTTGCATCACATCGTATTCAAAATTGTAATTGTGAGCGCAAATAAAATTGGCGACATCTGTCGGGGTTCTTTTTTGTCTTGCCATTAAATCTGCAATACTTGTATTTCTATCGTGTCCAATACCTGTTAATATGGGTATTTTAAAATTGGCAATTACTTCACATAAATCATAGTCATTAAATGTTTTAAAATCAGTATCAGACCCTCCCCCTCGTGCAATAACAATTGCGTCATAATTTGTATCAATCAGTTCATTTAATTGAGTAATTATTTTTTTTGGAGCTGCATCTCCTTGCACTTGGGTTCCAAAATTGTGTATATAAAAAGTATATCCATAAGAATTATTACCCATTACTTTCAAAAAATCTCTTTGGCCATCGGAGTTTGGCGCGGTAATAAATGCAATTTTTTTAATAATATTAGGCAGGTGCTCACTATTATTAGGACTAGCATAGCTGCCATCTGCCAAAAGTTTTATCTTGTTGTTTCTTAAAAGTTTTGCAAGAGTTTCTTTGCGCTCTAATTCTATTTTACCTATGGTATAAGCAAAATCTAGTGCAATAACCTCTAAATCTAGTCCAAATCGTTTGTTAAACCTAACATTAACACAGCAAGAAATTTCTAAGCCAGATTCAAATTTTTGATGTGTTTCTTTTTCAAAAATTGCAATTTGTTTAAAGGCATTACTCCACATTACTGCCCTTATTTCTGCAACAATGTTTTTATTCTCTTTTTCTAAGAGTTTAAAAAAGCACCAATTTTTATTTTCTTGTTTTTTTACATCTGTTATTTCTGCTTTTATCCAAAAAGTTTTATCATGAAAATGTTGCGCAATAGCAGCATCTATCATATTAAGTAAGTAGGAGAGGGGTATCACCTTTTGCATTACATCCTAATTTATTTCTTCAAAAGTAAGAAAATTATGTGCATAATAAAAAAATGATTATCTTTGAGAAAGATTTAAATAAATAACAATGAAAAAATTTTTGATTCTTCTTTTTGCAGCTGCACTATTAATATCCTGCGGTGGGTCAAAAAAGTGTAATGGCAAAAAAGGCACTCGGGTAGAAATGGGCACAATGTAACATAATATTTTTCATACTTGCCTTTAATCCTAATATAAATAGAATAGTTTCTTTTATTTTAACCAAATTAAAAAACTGTTAGATCAGTTGCTGTAAATTTTTGGGTTTATGCTGGCAAAGGTAAAAAAGGGTTGCCAGTGATAGATGATTTTTCGGGATTTCGTGGAGACCCAGAATTGTCTATAATTTCACCATTGAAAGGCGATCCATATATTGATTCTGTAACAATCAATTATTAAATAATTTATAAAACAGCAAATAATAATCAATAATTCTATACTAATTTTATAGCCATTAAAAATACTTTTTGAGCCATGGATTAAGATTTCTACAATAGCTGTATTTTTAATCTTTTAATAAACCTATCGGTATTTCTAAATACATCAAATACCATTGGCAATATGGGTGTTACAATACAAATGAAGGGTATTTGTCTATCGTTTATTTTTCTATTGGTGTGCATGCCATATACAAATAAGCCCAATAAGGTTTATAAGTACAAGTTGCTATGTTAAGTAAAATATCTATGATAGATTTATCATTGATATACACAAATAACATAACGCATAAGAAAAACAAAACATCAAAAGGTAAATGTGCTCTTTTGCGTTTAAAACTTTGCTGGGTTTTAGTTAAATTATGTTGGTTTTTTAACCCTGATATATTAATACAAAATGGTTGATTACTTTTTTTTGCACGATTTTTGTTTTGACTATATTGCAATGGTTTATTAATGTATGATGTATCCTATCCTTTCAAGAATTTTTTTCTTATTTTTCCTATTTATATCTAGTTTCCAAATATTTGGTCAAAAAAATATAAAGTGGGCTGACAGTGTTTTGGCAACCTTTAGTTTAGATCAAAAAATTGGACAACTTTACATGATAGCTGCATATAGTAATAAGGATGATAGGCATACACAAGAAGTGGAACAAAGTATTAATAAATACCATGTAGGGGGCTTGATTTTTTTTCAAGGTACACCCAACAAGCAGGTTTATTTAACAAATTATTATCAAACCATAAGCCAAACACCCTTATTTATCGCACAAGATGCAGAGTGGGGAGTAAAAATGCGTTTAGACAACGCACCAAAATATCCTTATGCCATGACATTGGGTGCAAGTAGCAGCGCTGCCATCGCTTTTCAAGCAGGGCAAGCAATGGGGCAAGAGCTAAAAAGATTGGGAGTGCATATCAGTTTTTCCCCTGTTGCAGATATTAATAACAACCCCAATAATCCAATCATTGGTTTTAGAAGTTTTGGTGAAAATAGAGAGAATGTAGCGGCAAAAACTATGGCTATGGCGCATGGTTTGCAAAGTGAACAAATTATAGCCTGCGCAAAACATTTTCCAGGGCATGGCAACACAAGTACTGACAGCCACTTAGATTTACCTATTATTTTGGGCAATAAAAGACAATTAGACAGCATAGAGCTTTTTCCTTTTAAGCACGCTTTTCTTGGTGGAACTATGGCTACGATGATTGGTCATATTCATGTGCCAGGGCTAGACAACACCCCAAATCTGCCAGCCAGTTTATCTGCAAAAATTGTTACTAATTTACTAAGAAATGAATTGAGTTTTGATGGCCTAGCCATTACAGATGCAATGAATATGAAAGGGGTAACTAAATTTTTTAAAAATGGAGAGGCAGATGTGTTGGCTTTATTAGCAGGAAATGATATTATTTTATGCCCAGAAAGTATAGAAAAAGGAGTATTGGCCATAAAAAACGCTATCAAAGATGGCCGCATATCTATAGAAATGATAAATGAAAAGGTGCTTAGGATATTATATTATAAACAATGGGTAGGTTTAGAAAACTATAGTTATACCCCTATTGGAGATATTACCCAGCAAATCAATGCCATCGCATTGCAATCTGAAGTCTTAGTAAAATCAGCTTTGCAAAGCATAACTTTAGTTTCTAACAAAGATAAATTTGTACCACTCAACCCAACTATAAATTATGCATTTTTATCTATTGGAGAAATAGGCAAAAATGAGTTTTATGAAACATTAAGTGGTAAGCTAAAACTAACAAGATTTAGCATAGAACAAAACAGCAATTTGCAGCAGTGTTTAAAAACATCTAATCAACTAAAAAGCTTTGATTCTATCATTATCAGCTTTCATAAACCTAGTGTCTGGAAAAACAGGAGTTATGGATTTAGCGATGAAGTAATAAGACTTGTCAATGGATTAGAAAAAGATGCCAAGGCCTGCATTGTGCTTTTTTGTAATCCATATTTGAGCAAATACTTTAGTCATTCAGCCACATTAATGGTTGCATTTGAAGATGAAATAGTGTTTAGACAAATAGCTGCTCAGATGCTGCTAGGCAATTTGCCTATTATTGGCAATCTGCCTTTTAAACCTATAGAGTTAGATGCGCCCACTGTGCCGCTCAAGTATTTTGTAAGCTCAGGATTGCAAGCAGAAAAAGCAGCATTTAATAAAATGGATACTACAAAACTAAAACAGATAGATTATATGCTAGACGAAGTGCTCTATAGCGGTGCTGCGCCAGGTGGGCAAGTTTTGGTGGCTAGAAATGGGGAGATTGTTTATAGTAAAACTTTTGGACGGTATAGCAGTGATCAAGGACAATTAGTGGTGCCAAATACTATTTATGATTTGGCAAGTATTACCAAAATATTTGCTACCTCATTAATGGCAATGAGGCTTTATGATATGAATGAGTTAAATATAGATGCTAAACTATCGCAATATATTCCTGGATTAGAAAATAAGGCAGTAGGCAAAATCACAATCAAAGAACTTATGCTGCACCAAGCTGGCTTGCCGCCTTGGATACCTTTTTATAAATCTACTTTAGGAGAAAATTTTAATAAAATTTATAGCACATCTGCTAATGCTCCTTATTTATTAAAAGTAGCGCCAAATATGTATATGGATACCGCTTATAAAAGTGCCATGATGAACCAAGTTTACAACACCACTCTCAATCAAAAAGGTGTTTATAAATACAGTGATTTGAGTATGATATTGCTAAAACAAGCTTTAGAAAACATAGCTAAAATTAGCGAAGATTCTTTTCTTAATATGCATTTTTATAGGCCAATGAATCTCAAATATACTGGATTTAATTTGTATAAAAATTATTCAGTAGATTCTTTTGCACCAACTGAGAAAGATGATTATTTCAGAAATCAAACAGTACAAGGTTATGTTCATGATATGGGTGCTGCAATGTTTGGAGGAGTAGCTGGTCATGCAGGATTATTTAGCAATACACAAGATATGTTTATTTTATCAGAAATGTTGAGAAACAATGGCAATTACAATGGTTCTAGCTATTTGAGCCCTGCTACCATTGCAAAATTTACGAGCCAACAGGGCTATAATTCACGAAGAGGCTTAATTTTTGATAAACCAGATAATAGACGTGGATTTACAAGCCCAGCTTCAGATTTGGCCCAAGGGCAGGTTTTTGGTCATACTGGCTTTACAGGCACATGTGTATGGATTGATCAATCGCAGCAAATTGTATTTATTTTTCTAAGCAACAGAACCTTTCCTACGCAAAACAACAGAAAATTAATCCAAGCAAATTATAGAGAAAAGATACAAAGCATTGTTTATCAATCCTTAAAATAAAAATTATGTTTACAGGTATTATAGAGACCACAGCCATTGTTAAAAATATTATTAAAGATAAGTCTAATATTATTTTCACATTAAATACAGTGCTTGCACAAGAGCTCAAAGTAGATCAAAGTGTTTCGCACAATGGGGTTTGCTTAACAGTTACCAAAATTTTGCAAAATGCATATCAAGTAACTGCTATCGAAGAAACTTTGCAAAAAACAAGTTTAGGAAATTGGAAAATTGGCAGCATTATAAATTTAGAACGTTGCATGCACGCCAATGGGCGCCTAGACGGGCATATAGTGCAAGGTCATGTAGATACAATAGGCAAGTGTATGAATATTGAGGACAAAAATGGCAGTTGGTTAATATCTATTTCTTATCAAAATGATGCATATTTTACAGTAGAAAAAGGGTCTATTTGTTTAAACGGAATCAGCCTTACGGTGGTAGAAAGTTTTGAAAAAGGTTTTTCTGTTGCAATTATACCTTACACCTTCGAAAACACAAATTTAAAACAATTGCATGTTGGTGAATTTGTAAATTTAGAATTTGATATTATTGGAAAATATATTGCCAAAATAGCTGCCAGGTCTGCATTAGGTTTGCACTAGGTTTTTTATAATTCAAATTGGGCTGGAGTAAGTAAATTAATAGAAATTTTTTAAAAAACCAAACCAGTTTTTATTCAGTATTAAACCCAATATATGTATATAAACTAACCATATTGCTGGATATATAATTATAATAAGCTTGTTAAATGCAATGGCTTGGCTTATTTCTAAGTGATGCAAATATAAGGTTGCCCTAGTTAGTCCGCAGCCCAAACATTCTAAATTAAATAAAATAATAGAGGGGCATAAGGCTGGGCCATTATTAAAACTCTCTACTGGAATTAGCCAAAAAATAATTGGCAAACATAACCAAATGATTATTTTAGCAAGCCTAATGCCCCTTATGGTATTACTTTTTTCCAAAAATTACTATCAAGGCATGTATTACACCTGCAATACATAAAAAACTTAATAATAAATTTACAGTTACCCTTTTTGTCCAACCTCCTTCATAAATATACATTGCAATGGTGGATCCAAAAGGAATAAGTAATATTAATAATAAAAGCAGAATGTCATTGTCATCACTAAATTTATTTAAAAGTAGATGCTTTAACGATTTTTTAACTTCTTTTCTGTTTTCATTGAATTTTTGT
>JBDNFC010000068.1:0-1252 GCA_041690035.1 Bacteroidia bacterium | reverse complement strand
TCGCATTATTTATTTCTATCAGTTCATTTGGACAAGACATTACAGGACAATGGAATGGCGTTTTAAAAGTGCAAGGAACCCAATTAAGACTTGTTTTTAATGTTACAAAAACAGAAAATGGTTTTAGCTCAACAATGGACAGCCCAGACCAAGGAGCAAAAGGTATTCCTGTAACCCATACTACTTTTGATAGTTTAAAAATAAAATTTGAAGTTGCGACTGCCAGAATTGAATATAATGGAGAATTAAAAGAAAATGAAATTATTGGCACATTTAAACAAGGTGGACAAGAATTTCCTATGAATCTGTCAAGAAAAGCAATTGAGAAAGAAGTTGCAAAGCGACCTCAAGAACCGACAAAACCTTATCAATATTATTCAGAAGACGTAACTTTTGAAAATATAAAAGACAGCATTTCATTATCAGGCACATTGACTTTGCCAACAAAAAGCGGAAATTTTCCTGTTGTTATTTTAATTACAGGAAGTGGGCCACAAAACAGAGATGAAGCATTACTAGGTCACAAACCATTTTTAGTAATAGCTGATTACTTAACAAAAAATGGAATTGCGGTTTTACGTTATGACGACAGGGGAGTTGGACAATCAACAGGCGATTTCAAAACAGCAACTTCTGCCGATTTTGCAACGGATGTAGAAAGTGCAATAACCTATTTGAAAACAAGAAAAGAAATTAACAAAAAACAAATTGGTTTAGTTGGACATAGTGAAGGTGGTTTAATTGCACCCATTGTTGCCGCTAAATCAAAAGACGTTAGCTTTATTATTTTATTGGCAGGCACAGGAATTCAAGGAGACAAATTACTATTGCTTCAAGAAGAACTAATTTCAAGAGTGAATGGTGTTTCAGAAACTGATATAAAAAAATCAATTGAAAAAAATTCAAAACTTTTTGAAATGGTTGTTAAGTCTAATGACACTATGAAATTAAAAACAGATTTGACAAACTTAATAAATGAATCGCTTAAAAATGATACAAGTGCTGAAATGCTAAATGGAATGACCAAAGATGAATTTGTTTCAATGCAAGTAAATCAAATTTCAAGTCCTTGGATGCAATATTTTATAAAATTTGATCCAGCAACAACATTAGAAAAAGTGAAGTGTCCAGTTTTGGCAATTAATGGAGAAAAAGATTTGCAAGTTCCACCAAAAGAAAATTTAACAGCAATAAAAAATGCTTTGGCAAAAGGGGGTAATAAAAATGTAACCATAAAAGAATTACCAAACCT
>JBDNFC010000067.1:0-2014 GCA_041690035.1 Bacteroidia bacterium | reverse complement strand
CCGCAGCAGCTTTTAACTTCAAAAGGATGATGAATAAATGGAAATCATCTTTTTGGCACTTTTTTGAAACCTTTATTTTTAGAATTATTGAAGTGCTGAATTTTAATTTAAAAATAAAAATGGCTTTTTAAGGCTCGACTAAATACATTATTTGGAGAGAAAGACAATAACTTTGGCAAAGTTACTCCTAACTCCTGAGCAACGGCACCTAGCATAGTAATTGAAATATCAATTTCTCCTTTTTTCACTTGCTGCATCCAATTTTGGCTTTTCTTTATTTTATTTGCTAAACCTTCTTGAGTACATTTTTTAAACTATTGCTGAATGGGTTCTAAATTCACTAATTTTTTTCTTGCTAAACCAAATTCATATTTTTTGACAATTTTTTGACAATTTAATCTATTCAGTCCAATGCATTTTCTTGATATTAAGGAACCTGCATAAATAAGAAATTCTTCTCTAAAAACAAATTTCCCATTATTAAGAAAAGGAATGATATTGTCATCGCAAAATGTGAATTCTAACGTATTTTTAGAATTACTATCATTAAGGCTACCTATAATCTTTATCACTTTATCATCAATAATTTTGTAAAAATAAAGTATTTCTTTTAATGAACTATCAGTCTTGAGAGAATACAAAACTACAAAAGTGTTGCTATCATAAAATTGAATTTTTCTGCAATTAGAAAGTGAAGATTCTGCTTCGAAATAGTTGTCTTGGTTTTTAATAGTATTTGTATTTGCTAACTTTTTTGAACTTTTTAAATAATTTTTTATTAAGGTTTTATCTTCATTTAACCCCAAATGTCCTTTAGCAGTAATTATTTTATCTTCTTTTTTATACACATATATTATTTCTTGTGTTATAGGGTCTAATCTTAGAAATTTATCCTGATATGATGCAAATAAATTGTTATTCGTAGTCATAGTTAGATGTTTAAAGTATGATGGTGAATCCAATTCTTTTAATACTATTAATTCATCTTTAAAGTAATCATAGTAAAACAGTTTAATTTTATCTTGTTTTTTGCTGAAAGTGCCGCTAGCTGTTAAAAAAAAACCGTTTGCAGACAACAAAATTTGGTTGCAAAAATCCGGAATGGTTTTTTCCAATATTTGATTGTTTAAAATATTGTATATATATAATTGTTTAAAAGATATAAAAGCAAAAATGCTGTCATTTAAACAGCAAACACCTTGCATTGGATATAATGATATTTTAAATTTAGTTGTTAATACTTCATCTATCCCAGTTTTGAGATTAACCTTGTATATAAAAATTGATGTGTCTTTTTGACCTATAGAATAATAAAAATCATTTGAAAAGCAATTTAATGTTGATTTATATGCTTCTTTAAAATCTGATTTTTGAATAAACCCATTATCTTGAGCATTTATAGTCTTGGACAAACAAAAAAATAAGAGTATTATAAATGCTCTTATTTTTTTATATCCTGTAGCGCTTTTTATATCCAAGTTTTATAAACTTTATAAGAAGATTGCTGCGTTCCGTCAGCGTTTAAGACTACATTCCATTCCACTTCAAAGAGAAAAGTTTCATTTGTAACTGTATTTACTACCGTTTGAGATGCTGTGCCTGATAAGGTGCCATTAGCCACAGCAATGTAAGCCGTATTTAAAAGTATATCTGCTTGAATATTGTCGTAAGGATCCGGTAAAGGATCACTTGGAGCAATTACGTTTGCAGGGCAAGTTTTAAAGCCAATACCACTACAACCAATAGTAACTTCATTTACTATGAATTGCCTTCCACTTGGCGTTTCATAAGTTATTAGCTCTGTGGTCCTCGAAGTTGATCCACATCCTGGAGTACAACCTGTTACAGTTCGCTCTACTACTAGGGTTCTGATAGCGTATGCCTTTGGGATAGAAATAGTTAATCCAATTAAGATGACACACAATGTTTTTAATCTTTTCATTTTTTTATATTTTTATTTGTTCAATACAAACCTAAATCAAACATTTTTATCAACCATGCCTAATTTATTGCT
>JBDNFC010000066.1:0-1460 GCA_041690035.1 Bacteroidia bacterium | reverse complement strand
AGACTTGTCGCATTATTTAATAGACACTATCTTAGCAAACGATGCTACGCAAAACTGCATCATAAAAGGAAAAATATCAGACTGGAATGATTTGCCCAAAAGCAAAAGCCTCTTTTTTTCAAAGGCTAATTGTGGTTTGCCCATTGGCAATTTAACATCTCAACTTTTTAGCAATATTTATTTGCATAGTTTTGATACTTTTATAAAAAACGAAAACAAGATAAAGTATTATGGCAGGTATGTAGATGATTTTTATATCATTTCTGATGATGCCAGTTATTTAAAAGACTTAATTACAACATCCAAAGAATATTTAGAAAAAGAATTGGGTCTGCAATTGCATCCTAAAAAAATAGTTTTACAGCATTTTTCTAAAGGAGTAAATTTTTTGGGAGCCACACTTAAACCCCACAGAATGTATGTTTCTAACAGAGCAAAAATCAATTTTAAACTTTGTGTAAAAAACTGGAAATTATTTTTGCAAAACAATACTCCTCATTATGCAGATTTAGTGCAAATAAGAGCTTCTATCAATTCATATTTAGGTATATTGCGGCATTATAGAACCTTTAATATTTGATATAACACCCTTATTAAAGATAGAAATAATTTTCTTTTTCAATATGGTTATATAGAAGCATTTAAAAAGGGTGCTATGACCTATAAATTATATCCAACAATAAACTAGCATTATGAACAAAAATTTTATTTATTTAATAGCACTATTCTTAGTCAGTTTTGGCGCAACTGCCCAAACCATCAACATAGAATTTCCGTATTTTGCAGGTAAAACCTATGAGTTTAAAATAGTGCAGGGCAATGAGCTCATTGTCTTGCAAAATGATACCATACCCAAAGGGGGGAAAGTGCAACTTACTATTCCTGAAAAATACAAAGGCTATAAAGGAATGGCTATGTGGTACATTACCAATAGCCAAGACGGTGGTGGTTTAGATTTAGTAATAAATAACGAAGATTTTTCGGTTACCTGTTTAGATTCTATCCCATCCCCCAAGAGTATTGTGTATAAAAACACCAAAGAAAATATTTTTGCTGGTAATAACTACCAAGAGCAACAAGCCATTTTTGCCAAGCACGATGCCATGCTCTATGCTACTAGAGCTTATGACAAAAGCCATGCACTATATCCTGTTTTTGATAAAGAGTATGCTGTTATTATAGAAGCATATAACCAATATGTAAAAGCACTAAAAAACACTGATTTATATGCGGCACGTTTTAGGGAAATTACTAACATCACCATGGGAATAGGCGCTATCATAACCCAAGATGAAAGTTTAAAAGCCAAGAATATTAACGATATAATCGTAAATCATTTAGATTATAAAGTCCTTTATACCTCAAATCATTGGGGAGGCATCATTAATACTTGGGTGCAATTGCAAACGATGGTATTAAAAGACGATGGGCAAATGATAAAAGAGGCCCGAACACTTCTT
>JBDNFC010000065.1:0-10726 GCA_041690035.1 Bacteroidia bacterium | reverse complement strand
GCTTTCCTATGCTATTTGGTCTATATCTTCTGTTTTATCCTTGATAAATTACCCAATACATCATATCCATAATTATTGGCGGTATTTAATGTGAGCTTTATTTTTCATTTATCCCAAAATATTTCAAGGTATTGGGCAAACAATTTTTTTTCATCAAATGAATTTTCTGCAATTTTTTTTGCAGCTTTTTTTTCTTCAATATATTCATCCTTGGTTAGGGATAAAAGATTTTCTAAATGAATTCTAAATTGATTTTTATTGTCTGATGCAGCTTGATAAAGCCCTGGCATATCTGCGTTAATAAATGGGGTATTATTGCCAATAACAGAAGGCAAAGACGCTGCTAAAGCTTCAAATATTGCATGTCCATAATTTTCTCCTAATGTAGGTAGAAAAAAAATATTGGACTCTAAAATCACTTTTTTTACTTCTTTTTTTGGCAAGGCTCCCAAATATTTAAAATCAATATGAGGTGGTAAATTTTGTGCCTTTTGCATAAAACTATCGAAATAGTTTTTGTTTTTGCTATCGCCTATCCAAGTGTAAGTTATAGGTTTGCTTATTTCTGATATAACATCTAATGCCATTAAGGCATTTTTTTCGGGTGCTATTCTTGCAATCGTAATAATGTGGTTTTGCTTTATAATGCTTGTTTCTAGGTCTAAAAAACTGCAATCAGGGATATTAGGCACGATGATTATGGGTGTTTTTAATTCATGATGACTTATATATTTTTGCTCTTGCTTATCTGTTGCAATAAAAATAATGTTTCTAAAAAAATGAGTGTATTTAATCAACCATAAAAACAGCCTTTTTTTTCTACTTTTTAGACTAATTGCAGCAGAATGAAGCATGCCCCTTGGGGATAAAAATTGCTTTACATCATACAATTTTAAATAATAAAATATGGGCTTTAAGGTAAAATTATAAGAGAATACACTGTTGTAATATATTGCCATTGGTTTGGTTTCTTTAATAAGCAATAGATAATTGTTTTTAATACAATTTTTTTTTCGCCAATATTTTATTTTTTCGCCATAATCGCCATCAATCCAAGTGTTGGTATCAATGTTTTTAAAGGCTTCATTTTCTCCTAAATCTGAATTACTGCATACGATATAAAATTGAAATTTTTTTTGCATCAACTGCACCAGCTGATAGATAGAAACTACAGGGCCACCTGCTTTGTATGCAGGCAAATACCAGTCTGTAAATAGTAATATATTAGGTTTTGATTCCATTTTTTTGAATCCAATAACTAAGGCTAACTAATGGCCAAACCCTGCTCCATGTAAATATTTTGCTATTTCTATTGAATTTTTTCCAAACCATTTCTATTGCGCCTGTTTTAAATATTTTGCTATTTTCTAGGTATTCCATTTGGGCAGCACAAAATGAATTAAGCTCTGTTTTCATCCAATATTCCCAAGGAAATGTGAAACCTGTTTTAGGCTTATTGATGATATAATCAGGCAGCAAATGCCCCAAACTGTCTAAAAGCATTTTTTTAGGTAGCTGCAAGGTTTTGTGTTTTTGATTGATTGCAGTTACAGCCAATACCAAATCTTTGTCCAAAAAAGGATTTCTTAATTCTAAGCTATGTGCCATCGACATTTGATCTGCATCTCTCAGCAACACATCAGCCATGTAATATTCCATCTCAACTGCAGAGATAGCATTAAAATTATCTAAGCCTTCAAATTGGGTTAAATTTAGGCTTGCCTCATCCAGCCCAAAATAGTTGTGCATGCCTTTGGCATTATAATTAGCCCTAATCTGCATCATGGCTTCTGCAGCATGGTTGCATTTTTTTAGTGCAGATAGTTTTCTTATTTTGTGATGCGGAAGGTTTTGTAATAAAGTAAAAAAAGTATTTGGTAAGGTTTTGAATGCAATAGAATTGGCAATGCTACCGTATTGTGCATAATGAGGGTAGCCAAAAAATAGTTCGTCACCGCCTAAACCAGATAGTGCCATGGTATATCCATTTTCTTTTATTATTTTACTAATAAGAAATGTATTTGCCCCATCTCCACTTGGGTGATCCATTGCAGAGAGCATATCAGGCAATATAGAAAGGAGGGATTTGCTGTCTAAAATAACTTGCTGATGATTGGAGCCAAAATGAGCTGCAGCTTTGCTAGCCAATACAGATTCATCATACTTTTTTTCTTTAAAACCAATGGTAAATGTATTTACCTTTTCAAATTTGCTTGCCATAGCCAATATGAGATTAGAATCTACTCCTGCACTTAATAATACAGCAAATGGTACGTCAGATACTAATCTTTCTTCTACAGATTTTTCAAATAAATTTGCAATTTCATGAGGATTATATTCTTGGTCAGGTTTTTTAAGGTTTTTTTCGGTTTGCCAATAATTGGTTTCTGAAATATTGCCATCTATGATACTTAATATTGAGCCAGGGGACAACATTTTTATGTCTTTGACCATCGTTTCTGGAGCATGCACAGTTTGATATTGCAGGTAATAGGCCAATTGGGTTTTATTAATTTCTGGGGAAATTAATCCAGTTGCAAGTATCGCCCTTATTTCTGATGCAAAAATTAATTGATGCCCATTTCTAGAATAATAAAGTGGTTTTTTGCCTATTCTATCGCGCACTAAATAGCTTATATTTTTATTTTTATCATGAATAGCTATTGCAAACATGCCTTTAATTCTGTTCACCATTGCTATACCCCATTTTTGATAAGCTGCCATAAGCACTTCTGTATCAGAGGTGGTGCTAAAGTTAAAGTCAAGCAACTCTTTTTTTAATACTTGGTAATTATATATTTCGCCATTAAGTACTAAAACAATGTTTTTATCAACGCTCCAAAATGGCTGATTGGCACCCGGGCTTAAATCAATAATACTTAGCCTTTGATGACCAAAAACAATATGGTCTATAGCCGCTATGCCATGGGCGTCTGAGCCTCTGTGCTGCATGCTATTGCACATTTTTTGCACCAAGTTTTTATCTGTTTTTATCTGCCTATCTAAGCATATTATTCCTGCAATTCCACACATACTTTTTCTAATTAAACAGTTCGCTTATTAAGGTGTCCGATTTTTTTAGTAATCGATATCCAGTTGCAGTATCAAAAAAATGAATCTCTTTAGATGACAAAAATGCTTTATTAAAAGGTGGGTCAAATGAAAAAAACTGAGTATCATTGGTTTTTAATAACCATGTGCCTTTAATAAGTTGCGTTTTTAAACCGCTATCTTGAGTGTACAAAAGACATTCCTTTTCTGAAATATAGCAGGCTACTTTTTTATACACACTGTCTTCGTAGATTCTAAAATAGGTGCCATACGGTTTTATGGTATCATTTTTTGCTGTAAACCAATCTGGTGATTCCTCCTCATGATAAACACTTGGTGGTTGACAAGCGCAAATTGAGGCGCTAGTTAAAATTATTATTGAAAACAACCTCATTTTGCAGCAATAACACTTATTTCTATGTTTACATTTTTTGGCAACTTGGCAACTTGTATGGTTTCTCTTGCAGGAAAACCTGTGCTAAAGTATTTTCCGTAAACAGTATTTACTTGGTTAAAATCATCAATATTTATTAAAAAAATACTGGTTTTTATAATATTGGTAAAATCTAATCCCTGACTTGTGAGAATTCCCTTTATATTTTCCATTACCTGAGTGGTTTCATCTTCAATATTTTCAACTACCAGACTGTCTGATAATGGGTTTAAAGCTATTTGTCCGCTTAGGTATAGGGTGTTTCCATGCCACACCGCTTGGCTGTATGGTCCAATAGGTTTTGGTGCTTTTTCTGTTTTTACGATAATTTTATCCATTTTAATGGTATTTTTGCCCACAAAGTTACAAGCAAATGATAATATTAGCAGTATGCCAAAACCAATTTGTGCTAAATGAGTTAAATTTAAAAGTTTTTTCATTGGCTAAAGTAATATCTAGCAGCAAAGATACACTTATAGCAGATATACAAAATAGCAAAGCCCAACATGTTTTTTTTGATGCAATAAAACCCCCTTTAAATCTTATTTTATCAATACAAAAAGCCTACCCGAGTGTTTTTATTATTTATAATGGGGTTTGCTGCACCCCAGCGATATTGTTTGATAAAGGCATTGATAAAAAAAATATGTTAGGCATCAATGCATTACCAGGGTTTTTGAAAAATGATTTGTCAGAGGTATTTTTATTGAGCGATTCTGCTAAAGATTTTTTAAATTTTTTAAATTGGAACTATCAAGAAATAGCAGAAAGAGTAGGCATGGTAGCACCGAGAATTATTTTTATGATTATAAATGAAGCATTTTAT
The DNA here is from genome assembly GCA_041690035.1 of Bacteroidia bacterium. Classification (GTDB taxonomy): domain Bacteria; phylum Bacteroidota; class Bacteroidia; order NS11-12g; family UBA955; genus CALSPH01. Next base: position 6,416 of record JBDNFC010000065.1, on the reverse strand, counting down.
ACTGTGCAAGAAGGCACTGCTAGCAAAGAGGATATTGATATAGGAATGAAACTTGGAACAAACTATCCTTATGGACCTTTTGAATGGGCTGAAATTATTGGACTCAAAAATATTTATACAGTGCTAAAATCAATTTATAAAGATACAAAAGAGGGCAGATATAAAATCTGCCCTTTGCTTAAAACTACTGTGTTATTATCAAAATAAGAATAACTACTCTTTTTTCCATTTTATGCTGCAACCAATGGCTTTTGTCGTTTTTTCTGTTACTTCTTTTCCTGCAATTAATTCCTTAAGCGCATTTTCTGCATATTTGATTTTTACTTTTTTGGCATTATCATAATTATCATCTATTGCTCCAACATATTTTACTATCCATTTTTGACCTTCTTTTTTTACAATATAAACATGGGGTGTTTTTAATGCCCCAAAAGTTTTAGCAACACCTTGATCTTCATCAATCAGGTATGGGAAAGTAAATTTTTTATCTTTTGCCTTCTTTACCATTTCAGTAAATGCATCATCTGGATATTGTACAGTGTCATTTGGATTAATTGCTATTACTGGATATCCTTTCTTTTTATATGCAGCATCTAGGGCATTTATTCTATCTTCATATTTTATTGCAAAAGGGCAGTGATTACAAGTAAAAATAATCACAAAACCTTTGGCATCTTTATAATCTGCCATGCTCACTTTTTTGCTATCAATATTTTTGAGCGAAAAATCTGTAACCTCAGCGCCAGGTTCATATCCCTGATTGATATTGGTAAAAGAAAATATGGCTAACCCAATGATGGTGCATAAACTGGCAATTTTAAAATAATGTTTCATGTGTTTTTTTAATTATTGATGTATAAATTTTTTTAATTCTGTGATATTTTCGAATGAAGCATATTTGTCTCTTCGCTCACATCGGTTTAGCAATATTGTTACTGGGATGTTTCCCTCCCAATTTTTATTTATGCCATTTATAAAGCCATTCATATCTCCATCTGTGAGCAAATAATGTGTGCCAATTAGTTTTTTTTGTTGTATAAATTTTAGGGTTTTGTCATAAGCACTTGCGCCATCAAACGAAAGAAAAATAAATTTAAAACTATCTTTATAAAGGCTGTCTAATTGAGTAAAATAGGGTAATTCTTCTATACAGGGTTTGCACCAAGTTGCCCAAAAATTAATGATATAAATTTGACTGTCTTTAGGCTGATTGATAATCATGAAAAACGAATCAGTTGGTATTTTTTTTAAAACTATTGATTGCCCTGCAAGTTTAACATTACAAATCACAAAACATAATATAATAATGTATCTAATCATTATAGAGCGGAAATTTTTTCATAAATTCATTAACCTCTTTTTTAATATTGTTTAACACCGTTAAATTATCATTATTCATTAAGGCTTGGTCAATAAAATTGGCAATCAATTGCATATCATTTTCTTTCAATCCTCGGGTGGTTATAGCTGCTGTGCCTAGCCTAATACCCGAAGTTACAAAAGGAGATCTTGTTTCAAAAGGTACGGCATTTTTGTTGATTGTAATATCGCATTTGCCTAATGTATCTTCTGCCAATTTTCCTGTAAGTGTATCAGATTTTTTTCTTAAATCTATCAACATTAGGTGATTATCTGTGCCGCCACTAATAATATTGTAGCCTAAATTTACCATTGCTGATGCTAGCGTAGAAGCATTTAGTTTTACTTGCTGCATGTAGGTTTTAAAAGAAGGTTTCAAAGCCTCGCCAAATGCAATTGCCTTTGCAGCAATAATGTGCTCAAGCGGTCCACCTTGTGTGCCTGGAAAAACCGCTCCATCAAGCACAGCACTCATCATTTTTAATTCGCCTTTATTATTTTTATAGCCCATTGGGTTTGTAAAATCTGCACCCATCATAATAATTCCACCTCGTGGGCCACGCAAGGTTTTATGCGTGGTGCTAGTTACTATGTGGCAATACGGCAAAGGATTGTTTAATAAACCCACAGCTATAAGCCCAGATGGGTGTGAAATATCTACCATTAATAATGCTCCTACTTCATCTGCTATCTCGCGCAATAGTTTATAATCCCAATCCCTGCTGTATGAACTTGCTCCACATATTATCAGTTTCGGCATTTCTTTTTTGGCAATGCCCCTTATTTTTTCAAAATCTATTTTGCCTGTTTGCTCTTCTACGCCATAAAAAGAAGGAGTGTATAACTGTCCAGAAAAATTAACGGATGAGCCATGGGTTAAATGCCCTCCATGTGATAAATCAAAGCCTAAAATTTTGTCGCCAGGTTTTAAAACACCTAACATTACAGCTGCATTTGCCTGCGCTCCGCTATGGGGTTGTACATTTGCCCATGCTGCCCCAAATAGTTTTTTTAACCTGTCTATTGCCAATTGCTCTATTTGATCTACAAATTCGCATCCACCATAATAACGTTTTAAAGGCAATCCTTCGGCATATTTATTAGTTAAAATACTGCCTGCTGCTTCTAAAACAGATTTGCTTACAAAGTTTTCTGAAGCAATCAGTTCTAATCCATTTTGTTGTCTTTTTAATTCTAAATTTATTAAATCAAATATTTGATAATCGTGTTGCATGATAGTGAGGCAAAGTTAATACGGTACTTTTGATTAAAAAAATGAAGATTGCTGTTTTTTACTTTTTACTTTTAACGTTTAATTGTCAATGGATAATTAACAATTAACAATTAAAAATAATTTTACACAAAAAATTTGAAAGTTTGGTTTTATTGATTTAATTTAGAAATGCTAAATCAAAAACCTATAAACATGAAAAACCTACAAAAATTAAACAAAATTGCCTCTATTATTAGGGGGGCGCAAAAACTCAACAAAACTAAATTGTAAAGCAATTATGGCGGGGGCTATATTTGCAATCAGTTCTAGTTCTATTATGGCGGTTAATATTCCAGCAGGACTGTATACAAATTGGATGCAACTCCCAACAGGCTATTTAAGTGGATTAGAAATTGCAGCCAACCAAACAGTGATTATCAAAAATATACCCATAGGTTTTAATTCTAATGCAGCCATAACTGTTGCTGCAGGCGGTAAATTAACCTTAGATGGAGTCGAATTTTATTGCGGTAGTAATGGTAATTTATGGGCTGGAGTAACAGGAAATGGAATTAGTGCACAATCCCATTATTCAACTGATCCAACCTATAATACAGTAAGCAAAACTTTTACAAGTGGTGTAATTAATAGCTCTCAAACGCAAATAAACATAATTAACAATTCCACTATTAGAAATGCAACTTGTGGTGTTAAATCATTAACCGGAGCTATTCTTGATGTTGCAGGAAGTACCTTTGAAGACTGCATTGGGTATGTTAATATTGTAGATAATCTAGCAACATCGCCACCTCATCCAGCTCACTCAATAAAGGACTGTACATTTAAAATGCCTTATGCTAATTTAATGTTATTTAATGATATCAAGATGATTGATTTATTATATATTGACATGGTTACGATAGGTGGTTGTACATTTATTAATAGTCATGTTAATAACCCTAATAATATTGTATGTCCAGATAAGCGTTGTATTGCTATCAATGCAGATAAATCAACATTTAGCGTTACCAAAAACGGAAGTTTTGGTTGTAAACCAAATGATTGTATAGAGTTTTGTGGAACAACGGGTTGTACCTTTACTGGTTTTTACAAAGCCATTAATGTTAATAATCCAACTACCCCTCAAAAAGGCGGAGTGGTTTTAAATGCTACTTTTGCCAATAATTTCTATGGTATTTATTCTGCGCAAAGTTCGGGATTATTTATTAGAGAAAATACTTTTAATGGCAACAGAACTACTATTAATTCCTATACAAATGAAGTATGTTGGATTTCAGCTAGTGACCCAGTTTATGGCATATATTATACAAACACAGAAAAACTTTCCATTGTAGATAATACTTTTGATTTTACTGGAACTAATATAAGATATATAGCCGCACATAGTGCAGGAAATGGATTTGTTGAAATCAAAGCAAATAGAATTAATAACGCAAGTGCCACAACTGTGGCAAGTGATAATGTAACAGGCATTGATATTCAAGGTATAGGTGGCAATACCAAAACCAACATAACTTGTAATAAGTTTACCAATATGGGCACAGATATTTACGCAGGGAGTAAATTAGCTGATTTTGAAACAATAGACAATGAAGCAGCGAATGAATTTAGTGATCAATTAAGCGGTAGAGGTAGAATTAATTCTCCTAATGCAACTCAAAATTATTATGTTCAGATATTTCCACCAGCAGCTTTTAATCCTCTTATAAATAGTGTTGGAGTAATTGCTTCGCAATCTAATGGAGCTGGTCTTTGCACCATCGGCTGTTCTGAATACTATGTGGAAAATTTAATCAATACGCTTAATACCAATACCAGTATTCCATTTGTGGCTAATCAATACAACATCTCTGTTTATCCAAATCCAAGTACAGGTATATTTAACGTAAAAACGGATTATGATAAGGCATTTACCATAACAGTATATGACATAAGTGGACGTACTATAATAAACCAGCTTAGCAGCGATGCTGTTTCTATAATTGACCTATCTGCTCATAAGGCTGGCGTATATTTCATAAAAATAGAAGAGGGTGTTAATACCTATACCGCAAAAATTTAAAAACAATAGATAATTTTGAAATTTCTATGGCTCTTAGTTCATGTCTGCACGATTGGGAATTTATATTCTCAATCGTGCAATCATGTTATATTAAATAAAAATAATGATGTATTGACTTTTGATGAACGGGATAGTTTACAACCTAGTAATAAACTTCCCTCTTTCCCTTATTTATCCTGCATGCATAACTATAATGCCATTGCTTTTGATAATGGAAATTTGGCACTTTATACTTGGGGTAATAATATTTATAATGCCAATGGAGTAATGATTGAAGGTGCGGAAAATCTTAGAGCAACGGTTGGCTCAAATTTTAAAAGTAACTTGTTAAAATTTGATACCAATAAGTTTATTTTTATTGGGTATGATGCTTGTTATTATGGACAGAGTAAAATAGACCTTACCTATAATATTATTGAGCCAAATGCAAATGCTAGAGGAGGTTTTAAGGTGGTATTGTATGACACGATACCAAGAATAAATAATGTTTCACGCCCTCACTTCTCTAGGGATGATAAGGGTTTAATAGATGTAATTTTGGAAGATACAGTAAATTTATTTTTATACCATATCAATAAAAATGGGTTATTGGAAAAAAAGGATTCCTTTTATTATCCAGTTGCCAAAATTGTACCTCCTCCATTTAATCAAACCATTCCGTTTGTGTGGGTTCATGCGGAAAGAAGAAGTTTTGGTTTTAACAATGCGGGCAACAAATTTTTAAGAAATGATTATTACAGGGTGGATGATCGGTTTAATAAAAATAATTTGATACTTTTTAATCAACTAACAGAGATAGAAATTGATAAAAAAACCAAAAAGTTTATTGGTGTTAAGCCAGTTTATGTTAACCAATTAAATAACAATAGTAAAATTGATAGTTCTTTATACTATATTGAAATTGCAAATTATTCAGCAGATGACTCAAAGTTGTATTTTAACAGCATTCGTATGGATAGTTTTCCATCTAGAAAGGATTTTACCTATACAAGCACGCATCAAGTGGATTTAAGTAATCTTGGTGTAAAAAACATAAGCAATAACAACTTTTTAATGAAAAACAATAGCGGGCAAAATGCTTGGGCATTTAGGGAGCAATTTCTTACATTATCACCTAATGGTGTTATGTGTTTTAATGAGGTAGATACCATTCATAAAAACGGAGTTCCTTTTGTAAAAAGTAATTTTAGCCGTATTAAAAATGCAGATGATGTTTTTACTCCCTCAAATTTGGCAAGAGACGTCCTTTCCATAGAATACAAATTATCAGATGCTTTTTTGGGCTTTATTAAAGTGCCCCAGTTTGCTTATTTGCGTTTTAAAGCCCCCATTACTTATGCTTGTAATGCCACAGTAAAGTTTATTAATAACAGTTTATCTCAAATCAGTTTTACCAAATACAAGTGGCATATTGCCACAGATACAGGGATGTTTTACTTTGAAGGAGTTGCACCGCCAGACATATCCTATACCAAAAACGGTAAATATGCTTTTAAAATTTTTGGCTATAGTGAAAAAGGTGGTGGCTATGGAGAGTGGTACACAGATAGTTTGGATATAAGCATCCCCACCCCACCCACCGCCAATTTTAGAACCAACAACTCTATTTGCTTGTTTACTCCCTTGGCATTTGACAACCAAAGCAATCAAGGGCAGGTAAATGCAGGCACAGGCGTTAGCTATCAATGGCTTTTTGGAGATGGCGCAGGCAGTACCGTTGCTTTCCCTACCCATACCTACACCACTGCAGGTACCTATAAT
>JBDNFC010000064.1:0-35802 GCA_041690035.1 Bacteroidia bacterium | reverse complement strand
TGGCTTGCAAACAACAATTTCAACAAAGATATCGCTGAATTTAGAAGAGTGGTTTTGGGTGTAAATAGCTATTGCACAGAGGCAAAGAACAAAATAAATTATATTAAAGCATTAAATGTTGTAAAAAATGAAAATATCAAAACAAAGCTATTTCAGATTGAAGAATTGTTGAACAAAATAAATTTACAAATGAATGGCGATGGCAGCATAGCAAGTAGAGAGTTTGAAACATTGCCTGGCATTGTAGGTTCTATAGAGGGCATTGTTGGCAATTTATGGGCAACAACGGAACTTAGCACCACCACTTATATAGAAAAACTAGAAGAGGTGAAAAACAAATTTAAAGTAACCTATACTGATGCAGAGATGCTGCAAACATTGCTCGTTCAGCTGGAAAAAGATTTAGAAATTTTGCAATTGCCCTATACTCCAGGCAGATTTCCTATTTGGAAAAGATAAGATTTGGTGTTTCTGGTAAAGATAAGTAAATCGAAGCAGTTATGCAGCCCTAGCCAAAGTTAAATCTTTAAGAAAAAAGAGTAAATTTTTATAGATGTCTGCAGATTTTTAGATTCGAATTTTAAAAGGAATAATTTATGTTTTTAGAGATTTTTGGAAAAATGTCGTGCTAAAATCGACCATTGAAAAAAAGATGCTATGAAACAAAAGGATTTTGAAATAGAAAATCACCAAATCAAGATAAGAAAAAATACTAAATTAAAGTAATTTGCCCTAATGTAAATCAAATACTTTAACCTTACATTTGCAATTGTAATGCGATGAATTACTCAAACAGAAACATATTACTTATTCTTTCATTCTTGTCTTTTATAACTTTATGTGCTATAAAAACTAAAACAAAACAGCCTTTACCAAAAATGGTATCAGAGACCACCATGCGCCAAATTTACGAAAAGGTAAAAACGCCTTATAAGTATGGTTTGGTTATGGTTCATGAAGATACCGCAAGTATGGTTGATAGCCCTACAATATTTAGACAAGACAGCACTTGGTACATGACATATTTGGTGTATAGCGGCAAAGGATATGAAACTTGGTTGGCAAAAAGTGAGGATTTATTGCAATGGAAACCTATGGGTGCTATTTTAGATTTTGGCAAAAAAGGAAACTGGGATGCAAGCCAAGCTGCAGGTTATGCTTCATTAATAAGTTATGGTTGGGGTGGCGATTATCAAATAAATAAATTTCGCAATAAATATTGGATGACCTATATAGGGGGCAATGCAGATGGATACGAGAAAGGCTTATTGTCTATTGGTGTAGTGAGTACAAAGAAAAGACCTTGGGAAGTCCATTTGTGGCAACATAATAAAAAGCCAATATTAACGCCAAAAGATGAAAAAGCGGGTTTTTGGGAAAAAGATTTGTTGTTTAAAAGCATGGTAATAGAAGATTCACAACGGTTATCAGGAAAGAGATTTGTGATGTTTTATAACGCAGCAGGTGATACAAGCTTACCGAAAAAATGGGTAGAAAGAATTGGTATGGCCACCTCTAATGATATGGTTAATTGGGAGCGGTATGCACATAATCCAATAATAGATCACCAAGTAGGGATAAGTGGTGATGCTTTCCTTCAAAAAATAGACAGCGTATTTGTGATGTTTTATTTTGGCATTTACTGGCCTGATGGGCGCAAGGATGCTTTTAATAGGTTTGCTTGTTCTTATGATTTAATTCATTGGACAGATTGGCAAGGAGATGATTTAATCAAAAGTTCAGAGGTTTATGATAACAAGTTTGCCCACAAACCATGTGTGATTAATTGGAATGGAGTAGTGTATCATTTTTATTGCGCAGTAAATGAAAATGAGCAGAGAGGAATTGCAGTAGCCACATCAACAAATTTGGGGAAGGGTACTTTGCAATTTAAGCCAATATTAAATAAATTAAAAAGATAGTTTTTTGATGAACTATTTATTTAAGTAAGGCTAAAATTTAATTACTTTTTAAAGCATTTTGAGGCGCTGTTTTTAGTTTAGCCTAGCAGGCATATCTTCAAGCGAAATTCCTTTGGTTTCGGGAACAAAAAGTTTAATCCAAAATACTTGCAGTATCATCATTGCACAAAAAAAACCAAAAATAATTTCAGGACTATATTTACGAACAACAATCGGAAATAATAATGTAATTAGTGCTGCAAAAAACCAGTGTGTGAAACAACCAAAAACTTGCCCACGTGCGCGAAACCTATTTGGAAAAATCTCACTAATAAAAACCCAAATCACAGCACCTTGTCCAATTGCATGGGATGCAATAAAGGTAAATATACAGATTGGCACAATTTGGGGATGGTTATAATAAAAGGCAAGGGCACAGCAGCCTAAAGAGACAATATATCCTATGCCACCTAGGTAAAGCAATTGTTTTCTTCCAAATTTATCAATCATTTGTAGGCCAATGAGGGTAAAAATTAGATTTGTAATTCCAATGCCAATAGATTGCAACATTGCGCTATGGGCCGCTAGGCCAGAGAGTTCAAATATTCTTGGTGCAAAATATAGTATAGCATTTATCCCAGATAATTGGTTAAAAAATGCAATAAAAAAGCTAAGTAAAATTGGTTTTAATAATGCTTTACTGAAAAATGGTTTTTTCTCATCATTTGAAACACTGTTTTCTATGTTTTCAGCCATTTTTGAAAGTTGATCAATAGTAAATTGAGGATTAATTTGAGCGAGTATTTTTAAGGCTTTTTCTTTTTTTCTTTTTTTAATTATTAGCCAACGTGGGCTTTCTACCAAATAAAAGCTAAGCACTAAAAAAACTATTGCAGGTATGGCCTCAGCACCTAGCTTTAATCTCCATGAGCTGCTTATGAAGGCATTAGAAATATAGGCAGCTAATACCCCTAAAACGATATTAAATTGAAACAATCCTGTGAGCTTACCTCTTTTTTCAGGTGGTGATAACTCGCTAATATACAATGGTGCAACGATTGTAGAAATGCCAATACCTATGCCTCCCAAAAATCTGAAAATAATAAAGGAATATAATTCTAGTGCGATAGCAGAGCCAATGGCAGAAATAAAATAAAGAAATCCAACAAAAATCAAAGTCTTCTTTCGCCCATAATATTCTGTGGGTATTCCGCCCAATAGTGCACCTAACACCGTTCCCCAAAGTGCTATACTTATGGCAACACCATGCATTGCATCGCTTAATTGCCAAATAGATTGAATATCTTTTTCTGCACCAGAAATTACAACGGTATCGAACCCAAATAAAAACCCTGCAATGGCAGCTACTAAAACACTTTTATACAGTAGAAAATTTATTTGCATAGTTGCGTCAATTCAAGTGCATAAAATTTGTTGTGTCTATGGCAAAGTATGCTTGTTTTTTACTATCCCCGATGATGTTTAAATTATTTATTTTTACATCATGCACATTGTCAAAAACTATGCTTGGACGATAATCAGGTTCAAGGATTTTAAGTTTGATATTTTTCATCTCTAATCCTTTTACATGCCGTATATAAAAACCCCATGCTGGAAGCTCTCCAAACATTGAAAATTCAGGATAGGCAGTTTCTAAGTCCGGTATGCTTTTTACCCGCCAAAGCGGAAGATTTGCAAATGCTTTGTTCCCTTTTCCTGGATAAATGATTTCTATATTTTCTAAAAGTACATTTTCTACAAAAACTCCAGGGTTTCCTGTAATTGAAGAGGGAAAAACATTATGAAAAAAGGGCAGAGCAGGTCCTCTAATGTTGTATTTAATATCGGGTGGGGCAAATGGCACCCATACTTTCATGTTTCTAATAACCACATTTTTTAACGGTCCAGCTTTTGGAGCGCCCCTTATCCGGCCTATTCTTATAAAAAGTGCATTACCAGTATTTTTTGCAACGATATTTTCTACTAAAACATTTTCAATATATCCACCCTGAGTGCTTTCTATGGCTATTGCAGAGCGATAAGTGTCGTAAATTTTTATATTTTTTATCACCACATTTTTAATGCCACTAACCAATGAAGTTCCAAATTTAACTGCACTTGCGCTAGAGCGTATTGTACAGTTGGAAATATAAATACTATCGCTAAAATAGGTTTTTGTTAAGTCTTCAGATTTTAGGCAAATGCCATCGTCAGAAGCATTGATAAAGCAATTGGTAATTGATACATTTTTGCAATCAATCACATCTATACCATCATTGTTCCAATATTCATCACTCAACACCGTTATATTATCAATTGCCAAATTAGAACATTTCTCATATGTTTGCACCCAACAAGCACTGTTTTTTATCGTTACATCCGTAATTTTAATGTCATCGCACTTTTGAAATTGTATAATTTGCGGACGCAATGTGGCATATACCCTCTTTTCTGAAAATTCATAATAATGGCTGTCTATTTCGCCTCTATAGAATAAGCTATCAATATTTAATGCTAATTTGGCTCCTTGTCCATCAATTACCCCCTTGCCTGTGATGGCAATATGTGAACAACTGTCTGCAATTATTAATGCTTTCCATACATGTATTGGCTTGTAATCAATAATGTTGGTGCTTCCTAGCAAGGTGCCCCCCTTTTCTAATTGAAGTGTTACACCTGTTTTTAGAAAAATACTGCCTGAAAGAAATATACCCTTGGGTATAATTACGGTTCCTCCTCCATTGGCATGTGCATCATCTATAGCTTTTTGAATAGTGTTTGTATTTAGTGTTATTGCATCTCCTTTTGCACCGTAATTTATGATATTAAATTGTTTTGCATCTTTAAAAGCAGCAAAGTTGAGCAATAAGTAAATTAAGATTAAACGCAGCATTCTAATTTTTATAATGTTAAACACAAATGTAATAACTATTATCAATTATCAAGAAATATTTTTTTTTTAATTCTGATAGCTTTAGTATCCAATAATTCACCTCCTTTGTTTTTTAATATTGAGTAAGATAAAAACATAAATCTTGATGCAGCAAATGTTTGTTTTTATAATTTTTACAATGGGTAAGTATTATTCATTATTTTTGCATGATGAAAAAGAAAAAAGGGATATACCTTTACTCATATTTTATGTGTGTTCTTATAGCTTTTTTCTCTTTGTCTGCCCAAAAACCGAAAAAGGATACTAAAAATTTCTACCCCACTGCCAAGCCAATGGTAAGGTGGTGGTGGTTCGCTACCAATATTAAAGAAGAGGATGTTAGGCATCAATTGCTCTGGGCAAAAGCACAAAACTTTGGTGGCGTAGAATTGTGTTGGCTCTATCCATTGTATCGTTATCAAGATATGTATGCAAAAAGTTATAATAGGTTTTATCCAATAGATACAAGTGCACAAAAGTGGTTGAGCAATGATTGGGTAAATATAGTAACTTTTACAAAAAAATATGCCGATTCTATTGGTCTGACTTGTGATTTCACATTTGGCAGTGCTTGGGTGATAGCTGGTTTAGATATTGATAAAAAATATAACACTAAAATTTATGGGGATTCTAATTTTATTCAAGAGCTAAATTATTCTTGGGCCTGGCCTAAAAATATGACTGTTATAGATCATTTAGATAAAAAAGCCTTTGAAATTTATTCAGAACCCATAGTTCAAGCAATGAGAGATGCTTTAAAAGTTAATAAGAGGTATACCTCACTTTTTGTAGATTCTTGGGAAATTAAGTTAAATGGTAAAAATAAGATTTGGACCCCTGGATTTGAGCATTCATTTGAAAAAAAGTTTGGTTATGATTTAATTCCTTTTATGGATGCTGGTTTAGATTCTTTTGCTGATGTAAGGTATGATTATATGTGCCTTATGGATGAGTATGTAACCAAAGGATTTTATATACCTTTTGTTGAAAAGTGTAAATCATTAGGGGTTAATTCTCGTGTTCAATGCTTGGGCTCGCCTACAGATGTAATGTCTACTTATGCATTAGTTGATATTCCAGAAAGTGAAGCCATGCTAAACAATCCTAATTATTCGCGTATTGTGAGCTCTGCAGCAGCATTGGCAAATAAGAAGCTTATAAGTGCAGAAAGTTTTACTTGTATGTATGGTTTTCCTGCTACTTATTTACGAAAAGAGCAAACTGCTGATTTAAAATTGATAGCAGATGCCTTGTTTTCGCAAGGGATTAATCAATTAATTTATCATGGCATGCCATTTAATCCTAAGGGTTCTGACAGTATAGATTTTTTTGCTACCACTTATTTTGGGCCAAACGGAAATTTGAGTAATGAACTACCTCAATTTAATGCTTATGTAGAAAAAGTGTCTTCCATCATGCAAAAAGGAAAAACATTTACTGACATAGCAGTGTATATTCCTTATGAAGATGGGGTAATGCAAGGTGCTTACCCAGCAGAGCAACAGCGAGTATGGGTGTGGGGTGAATATGAAATGAGGTATTTGAAAATGCCAAAAGAGGTAGAGGGCTATCATCCGTTATGGATCAATAGGGGTTTTTTGGAAAAGGCATCTTGTATCAAAAAAAAGTTAGTGCTTGGTGATGCTATTTTTTCTGCACTTTATATTGACGTAAATTTTATGGACTATAGCGCATTGAAAAAAGTGTTGGCATTGGCGCAAAAAGGACTGCCTGTGGTGCTAAAAAGAAATCCATCCCAACCTGGAAAAATAAAGGCAAGGGATTATAACGTAATTCTATCACAACTTATAGGCCTAAAAAATGTGAATAGCGATTTTAGCACAATAGTTAAACATCCTCCATTGCTTAGTGGCGATAGTACTCCCGCTTATTGGTGTCGTCAAGAAAGTGATGGAACTATGTTTTTATTTATTGCACAATGGGGAGCAAAAAATCTTTCGTACCCATTATATGCAGGACAATCTATGATGGATAAATTGCAAACAAATCTCTTTAGCATTAGGATAAATGGAAAATTAAAACCTTTAGACATCTTATTTAATCCTTATCAGTCGGTTGTCTTAAAAATTTTACCAAATGGAAAAATAGAAAATCTTGAAATTAATTTTATACCAAAAACGCCATTGGTTTTGCCCAAAGAAAAGCAAAGAATGAATTTTTAAAGCTACAGATTTTTTGCTAATTCATTATTCCTTGAATTAATCAGGGTGAAATGGAGAAAAAATGACTTAATTTAGATTATACCTTATTTAAAACCTCTAAAAAGAATCCCCAAAACTTTAGCACAGAACTAATTTGTACAGTTTCGTCAGGAGAATGTGCCCCCCTAATGTTGGGGCCAAAAGAAATCATTTCCATGCCTGGATAATTGGTTCCTAAAATGCCGCATTCTAAACCTGCATGACAGGCATTTACTTTGGGCTTTTCTTTAAATCTGGCTTCATATATTTCGCGCATTAATTTCACAATTTTGGCATCGGGTGCTGGTGTCCATCCTGGGTAGCTGCCTTCAAAAGAAACCTTTGCACCCATTAATCCGAAACACTGTTTTATTGAATTTGCCAAATCCCATTTTTCGGAATCCAAGCTGCTTCGCGTTAGGCATTGTATAGAATACTTGCCGTCTTTTACTAAAACCCTTGCTAGGTTGTTACTGCTTTGAACCAATCCATTTATATCAGGGCTCATTCTGTAAATGCCGTTGGTGCAAGCTGCAATTACTGCAAATAATTTGTTTTGAAAGTTGCTATCAGTTACTGGCAGACTATGTGTTATTTTTTCTAATATTATATTTAAATTAGGGTCAGTTGTTTGGTACTCTTTCAATAAGTCTATTTTAATACTTTCAAATACTGTTTTTAACTTAGCTTCATTGGCTTCTGTTACCATAAATGTAGCCAAAGATTCTCTTGGTATTGCATTTCTCAAACTTCCTCCATCTACACTGCATAATTTAATTCCAAATGTATTATCAAAAGTTGCCAAAATGCGGTTTATAATTTTATTGGCATTGCCTCTACCTTTATATATATCCATGCCAGAGTGTCCACCTGTAAGGCCTTTTATTTGCAAGCTGTAGGAGATGCCTTCTGCATTAATTGTCTCAAAACTGCCAAAAGCTGTAACATCTACACCGCCTGCACAACCTATGGTGAGTTCATCATCATCTTCTGTATCTAGGTTTAGCAATATTTTTCCATTTAGCAAACCGCCTTTTAGGCCTAAAGCACCAGTCATGCCGGTTTCTTCATCGATTGTAAAAAGGGCTTCTATAGCAGGATGGGGTATGTTTGTTGCTTCCAAAATAGCCATTATGGCAGCAACTCCTATACCATTATCAGCGCCCAAAGTAGTTCCATTGGCTTTTACCCAATCACCCTCTACCCTCATTTCTATTCCTTGATCATCAAAATTAAAATTGGTTGATGAATTTTTTTGATGCACCATGTCTAAATGACTTTGAATTACTAGGGTGGGGGCATTTTCTTTTCCTGCAGTTGCTGGTTTTTTGATAATCACATTTCCAATTGAATCTACAAAAGTAGGCAAGCCCAATGTTTCACCAAACTGTTTGATAAAAGCAATTATACGTTCTTCTTTTTTCGAAGGACGAGGCACTGCATTTAGGGCAGCAAAATTATTCCAAAGACTTTTGGGTTCTAGGTTTTTAATATTTTCTGACATTTATTTGACTTCAAAAGTACGGATAAGTTGATTAAAATAAAATTGCAATAATTATATTGGAGAAGCTTCTTTTTTTACAAAAAATGTTAAAATTAAAAAAAGTATATAACCAAGCAACTATTACAGCGGTAATAACTACATTATATTGGAACAATTTTTGACTTTAAATAAGACATGAGCAATTTTTATAAACGAATCTTAGGATTAATTTTCATTATTACGGTATTTTCTAGTAATTTACATTCACAAGATACTTCAGGAATTTTTTTTAATTTCGGTTTTATAAAGGGGCAAAAGTATCAGTATTTATTTATTAAACACGAAGGGCTATATAACGCAAATCAAACCATTATAGAAGAAGCAACGGACACTATTTTAGCTGAGTTAAAGGTTATTGATAGAAATGCATTGGGAAGTATTGTGGAGTTTTCATTCTCGGGCTATCCAAAAGGAAACCAACTTCCTGATCCAATTTATTCCATTCCTGTAAGAATTGCGTTAGACAGTAATAATAATTCATTAACCCTCATCAATACTGGAGATTTTCAAAAATACCTTTATAAGCAGATAGACAGTCTTTTTTATGCTAAGGTATATGATAGCGCAACTGTTGCTATACAAAAAATGCGCTTTGGTCAAAAAAAAGTGATTGAAGAATTAGTTAGTAAAGATTTAGAAGAGTTTTTCACCATTTTTTCAAGACAGTTTAAT
Source organism: Bacteroidia bacterium (assembly GCA_041690035.1). Classification (GTDB taxonomy): domain Bacteria; phylum Bacteroidota; class Bacteroidia; order NS11-12g; family UBA955; genus CALSPH01. Next base: position 26,553 of record JBDNFC010000064.1, on the reverse strand, counting down.
GTTTTTAATACATATTCTGTGGGTAAGCCCATTTATCATCCTTTTGATAAACAACCTTTTTTAGCATCTGGAGTTTGTAATTTAGTTCAGCCAGACCCTCTTAAAGAGGTTTATTTTTTGCAAACAGAAATAAAGACTAAAGAAGATGAGCGACAATTACTGATGGATGCATACAACAGCACCATGAAAATGAACAACACTTTTAATCCCTCAGAGGTTACTCCTGCAGTAGATTTAGCTTATAAAACATATTTTATTTGGGATAGAAAAACAGCTATTATAAAAGAATTTAGAGTAGAAAATAGTTTAAGGGTAGGTGATCAAACAAAAGTAGATTTCACAAAGTTGTTAATCATTAATTTGCGATAAATTAATATAAAATCTATATTTTTAAAGGTATTCCACTAGTTATCAACATGATGTTGGATAACATTTGCCAAAATGTTTAAAACTACAATTTCATATGCAAGTTAGCCACAATATATGCAGCTATATTTGTGGACTAACAAAAAAAAATGAAATTTACTTTTTATGGCCATGCCTGCTTTTTAATTGAAACCAATGGAACCAAAATACTTTTTGACCCATTTATTAGTAAAAATCCTGCAGCAAAAGAAATAGATATTGCTAAAATAGAGTGTGATTATATTGCAGTTAGTCATGCCCATTTTGACCATATTGCAGACTTGGTGGCCATAGCAAAAAATACAAACGCCACAGTAATTGGTACTTTTGAGCTAGGCGATTATCTTACAAATAATGACATTAATAATTTTCATTTAATGAATATTGGGGGTGGTTATGAGTTTGATTTTGCATACTTAAAAATGGTAAGTGCTATTCATTCTAATAGTTTTGAAGGAAAATATATGGGTTTGGCAGCAGGCTTTGTGATAGAAACTCCCCAATATTGCCTTTATTATGCAGGCGATACAGCGCTCCATTATGACATGAAATTATTAAAGCACCGGTTTAAAATTAATACTGCCATTTTGCCAATTGGGGGCAATTATACCATGGATTATAAAGACGCTTTAATAGCATCCGATTTTGTAAATTGCAATCAAATTATTGGTGTGCATTTCAATACAGAGCCCTTGATAGAGATAAAAGAAAGTGTAGTAGCCACTTATTTTAAAAATGCAGGTAAGAAATTATTGCTGCCAAAAATAAATCAAACAGTAGAATTAATATAAAAAAAATGGGAAAAATAATAGCAATCGCAAATCAAAAAGGAGGAGTAGGCAAAACCACAAGTGCAATAAATCTTGCAGCAAGTTTGTCTGTATTAGAGTATAAAACTTTATTAATAGATGCAGATCCACAATCTAATTCTACATCGGGCTTAGGTTTTGATACATCTAACATAAAAATAGGACTTTATGAATGCCTTGTGCAGGGCTTGCACCCAAATGATGTTTGTTTAAAAACCAATTATGAATATCTAACCCTTTTGCCAAGCACCATTGATTTAGTGGGTGCTGAGATAGAAATGATAGACTTACCAAATAGAGAGCGCATGTTAAAAGCAGCCCTTGAAGTAATTAAAAATGATTTTGATTTCATTATAATAGATTGTTCGCCTTCGCTAGGATTGATAACCACTAATGCACTTGTGGCAGCAGATAGTCTTATTATACCTGTACAGTGCGAGTATTTTGCGCTTGAGGGTTTAGGTAAATTGTTAAATACCATTAAAATTATCCAAAAAAATCTAAACCATAATTTAGCAATAGAGGGAATATTGCTAACCATGTATGACATAAGATTGCGGTTGTCAAATCAGGTGGTAGAGGATGTTAAATTGCATTTTCAAGATATCGTTTTTGATACAATCATACAAAGAAATACAAAATTAGGAGAAGCACCTAGTTTTGGATTACCTGTGCTGTATCATGATGCCGCAAGCAAGGGAGCTATAAATTATTTAAATTTAGCGAGAGAGTTATTACAGAGAAATGGAATGGCTACTAAAGTAGAATTGGCAATGATGAATGAAAGCAGCAGTAATTAAAAAAAATATGAGCGCAACTAAACAAAGAAATAGTGGATTGGGTAAAGGATTAGCTGCATTATTGCAAAATGCCAATGATGAAAAAACTACCTCAGAGTATGGAAGTGTTGGTAGTATTACCAATATTCCGATAGAAAAAATAGAGGCAAATCCTTTTCAGCCCCGCACAGAATTTAGTGAAAAAGAGTTAAAAGAACTTGCCAACAGCATAGAAAATCATGGCGTGATACAGCCTATCACAGTTAGGCAAACTGGAAGAGGAAAATTTCAGATTATCAGCGGTGAGCGCAGAACTAGGGCAAGTATCCTTGCAGGATTTACCACAATTCCTGCCTATGTGCGAATAGCGCGCGACCAAGAAATGCTAGAAATGGCTATTGTAGAAAATTTGCACAGAGAAAATTTAAACCCTTTAGAAATCGCACAAAGTTATGCCCGATTAATAGAAGAGTGTGATTTGAAACAGGATGAGTTAAGCGATAGGGTGAATAAAGACAGAAGCACAATTTCAAATTATTTAAGACTATTGAAATTGCCAGAAGAAATTCAAAATGCACTTAAATCAAAGATTATAACAATGGGACATGCAAAAGCTATTTTGTCCCTAGATGATCTAGCAGATCAAATCACCCTGCTAAGACGCATAACAGATGAAAATTTGTCAGTACGCAAAACAGAGGAGCTAGCAAAAGGTATCCATAACATAGTTGTGCAAGAACCTATAGAAGATGTTGAAAAAACCGAAAAACTAGATGTTAAGGGCTATCAACATTTTCAGCTAGCCTTGGCAAAAAAGTTTGGAGTTAATGTGTCTTTAAAATCTGCTAAACATGGAGGTTTACTTCAATTTAATTTTGAAGATATTGCTCAACTCGAAAAATTGCTTGCAAGATTGGCTTAATTTTGGCTACTTTTGCCTTTAAATGAAAGGCGTAATTTTATTGTTTTTATTTTCTAGTTTGATAATGTGCAACGCAAACAATTTTGTTATTGGGCAAAGTTTTCAGCCGCAAAAATTGTTTAGAAATCCCTTACTTTATTCATGTGATTTTGCAAAAGATAGTCTTCCAAAAAAGCATTCAGCCCATCGTGCCTCTATTTATAGTGCTGTATTACCCGGTTTAGGTCAAGCATATAATAAAAAATATTTGAAAATACCAGTGGTATATGTGGGTTTAGGCATAGCCACCTATTTTATGTTGAGCAATAGAGCAGAATTAAAGAAATATAAATATGACATCAATGCCATTACAGATAAAAATACGCTAACAAATCCAATTTATTTTCAAGGTCGCAGCCTAGATTTTCTTATTAGTCAAAGAAATCTTACTAAACAATACCGAGATTATTCTATTATTGGCATGGGTGCAATATATTTGTTAAACATAGTAGATGCAACAGTAGATGCTCATTTTTTTGAATTTAATATAGACAAAAAACTGTCAGGCATATTAAGGCCAAATGTAGGTTTGGGTTTTTATGGAGCAAATTTAACATTGTCTTTTTGAATCAGGTATAATGAAAAATATTTATCAAATTGGTGACACAAAAACATTTCAAAAAAGAATTGAAAAGACTGATTTGGCTGAATTTGAGTTAGAAAATGTTCATGAAGTTTACAGTACTTTTGCTCTTGGAAGAGATGCAGAATGGACATGCAGGCTTTTTGTACTAGATATGAAAGAAGTGCATGAAGAAGGTATAGGTACTTTTTTGAATATCAAGCATATATCGCCCGCATTATTAGGTCAAATCGTTTTTTTTGAGGCAAAAATATTTATTGTCACAAGAAATATTATTGAGTGTACTTTTACAGCAAAAGTAGGAGAAAGGCTGATTGCAGAAGGTCAGCAAGGACAAAAAATAGTGGCTAAAGAGAAATTAAGCCGTATTTTTGAAGAATTAAAAACAAAGTGAAAAAAAAAGATATTAATATTGTAAACAGAAAAGCAAGATTTGATTACCATATTGAGCAAACTTTTATAGCAGGTATTCAATTAATGGGTACAGAAGTGAAGTCTATTAGAGAAGCAAAAGTAAATATGCAAGATGCTTTTTGTTATTTTGAAAAAGAAAATATTTTAAAAATAAGAAACCTTCACATATCCTTATTTAAAGAAGGCAGCTATAATAATCATGAGCCCTTGCGCGAACGCCAATTGTTGCTAAACAAAAATGAGTTACGAAAATTGTGGAGCAAAGGCACAGAAAAGGGATTAACCATTGTATTGTTGAAAATTTTTGAGAATGACAGGGGTATAATTAAATTAGAAATAGCATCGGCTAGTGGCAAGAAGCAATACGATAAACGCAATGATTTAAAAACAAAGGATTTAAAAAGAGATTTAGATAGATATGAATAAACAGTTAAAAAAACTTACTATTATTGTGTTGTTTTGTTTTGCAAATAAAGGTTTTTGTCAAGGCTATATAAATGAAAAAGTCAATCTTGGCGTTTCTTTTGGATATGCAAACTATCATGCCAAAGCGCTAAATAATAAGAATAATAATGGCACGCAATTGAGTTACTTTACTGCAATAAATCTAGGTTTGCCAATTGCTAAAAAAATAAATTTTAATCAACAAATTATGCTTGGTTCTTTGCAAAATGGCACATTTCCAGAGAAAAACTGGACGCAAACAAATCTGTTTAGCTATAATTTCGGGTTTAGTGCAAATTTATTTAGACTGATTGGGGTAAAAAAAGAGTTTAAATTAACACCGTTTACCCTTTTCAACTACCAAATTAATTATGCTTTAACCACTACTATTAATAGACCAAAAAATGTTTTTACAGCGTTAAATTACGGTTTAGGCATAGGATATAATGTAAATTCAGAGTTATCATGCTATTTGCAAATGCAACATATTCAGCGTTTGGGAGCAGATTTAAAAACTGGTTTAAATATTGAGATTGGGCTAAAGTCTATCATTATTAAACCTAGCGCAATAGAGTGATTACGCCATAAATATTTTCTTGTTTACCATTATATTTTTCTTGTGTTACAATGTGATAAAAATATGTCCCTGTGGCACATTCTGCTCCTTCATTATTAATTTTACCATTCCAAAATTCGTTTTTTACTAAGTCTCCCTTATAAATAATGGTGCCATATCTATTAAATATTTCATAGTTCAATGCAGAGTATCCTTTAAAAATTGGCTGCCAAGTCCGATTTATGGCATCTTCATTGGGTGAAAAGAAATTATATAAAGTTAATTTTTTATCAAAACAGCCACTGTCTTTAACAATAAAAAATTTTTCAGACGTGCAGCCATTAGAGTCAATTGCAGTCAAAGAATAATTATCTAAAACACTAAATTTTCGGTTTAAGCCGATGACGCCATCGCTCCATTTATAACTGTAATTAGGTTGGTCAAAAATCGAAATGCTTATATTCTCTCCAGGGCATACTATAACGTCTTTAATATCTTGTAATATTACTTTTGGCAATATTTCAATATGGATTGGTAAAGTATCTAAAGGGCAATTGCTGCTCGCATAGCGGAATATCAATTTTGCATTGTATTTGCCACTTCTGCTATAACTGTGCGAAATGCTTTTTTGATTGGCATAACTGCTGCCATCGCCCATATCCCATAAGGATGTAAAAAAACTATCTGTATCCAAGCTTAATAATATTGGTTGTTCATCCAAACAAACCCTCTTTTCTTGAATATCAATACTTGTATTATATGGAAAAAATGTGGCTCCTGTAAGAAAGGCATTACTAACTCTATCGCCTCTACTATAGGCATAGCTATAAAAGTTAGAGTCGCAGTTTATCTTAATTAAACCCATATTGCATTTTATATTAACTATTAATATGTCATCACAAATATTTGCACTATCTATCTGCATGGTATGCCCATTGCTGCTAAATATCTTCAGTGATTTCAAACCATTTTTATGCAAGATTATATTGCTGTGGTGTTGGCTAAAATTTGCCTGATTAAAAAAACTAAACTCAGTGCTTTTTACCCATCTGCTTTTTTGAGGTATAAATATTGCACTTGGGTCGCCCAATTGTCCAGTATCTCCATTACAATTTCTGCTCTTCATATATTGCATTAGCAGAGTGGGCTTGCTTGTGCTAATACAAAGTTTTAAATTTGTCAATGTAGGTTCATAAGAAATTGATTGTCCAGCATTTATAGTAGCAATGGTAGTATTATTTATGGTAACAGCGGTATTATTAGTGCTTGCAGTAATTTTGAGTAAATAGCCACCTAATTGATTAGTAAAAGGAAAGGTATGGTATTGATTGCCAAAATGACTTATTGGAACCGCATGTGTAAAAAGATGATCACAACCAGAGCAAGGAGCAACGCCTGATGGGGCACATTTGCTGCCCATAAAAACCATAAATTTACCACAGCCATTCTTTCCTTTTATCCTAGAGCCAGATAAATCGCCACTATTGGCAGCATTTACTATAAATGATTGTCCTTTTTGTAATATAATATCAAATGCACTGCCAGCTGTTAATCCCCCAACTGTATTTGCGCTAGGAGTTATGGTTATTTGACTATTATCTTCTGTGCTCACCACCAAAAAACTTGAGCCAATGTTTATATTTCCTTCTAAGGATTGAACTACATAGGAGTCGCCATTTATAAAATTATTGAAAGGGATAATGGGCGTTGCATCTGCTGTAAAAAAGTCGTAATTAAGCGCATAAAGCCTGATATTGTTATTGCTAATCACCTCTATACCTCTGTTATCTATCATTTCTGATCCTGCAAGTGGGTAAAAATCTGATATGGGTAAATTGAAAATATTGCTTCCAATACCTGCATTAAAAATAGTAGAAACTCCCTGAACTGTTATGGAAACATTGGTGCTTTGTTCTGCTATAACCATTATCTCTAATCTGCTCGGAATGAGTTGATTTTCCATAAAACCGAACCAAAAGTGATTTCCTTTAAGGTCTTGAGCAATAGATTGAACTTGCAAAAGGCTAAACAGAACCACAAAAAACTTAGATTGCACCCTGCAAAATTAACCATTTTTATGGTTTTTTTTATTTGAATATAATTGGTTTTAAAATTTTACTTATTGGGATGATATACAAATACTTAATATATAGTGCATTTCTAATGCGTAATTTGGAATTGTATTTATTATCAACCTTTTTTTAGGACAATATATATTTAATAGCATCTATATGGGTTGCATTTTTTCTATAATTGATTTTTTTTTGAAAAAATAACCATAAAAAAAAGCATTTGCAACGATAATTGCAAATGCTTTCTTTTATGGTTTTATAGTTTATTTAGTAAACTGACTTTGGTAGTTCACGTTGTTTTTTACAATAATAAGTTGATAATTTCCTGGTGCAATTTTGCTTACATTGATTTCATCATTAATACTGTTTCCACTCAAAATTAATTGTCCTAGTGTGTTGTAAATGCTAAATTCAAAATTTTCTATTCCTTTCACTTTCAATAAATTTGCTACAGGGTTAGGATAAATATTTGCTAGAGCTGCATTTGAGATTTTTGTGCTCAAAGCATTTTCGTCAAGAACAGCGTTTATTATATGAACTACACCATTCTCTTCTTCAATATCTGCTGTAGTAACAGTGCTAAAATTTATTTTGACACCACTTGTTACATTTACTTTAACATTTTTGGTATTTAGTGTAGGCACTAATCCGTTTCTTAATTCTGAAGCAAGAATTTTTCCTGAAACAACATGGTATTTCAATAAATTAGCTAATCCTGGCAGAGCTAAAACTTGTGCAAGTGTTAAATTATTTTTAATTGCAAAAGAGTCAAACGCGGCATTAGTAGGTGCAAATACTGTAAAAGAATCAAAAGGGCGCGACAAAGTTGGGATTAATTCTGCTTTGAATAATGCAGCTGTCAATGTGGTAAAGCCAGCATCAATTGCAACATCCACTACAGTAGGATCAAATACTAAAACACTATTGATAGCATGAACTGTTCCATTATTAGCAGCTAGATTTGGTATAATTACTTCTGCTTGGTTTATAAACACTTTATTTGAAGTAGTTTTTGTTAGTTTTAAAGTATTTTCTTGGCTAACTGGTTGAACAATTGCTCCATTAGTTATAGCGGCTGCAAGCACATTGCCAGGTAAAAGGTGGTAATATAACAACTCCTGAATATCTTCTATGTTTAAAGCTAATACTTGCGCTAAGGTTAGTCCTAATCCTGCTGCCAACTCGTTAAAGGCATTATTATCTGGGGCAAATACTGTAAAGGTATCAAAAGGATTTGTAAGTGCAGGCAGCAATTCTGCTTTAACCACAACAGCTACTAGGCTTGTAAAACCGTTGTCGATAGCAATATCTACAACAGTTTCAAAAGGCAATAATACTGAATTAAGAGAATGTACAACTCCATTATCTGCGTTCAAGTCTGCAGCATTTACTTCTGCTTGGTTAGCAAATACATTTGTACTAGTTTTGGTTAATTTAATAGTGTTGGCTTGATTTAATGGCGATACAATTGCTCCATTATTTATAGCCGCAGCGGCTACCCTCGTGCCTAACACATGATAAGTAAGTATGCCGCTTAGATTTGGCAGTGCCAAGAGACCGGTAATGTTAGTACCCAAATTAATGGCTAATTCATTAAATGCATTATTGTCTGGTGCAAAGATGGTATAACTTGAATCTGCAGAACGCAAAACGTTTGCTAGGCCCGCAGTATTAATAGCTGCGGTAAGAGAAGTGTGGTTTGGACTTGTAGCTATAACATTGTCAAATACATTTGTTTGCGCCATTGTTGAACCAAAGATAAAAATACCTCCATAAGTTAATAATTTTTTTCCGATTTGTAGTTTAATTGATTTCATATTTTTTTTGTTTGTTTATACAGAGAACTTATTTTTTCTGCGCTGCAAAATTGCGTTTAATAATTGTCGAAAATATTACATAATAAAGGGTAAGAGTTACATTAGTCACACTTAAAGACCGGTGCATTATTATACAGAAACCTATAAATAAACTACTTTGACTTCACGCTTCTTCCTGCTAAAAATTTTAAAATCATCACAATCAATAAGTTGCTTAGGTGTTTAAAATTTATTGCATGTTTAATTGTATTGTCAAATCAGTTCCGCAACGGTTTTATTTATTTTCATTATGCAACATCTTACGATATCTATAGAAATATGGTTAATCTGGGTTAAATATTCGTTAATATTTTAATATTTTATTAGGGTATCCAATAAGAAATTTTGTTTTTAGATAATATATTCCTGCAGGTAAATTAGATACATCAATTGGCTCATGATTTATTAAATGCTTTGTCAATATCAGTTTGCCAAGTAAGTCATATAAATAAATGGTGTCATTTAATTTATTATTGAAAGCAATGTAAAGCTCATTATGAAAAGGGTTAGGATAAATTAAAATTTTATTTTGATCTAAGTTATTATTGCTGCTTGCACAGGTTTTAGTGGAGATAAAAATAGATTTTTTTGCTTCACAACGAGATGCATTAATTAATTTTATATCATACAAGTTGTTAGGTTTAAAATAAAAATGTGTAGTAATGAGTAAATTATTAATATATGTTTCATTTTCATTTTGTTCTATTAGTTTCAAACTGTCGTAAGAGCAAAGAGTGGTATCATTAAATGGTAAAAGCGTGGGCAAGACAGCCTGTTTTAATTTTAAGTTGCCATTGAGAAAACAGCCATTGTTATCCTTAATTTTATACTGGGTTTCTTTGATAAAAGGAATAAAAACGACTGAATCGTTAACCAATAAATTATTTATCCAATATTCTTTTTGATTAGCGGGTAAGGAAAGTTTATATTTATTTCCAATACAAACAATTGTATCTATTAGGGTAGGATAGGGCAAAGGCTTAAAAATTTTTGTTTTAAGTGTGTCGTGATAAAGGCATTGATTTGAATCTTCCAATATAATAAAAAGATTGTTAACTCCTGCTAAATAAAGCACTTCGTCTAGCTTATAGTTTATTGTTGACCATTTAATAAAGTTTAATGGTTTATTGATTTTTACAGTTGCTTCGTCACAAATGGTTTCAGATATTTGCGGCAATGCTAATTGAGGATGTTGCAAAACTTCAAAATGATTTAAGGCCACACATCCAAAACTATCTACTGCTGCTACATCATAGCTGCCTTTGTAGAAATAATTAGCTGCTTTTCCTTTTAAAGTATTCCAATAATATGATTTAAACGTATCTTTTAGATCAATAAAAATTGCAGAATCTTTGCATTGAATATAACTGCTATTTAAAGGTATTTTTGGTTGTCTTAATCCAATGTTTACCGCGTCATCATACCTGCAACCACCAATGCTATAGGCACTTAATTTTATAGTAGATGTAGTGTCAACAATTATTGAAAAATTATTGTATTTTACATTATTAATAGTCCATTGAAATTGAAAGAAATTTTGTTTTAAAGGAGAATAAGAAACAGTTTGCCCAATACAAATATTGCTATCTTTCCCTAATTCGGGAACTTGCACATTGTCTACCTTCACATAAATAATGACGGTATCTTTTATAGGGCAAGGCAAACTATCAAAGCTCATTGTAAGACGAAAAGAATCATTTCTTAACAAAGCTATGTTTAGTAGCGCACTTGCAAATGTTTTGCCATTTGACAATTGTTTGATTACATAATTAACGTCAGCTAGTTTTGTGGTTCCCAAATTTGCAGGCTGATTTTTACAAAAAAACAATTGTTCTTTCGCATTGTGGTTTTTAATTGGCACATTATAGAAACTTATCAATCCAAAACCTATGTTATTTAGTACCCAGGGTTGATTGCCACTGAGTCCATCATAAGAAAGGCCTTTAATTTGGCAAGAGCTTTTATTAAGAGTTAGCACAATTTGATTATTTCTAATCGCGCCTCCAGTAATTTTAATACTATCATCCCCTTCTATTTTAAACAAATTTTCAAAGGTTACATCTGCTGTTATAAGATCATCCTGATTTATTAAATTGAGGGTTATTTCAGTTTGCCTTCCATTAGAATAATAGCAAGATTTAATATTTGGAGGGTTGATATTATTTATTTCAGCACTCCAATAAAAATCTCTCCCCAATAATTTAGACATTTGCATGCCAAGTTTTTCATATCCATTAATAAAACCATAGTGGCAGCCATCATGGTTATTTAATCCATTGGCACTTACCGTTTGACAATTTGGCAATTTCTTTTCAAATAACCTTTGCTTATCTCTTAATTGCAAACTAGGAGCACCACAGCCTTGTCTAACCTGAATGACATAAAGCTTTTTGAATCCAGGGTAATCTTGAGTCCAAGCTTTGTATAAATTGGTAAATTGTGTATCATGTTTAACATCATTTCCACCATCCGATTCGCCCTGAAAATAAAGTATTCCTGAGATAGCGCTATCCAGTTTTGCTTTTTTTGCTCTAAAAAGTAATCGGCCATAGATGGTATAAAGGTGTTCTCTATTCCATAGAAAAACTTGATGTTGGTCTATTGATGTGCCTCCAAGAGCACCGTTTAATAAACAAATAGGTGTATTAAAACTATCTACCAAATGTTTTGCCATCACTGCTGCCCATTGACCGACAGAACCAGAAGAATTGATGAAATCCGGATCCATTGCATGCCAAGCTGTATCGGATAAGCATGCAAATGGGTTAGGATTACTGCTGCCAAAACTTCTAATAAAATTATCTTTATATTTGGATGCAAAAGGATTATAAGAAGCGGCCACTGCATTGCTTTGACCTTGTATTAAATATACATCACCCACACATATATCGCTCACACTTTGGTTATAAGTTCTACTGCCAGATAGCTCATATTGTATAGTGTAAAAATGTTTGCCAGTTTTTAAAGTAATTGTTTCGTCAAATGGAGCCTTTCCTCCAGAAAATGTTAAGGCATGAATAAAAGTTTTTTCAAGTAATCCATTTTTTAATAGTTTAATGGTTAGTTGAGTGTATGCATTGTTGTCAACAAATCCTTTGATAAAGATATTCGCAGACCTGGTAGATTTATTTTGTGCAAAAAATGCCCCTTGTTTAGGTGCCACTAAAAATGTTAATTGTCCATAAATGGTTTGCGATGAGCAAAAGAGAAGTATAAAAATGAGCAATATTTTTTTTAACATTAGGCAAATTTATGTTTAAAAAGTAGAAATAAAAAGGATTTTTAATTACTTAAGCTCTGCAGGATTCAATTGAGGAATAAAATATATAGCTTTTACTTAATAATTTAAGAAGAAGCCATAGCACAGATTTCTGCACAAACTGCTACTGCTTTTTCCATATCTTGCACACTCACAAACTCGTGTTTGCTATGAATAGCCATTTCGCCTGTAAATAGATTTGGGCAAGGTAAACCCATAAAAGAAAGCCTAGAGCCATCTGTGCCGCCCCTTATTTTTTCTACGATGGGCTCAATACCTATTTTTTGCATTGCTGCTTTTGCAAAGTCGATTATGTATGTATGTTGGTTTATAATTTCACCCATATTTCTATATTGTTCTTTAACTTCATAATCAAAAGCACTTCCTTCAAATGCTTTAATGGCTTCTTGGGCATAGTTAATTAATTTGTCTTCGTAGTTTTTTAGCATTTGGGTGTCAAAAGAGCGTATAATAAATTCAACTTTAGCCTCTTCCAAATGTCCAGTAATACTCATTGGATGAACAAAACCTTCGTTTTCTTCAGTAGTTTCAGGCGACCAATTATCTTTTGGTAATAAATTTAAAAAATATGAAGCCACCTTTACTGCGTTCACTAATTTATTTTTAGCATATCCAGGGTGAGCGGCAATTCCTTTAAACCTAAATTTCATAGCATCAGCAGAAAAAGACTCATATTCTAAACTGCCTAGTTTACCTCCATCTAAGGTAAAACCAAAGTTAGCATTTACTTTTTTCATATCCAATTTTTCAACTCCTCTGCCCACCTCTTCGTCAGGGGTAAAAAGTATCCTGATTTCTGAGTGCTTGGCACTTGGGTTTTGAATAAAATAGGCTGCTAAATCCATAATAATGGCTACGCCTGCTTTATCATCCGCGCCTAGCAGTGTTTTGCCGCTTGCTGTTATAATGTCATCGCCAATTTTTTCTTTTAAATAAGGGTGTTGTTCCTTTGTTATAATTTGACTTATGTCATCGGGCAGAATAATGGGTTGACCATTATATTTGGAGTGCATAATCGGTTTAACATCAGTGCCGCTGCAGTCTGGCGCAGTATCTATGTGGCTGCAAAAACAAATGGTTGGTTTATTTACAATTCCTTTACTTGCAGGTATGGTGCCAAAAACATAACCATGCTCATCCATAAATGCATCTAATACACCTATGTTTTTTAACTCTTCTTCCAAAATTTTGGCTAAGTTTTTTTGCTTTTCTGTGCTAGGAAAACTGCTGCTATCAGGATTGCTTTGCGTATCAATACAAACATATTTCAAAAAACGGTCTTTTACGCTGTGCTTATAATTTTTTATCATCTTATCATTTTATCATCTTCTTAATTGCTTAAAGCAAGGTGCTCCTTATCACCTAAATTAGGGATATCACTTTTAGTAAAAGAATATAAAGATTTAGATTCCTCTTCTTTATAAGCCATCACTTGTTGCAGAGCATCTGGCACCACATCACTGCAAAGTATTATTAGTGTACCTTTTTTTACATTATCAATAGCAAATGCTATCGCTTCTTTTTCAGAAGTTATAATTTTGTAGGGCTTTAAAGGTTTTACTTGTTCTATGCCTTGCACCAATAGTTTTATGATTGCATCTTCAGATTGACCTCTTAGATTTTTATCTTGTCGGATGATTATTTCGTCAAACATTTCAGCCGCTACTTTTCCTATTTCAATATTATCTTCATCCCTTCTATCTCCTATACCAGCTATAATGCCTACTTTTGGTTTTCCATCCATCCTTTCTACTAATTTATGAAGTGCACGCAGTCCTGCTGGGTTATGGGCAAAGTCAAGCAACAGATTGAAGTTATTAAATTCAAAATAATTTAGCCTCCCTGGCGTTTGAGCTGGCGATGGAATAAAGGATTCTAAGCCTACAGAAATATCTTCAATTTTTACTTTTTGTATAAATGCAGAGAGCACTGCTGGCAATACATTTTGTATCATAAATAGAGCTTTACCGCCCATTGTTAGAGGCACATTTACCGCTTTTATTACCCTTAGTTTCCATTCTCCCTTGCAAATAGTTATGTATCCATTTTCATAAATGGCAGAAAGTCCACCAGTTTTCATATGTTTTAATAATTTAGGATTGTTTTCGTCCATTGAGAATAAAGCCACATTACATTGTAAATTATCTCTCATATTATAAACCATATCATCATCTGCATTTAATATGGCATAGCCACCTGGTCTCACTGTTTCAGGAATTACACCTTTTACTTTTGATAATTGAGTAAGGGTATGAATGCCTTTTAGCCCAAGGTGATCTGCTGCAATATTGGTAACAATGCCAATATCACATTGATGAAATCCTAAGCCAGCTCTCAGTATGCCACCGCGTGCACATTCTAGTACTGCTAAATTTACCGTAGGATCTTTTAGCACAAACTCTGTGCTTTGCGGGCCTGTGCAATCGCCTTTTACCAGTAATCTATTCTGAATGTAAATGCCATCTGTAGTGGTGTAGCCAACTTTAAATCCTTTAAGTTTAAATAAATGAGCAATTAACCTCGTGGTGGTTGTTTTTCCATTGGTGCCTGTTACAGCAATAATAGGTATTCTATAATCCTCTCCATTGGGAAATAGCATATCAATTACAGGTGCTGCAATGTTTCTAGGCAAGCCATAAGCGGGGTCTAGATGCATTCTAAAACCAGGTGCAGCATTCACCTCTAATATTGCTCCTGCCGTTTCTGGCAATGGCTCGCTTATGCTTGATGTCATAATATCTATACCACAAATATCTAAGCCTATTATTTTGGCAATTCTTTCTGCCATAAATATATTATAGGGATGTACCATTTCTGTTACATCCACAGATGTGCCACCCGTGCTTAAATTTGCCGTATCTTTCAGGTTCAATATTTCATCTTTTTTCAAAACGGTATCAAGGGTATAATTTTGTTTTCTAAGCAATTGCATACTCATTTCGTCTATGGTAATATAAGTAAGTACTTTTTCGTGGCCATAACCTCTTTTTGGGTCTCTATTGATAGCATCTATCAGCATTTGGATACTTGATTTTCCGTCCCCAATAACTTGTGCAGGTGTCCTTTTTGCTGCAGCTACAAGTTTATAATTAATTACAAGTAGTCTATAATCCTCACCAGTAATGTATTTTTCTACTATAACTGACCTAGAAATTTCTTTTGCTGCCTCATAAGCCTTTGTTGCGCTTTCTTCATTCTTTATATCTGTAGTAATGCCCCTGCCATGATTGCCATTGATGGGCTTAATTACCAATGGAAACCCCAAATATTTTATGGCATCTTGCAATCCTGCAAGACTGCGCACTATTTCGCCTTTAGGCACAGGAATTTCTGCTTGTTCTAATAGGTATTTTGTATCTTCTTTATCACAAGCTATTCCCACACCAATACTACTTGTTTGACTAGTAATAGTGGCTTGTATTCTCTTTTGATTTGCTCCATAACCCAATTGGCATAAAGAATATTTGTTTAACCTTATCCATGGAATGCCTCTGCTAACGGCTTCATTAATAATAGAGGCGGTACTTGGGCCTAGTCTTTCTTGCTCTCTCAATTCTCTCATGTATTGTATATCTTCTGCCAAGTCATATTCTTGTGCCGCTATCAAAGCTTCTGCAATTCTGACAGATGCTTTTGCAGCAAATATCCCGACTTTTTCTTCTAAATAATCAAAAACAACATTGTAAACACCTTTTTCGCCATAATCTCTTGTGCGTCCAAAACCTACATTCATGCCTGCTAAAGTTTGAATTTCTAATGCGATATGTTCAATCACATGCCCCATCCAAGTGCCTTCTTTTACCCTTTCAAAAAAGCCTCCTTCTTTGCCAACAGAACACCGATGGCTTTGCATTGTTGGAAACATGATTATCAACCTTTCTAAGAAGCCTGTTATTTTATTGGTAGGCAATTCCTCTAATTCTTCTAGGTCTAATACCATTACGACAAGTTTATGCCTTCTTACAGACCAATAATTTGGCCCTCGCATTGCATTAATGTTAATAATCTTCATATAAAATATTTTTCTAAAACTGTTTTTGAGCAAAAAAAAGCTTTTTTTTGCGGTGGTAAAAATACAAATATTGTTGAATTATGCAAATGAGTAAAGGAATTTTAATCCCTATAGGAGGAAATGAGGATAAAGGCACCAAAAATATTAGCGAAAATTACACTTTAGATTTTATAGAAACTAGTATTTTGGCTAATGTTGTAAAGGAGTGTGGAGGCACAGATGCATTAATTTTAGTGATACCAACTGCAAGTAGTATTCAAAAAGAAGTAGGAGAGGGGTACTTATATGCATTTCAAAAACTTGGTTGCACCAATATTAAAGTACTTTCAATAAATTCTAAATCAGAAGCAGATAAAAAAGAAAACATTGATTTACTAAGTCATTGCAATGGAGTATTGTTTTCTGGTGGCGATCAATCTAAAATAACTAAGTATATATTTAATACACAATTTCACCTAATACTTCAACACCGTTATGCAAATGAAAAATTTGTTATTGCCGGCACAAGTGCAGGTGCCATGTGTATGTCTTATGAAATGATAGCAGGAGGAAATATAACCGAATCCTTAATAAAAGGGGCTGTAAAGATGAATAAAGGGATGGCTTTTGTGCCACAATTAATCATAGACTCACATTTTATAACGCGAGGCAGGTTTGGCAGACTAAGCCAAGCTGTTGCACTTTTTCCAATGCTTTTGGGCATTGGATTATCAGAAGATACGGGTATTATTATTAAAAATAAATCTTTTACTGTAATAGGTTCAGGTATGGTTATTGTTTTAGACCCGAGTACCCTTGACCATAATAACATTTTGCAATTAGACGATAAAATGCCTATGACCCTTACCAATCTAAAGGTTCATATTTTAGCAAATGGAGATCAGTTTAATTACGAAAATAGAACAACCAAAGTGCCTACTTTAGACGAGTATCAGCACTTAGAAAACAACTATTTATAAATGGCTAATTCCTGATGATTTTCACTTCGTATGGCCCTATACATCCCTTCTGTATTAAATGAGAATGCACTTTCACCTTTATTATTTATTCCTATTAGGCCACCATCTCCATTTTGTTTTACAAGTTTGTCTTTTATCACAAAATCGCAAGCAGTTTGCAAATCCATCGCTTTATATTCAATTAAACAAGAAATATCATAGGCTACTACTGCCCGCATAAAAAATTCACCACTTCCAGTGCAAGAAATTGCACATGTTTTATTATTTGCATAAGTGCCAGCACCAATAATTGGGCTATCTCCTATTCTGCCAAATTTTTTATTGGTCATACCTCCAGTGCTTGTTCCAGCAGCTATATTGCCATGTAAATCTAAAGCTACAGCGCCTACAGTACCAAATTTTCCCTCTTTTTTAGTTTGATGATCTAATGTAAATTCGTCCGTGTTTTTAATTTCTTGCCATTGCTGATATCTATACTCATCATAAAAATAATCGTTTTCTAATATGGGTATCCCCATTGCATTAGCAAAAGCCATTGCACCCGATGAAGCTAAAAATACATGAGGTGATTGCTCCATCACCAATTTTGCAAGATTGATGGGGTTTTTAATCCCGCTTACCATGGCCACTGCTCCTGCATTTAAAGTTTTTCCGCACATAATTGCTGCATCCATTTCATGCTTTCCCTCTGCAGTAAAAACGCTTCCTTTGCCTGCATTAAACAAAGCATTATTTTCTAAACTGATAATGGCTATATTTACAGCTTCAATTGATGATAAACCATCTGCCAATGCCATATAGCCTAAATCTGATGCCGTTTTTAAAGCGGTCAAGTATTCCTGCTCTTTAATATCTGTTAAATCTTTTTTAAGTATCGTTCCAGCTCCACCATGTATTAATATTTTTATAGGAATATTCATCGAAAATTGTGTTATGTTATAAGGATTGATTTAAGGGTCAGGATGGTTTTATCAATTTCTTCAATGGTATTATAAATGCCGAAACTAAACCTAATATTTGCTTTACTTTCATCTGCTTTTATCGCCTGTAATACATGACTGCCTGCATGCGCACCAGAACTGCAAGCAGATCCTCCGCTTGCTGCAATACCTTTTAGGTCTAGGTTAAAAAGTAGAAGATCTGTATTTAGTTTGCTAGGAATAGAAATGTTAGCTACTGTATAGTGGCTATTGGCTAAGTCTCCATTAAAAGTAACTTCGGGTAATTCCTTTTTTACTTGTTCCACAAAATAAGATTTTATGTTTTTAATATGGGATGATTTCTCTGCTAAATTATTGTAACAATTTTCTAAAGCCAAAGCCATGCCAGCTATGCCTGCCACATTTTCTGTGCCTGCTCTCATATTGCGCTCTTGTCCACCACCATGAATGAGTGCTTTTGTTTTAACTTTTTTATTTATGTATAAAAAACCTACGCCTTTTGGTCCATTAAACTTGTGGGCAGATGCAGATAATAAACTAATGTGGGCATTTTCTAAATCAAAATTAAAATATCCTATGGTTTGCACTGCATCAGTATGGAAAACTGCATCATATTTTTTACATAAATTGGCAATGGCATTTAAATCGTTAAGATTGCCTAACTCATTATTTCCATGCATTAAAGACACCAATGTTTGCGGATTTGTTTTTAATAAATCTTCTAAGTCGTTCAAATTAATTTTTCCAAGTCTATCTACACTGAGCAAAGATAACTTAATGGCATGTTTATTTGCTAAATAATTTGCTGTGTTTAATACTGCATGATGCTCGATAGGAGATGTTATCAGGTGCGTTATTCCCAAACATTCTATCGGATTTATTAAAGCAAAATTATCTGACTCTGTGCCACCACTTGTAAAATAAATTTCACTTGTATTTGCATTTAATAGTTTAGCAATTTTTACCCTGCTTTCTTCTATAATGCCTTTTGCCTTTCTGCCGGTAGCATATATAGACGATGGATTTCCAAAATCTGAGCATAGAATATCATTCATTCTTGCGGCTACATTTGGAGCAATAGGTGTGGTTGCAGCATTATCTAAATATATTGCATTCATTTTTTAATATATTTTAGTCCAATGAGTTTATAAGCCAACTTTGCTAGGTTAAATTCCGTTAAAATCTCTCCTTCTTTTGGAGCACATTCTACAATATCAAAGCCTAATACATTTTTTTGAGCAAAAACAAGTTTAAAAAATTCAATAGACTCTTGCCATTTTAATCCACCTGGCTCTGCAGTGCCCACAGCAGGCATTATTGCAGGGTCAAAACCGTCTGCATCTATACTAATATAAACATCATCTTGTAGTGTATCAACTGCTTTTTGCATCCATTCTATGTTATTATATAATTGATGGTTATAAAAAGTATGTATATTTTTACTTTTTTTTATGAGTTCGGTTTCTTCTTTGCACTGCGCCCTAATGCCAATTTGGGTTAATGGTATACCAAGCTCATGCACCCGCGCCATTACACTTGCATGGCTCCATTTTGACCCTTGATATGCTGATCTTAAATCGCTGTGTGCATCAATTTGCAAAACAGAAATATCTTTAAACTTATTATTGAAAGCCTTAATTATTCCATAGCTAATGGTGTGTTCTGCGCCAAATGATACGATAAATTTGTTTTCTGCAAGAAGATTTGCTGTTTGTTTTTCAATAATATTCATCGCTGCTTCATTTACAATGCCTTCAAAATCCGTTATAGGTAATGTGCAGATACCTTTTTCGAAACAAGTCTCTTTATCCAATTCTTCATCATAAAACTCTACAAAATGCGATGCGCTAATTATGGCTTTTGGCCCTTTACTAGATCCTGTTATGCATGAAGAGCTGTGTTCATAAGGCAAAGATTGAATTACTACAGCGCTGCTAGAAAAATTATAATTTCTCTCATTTTCTAGGCCTAAAAAATTTTGGTCACTTCCTAAATATTTCATAGATTAATAATTTAATTAGCCCTTTCTATATAATTACCTGTGGCAGTTTCTACTTTTATTTTATCTCCAATATTAACAAATAGTGGTACCCTAACCTCTGCACCATTATCTAAGGTTGCTGGTTTTAGTGTATTGGTTGCAGTATCTCCTTTTATACCAGGTTCCGTATAAATAACTTCTAAGATTACATGTTTGGGGCCTTCTGCCATTACAGGGGTTTCGCCTTCAAAAGAAATTAGCACTGGCATATCTTCTAACAAAAAAATAGCACTGTTTCCAAAAAGATGTTTTGGAATAGGTATTTGTTCATAATTTTCATTATTCATGCATATAAAACTTTCGCCATCTTGATACAAATATTGCATCTCTGAGGTTTCTATGCGCAATAATTCTACAGATTCGCCTGATCTAAATCTATATTCTACTGATTTTCCTGTTAAAATACTTTTCATTTTTGCTTGATAAAAAGCCCTTAAATTACCTGGTGTTCTGTGCATATATTCTGTAATCTGACAGATTTCTCCATTAAATTTAATAAAACTTCCAACACTTATATCGCCTGTATTTGCCATGCAGCAAAAGTAAGCAATTATAATAAAAACGCTATTGGGATTTATTTTTAAATAAAAAAACTATTTTTGGCATGATTTTATTACTAAATTTGCAAAAGATGTTCATTATGTTTAAGTATAGTATAGGTTTCATTATTTTTTTAAATGCTGTCTGCTTGAGTGCACAGATTTTACCCAATAGCATAAATCTCAATTATGGAAAGGTAAATACTTGGAAAAATGATACTTTAGAATTTTATTTAACGAATAAAAGCAATACCACTGCAAAATTATTGCCTACTTACAGTCCTTATTTATTATTGTTGGGTCCATTAGAAATTCTCCCTTTTGCAAAGGTTAAATACAAAATTGTAGCCTATCCTACAGTGAAGGGTAATTTTGATTTTTTATACGCTTATTATTTCTCTAATCAGCAAGAGCCCATAAGGGTAAGTGCGATTGGCTATGTAAAAGGTTTTGATGAATTGGCAATGTTTGAATGTCCAAAAATTGAACAAGTGGATAAAAAACCAACATCGTTTTTTAATCTTAAAATCGTAGATTCTAGCAGCAATAAGCTAATTTACCATGCAACTACAAATATAACTTCATACGGCAATAGCATAAATTTTGAAGGTCCCTCTTTGAAATTAAATACTCAAATAGGACTTTATGATTTAACTATAGCTGCAGATGGGTATTTGTCTAAAAAGGAGCAAATTAATTATATAAAATCAAATGAAATTTTTGTAATCAAAATGGTTCCAATATCAGAAATACCCTTGATTGCAGAGGTGCTATTAAATTCATTCCCAGATTTGAATACAATTACAGGTGTTAATGAAGTAATTCTGCCAAAAGAAATAATAAAAGAGAATGAAATACAAGATTTAATAATATCTCAAAATAGTGTAATAATATCCAACCCTAATATTGAAACTAATATAAATTTAGATATAGCCAAAGAATATCAAATTTCAGGCTTGCCCCCTCAACACATTATAATTTTGGCAGATGTAAGTTTTTCTATGAAAAGACAAGGCCACCTTGATGCTTTAAAATTAGCTTTAAATCAAACTATTATTGCATTAAGGCCAATAGACTCTTTAAGCATTATTACATTTAGCGCACAAAACACCATTTTGGCAGACCATATTTCTGCTACCTTTAAAGATAGTTTGGCAAATGCCATTCAAGAAATTCAGGCCAAAGGAGGCACAAATGCAAAAATTGCTATGAAAAGTGCGTATGGATTGGCAAATTATCATAAAAATGAGTTTGCAAATACCAACATAATAATATTTACAGACGGAAAATTTAATACGCCCGGGGTAAGCAATACTTGGTATGCATCTTATGCAAATGAGCGTTTTGTGGCAGAAAAAATTCCTTTAAATATCCTGCTTTTTTCAGCTGACGAAATGGATATTAATTTTATGGACAATATAAGCAATAATGGAGGAGGAAATTTGTTACTTATGAAGTCAGAAACTGCAATAGGTGATGCCGTTTTAAAAATATTAATGAGTAAAAAGTAACCAAGAATAAAAAAAAGTAAAGAAATTGTTTTGAAAATTGATTTCTAGTATTACATTTGCACCTCATTTTTTAATGGGAGTTTAGCTCAGTTGGTTCAGAGCATCTCGTTTACACCGAGAGGGTCGGGGGTTCGAATCCCTCAACTCCCACATCTTAAAAGCCGCCTAATTACTAGGGGCTTTTTTTATTTTACCTTGACTCAATAACCTCATAAAAGCTTAGTTGAGTTTAAAAATAATAAAATTTTCAATAATTTTGAATTTTCTATCTTAAATACATACTTTTGTACTTCTTTTTTTTAAATGCAAGTAACTACTCCAAACCAAAATCAACCTGTACCCGAAATTTCAAAAATTTTGGCTTCAGGAGAACCCAGTAATCAAAATATAACTAATCGTCAAGAAGATGATAGCGAACAAGATGAAGATGATGATACCATTGATACAACTAATCAAGAGAATATTTCTGCATTAACAAAATCGGCATTGGTTAGTAAATCTGAGGATTATGTTCATTTTCCAAATGTCAATGAAGCACATGCAATGTTTCAAACTATGCGTAATTATTTAGATGAAATTTTGAGAAAAGAACGCGAAACCCAATTGCTAGAATTTGTTAAAGAAGGGGGAGAAGCAAGAGATTTTAAAGCAGCTGTAGATGAAGACAAAAACAAGTTTTATCAAAATTTTCAAAAATTTCAAGAACGAAGATTGCTCGAAAAGCAAAATGCATTAGCAGAAAAAGAGAAAAATCTAGATCATAAAAAAGAAATTTTAGAAAAGATTAAGCAATTAGTAGAGTCTGAAGAAACCGAAAAAAGTATAGAACAACTTAGAGATTTACAACGCGAATGGAAACAAGTGCGGCAAGTGCCTAAAGAATTTATGCCGGATCTTTGGGAAACCTACAGATTTTATTTGGATAAATTTTACGATAACTTAAATATAAATTTTGAACTAAAAGAGCTCGACCGACAAAAAAATTTAGAAACTAAGATTGATTTATGCCTAAAGGTAGATGACTTAAGGAGAGAGTCTAATGTTAAAAAGGCGCTCATATTGCTCAATAAATATCACGAAGAGTATAAAAATGCTGGCCCTGTGCCAAATGAGGCTACTGATGATATTTGGCGCAGATTTAAAGAGGCATCTGATTTAGTGCTGAATGAGAAAAAAGATTTGCTTAATAACTTAAAAGAAGAACGCAATCAACATTTAAAGCTAAAAGTAATTTTATGCGAAAAAATGGAACAATTAGCAGAAATTCCTTATGAAAAGATAAGTGAATGGAATAAAAAAACAGATGAAACAAAAGCAATATTTGAAGAATGGAAAAAAGTAGGGCTTGCACCAAAAGCCTTTAACGATAGTATTTGGAAAAGATTTAGAGATGCGATGGACGCTTTTTACACCAACAAATCATTATTTTTTGAACAACTAAATGAAGTCAAAAAAGGCAATTTGAGTATCAAGGAATCTCTATGCGTAAAGGCCGAAGCATTGCAACACAGTCAAGATTGGCATCAAACGTCCAAAATATTGCAAGGCTTGCAAGAAGAGTGGAAAAATAGTGGGCCAGTTTCAGAGAAAGTTTCAGATAGTATATGGAAAAGATTTAGGGCTGCTTTTGACCATTTTTATAAAGCAAAAGAAGAGGTATTTAAGGGGCAAAAAGAGTCCGAATCTGAAAATTACAATAATAAAAAAGCCATGATTTTGCAGGTAAAAGACTTATTAGAAGAAGAAGATGCAAAAATTGTTTTCGAAAAATTAAAAACGATTCATCAGCAATGGCTCTCTATTGGGCATGTGCCATTTAAAAATAAAGACGAAATTTTTAAAGGATATCAAAGTGCTACTGATGAGGTATATATAAAATTTAAGAAAAGCAGGAACGAGGCAAGCTATGATAGGGTTAAAGAGCATTATGAATCGCTGAAAAATGTGCCTAATGGCATGAACAAACTTAAAGACGAAGAACGTAAAATCTCAGGAAAAATTAAGTTTTTAGAAGAAGAGGTTAAAACAATTGAGAACAATATTATGTTTTTTAGTAATTCTAAAGGCAGCGAAAAAATACTTAAACCTTTTGAAGAAAAAATAAAGCAAACCGCACAACTCATTACAAAATTAAAAGAAGAGTTAAAGATAATTCGGATGGAATCGAAAGCAAATGCCAATTAATCTAAACCTTGTTTTTGGGTATTTGGATTATCTATTTAGTGCTGGAACAAAGCACAGCATTCATAGTCCATTTATTTACGATTTCGCAACAAAGGTTTTAAACTCAAGTATACAAGACCATCGTTTTGAACTTATCGAACAAATGAGGTCAAAAATGTTAAATTCTAAAGCCTTGATAGCATTGGATGATTTTGGTGCTGTGGATCAAACACATTACAGCAAAAAACTATCAGAAATTGTAAAATCTGCAAGCAAGCAAGCAAAATATGCTAGGTTATTGTACAGAATAATAGCATATTATCAGCCAAAAGTATTACTGGAGTTAGGCACTAATGTTGGCATCAGCGCAATGTATCAAGCATTATCCTTGACCGAAAATCAATACCTTTTTAGTATTGAGGGCAGTGCAAAATTGGCAGAAATAGCAAGACACAATATAGCTAAATTAGGGTTAAATACGAATGTCCAAATTGTTGAGGGAAATTTTGATGATGTGCTGCCAAAATTATTGACAAAACTAACACAATTAGATTTTGTTTTTTTAGATGGTAATCACAGAAAAAGTGCCACAATTGATTATTTTGAGCAATTAATACCACACATTAATACTCAAACCATTATTGTTGTGGATGATATTAATTGGTCTGCTGGAATGCAAGCTGCATGGCACCATATTATTGATCACGAAAAAACCAAAGTAAGCATTGATCTTTATTTTATGGGTATTGTGTTTTTTAGAGAAGAGTTAAGCAAGGAGCATTTTACAATAAGATTTTGATTAAAAGATTAAGAATTTTATTTTCATCATACTTTTTAAATCATCCATTATATTTAAAAGTTTTAAATTTTTTGGATAAAAGTAAACCGTTAGGTTTTAAAGGTAATTCGTTAAAATCTGTTGGGGAATTTTTTATCAATGCCATGCGTTCAGAGGATATACATCTTAGGGCTTCTTCGCTAGCCTATAGCTTTTTTCTATCAATTTTTCCTTTACTATTGTTTTTGCTCACTTTGATTGCTTATGTGCCAGTAGATGATTTAAAAAACGAAGTCATAACTAGTTTAGAATTGGTGTTGCCAAAA
This sequence comes from Bacteroidia bacterium, assembly GCA_041690035.1. GTDB lineage: Bacteria > Bacteroidota > Bacteroidia > NS11-12g > UBA955 > CALSPH01. The sequence continues at coordinate 1,124 of JBDNFC010000064.1, read as the reverse complement.
ACAACCTTTAAGGCAATTAACACCACTGTTAAAGATATTTTGAAGAATCAAAGAGGGGGTTTGCTTTCTATTGGCTTGTTTGCTGCCATTTATTTTAGCAGCAATGGCATGCTAACCTTAATTAATGCTTTAAATAGAGGTGCTTCTGCAATTAAAAAAAAGAATGTTTTTCAAAAGAGAGGTCTTGCAATAGCCTTAACATTAGGTTTAATAGTATTGCTCATTAGCACAGCAACTCTTTTGGTTTATCTAGATTTAACGGAATCTTTACTCTTAAAACAAAAATATGTACCAAATTTATTGATCAATATATCTTTTTTATTACTCCAAATACTTATTTTGATGTCTATGCTGTTTTTATCAATTTCTAGTATTTATTTTTTTGGAACAAGGAATAGTCAGACATTTAGATTTATTTCTCCTGGTTCTATTGTGGCTACTTTTTTAATAATTATTACTACATTTATCATGCAATATTATTTGAATAATATTTTATCATATAATAAAATTTATGGGTCTATTGGCGCAATAATTGCACTTTTAATAGTATTATATTTTAATTCTAATTGTATTTTAATAGGCCATGAGCTTAATAAAAGTATTGATAAAGCGATAGACGCTAAGATACAAAGCAGGCCATTTGTCCTTAAAAATATTGAAAAAAAATAACAAAAAAATTTGGTCGATTCATAAATTTGCTTACCTTTGGTATCTAAATAAATAAAAATATGAATAAAAATCTACTTTTCAAATCATTGATGTTGCTATTAATTACCTGTATAACAGGTTTTAAGCTAAATGCGCAAGTAAACCTTGCACTTTCACCAAGCGCAACAGCAACATGCTCAAGCCCAAGTGCTTTTTTTACACCTGACAAGATTAACAACGGTATTATTTCGCAATGTGAATTTCAAGAATTTTGGTTTTTCGCTTCAGGCACTAATACCACAGATTGGATAACGCTCACTTTTAGTTCTTTTGTTGATGTAAACTCAATCAGAATGTTTTTGGGATTCAGACAAACAAGGTATATATCTGCTGCCACTGTTCAAATTTGGAATGGCAGTGCATGGGTGGATCATCATTCTTATTCTGTGCCTTATACCAATTCAGTCACTCAGCCT
>JBDNFC010000063.1:0-2890 GCA_041690035.1 Bacteroidia bacterium | reverse complement strand
CCACTTTTCTATTCTACTAATATACTCATCTTTTTTACTTGGCCAATTATTGCTTGGATCAATAGACAAAGGCATTATACCAGAATTTCCGCCCAAATCTACCCTACATCTCCTAATTAGCATACTGCTATCAGCATTTCCCGGCACTACCCTTAAAAGAAATTGTCCAGGAGTGCTGGCATCTGATTTTATTACTGGCACATTTACTAAACTTGTATAACTGCTTTCTGTGGTTCTGAAATCAGGCTCAAAAGTGCCATCATGACAGCCACTGTTGCTGCATGTGGGTTTAAAAATATAATAGTGTAAGCCTTGAATACTATTTATATCTATAGCAGGGTCAGGCAAAGGAGCAGGCTTTTCTTTTCCTTTCCAATCTTTGTATTGATTATCGGATGAAGGATCTTTTTTGCAGCCCACTATCAAAACAGCTATGTAGCAGCTAAAAAGTAACAAAACAGCTATGTTTCTAACTTTTATCATTACATTCTATCAAATAAAGACCTGGACCTACTGTCCACAAAACCTGGAGGTATATTGCTTTTAAAGCCCATAATATCTGCAAGTGTCAATAAATTATCTGTAGAATATGCAGCAGGTGCACCTGGAATATAATTTGCTGCAAATGTGCCTCTTGTGGCACCCAATGCGGCACCTGCCATTAAGGTAAAAACCCTATTTGTATTTTGATCACTGTGATCGTAGCCAAACCAATCATTTTCATCAGCTATAGGATTTGGGTCAAGATTTCGCCCACACTCAGGGGTCAATAAAATGGTTGTTTTTCCAGCCATTTCAGGAATTTGAGTTTGAATATAATTCCATAGCCAGCCCACCCCGTGATCTGCTCGGTGCAATGACCTTAAATATGAACTAAAATTGCCATGGCATGAATCTACGGAAGAAAGATTAACCACCAATATTTTAGGTTTAAATTCCTTCAGCACCTCTGCTGCATAGCCAAGTGTGGCTGTATCACCGTTGTCTGAAACTGGAGCACGGGCTATTTGCCCTGCACTTTGTTTAATAAATGTATTTCTTATAAAATCCTTAATCCTGTTTTTATCTTCATCTGTATTTTTTATGCTTGGGATATCACCTTGTTTTAATCGAAAAACATTGTCTAAAAAATTTTTCATTTTATACATGGGTGCAAGCTCATCTTGAGGATGATAAATTTTCGCATTGGCCAATACATCTCTGCCTTGACCACCAAATGTAACTGTGGGAGCAAAAAAGTTTGCACCATAAGCCAATCCATAGTCTGGATGGGTACTGCCATTTAGCAAATTAAAACTGTTGTTAATGGTATTGCCAATAAACCAAGTTTCAGTTGCTTTTAATCCAAGATGTTTTCTTGCATATTCAAAAATAGTTGGATAGATTGGCCTTGCTTTCAGTCCTTGCCCTGCGCTAGGATTGCCTGTGAGCAAGGAATTTAAACCTCCATAATGGCCAGGATTTACAGCCGATACTTCTTTAAACAATACTCCTTGATTTTGAAGTGGGGTAGACAATATTTTAGGAATTGGGGTGTCGCCTACTGTTCCCCCGTTGCTTGTTGTGCCGTATGCAATTTTTCTTGTTGGCGCATCTCCCACCAATAAGTTTGGCATAATATTGCCTGCATAACTGGTATCTAAATTTTGACTGGTATTCAAATATCCTTGTAGTACACTTTCTTGCTGCCGCACACCTCCTGCAAAAAGTACGTAAACCACATATTCACTTCGTGGATCTGGTGTAGTGGCAAACAACCTACCAGATGGCAATATATATGGCAGAGCTACTGCTCCTGCTGTGGCTGCGCCTGCTTTTTTTAAAAATTCTTTTCTCTTCATTTTTTAATAAAATAAATATTCGTCTGAGGCTGCAAAGGAAATATAAACTAATTCGGGCTTAATATTTGGGTCTGAACTGATGTAATTTCTAAAATAACTTTTCTCTAATTCTGATGGATAACGAAGATAAAACCTCAAATAGGTTTCTATAATAAATTTATCTAAATCGGCTCTCATTTCAACATTTGTTGGCATTTTTGTGCCAGAGGTATTCATGTAATTACTCAAAATAACTTCATACACAATAGCCCTATCTCCCACACTTTGTATTACATTTATTGTAGCTACTAACTTATTTATGGGCAGAGCATTTTGAAACAAATTAGCATAAAGTATAGATATATATTTACCCTCCGTTTTTGGTTTAGATTTATTTATATTGATGTCGTTGGCTGTTTGATCTACAATTTTATATTGTGTAGATTTTTCTTTTGTGCAGCCAATCAATATTGCGCACAAAAAAACAATGGTTTTGCTTTTATTTAAAATTGGCATATTCATTCGTTTTTAAAATTTGTTTTTGTAACCATTGCACATCTTTTGTGGCATGAAACTGGCTAATATACTTGATCATATCTAAAGAGGTAGCCTCTCTCGCAAACAAAGATACAAATTGCCACTTTAACACCCCTTCGCTAAAAGCAATACTATTTGTTAATAATTTGCAATACTCATTTTTATTTACTGCTGCTCCACCAAAAAGAAATCCAGACCTGTTATATTCTATAATTTCGTATGCTTGAAAAAATTCTGTTTTGGTAGGAAATCGACCAAATAAATCGTCAAAACTGGCATTAACAAAATTAAAAGAATTCATATTTATTTCGTCATACACATTATTATTTAATGCATACTCAAAATAGTTTCTAATGTCTATTTTTTTTGTTTTGTATTCGATTTGAGCATTTACAATATTTAATAACCTCATTAGCGCCAAACTATCTGCATATACCCGCAAGGAATCGCCAAGCAATCTAGCCGATTTTATTGAAAATGATATATTTCCTAAACCGTCTGACAATTCTGCATCTGTTGCTCCAGCCAAACAT
>JBDNFC010000062.1:0-1324 GCA_041690035.1 Bacteroidia bacterium | reverse complement strand
TAATTTAAATAAAGTATCTGATAAATTACCTGAATAAACGATTAACCTAACATTGTAAATTCCAGGTAATGAAAAAACATGAGTTGGCACAGAATCTCTAGAATAATTATTATTTCCACTAATAGGATCATCAAAATTCCATAAAACAGAATCTAAATGGTAGCTTGAATAATAAGAAAATATGGTAGAATCTCCAAAACAAAAATTGATTGCTTTAATAGAGATAAAATCTTCATAAATGCTGTTATAAAAAGTTGGCAAACCCATTTGAGCCCGCCTTCCACCCAAATCAAAGCCGTTCTCTAAATAATTGCAAGCTGTACCAAGGGAGTTTGGGGTATTAATTACATCAAGAGCGTTCTTTCCGTAATTTGCCTTGTAAATTTTTCCATCAGGGGCTAATTGTAAAGCTCCCACTCCAACACTGCCGACTGTAGTCTTTGAATTAATAATTGATTCTGTCGATCCTGCTAGCAAGTTGAATTGAACCAAATTACTAAAATTAGACACATATAGTAGCCTGCTATTGGGGGAAAATTCAACACCATATCCTTTTATTCCACTAATTGTTATTGCATTGCTTAATATGCCGTTGGCATTATCAAAATCAAAAACTTCCACATTTGATAAAACCATGTTGGCACTTGCTATTTTTTTTCCATTACTCGAACATTTAAGATAACCATTTGCACTAGAATTTAGTGTATTTTGATGTGGTAAAATTATTACCCCAATCTTGCTAACTATTGGTGCGATATTTAGACCCGATGAGTTTAGTAGGAAACTATTAAATGTATCAGAACCAAATAAGTGAATTACTATCCAAAAATCATTATTATTTTGATGTTTAATAGCAGCAATTTTTTCACATGCAGGTGTCACAACTAGAATGTTTTTATTGACTGTAATGGCTCCCAACCCACCGTTTAAAGTCATATCTACTTCTGAATATCGAAATCCATTAGAGAGGTTTTCTGAAGAGGCAAGGGTAAAAATATAGTAATTTGATTTACTATCAGGTTTTTTAACAATTAATGCAGACTGGGTAGTAGAAAAATTTCCCATTAAACCAGTGCCATTTTGCATAATTTCATGTTTTTTATTATAAACTGTAACGCCATCAGTATAAAAAAGCAAAGCTCCTGTATTGTCACAAATAGATGCGCTGCCTTCCCATGTACTAAGCGAACCATTTGTAATTGCAACAGGTGATCCACTATTAAAATCAATGCCAGCATTAAAACCAAAATACCAAATATTACCCTCTTTTTGGGCACTTAAAAAGAGTTGGATAAACAAAAAATATAGAAGAAGGCACTGCTTT
>JBDNFC010000061.1:0-1133 GCA_041690035.1 Bacteroidia bacterium | reverse complement strand
CCCCACTGCCGTTTTATAATTCCATATGGATGCTCCACAATGGCTTGCCTTCGCTTGTAGGTTTGGTAATTGTTTTCTATGTTTTGTTTGTTTTTTTCTATGTATGGGGCGTGTTCACTTCGTTCTATTACTCGCCCTTTTTTGTTTTTGGTGCATTTTGCAAAGGCTGGGCAGGTAAGGCATTTTTTGGTTTTATAATGCTTTATCATCGCATAAGATTTGCCCCTGTCTTTTTTATACCAGCGCCCATTGCTCCTTAAAACATTGCCCTCTGGACAAATATACCCATCCTTTTCTGCATCAAATTTAAAGTGTTCCACATCATAAGCCAAATCGGGCGCATGGCTAGCTGCTTCGGGGATTGCAACCAGCACATCAATGCCCATTTCTATTCCTGTTTTTATCTCGCTGCCAGTGTGGTAGCCTTTGTCATAAATGGCCGTAAAATCGGTTGTTCCCAATATAGTTTTGGTTCTGCGCAGCATGCCGCCCATGGCTTTGCTATCGTTCTCGTTGGTTACTTTATAATCTATAGGAATGCAGTGTTTGGCATCTACCACCGTTTGCACATTATAGGCCACTTCGGTAATGTTGTTTCTTGTTACCAGTTGCCTGGCCTCTGGGTCGGAGGTAGATACTTGGGTGTCGCCTGTTTGTTCTAATTGGGCGGACAAATCATTGTAAAATGCTTTTCTTTGTAGTTGGGTTGCAATCTTTTGTTTGGTTGCTATTTCTTTAACCACATCGCCATCTGCGGCTGCCAAATCTTGATTATATTGGTCTAGTTTGGTGTCTATGTAAACTAAATGGCGTTCGATTTTCTTAGGGTTAAAATTGTTTTTCTTGCTGTTTTGCGCCCTCAGTTTGGTACTGTCGCCAGCCACCAAAGTGCCACCAATCAAATTAAAATGTTGTGCCAGTTTTACGGTAGCTCTAAATACTTTGCGAATGGCTTTTTCGTTGTCTCTTCTAAAGTTTGAAATGGTGCTATGGTCTGGCGTTAATTGTTTCATCAACCACATTACTTCTATGTTGCGAAAGCACTCTTTTTCTAATTTTCTGCTGCTTCTAACAGAATTTAAGTAACCATAAATAAACAATTTAAGCAAATCTTTTGGGTGATAAGCCGGCCT
>JBDNFC010000060.1:0-106428 GCA_041690035.1 Bacteroidia bacterium | reverse complement strand
TTTTTTTATCGCGCTTACAACCGTTTATAAAACCACTTTTCTCTATTGTATTTTTAGCTGACATTGCTAACCCTAATGCGCAATCAGGGATAAATTGGGTTTTAAATAGGTTTTTTGTGTACAAAAGTAATTCAACCTTTTTTTGTCTTAATAGAAAGAAACGAATCTGCTGCCACATCCGTTTCTTTTTAAAGCATCGCTTCAATTTAGCGTTTTAACATTTTTATTACATTATGTAATTTAAAAACAGTATTCTAGAATGCCATTGAATAGTTAAAAATATTTATGCCGATTATGGGTATTTGTTAATAAATTATGACAAATGTATATTTTGGACTTATTCTACAACTAAGTTTACTGCACCATTTTCATCCAAATTTGCATTTAATGTAAACTCTTTAGAAACACCGCCAGAAGTGATGCTTATGGCAGCAGTATTTGGAGGGATATTCCCTACATTATGTGCATATAATAATATATAATTATACCCTTTATATTTTAATGTGGTAGTAAATGTAATTTTGCCGCCAGGGCCTGCAAGTTTTCTGTTTGTTACATGCTTTGTGCCATTTACATATATAGTTATAATATCACCATCAATTTGTCCATGATCCCAAACGGAAACCGTAATTTTTCTTTCATTTAAATACTCTGTTCCTAAAGTTACATTCTCTCTGCCATTAGTAGTAGCGGGGATAATTGAAGTTGAGTTTCTTGGAGCGCTGTCTTTCTCACATCCAACTGTAAATAGGGTGACAAATATTGCAATGCATAATAGTTTTGTTAATTTTTTCATTAAATTTTGTATGGGACAAATCTATTAAAGTGCATAAATGTGCAACTACTTTAAATAAGGTATTTTTAATCCCTCAAAACCATGATTTCGTATTTTATCTGCAATATTTAATAGAATAGAAACTTTTTTCTGCGTTTAGTTATTAACTTGTTACCAATATGCTTGCATTAAATTACCTTTGATCTGTAATAAAGGTTTCCAGTAAAATCTTTGGCAACTTAAAAGCTGTAGAGATACCCTCTTTTTATTTGGTTTAATGCTGGTATCCTTTTTTCTAATGGATAAATGCTTATTCTTTTAAATCAGATTTATTATATCCATAAATAAATAAACATGTTCCATTTGGAATAGCATCAATTATATCCTTTGTGTCAGAGGTTGGCAAAGCCGGACATCCCCAACTTCTTCCAAGTCTTCCCTGATTTTTAATAAACTCTTCACTCACATATTTTGCACCATGAATTACAATTGCTCTATTTCTTGCATTATCGTTTAGCCCTTTTTCTAAACCATCTATTCTTAGAGAATAGCCATGTTTTCCAGCGTATGTTTCTGCTGTTTTAAAAAAGCCCAAACTACTTTTAAGGGACTCTGATTCATTAGAAAAATGAAGGGCATTATTTTCTCCAGTATTTTTACCATGTGCAATTAGGGTATGGAAAAGGAGTTTTTTCTTGGCAATATCAATAACATAAAATCGTTTCTCAGAAGAGGGCTTTGAATAATCCACAATAGAGATTTTACCTTCATTAAAAATGTCATATTTATAATAACCCGTCATTGCTAAACTAAAAATTTCCAATGATATTTGCGCTTTAAAAGAGGATTCATCCCAAATCTGTTGGGCAATAGTTGCCGCAGAATCACATTCCACGGGATTATTCTTAATCACAGAATCTTTCTCTATGTTTGGATTTTTAACCACCCATCCAAAAGAAAACAATATCCCAATAACAATTAATAATTTATGAATTTTCATACTTAATTTTTTAATAAATGCCAGCTTGCAAAGGTACGAAACTTATTGGCCATATTTCATTATTCCGAATCTCTGTTTTATGATAGTTCTTTATGTTGCTTACTTTTTTGGCAATGAAAAAAAGTAAGAAAGAAAATTAATGAAGAAACACTTAAAAAATTATATAATAAAAGCCATGAAAAAAACCATCAAAACAAAAGTTTCAACCTTTAAAATAGTTACAACAATACCTTATATTTGCAAAACAACTTAGAATGTATGCAAACAAGAGGCCATAAGCAATATGAACCGAGTAGGCGGTGTGAAGCCTTACGCGAACCAAGCTCGCTTATACCTTTAAAAATATACAACAATAAACAACTGAGTAACCACCTCGGCAATGTTTTAGCAACCATTACTGACCGCAAACTCAACCAATTTGTAAGCAGCAGTGGCATGGCAGGCATCAGCTATTTTGAACCAGACATTGTTAGCCTGACAGATTATTATCCATTTGGCAGCGAGATGAAAGGCCGCGCATATAGCAGTGGGTCTTATAAATATGGGTTTAACACCCAAGAGAAGGACGAACAAATTTATGGAGAAGGAAACAGTACCACCGCAGAGTACTGGCAATTTGATGCGAGATTGGGGAGAATGTGGAATAAAGATCCGGTAACTTATCCTTGGAATTCAAGTTATGCTTGTTTTAATGATAATCCATATTCAAGCATTATATATCAAAGCGATATCATTGACTTTTAGTGCTTTTTATTTTCACAACGAATCCTATTGCGGAATTTGGTCATTAAAATGAAATGATACCATTTAGGGATTAAAAAAAATGGTGATAGTAGCAGTCACAATAAACTATTAAAAAGGCCTTTGTGATAGAAAAACATAAAATTGTTTATCGGCAAAATTGTCTCGGTATTTATGCTAAAAATAATAAAGTGTTACCTGTTTTTTCCTTTAGGGCTTTACAAGCAAAAAATATCTTATTTGTAAAATCTATTGCTATTACGACTTTATTGGCGAACAGATTTAAATTATAAACCCATTCTTAAAATTAGGCTTTCCCAACCTATAGGAAGCAAATGCAATTGTGGTTTCTCCTGTTATCATTTCTCCGAAATCTTTTTTTGGGTATAAATTTTATGTTAAACCCGAAAGCTTTTTTATTGTTTTTTCTGAACGGATAGACATAGAGATTAATAAATAATTATCTTATCCTAAAAAAAAGTTTACACTTTTTGGCAAATAATCCTAACGCAAATTTAAACTGTATTTAATTTTTCAAATTATTATTAAAAAGTAACCATTACCCAACATTGGTTCAATATATATTTGTATTTAATAGCGATATGTTTATCTTTGTACTTTATCTAATAAATTATTATGGCCATACATATATTATTTACTTCAGAAATATTTAGTGCAGAGGGTTTTCCTATTTGGCTTATTATCGGTTTGATTATTTATCTTTATCAATTATTTTTTAGAAAGGATAAAAAAGGCAAGAATGCGCCTAAAATTGATGAAAAGGGAAAAGACAGCAGACCAGGAAAAACCATAGAAGATATTTTAAAAGAATTACAAGGGCAGTTTGAGGATAAACCAGCACCCCAAACATATTCGGCACCCAAACCTCTTGTCAAAAAAGTAGAAACACCAAAACAGCAAGAAAAAGTGGTCATGCCATATAGTAAATATGAAGGCAGAATGGTGCCCAATGAGGGTCGTTTTAAAGAAAAAAGAGTCCAAAAGGTGTATAAAAAATTGGCGCAACCAAAAATATCACATAGAGCAAAAAACGAACGTACACATTCATTAATGAAACATAAGGAATATTTGCTAAGCGATGAGAGATATGATAACTTAGAAACCAATTTGAGTAATATTAATCATGGCGATAATGAGTATATGTCTAATGCCTTGACAACCTACAGCATAAAAGACGTTAGAAAAGGCATTATTTTACAAGTAATTTTAGAAAGACCTCAATATTAATTAGATGAAAATACATCTTATTGCCATAGGTGGGGCAGTAATGCACAATATGGCATTGGCACTAAAAGATCAAGGGCACAAAGTATCTGGAAGTGATGACGAAATATTTGACCCAGCAAAAAACAGGTTAAAAAAAGCTGGTTTACTTCCAATAAAAATGGGATGGGATGAGAATAATATTTCCACAGATTTAGATTTTGTTATTTTGGGCATGCATGCCAGAAAAGATAATCCTGAGTTATTAAAAGCACAGCACTTAGGTTTAAAAATAGAAAGTTTTCCAGGATTTGCTTATCAGCAAACAAAAGATAAAATAAGAATGGTGGTGGCGGGAAGTCATGGAAAAACCACTACTACTGCCATGATAATGCATGTTTTTAAAATACTAAATATGGATTATGATTATCTTGTAGGCTCACAAGTGAAAGGCTATGAGCGAATGGTACAATTTAGTAATGCCCCCATTAGTATTATAGAGGGCGATGAATACCTAAGTTCTCCGCTAGACATGAAGCCTAAATTTTTGCATTATATCCCGCAATTGGCCATGATTACGGGTATTGCGTGGGACCATATCAATGTCTTTCCTACTTTTGAAGGCTATGTTCAACAATTTGAGCTTTTTTTGAAAAGTATGCCTATACAGGCCTCATTGATTTACAATGCAGAGGATAAAACCCTGCAAGCGCTTATCGATAATTATAATAATAATAATTTTTTGAATTTGATTCCTTATCACACTTTAGCTTATAGTAATTCTAAAAATGGCATCGATATTTTTTTTGATAATCAGCAATACAAAATGCCGTGGTTTGGCAAGCATAATGTTAGCAATATGAGTGGTGCCATGCAATTGTGTGCACAATATAAGATATCAACTACAGCTTTTATTAGCGCTATGCAAACCTTTGATGGAACAGCCAAAAGACTCGAAAAAATGTTTGACAAAGATGGGCTAACGATTATTCGCGATTTTGCTCACTCACCAAGTAAGCTAAAAGCAACAGTAGAAGCTGTAAAAGAGCAATACCCTCATCAAAAAGTGTATGCGTTTTTTGAATTACATACTTTTAGTAGTTTGCAGGAAAACTTTTTACCGCAGTATGTTGATTGTATGGCAGCTGCTGATGAATCCTACGTATATTTAGATAATGATGTTTTCTTGCATAAAAAATTACCACTGCTCTCAGAAGCAGTTATTTTTAAAGGTTTTAAAAGCAAGGTGCAGCTAATACCTGATTTAGATGCTTTAACAATAGCTTTAAAATTAGTGATTGCAAAAAAAGGCATTGTACTGTTGATGTCGTCTGGCAATTTTGGAGGAATACAAGTAAATGAACTTTTATGAAAGCCCCTCATTTATTGATTGGAGCATGGGCAGAAGAGCAGGCTATTTTTTATTTGCAAACACAAGGCATTAAAATACTGCATACCAATTGGCGAAATAAAAGAGCAGAAATTGATATTATTATTGAAACCAAAAAAGGGGCAGCTTTTGTAGAGGTAAAATACAGAAATACAACATATTTTGGCAAACCAAACTTGGCCATAACTAAGAAAAAAGAAACCATGATGCAAGAGGCAGCTGAGGCTTTTATGCAGCAATTTTCAATGTATGAGGAGATAAGATTTGATATTATTACCATAGAGGGTAATGCAAGAGATGCAAAATTAAATTATTTTAAAGATGCCTTTTTTCCGAATAATTGCTAGATTTATGTTATTTTTTTTTAAAAGCAACATAGGGTTGTTAGTGAAAATATTTTTTTACGGCATTACTGAAAAACTTGGCATTAAAAATTACATGTTTTTTATTTAATAGATTCAAAAAAACTTGGTTACTTTTGTATAATAATGTTATTAAAAACAAATAAGAAAAATTGCATAGCCATTGCTTTCATGTTATCTATTGCAAGCTTTAGCCTTTATGGGCAAATTGCTGGTGGAGAAGATAGATTGGCAAAAGATATTGAACCAAAGCAAATGCTGCAGGTATATGTGGATGGAGGATTTGCCGTTACTGGAGCAGATTTGGCAAAAAGATTTGGATATTTTAGCAGTTTGGGTATTGGACTTGGCTATAAAACATATCGAAACATTACTGCGGGCCTCACTATCAATACTCTTTTTGCACCTAAGGTAATCGATAATACTATGCTAAATTCAATGCGGGGTAGCTCAGGAGAATTATTAGATGCCAATGGAAATTATGCGGTTATAAATACATTAATGCGGGGCACAATGCTGGTAGGTCAAGCGGGTAAAATATTCGCAATGGGGTCTAATAAAAATTCAGGTTTATGGCTGCAAGGGGGTTTTGTATATCTTTCTACCCATATAAAATTTCAATATCCTAGCAAAACGCTGCCTCAATTAGATGACAATATGTATAAAGGCTATGATAGACTTACAGGCGGTTTAGGACTAATAGCAAGCATAGGATACCATCACATTACAGCAAATAATACATTAAGTTATTATATTAAAACAAATTTTATTAATGCAAGAACGCAAAGCTTACGGACTTTTCAATATGACCAAATAGTGGCAGATCAATCTATAAAAAGAGATTTGATAATGAGTATAAATGCAGGAATTATTTTACCCATACGGGCTAAAACCTTAGGTAAAGAGTCTTTTTATAAATAGCATTAGGCTTTTTTTACAGCATAAAAAAATTCATCATTTGTTACATTTTTTTGATAAATTTGTAGGACTATGATTTGGCAGAGTTTAATAAAAGGTTTTGCATTAATAATACTTACTTGCATTTTTTTAGTAAGCCATTCTCAGCCATTAAAAATTGTTTTAGAAACAGAAGATTTAATTAAATTACTGCTTTCAGAAGAAGTAAAAATTGGTTTTAAATATGAACGATTTGGTGGCAAGTACAAACTTGCAGGTAGCTTATTTGGCTATAAACTTAGCATGGTAAAATTTGACTTAAAAGTAAAAGGCGCATATTATGACAAAAAAAAAGGCACCCTAAAAGTTGATTCAGCTAGTTTAGAACAAAATGGTGGAAATGTGATTATTAGTTACTGTAATCCTGATGCATCTCAATACAGCTATACCGATACCTTAAAAATTCCTAAAATTATAGATATAGAAGCTGTTCCGCAGCGATGGAACTATAATATTTCCAATCCGCTTATGTTAAATATTCATTTTAACACTGGACAGAATTTTTTTTTGAATCTACGCAAGCCTTAGAAATAATTAGAAGGCTAAGTTTAAACATTGAGATAGAAAATGCAAGCCTCAATAACAAAGGTTTTCTATTAACAAAGCCTTATCAGAATACACTTACAGATGCCTATTTAAGGATTTTTATTTATGGAAAAGATTTTAAAAAGCTTATAGTCATCACATACGATTTTCAGGTAAATGCCTATCTTAAGTTTATTGGAATGGAAGGCAATTATGGCAGTGAAGGTTCTAAAGGCCAAAAAGGAGAGAACGGGAAACAAGTTTATATTGAAATCAAGCATTTAACAAAAAGCATTTTTTTAGTTAATATAAAGGGGGCAATTTTAGATACCAAAATTGTAATGAATATGGAGTTATCAAAAATTACCATAGAAAGCAAAGGGGGTAATGGAGGAAAAGGATCTAGAGGAGAAGAAGGCATTGCAGCGGGTACTTATAATACTACATCTACATCAGGTGGAGTGGGCTATATGGGTCATTCTGGAGGCGATGGAGGTGAAGTTTTAATAAAACTCCCTGGTTTATTTGCCCCATTTATAGATTTTGTAATTATTAATAATGAGGGTGGTGTTGGCGGAACTGGTGGAAAAGGAGGCAAAGGAGGATTAAATTTTGACCCCGGAAGCAAGCAGACTTTATTAAATATTCTTTTGTCAGCAAGAGGGGAAAGAGGCCGTCCTGGTTATAAAGGATTTAATGGTTTTAAAGGAAATGTCCGCTATAATTGGCTAGATTAATCTAGTTTTAAGATAGCAGTCGTAAGCAAAGAAATATTTTGTTTTCCAACTGTACCATCTGCCTGCTTAAAAATATTTGTGCTATTGTTTAAAGCCCTTATCTCTATTCGAAACAGCATTTTATCTGATTTTTTGTAATCTAAATTAAGTGATAAGCCATACAATGAAATGGGAGATAAATTTGAATATTGGATAATAATATTGCTCGGGTCATTATAATATTCAAATCGGCTGCCTAATTGTAATTTAGCACCTAATTTTTTATTTGCCATTGCATAGCAGGTCATCCATTCTAGATTATTGTTTACCCCATGTTGCACCCCATAGTCTATTCCAAGGGCAAATTGATAATTGCTGTTTTTATACTGTATATAGGCATTGTTAAAAAAACGCATAGCTCGGCTGCTGTCTGGGTTTTCAGAACCAAAATAATTTCCGTAATTAAAACTAAATTTTTTGAAAAAATATTGCCCCTGAAGACCAAAAGATGGCAAACTATTGCCTACTATTCTGCTTATTCTTTGCCAACCGTTGCAAACTACAGCTCGCATCATCCATTGCTCATTAGGTTGAAAGGTTAAGTATATGCCCGAAAGAAAATAGGGGGAGTTTTCTGCTGCCAAAGATCTACTCGCATTAATTTGTTCTGAGGCAATTGCAGATTCTAAACCTAAATAGCTTGGCAATATACCAGCATCTAACCATAATTTAGCCTTTTTATCTAAGGCCACCCCTATGTTTGCCTCAAGCAAATTACGCCAAACTGCTTTTTCATTTGCATAATTATCTACACCATAAGTACCTGCTTGTAAGGCTATGTTTCCCCTAATACCTTGATGCTCATAATTTAATTTTAAGAACGCTAAATTTACTGAAAATTCATTGTGGCGATTATAATTATATAAGAAAAGTTGTTTTTGATTTGAACTGGGTTTACCAAAATCATAGCTGTAAAATACATCTATATATGCAGAAAGGTTGATAAATGAATCTAGTTTTATGGCAAAGATTGTTTTATTTAGCAATAAGAATAAGAGGAGCACAATGGCCTTTTTCATAGAGATACATAAAATAATGCACTAAAATTTTGGCTCATAATTGTATGTTGTTTTTATTTCTTGCAATGTTTTCTTTAATACCTTTACTTGCATTGTTTGATTAATAAAAGGCCTATCGTTAGCCCTATTTTTTGGTTGTTGTATAATTGAATCTATAATATTTAAGCCTTGCATCACCATTCCAAAAACAGTATAATTATTGTTTAACCCAGCAGTACCGCTTGTGCTATGGCATATATAAAATTGACTGCCACTGCTGGCCTTTGCGGGATTATTGGTTCTAGCTGCTGCCAATGCTCCTCGCTCATGCTTTATTATATTGTTAATTTCTGCAGGAATTGTATAATTTGGTCCACCGCTGCCATCATTGGTGCTATCTGTATCTTTAGAATTTGGATCACCCCCTTGTATCATAAAATCGTTGATTATTCTATGAAAAGTGGTATTGTCATAATATCCCTCTTCTGCTAGTTTTATAAAATTAGTGCGATGCAAAGGAGTTGCTTTGTATAACCAAATATACATTTTTCCATATTTTGTGCTTAGTTCCACAATTTTTTCGGTGCTGTCTGCTGCCACTATTGGCGGTGCTGGTATAGCCTCTTCTTTTTTGCAACTTATAAATAATAAAAATAGTATCGCTGCGGTTAGAATATTTTTTAGCATATTTTTAAAAAATTAATAGTTTCTTTTTGATTTCTTTAGGTATTCCATCTTTGTGAATCAATATATTCATTGTTTTATATTTTATATATGACTCAGATATATACATAAAGCCCTCTAAATCATTAACAGTTCCCCAACTATTTTTTATTTTTACATAAGATTTTCCTTGTTGATCTTTTGCTAGGCCTATTGCATGCATTCCATGATCGTCCGTAGTTGTTTTATCATCAAATCCCTGCTGTCTCAATGCTTGTGTAATTTCTCTTTCTGCATGAGGAAAATCAAATGCAGAACCTGCCCTATCTGCTCCAGCATTGTTAAAAAATTTGTCGTCTTTTCCTTTTTGTATTAGCATAGAATCGTGTGCGGGCACAATGCCAATACCATTTTTGAAAGAAAATCCTTTTTCGCTTACATCACTTGCCCATGCAAAAGAAAATCCATTTTGAAGCGCAAATGTCATGCTTTGCCAAAATTCATCTAAGGGCAAATTATAACTGGTTTGCATAGCCCAATTGTCTTGCACTTCTAACGCAAAGGTGCTGTAAAATGGATGATGAGTAAAAGAGGTTAAACTAATATAATCTTTCATGTTTAACCCCAGATAATCTCTGAAACTAAGAGGGTTGTATGATTTGCCTTCAAAATTAAAGTCTCCAGGCGATTTGCCAAGATATGCATCTAAGGTGCCAGCAACTGAGTTTATCCAATTTGGGCTTACAACACCACCTTGTGGTTTGGTATTTACTGCATCCACAGTTGCTTTTAAAACAGCATGCATTTCACTATGGTTGTGTTTATCTGAACCATCATTTAATCCAGTGTAAAATTGCTCTGGCATAACACCATAGTTTGCTATAACAAAAGGAATGTCATGAAATGCACCTCCGGGGCCAAAGTTAAAAAGACCATCCATTCTTATATAGTTTTTCGCTTTTTCTAAATATGCCCCTCTAACAATAAACATTTCAGAAAGATTCATTTTGGGCTTACCCATTCTTATTAATTCTGTTTCAAAAAAAGAAAGAGAAGAATAGCTCCAACAAGTTGCTGTTCTGCACTGATCTTGCACTGGGGTAAATGGCAAGTTTGATATTTCAGTAAAATAATATCCGCCACCTTTTTTATTTTTGATGGTATCTCTTGGCAAATCGCCAAATATGGGTATTGAAATAATGCCTAGAAATAAGAAAAGGTATATTTTTTTCATGTTTATAATTTGATTATTTTAGTGCTAATAATTTGACCCTGATGTTTGAGGTGAATAAAATAAACCCCTTTTTCTAAAGATGCCATAGAGATAGAATTCTGTTGAAATTCAGAAAAATCCATTACAATCTTTCCAGCAATATCTGTAATAAATACATGTGATATGGTTAATTGATAGGGGTTTTCTATATGAAAAATATCTTCTACTGGATTTGGATAAACCTTTAACCCTAGTGAAGATATATTGGATATCTTTAACCAATCTTGAAGGTTTACAATAATGTTTGTATCATTGCAATCATTACTGGCTTTTAACTTCACAGTATAATTGCCAGGTGATGGAAATGTTAAAAAGAGGGTATCTGCGTTTTCTATTGAATCATTACCATAAAACCATTTTTTAGTATAATTTGATCCATTTGTTGCATAGAATCGAAAGATATTATTGCCAAAATTAGAAAAAGAAACGCCTGCTTGTATTTTGGCATCATTGGCTACTTTAATATAATTGGGCTTATTAATTATCTGAGGCCCTGTAACAGTTGTTATCGTTAGGCTTATATCTTTATTGCCTCCTGTTGTATATCGCACTGTATGCGGCCCAATACCAACAGCAGTTAATGGTGTGCTGCCCAAACCAAAACTCCAAAGCCAAGTAAGTGGTCCACCTTTAGTACTATCAGAAAATATAATGTCTTCTTGCAGACATACTGCTGTCTTATTTGCGCCAAAACCTACGACAGAGTTTAGCAAAGCACAATTATTATTATTTAATAAAATAAGTGGCTGCTTGGCACAAACCGTTTGCGTGCTGCGTACCAAAACAGCTTTGCCTCCGTTAATATCATCTGTGGTAATGTTTCTTTTAGTTTCATTTATTCCGATAGAATAATGCATCATGCGCGTAGGATTATTTACATGTCCTAGTTGATGCCCGTGCCCCAGCTCATGCGATGCTACGCTCACAAAATCAAACTTATTGCCACTTGCATTTGCTAATCCATAGTGCCATGCCCTTTTGTTACTAAATATAATATCCAATTCTTTTACATAAACATTGAATCCTCCACCCGTTTTGGCGCAAGATAAAAATCTGCTAAAGCAAACACCCAAAGTATTGCTAGTCAAAGTGTCTACAAAATCCCACGTAACAACATTGATATTGTCGTCTGCTATTTCATTTATTGCAGTATTGATTATAGAAATATTCCATGGAATATAAGTGTTACAACGCCAACTTTCTAAACTTCTTATAAAACCATCCTTGGCAGGTGTACTGTCAAAAAATCGTTGCGAAATAGACCAAATAAAATCATTATTTGTGCCATTATCTTGCACATGTCTTGTCAAATAAGGGGTAGAACTTATGGTAGCATTAATATGCGCATACGGTATTACTAATACTTGAGTACTTGTTCCACTTTCATTTCCATTATTGGTAACTCTTACAGTGCCAGTGCCGGCCAACCTGGGCACTTTTACAGTAATGGTATCGTTTTTCCATAAGGTATAAATTTCTGCATCTTCCCAAGTAGCTCCGCCATTGTTTGCATTTTTAAAGGCTACTTTTCCATTGCCTTGTGCAAAACCAAAATTGGCACCTACAATAGTGATAGTGCTATCTGTGCCTGCACTTATTATGCTTGGTGTTATAGAAGTAAATGTAGGATTGGCCCTAAATCCAAAATTGCCTAAATCATAAAATGGGGTGTTTAATTTTATGCATTCTTGATTTAAATGACGCTTAATACTTGGTATAAAACTATTTTTAATGTCCCCATATTGGCTGTATGCATCTGCTGCTTGAAAGGATACAGGATCATAGTTTATAAAACCCATCGTATTAAAAACAGGTAAATAATATTCCTTATTTTTTTTCCAATTTTCAAGGCAAAAAAATCCTCTCTGACCAATGAATAAACTTAGACTAGGGGAAACTACCAAAATGTCTTCACCAATTTGACCGCCTAAGGTAATGATTGATATATCTTTTTTTGGCAACTGACCTTTATAAACAGAATAGGGCTGTATCACATGTTTAGTATAAATATTTTTTTCAAACCAAAAACACTCACTACTTACTATTTCACCATCCACTATTAAGCTACTTTCAGCAAATCTGTTTTCTATTGGAACATCTAACACCAAACATTGTGCTTTTGCATCATTATTAAGCAAGCTAATGCAAACTAATAATAGAAGATTTATTTTGTAAAAATATTTCATTGTATTGCGCAAAGTTAAAAGAAAATAAAGTTAAAATCTATTAATGTTTATTTTTTTAGCAAAAAAATATCAAAAAAACATTTTTTTCATCTATTTTTTTTCGAGCTTTACAAATTTACATTATGCATTGCTATAACAAGTGTTTAGGAGTGTTTCAATCAGTCAAAAGAGTGGTAAAATATAAACAAATAGTAAAAAATATAAAAAAAATTATAAAATTATAAAAATATAAATTACCTTTGTCACTTATTATAACCAATTTTTTACAAAATAAAATGAACATTTTTATCGGCAATCTAAATTATCGTGCCACAGAAGAAGCCCTGCACGAATTATTCTCAAAACATGGACAAGTAGCATCAGTTAAAGTTATTAAAGACAAATATACAGATCGCGCAAAAGGATTTGCTTTTGTGGAAATGGATTCTGAGGCAGAAGGAAACGCAGCTATTTCAGCGCTTCATGAAACAGAGTTTATGGAGAGAAACATTATTGTTAGCGTAGGTAGAGGAAGAGAAGACTCTCCAAGACCAGAATAATTGTACTCAACCTTTTACAGAAGCATTTTTTTATGTTTCTAATTTTTTTAATCTTAAAAAAGTGCTTAATTTTGTATTAAGCATTTTTTATTTACACCAATTTTATATTTTATGAAAAAATTTTTTACCTTTTTATTTATCGCAGCTTTAGGAGCAGGAGGTTTTGCGTATTATTTTTATCAACAAAAAACGGAAAAAACAACGACCGATAAAAGTATTGCAGTATTTACGTCTAAAGATTTGCTCACCGAGTTTAATGCCAACGAAGCAGGTGCCAATAAAAAGTATGGCGACCAAACTATTACTTTAGAAGGAACAGTATTTAATACCACAGTTTCAGACAATAATATTTTAATAGAATTGGAAGGCAATGACGCATTGGAGAGTGTAATTTGCAATTTTGATATAACATCCTTGCCTATAGAAAAAATTCCTAAAATTGGTGAAAGCATAAAGATAAAAGGGAAATTTATTGCTTTTACAATTGAGCCATTGATGGAAACTAAAACTATCAGCATGGTACAATGTTTGATCATTTAATGATATGATTGGTATAAAAAACCTTAAACTAGCTGTTCTTTCAGGTATTGCCTTAATGTTTCTATTTGCTTTTTCAAACAAAAAGTCTGATAACAGTGATAAATGGCTAACCAAAACTGGCAAGATTACTTTTAAATCAACTGCAGATGAAGAAATCATTACTGCTGTAAGCAATCAAGCAGGTTTGGTATTTAGCCAAACTAGCGGCAATATTGTTGTTAGCATACCTATAAAATCATTTATTTTTGAAAAAAAATTAATGCAAACACACTTTAATGAAAACTATATGGAAAGTGGTAAGTATCCCAATGCCACATTTTCGGGAATTATTAATAAAATAGGCACTATAAATTTCGGAAAAGATACCACTTATGACGTGTCTTGCACAGGACAATTAACTATGCATGGACAAACAAAGCCATTGGTGATAAAAGGAACAATTAAAATTTCTAAAAATGCCAATGCCTTGATAAACTGTAATTTTGACGTTAAGTTAGCTGATTATAAAATAGATAGACCCAAATTAATGCTAAAGAAAATAGCTGAAAACATTAATATAACATTAGAAAGTGATTGTAGTAAATTTGCAAAAAAGTAAAGGTAATCTTTTCTTTCTACTAATGGTCTATTCAGCTCAGCTATTTGGGCAAGATAGTACTATGCTAGATTTGTTAAATAATGGTGATGATAAATCCCCCTTAGTAGAAGCGACATTCAAAACCACCCGCCTAATCAATGGACATAGTGTAGAAACGACAGATAAGGGAGTTCTTGATTTTAGAATTTCGCATCGTTTTGCCCCTGTAGACGGTGGCTTTTATAATCTTTTTGGGCTCGACCAAGCAAGTACAAGATTTGGTTTTGAATACGGGCTTCTTTCTAATCTAACGCTAGGAGTTGGTAGGTCATCCTACGAAAAAAGTTATGATGGTTTTATAAAATATAAGTTTTTAAGTCAAAGGATAAAAGGGTTTAGTCCCATAACTGCGGTGTGGATAAGCGGTATGTCTATAAATACTTTGAGATGGGCAGACCCGAATCGAAAAAATTATTTTAGTTCGCGGCTTAATTATTTTCATCAATTACTTATAGCCAAAAAAGTAAATGAGAACTTTAGTTTTCAATTTAGTCCTACACTAGTGCATAGAAATTTAGTTCAAACTAGGGACGAAGACAATGATGTATTGGCTTTGGGAATTGGTTTTAGGCATAAACTCACAAAAAGAACAAGTATTAATGCAGAATATTTTTATGCTGGTAAAGAGAGTTTGCAGCCAAGGTATAAAAATGGATTAAGCATAGGTTTTGATATAGAAACGGGTGGGCACGTCTTTCAACTTCATTTTACCAATAGCCAAGCAATGATAGAGAAAGGTTTTATAACAGAAAATACACAGAGCTGGAGCAAAGGTGGTTTTATGTTTGGCTTTAATGTAAGCCGGGTTTTTAATGTTAAGAAAAATGTTAAATAAAAGTTTTTTATTAATCATAGTTATTGCATTTTATGCTTGCAAACATGAGCCACAGCTAGTTAACAAAGGCGTAAAAACACTCGCATCTGTGCAGTGCAGCTCAGATAGTATTTATTTTTATAATGATATTGTTCCTTTATTAATTAATAATTGTGCGTTTTCAGGCTGTCATAGCACTGTATCTTTATCTAGCTATAGAGATATAATTAATATTGGTGATATTACACCTGGCGATACCACAAATAGTTATTTATATACCATAATTACTACGGGTAATTTGAATAAAAGAATGCCTCCAATACCGCGCGATCCCTTAGATTCTTTAAGTATTAGCAAGGTGGCAAAATGGATATTGCAAGGTGCAAAACCCAATAGCTGCAGTAGCTGCAATGAGGATGAATATAAATTTAATGCCCATATATTGCCTAAAATAATTACCCAATGTGGGGGATGCCATGCTACAAGCAATGCTTCGGGAGGTATTATGCTTACAAATTATTTCCAAATAGAGGCTCAAGCAAGTAGTGGCAAGTTGTTAGGTAGTTTAAACCATGCGTTTGGATTTAGTGCTATGCCGCCCAATGGAAAATTGCCTTCCTGCGAAATAAAAGTGATAGAAAAATGGATTTTAAACGGAATGAAAAATGATTAGAAAAACACTTATTTATGTGGTTTTTTTATTCGTGTTAAGCGGATGCTATTATGATTCAGAAGACGAGCTGTATCCGAGCATAGCGCCTAATAATTGCGATAGCATAATAGGCTTATATAGCACAGAAGTAAAGCCACTTTTAGACATAAAATGCAATGGATGTCATAACACGCAAAATCCATCTGCAGGAATTATTCTTGATACCTATGAAAAAGCTAAATTTACTGCTTTAAATGGTAAGTTATTCGAAGCAGTTAGGCACGAATCTGGAGTTAGCCCTATGCCTCCTGGTGCCCCAAAGCTGAGCGATTGTGATATTGCAAAAATAAAAAAGTGGAAAGATTTGGGTGCGCCTAATAATTAAGGTGCAAATTATTCAATAAATGGTGAGGAGCTATTTTTTTATTACTGTTTTATAAAATTTACCTATTAAGAATCTTACGCCTGCAGTATAGAATATTCCATCAAAATTGGTATTGCTAAACAAAGCCTTTCTCATCCCCATTCCCCCACCAACACCTAGCCAAGGGGTAAACATGTAGTAAACCTTGCCGCTAAGCTCTAAAGGGGCAATAAAAGTACCTGCTTTCCCAATAAAAACACTGTTTTCATAAGTTGTAATTGTTCCGTTGCCTAAGCCTATTTGGCCCGAATACTCAAGAAAAAAGTGCTTGTGTACCCATGTATTATAACTAAACCCAAAGCTCATATATCCAAAGCCTATGAATTGCCTAAAGGTGTCGGGTCGATTTGGGTTTAAATATACTAATCTTTCTTTTAATATATCTTTTCTTGTACCATAAAATCCAAGAAAATAAGCAAATTTTTTATGACTTATGCCTATTTTTAATCCATTTATGCCGACTAATTTTCCTTTTAAAAAAGTGGTTCTATTATCAAAACCTACCAGCAATGATTTTTTTTCGCGGGTGTGGTAATAGCGAATACTGTCTTTAAAATTATCTATAAATATTTGACCGAAACTAAAATTGGCGAGTAAAAAAGAGAAAAATAACAAACTACTTTTTAACATCTATTTTAGTAATTATTTAAATTTATTGAAAGATTAAATGTTTGTTTGATTGTGCCAAAGGGAGAGGGCTTTTCTACACTTGGCGGAATGTGCATGAATAAAGAATTTCTGCTTGTTTTATTTTCAATTGTAACATTTACCCAATTTTGCTCACCTGGCGCAATCCATACTGCATAACTGCCTAAAAATATTTGAGACAATTTGGGGTTAAAAAGCCACCTAACATGTTCTTTAAATGCAGTAAAACTTTGTTTTGGAAAAGATTTTATATCGTTTTTGCAACGTGGAGTCATGGTGTACCTAAAACTATCCATAGACCTTTTATTTGTAGTGGTGTTTAGGTATATTTTATTGTTTTGATATTGTTTTATAACAAATTTAAAACCAGATGATTGCATTAAGTTTTTTGCCAATGCATGGCTTGTATCAAAATAGCGGTGTTGGACATATTTTTGTTCAGTAATAGAAAATTCATACAAAAGTATTGCAACAGTTTTTTTTACATCTTCTTTAAAATAAATTTGTTTTTCTTGTTCGCTTAATGTTGCAACATCTGGCACATGTTTTTCAGCATATTCATTAATGTAGTGTTGCCAAAATTTATAAAACAACAAGTGAGCACTTGCAGAATTTGCAACAAAGCACAATAGAAAACAGCTTAAAATTATACCCCGTTTTATGCTACGAATATAAATAAATAATTATGATATTATGCGCTGTTTTATTATCAGATAACCTACCCTAGAATTGATCTTGATATTACTACCCTTTGCACTTCGCTTGTGCCTTCATAAATTTGAGTAATTTTAGCATCCCTCATCATTCGTTCAACGTGATATTCTTTTACATATCCATATCCTCCATGTATCTGAACTGCTTCTGTGCTTATGCGCATTGCAGCTTCACTTGCAAATAATTTTGCAATACTACTTGCCAATGCATAATCACCTCCATTATCTTTTAGCCAAGCTGCTTTTAAGCAAAGTAGCCTTGCGGCTTCTATTTCTGTAGCCATGTCGGCTAATTTAAATTGAATGGCTTGGTGATTTTTAATTTCTGTGCCAAAAGCTTTGCGTTCTTTAGCATATTTTAGAGCTAATTCGTATGCTCCACTTGCAATACCTAAGGCTTGCGCTGCTATGCCAATTCTACCACCGCCCAAAGTTTTCATAGCAAATTTAAACCCAAAACCATCTTCACCAATTCTATTTTCTTTAGGTACTTTTAAGTCTGTAAACATTATTGAGTGGGTATCTGAGCCCCTGATTCCCATTTTATCTTCTTTTTTTCCGACCACAAACCCTTCCATATCTTTAGTAACAATGAATGCATTAATACCTTTGTGTCCTTTTTCGGGGTAAGTTTGAGCAATTACTAAAAAAACACTGCCCGAATTGCCATTAGTAATCCAATTTTTTGTACCATTTAGTAAATAATAATCTCCTTTATCCTCTGCTGTTGTTCGCTGCGAGGTGGCATCGCTGCCAGCTTCTGGCTCGCTTAAACAAAAAGCGCCATGTATTTCTCCTTTTGCCAGTGGAACTAAATATTTTAATTTTTGAGCTTCTGAGCCAAAAGTTTCTATTCCCCAACAAACCAATGAATTGTTTACAGAAACAACTACACTTGCGCTTGCATCTACTTTTGATAGTTCTTCCATAGCAAGCACATAAGAAATGGTATCCATGCCGCTGCCTCCATATTTTGGATTCACCATCATTCCCAAAAAGCCTAATTCGCCCAATGCCCTTATTTGTGCCTCTGGAAATTTTTGTTCATTATCTCTTTCTATTACACCGGGTAATAACTCTGTTTGTGCAAAATTTCTTGCCGCTTCCTGCACTGCTAAATGCTCTTCTGTTAATTCAAAATTCATTGTTAAGTATATTTGTGTTTTTAAAACGCTTGGCAAAGATATTTGTTTGCCCTCAAATATGCTAAACCAATTTTTGATTTATTAAAAAAGTATAGTTACAGCAAATTTTATGGGTTAACTGGATTTGGATTATTTAACACCAATTGCTGACCTATTGTGCAATTCATGCATTTTTTTTTGCTGCAATAGAGTTGCATCAAACCAATAGCACCTTGGCTTTCCAGCGCATTGTTAATTGTAAAATAATGTTTGCTATAAGTAGCTATTATTTTATTATTTTCTGGTGGCAATGAAGAAAGTAAATCTATTGCTTGCATTTTATATGCCTCTTCTTGGGTATAATTTGAATATGCAAATAGCGTCTGGCATACAGTATTAATTAACAAAAGATATTTGCTGCTTAGGCCCAATTTGCCGTCTATTTTTTTGCTTCTTAGTTGGCCAAAATTACTGTGAGATTGCCAATATGCCGTTGCTGACACTTCAAATAGGCGTATAAGTTGGGGAATTTCTTTTAGGGTTAAGATTTTAGAAAAAAGATGTGAAGAATTGTAAATAAGCTGTCCAAACTGGGCAATTCTTAAAGTGGGATAATTTGCAGGCCTTGTTTTCATCATTTTCCAAGAAATATTTGTGCTTAATTGAAGACCATATAGTTTTTTTAATATCAAATATTGCTCATGTAACTTTTGTTGAAATGCATCTTTAGGTTTACCAATTAAAAATCCAGCTTGCCCAAAACACAGTGATAAAATAGCATCTAAATCGTCTTTATGCTTCGCCAATATGCTTAATGGAATACTTTCTGCAAGGGCAAGAAAAGGGGCATCATTAGTTTTAAACCCAAAATTTTTTGCCAATTGATGATAAAATACGGTATTCCAGTCGCCTTCCTTAGATATTAAGAGTTCCAGTATTTGTTTTGATTTTTCTGCAAACCTATCCATTGAGGCCCTGTTTAACATGCCTTGTAAAGTGATTGGCTTTACCCTATTTAGCATTTCTTGACAGGGTAAGTTTGAATGGTTATACATCAATACCCTATATGCCTCTAATTGGTTTTGAGAGATGTAGTGCTTTAGTTCTAGAACGGGTAAAATAGTTTTGTCCACTAATATAATATCTTGATTGTGTTCATAAACTACATGCAGAACCACATTTTGATAAGCAGCATCTTTTTGGTGATTATGCTTTAACCAATCTGCACTTTGCACATGAATTTCGATATTGCCTGCCCATTTTTGTCCACCTATTGCAACAATTGCTTCTTTAAAATCAGGCCCATCATAGTGATTATGAAAACCCGTTTTTATAATATCTAAGGGCAGTTGCTCCGTTGTTTTTAATTCCAGTCTACTTGTTTTTAGTACACTCCAAATAAATTGTAATAAATCTTCTTTTGGCAACATTAGAAAAAATGCAAGGTTTCTTTATTAATATTTTTGGCAGCATCTTTTGCTTTTTCTGCAAAATTTGGAAGATTGCTTGCATATATTATGCCCCGGGACGAATTAATTAACAATCCTGCCTGATTAGGTATAAAAGCTGCTTTACATACCTCTTGTGCACTGCCACCTTGTGCACCTACCCCTGGCACTAAGAAAAAATGATTAGGAAATTGATTTCTAATTTCCTGTAAAGATGACGCTTTAGTGGCGCCTGTAACAAACATAATATTGCTGTCACTGCCTAGTTTAGCTGTTTGCTCCATGCTGTGCTCATAAACTTTTTTACCATTGGCCAATAAATGGTTTTGCAAGTCATTACTGCCTTGATTGGATGTTAGTGCAAGTACAATAATCCATTTTTCTGAATAAGATAAAAAGGGCAAAATACTATCAGAACCCATGTATGGCGCAACCGTGATTGCATCAAAAGTTAAAGTATCAAAAAAAGCTTTGGCATACATTTTTGATGTGTTGCCTATGTCGCCCCTTTTTGCATCTGCTATGGTGAAAATATCTTTGGGAATAAAAGCCAAGGTTTCTGCCATCAATTGCCAGCCTATTTGCCCATATTGCTCATAAAAAGCCGTGTTGATTTTGTAGGCTACACAATGGCTTGCAGTGGCTTCTATAATTTGCTTGTTAAAGGCAATGATGCCTTTTTCTAATCCAAGTTTTTGTAAATGAGCAGGAATAGCCTCAAAATCGGTATCTAATCCAATGGTTAATACAGATTTTTTTTTGTAAATGTTTGTTATTAACTCTTGTTTTTTCATTTCCTCTTAAATTTTTTTTTACAATAATACATATTTAATTTGGAAAGGAAATTTTTGAAAATAGTTTCAATGTTAAAAGGCAAATAATTTTTTTACTGCCCAATATGGCTTAAACTATTCCGTTTTTCTGAACAAATAACGTGTAATAAAAAGACCAGTTTTTTCTACACCTGATTCTACACCTACAGACACATTGGTTAGCTCCCAACCTTGATTGCTTAACTCTGCTAATTTTGAAGTGATTGTTAGGTCATTTTGCATAATATTGCTAAAATTAATCCCTACTAAACTATAAAAATTTTCTAATTTAGTTTCTTCTAGTTTACTTCCACTCAAATCTGTGGTTATAATTCTAGAACGTCCTAAACCGCCTGGAACCACAGATTCTATAGCAGTTATTTGTTTAAAACTTACTTTTTTTTCTGCGCTTTTGCTCGTAAATGCCATTGTTGCAAAAATGGTTATGCAAACACTTACAGTTATTGCTACGATTAATGATGTTTTTTTCATATTTTTATACATTTATTATTATAATATTGTGTTACAAAATTAATACCAATATTTTAATTTTTCTTCATTAAACAATAAAATATTTTTTTTGAATAAAAGTGTTAAAAATTAAGAATATTTAAAAAAAACGAGCAGTTCCAGCACCACCCGGAACCGCTCTAGCTATTTTCTGAGGAAGGGTGAACAACCTGTATGCGAAAAAAAGCCTAGTGCAAATGTAGGGTAATATTCATTATATCTATGCATTTAATATTAAACCCAAACTGTAAATCATATATTTTTTTCGCAAAGCTGTTTTTTTTAAATGCAAACTTTTTTTAATCACTAATTATATCTTGAAGTAAAAAATCTAATACAACACCGACTACCTCTCTCGTTGACACAAACAAGGGAGAGCCAGAGGAGCCACCCTCGGTATAACCAATATTCCAATTTACCCTAATACACGATGAAAACAAAGGATTATTTCTTACTCCCTGCGAGAACTTCTTTATATCTCCAGCAGGATGATGAATGCCCACTGCAATGTCGTCATCAGGCAATGAGCTATATGCCCTTCTGTTCCATCCGCTATAGAAAGCATTGAACTGTAAAGGTACAGCTTCATGTGCTCTCATTATTGCAATATCAGGACAACCAGAGCCCGTTGAAGTTTCAAAATCAAGCACATCTGCTCCGGTAATAAGCATACGGTCATTTCCATTTGTAGAAGGATTACAAGTAATACTTTGAAAATTAAAATAAAATATAACAGTGCTAAAATCATCAATACCATCAATACTGTGATGTGCAGTAAGTATCAAAGGGTCGAAATTATTGTTTGTATTGTTTAGAAGCGCTGCAGATGAAACGCTTCTTCTTCCATTCTTCATTTTTTCAAACTTAACTACGCTTCTTATTTCATTGCACCACTCATTATACCAAGGGGCGCAAATCACATTCTCATGACATTCTAAAGCGTCCCTAAAATCATTTCTGTTCTTGTAAACATGAATAAAGCTACCTATATTAAGTATGTCAAGAGGTTGTCCCAAAGTTTTTTTCTTTCTGTTTAGTTCTAATACAATGTCGTTTTCCCAAACCCGTCCCGATACAAATACCCCATTTGCTTTATTATTCAATTTGCCAAAAGCTCCTAAAAAACCTGTAGAATCACCAGGATGGTATATATAAAGTTTTGAATCTTCCTGTAAATCAAAGTGACTAAATATTACGTTGAGGGCATAAGCCGTAGGAGAAACTATCCGTAATCGGTAAATTTCTAATTCTTCATTGCCTTCAACAATAACTGACTTTATGCTATGTTGAAAAAAGTCAAGTTCAATATCTATATCAATTGCAAAGTTTAATTTACAGTCAAAACAAGTATCAGATAGTATTAATGAATCATTGTTAATAGAAGGTAAATTAAAAACAGGAATACCCGCTGCTGGCAACTCATAAGTATAGCTTGCTGGGAAACCCGGCACTGAAACCTGTGAAAAACCTCTTAATATTATAATCATTAGAAACAGTAACAAACTCCATCTCTTATTTATATTCTTCATGGTTTTACAATATTAATTAAATGAAAAATATTTCTAATAGCATTTCCTTCCATATTATTAAACAAGATAACACCAAGGCCTTTGCTAAAATATACCCCTGACAAGTATTGTGTCCCGCTTAAATTTGTAATTACTTTGTAATACGTTTTCTTTTGCAAAATAATGCTATCATAATAATTAACCCAGTCTGCCCATTCACCATTATAATTTTCAAAAGTTACAGCCCCATCACCTGTAACATCTGTGTACATATTGATATAAAAATTGACCTGTTGTCCTCTACCTATCGAAATTTTAAAATCTCTGGATTTTTGTGCTTTGTAGTGGAGTATATATCCTTTTTCTAAAATCCCTTTTCTATTGGTATTGTAAGGTTCAATTTGAGTTAGTTCTATAGTGTCAAAACTATTTGTATCCAATGTGTCTTGATAAACCCACTTGGTTCCCACCTCATAATCTACAAAGTAGGCTTTCATTTCGGGAGATATATCCAAAGTACTTGTAATTTTTGGGTCTTTATCTTTGCAAGAATTTAAAAATAAGATGCTCAAAAATGCAATGCTCAAAAATAAATTTTTCATGGCTTTATGGTTTAATGGGTAATATTTTTTGTTCAAATTCAGCTTGCTTCTTTTTCAATGCTTCAAGCTCTTTCATCAACTGAATGTTGTACAAAGTTAACTCTTCAACCTTTTGCAATAATTTTAGTTGAAGTTCACCCACATTAATTGAGCCAGTTTGTTGATAATCCGCTGCACTTTTAATGCCTGGTAAGTGCCTGTTTGCCTGTACAAAAGTATCCACCTCTTGCAAGGTCATTGGTTTGTAAACTCCTATGCTATCATAATGTGCTGCACTGTCCTTATCAAATGCTGCATGAAATACATAATCAGGGATTGGGTCTAAATGGACATCTATTTGCCTTGCAATCAATAATCCGTTTGATGTAACTCGAAATTGATTATTTGTGCCATTATTTACAGTTAAGTTACCTGTTATCAGTGTATTACCTTGCAATAATGTAGTACCTAAAACATGACAAGTTTGAGTTGGACTAGCTGTCCCTATGCCAACTCTGCCGCTATTTGTTGCAGTAAAGGCTGTTACTTGCGTGCCAAACCAATTATAGTCTGCCAAAATAAGAGGCAATAAGGGGGGATAAAACCCTCCTGAATAGGTAGGTGATATGTGTAAATAACCAGAAGGCGTGGTGGTAGAAATACCCACATCGCTGTTAGTGGTTACAGGGTTTGTGCCACTCCATTGAGCAAACAAGGAGTTACTTAAGAAGATTGAAATCACTAAGGTTGATGCGATTTTTATTTTTATTATATGTTTCATTTTGTTTTTTATTTAAATATTTTTTTTGTTTTTGCAAACGTTGCTTCGTTTTACCTCTTAGTCAGTTTGCTTTTCAAGAGGTCAAAATGTGGTCTGTCAGACAAACCTATGCTTGTCTGGGTGGGATTTTGTCTCTTGTCAGCCGTCTGTTTTTCATTGCACGTGTGGTCGTCATGGCCTTGCTTGTAACTTCCGTTTTCCGCAACCCGCAGTTAAAAACATACAAGCCAAGGCAATTATGCCGATAAATTTTAAGGTTGTTTTCATATTTTTTTTATTTATAATACAAAATTATAAAAATAAAAATAAAAATAAAAAATTTGAAATAAATAGCTTAAATTATTGATTTTCATATATTTAATTTATTAATTTATAATGATTATAAATTAATAAAACATAAAATAAAGACAGTGTTTTTGGATATTTTAAAAAAAGATTAAGCCTACTGAGCATTTATCTCTTCGTAGCGTTAGCAAAGCGTTAGCGAAGCGTTCTACGGAGTATTAATAGAATCGAGTCTCTGATTCGCTAAACCATAAACTATTTATCTAAAAGACCAACCTATCAATATCCAAAAGACCCTTTTTGCCTAAATAATAATCTTTTGCACTTGAATAGATGTAATGTTCTGGTTCTTCAACTATCTCATTACGAACCGGGTTATTATGAATATAATGCAATCGGGTTTCTAAAATATCTGCACTATCACATAAGATAGGATGACTGGTATGTTGCCAAAATTGGTAATTTTCATTTCTTTGGCTTTCTTTAGCCGTAGACTCAAAAATCCATAACATCCAGTTTTTTCTGCTTTCTGAAGGGTTGTTTTTTATTTCTTTTATAATTTTGCCGCTTGTAAATTTTTTAAAATCTCTGATTACATCTGATAACTGATGTGGTTGTTCTACCTTAACAATTAAGTGGGTATGATTACTCATGAGGACCCAAGCATGAATTATTAAGCCTTTTTCTTTTTAGCAAAATCTTAGGCTATCTAATTTCACGATAAATATTTCTTGTAAAAACATCAACCCACTGCACAACTGTGAAGGTATGAAAATGAATTTCGTTTTGTTCTTGAATTTTAAAACCACCAATTTCCATGCTGTCAAAGATAAATAATAATTATGTATCGAGTCGGAAACTCGTTTCTATAGTTAATTGGTAGAACGCTTCGCTAATGCTGCCGATAGGGGATATAAGTTAGGTATAAATTTCGATAAAAAAATCCAACACTCCTCTTCTGCCCTCAATCCACCAATATTTTTTTATGAATAATCTGCTTGTTCACTTCTATTTCTAAAATATAAAAAGTGGACGCCAAGGCACTCACATCAAAAGTAAATAAGGTTTGATTAAAGGTGGAATATTGTTGACGCCAAACGTATTTTCCATCCATTGTGATTAAATTAACTTTTATATCGCCTGCAATTTTATTGAGACTTAAATTGATTTTATCCTTAGCTGGATTGGGGTAGATGCTTACTTTTATATTTTCTGTTTCAAATACATCAAAAAGCTCCAATGCTTTACAAAAAGTTTCAGCGCAACCGGCATCATCTATTTTTTGCAAACACAACCAAACAGGGCCAAAGTTTGGATAATTTACCTCTGCTGTATTACTTGGAAATTTAGTAAGGTTATTCGTATTTGTTCCCCACCAATTTTGGCTTCCGTCATTGCTGGTTTTGGCTTTTACCAATAGGTTTTCTTGTTTAATATCAAATATAATAGGAAAAATAGGGCGTATATCTATCCACATGGAATCTAAAGCATCTGTTGAAGAACAATTGTCTGACAATCTAAAGTAAAGCTTGGTGCTGTCGGTGTAGTATTTGGCATAAGTTGGGGAACTTTGTACCTGTTCATTCACAAAAAATTGATAGCTATTGGCTTTTCCCCCAATACCTTTAAGTAAAATAGTTTCTTGGCTGTCTCTGCATGTTCTGCGGTCAGTTATTGGCGAAATTTCTAAAGGTTTTCTAACAGTTATTTGTTTTTGGCCAGTGGCAGGTTGTGGAGTGCACCCGTCTGTAAGTTGCACAGTAATTAAGGTGTCTAAATTTCCTTTAACTGTTATGGTGGAGTTTGTGGAATTGATCCAATCAAAAGCATATGCCGCAAGCAAACCGCCTGAGGGCAAAGCGGTAAAAATAGCTTCTTCTCCAAAACAAAGGGTATCTGATCCAGAAATTTGAATACTCAAGGGTCGCCTAACCTTAACTTTAAAACTGTCGGTTCCTGACTTTATGGTGCAGTTATCCATTAATTGAACATAAAAAGTAGAATCACTATTGGCAGATACCATGCGCGAAACTGCTGTGCTTCCATCATCCCATACAAAACTAAATTTGCTTGAATCTCCTCCTGCACCTTTTACTGCTATAGTTTGCAGCTCATTGGTGCAAAAGGTATCTTTACTACTTGTAATTTCTGCTGCCAAGTCTTCTAAAACAGATACTTTAATAGAGGCAGCATCTGTGGGTGTGCTGCAACTGTCTGTAAAGGTTAAAAAGTAGGTAGTGGTGATTAAAGGGCTCACGCTAACTATCTTATTATTGGGCAAATTGTTGGACCATAAATAATTATAGGATTGCGCATTTCCTCCACTGCCCATTGCGGATATTTCTAAAGAGGTGCCTTTGCAAATAGTGGTGTCTTTTGGCAATGCTATTTTTGGCACACTTCTCACCACAATAGTTTTGGTGTTAAAAACGGTGTCGGCAGAGCAAAAATCAAATACTGCTGCGCGCCAAACCTCTGTGCTATCATGCGCTCTTGTTAAATTTTGGCTATTTACCATTTGCGTATCCAATTGCCAAAAATAAGTGTATTTTGATGGTCTGCCTCCCTGAGCAATTGCAATATTATTGGCTGTTTGCCCAAAACAGATGGTGTCTTCTCCTGATAGGTTGAGTTGCAAGGGCTCATTTACTTCCAAGATAATTATTTTGCTACTTTGTTGCAAACCGCAGCTGTTTTTGAGTTGTGCATAATAGCGCCCTCTATTTGTAATTTGCACACTATCTATATTCCAGAAAGTAGCTGTATTTTGAGCCAATAGTTTTGCTGGTAAGGAAGGTGAAGCAATGTGGTACCAGTCTGCCAAGTTATTGTTATTTCCTGCTTGGGTTATCTGAAGAATGGTATCTTGCCCAATACACATATTAATAAAAGTACTGGCGTAGCTAAAAGGCAAAACGCTATCCACCTTTAAGGTTGCCAAATCTGAAATTTCTAAGCTTTGGCAGCTGTTTCTTGCAGTTAGCCTATATTTTGAAGAATCATCCCTTATAAATACTTGATTTAGTATTAATAAATCACTGTTGCTCCCTGCAATATTTAACCATGTTGTTCCATGGTTCCGACTCACTTGCCACGCCCTTATTATGGTTCCTGTGCCAATAGTGTTGGATGCAAAAAACACCCTTGAACCGCTGCAAACATTGCTATCTCTTGGCGAAAAAGTGAACGAAGGAGCCTGTACCGCAGCATTGGTAGAAAATTCGCGTGCAATTCCGCGTGGTCCTTCTGCACCATTAGCGGCAACAGGAGATAAAGCTATCCAATAGGATAAAGTATCTGCTAAGTCCTTGATGGTAAAAAATCTATCTGTGGTGTAGGCTATAATTTTCATTTTTCCACTGTCGTGCATGTAAATAAAGTATCCCACAGCACTATCAATAGCATTCCAAGTAATGTGCAGTTGTTTGCTGCAAGAAACAGCATTTGCCACAGGCCCTGTTTGGAAAATATCAAAAACAGCATTGCTGCTGTCCACATAATTGCCCTTTCCTATCTTTATCAAAGCTTTGCCTGTAATTACATTGCTTGGGCAGTTTTGCCAATCAAAATAACCTTGACTTAGATTTACGTTGGTGGAAATAGAGGTCCAACTGCGTCCGCTATCGATACTATAGGTTAATGTTCCCGTTCCTGAAATACCATAAGCATCCCAACGTATGGTTTGCATTGTGCCTGCATTGGCTGGTGGCAACCATTTTTCTCCACCATTGGGATAAACTAGGGTTAAACTGGTATCTTGTTCTAGCCAATTTACACTAAAATGTTGGTATCCCGAAGCCACCCTTTGCCCTTTTACAGTGTAAATGTAATAACTGCTTGTGGGTGTTTCAACCGTAATTTGCTCAATGTTATTTAGGCTATCTCTTCCTTTCACTGCTGCGGCAGTGGGCACAGCTGAATTTAGCACCCATGGCTGTAAAACATTTCCTGCATCATCGGTTAGGGTTAAGTCTAAATCATTTACCAATGCTGTGCTTGCTGCCGAGGTAGATTCTAGATCGGTATAACACAACATTACTTTGAATAAATGTGGATTATCTATAAAAATAGTGTCAGAAAAAGTGCCACTTTGGTTAACTGAGTCTTGTTTAAAATTTCCTTGATCAATAATATTTGCAGCCACAAAACCATTGAGCCGGCCAAAACCATATTGGTAGTCTGGGCCGGGTCTTCCGAGCTCGTCTGCGGCATTGCAAAGCACACCTTTAATAAGGTGAGCATTTGGAACGGTATCATAAATTTCTTTATACAATTGGGTAATAAGGGCTGCTGTGCCAGATGTTCCAGGACAAGCCATGCTTGTTCCGCTATAACCACCTTGATAGGCATGATTGGGAAATGTACTATAAACATCTACACCCACAGCACATATTTCTGGTTTTAATCTTCCATCCCGCAGAGGACCATAGCTATGAAAATTGCTATTTACATCTGTAAAAGTTACTGCACCCACAGATATTGAGTTTTTACTAGCCTGAAAACCACTTGGCACGGTTCCATATCCTCCAAGGAGGCAATTGCTTCCCCTGCTGTTTCCTGACGCAAAAACATGGAGTAGGTTTGGGTATTTATTTACCAAACGGTCAAGCGCTACACTGGTATTGTCATATGTTCCGCGGATGGTGCATGGATCTCCAGTAGAACCATAAGAATAGGAATTTTGAGTAAACTCAATACCAAATTTTTTGCATGCACTGTCCATTTCTGCTGGCACATTACCAAAAAAGTCATACGAATAAAAAGTAGCTTCTGGTGCCATTCCTTTTGCTGAAGGATCTTTTATACCAGCTCCTGCCATAGTGCCTGCCACATGTGTAGCGTGTTGACCATTTCCGTTATTAAAAAAAGGGTCTATTCTGGTATGTCTAAATTGGTAGTCAATATGCGCAAATGCACCTCCGCCATCCCATTCTCCCATAACTACCCCTTTGCCTGTAAGTTGATGGTTTGTGCTAAAGTTAGTGAGCAGTGGAACCCTATGATTGGTTCTTTCTCTTAAATTATCCATTTCTAATGCAGGTGCTTCAAATTCTGCCCAAAACACAAATGGTTTACGCATTAGTTCCAAAACAGAATCTGATTTTATTTGAATAGGTATGCTTTTGTTTAACGCATCATATTGACCTGCTTTTCCATATTTTTTTATTTCTTGGGCTATTTTTTCGGTGTATTGATAAAGGTTAATACGCAGATTTAATATACTTTTTGTAGAAAGTGAATCCATTGTCATTGGTGCTAATTTCCATTCGGGCATAAAAGTATAAAGCGGATTTTTGCTTTGTAAAGCCTGTGGCAAAGAAAGGTGAATGAGAGCAACGTCTTTAGACAACCAAGAGATAATAGCTCCTTCTGGAA
Organism: Bacteroidia bacterium; assembly: GCA_041690035.1. Taxonomy (GTDB): domain Bacteria; phylum Bacteroidota; class Bacteroidia; order NS11-12g; family UBA955; genus CALSPH01. Next base: position 76,166 of record JBDNFC010000060.1, on the reverse strand, counting down.
TGTTTACTTTTTCCTTGGCAACTACTAAGCCATAGAATGTATTATCATAAACGGCTTGCTCATTGTTTTCTGCCAAAAGGCTAGTTGGTTGATTTTGAAGGTTAAATGTTCCTGTTTTTAACTCAATAACCTGAGCATAAATAATATTGCAAAAACTGAGAGAAATGAGTGATGTGAAAAGAAGTAATTTTTTATACATATTATGGACTTTGTTTTAATTAAAATGAGTACAAATATAAGACACAAAAAGTAAACAATTGTTGCATTAGACCTTAGAATATTCAAATGTTGCGCAAAACCAGTATTTAAAGGCGGTTGGATAGGGATTTTATTATAGCAAATCTGCTATTCGTAGCGCGTTGTATAAATTTTCCAATAAAAACAATCGTAAAAGAGATGTTATGTTTAGAAAAAGAAGAAAATAGGTGCAAAATTTAGGACCAACAAAGCTAACTATTCTTTAAAAAATTGGGCCTTTTAAAACAAGGTAATCTGGGTCAATTTTTTAGGATGAAATATTCCAATAATTACAAAAGGATTTTCAGTTTTTTTAAAAAGATTTAGTTGTTGTGCCTTGGCTTGTAGTTTGTCTAGTTTTTTCTTAACCCATTCTCGCGCCATTTTTTCAATTGTAAAATCCGAAATTTCTGTTGGCTTTAAAACCGAAAGCGAGGTAAATTTCGTCTTGTCTTTCGCTTGAGCAATAAGTGTCGACATATTGGTAAATACATTTTGCAGAAAGATGGCTTTGTGCTCTTTCCAACTCCTATCTTTACTTGTATCTATAATCCCAACAATTTTAAAATTAGCTTCTATGGATTTTGGTTTAAGACTTTCTAACTTAAAATCAGAGGTATTTCTTTCAAGGTCAACTGTCACCTAATCATATTTGCTGTATTGCTTGCCCTATTCTAATTTGCGAAATGGAATTGGATAAATATGTAATCTAGATTAAAAACACCTTTGCAATTTTATATATTACAATCAAAATTAAAGTTTATTGCTTAAAGCATTATTTCAGTTAATTACAGTATTTAATAACGAAGCAGAAATATAAAATTATTTACCACTACCGCTTTTTTTATAATTGAGAACCCCTTTTTTTAGAAAATCATAAAAATTATCTTGGGCCTTTTCTGTAAAATCAGAATAGGTAGGACTATTAAGTAAATTTTCTTGATTATCTATCACAATATACTGTGGCTGAGCAAGTATGCCATAAAGGCATTGCTGAATCGTTGCATTTTTTTTACCTAAGGTGGTTACTAAATCACCTGTTACTTTGCTAATAAAATATTCTTCTTTTGGCAATTGTATCACTTTATCATCCACATAAAGAGACACCACCACATATTCTTTTCGCAATATGTCTAAAATGCGAGGGTCGTTCCATACATTTTCTTCCATTTTTCTGCAATTTACACAGCCATGTCCCGTAAAATCTAAAAACAAAGGTTTGTTTAATTTTGCAGCATTGGAAAGTGCTTGGTCATAATCAAAATAGCCTTGCAAGCCATGTGGAATTTCTAATTGATTGCCATATAAAGGGGTTTCTAAAATATTGCCTTCTTTATTTTCTGTTTTTCCAAGCACAAAGTCTTGTGTGCTCATCGGTGGCAAATACCCACTTAGTCCTTTTAGCGGTGCACCCCAAAGACCAGGTATTAGGTATAAGACAAATGTAAAAGTAAGTATGGTAAATAAAAGCCGTGGGATACTAAGAAATTTTAAATCACTATCATGTGCAAATTTTATTTTCCCAAGTAAATAAATGCCCATGAGCGCAAATAAAACAATCCATATACCTAGGTATATTTCCCTGTCTAATATACCCCAATGATAGGTTTGATCTGCAATACTTAAAAATTTTAGTCCAAATGCTATTTCTACAAATCCTAAGCATACTTTTACACTATTTAGCCAGCCGCCAGATTTTGGCATTGCATTGAGCAATGATGGAAATATAGCTGCAAGTGTAAATGGGAGCGCAAATGCCAATGCAAAACCACCCATTGCAATAAGGGGTTTGATAAATTGACCATCTGCACTTTGCACCAATACAGTGGCGACTATTGGGCCAGTGCACGAAAAACTTACAACAGCAAGGGTCAATGCCATAAAAAAAATTCCTAAATATCCTCCTTTATCTGCTTTTTGATCCAATTTAGTAGTTAGCGAAGCGGGCAGCGTGAGCTCAAAAGCACCAAAAAAAGAAAAAGCAAAAAGCAAAAATATAGCAAAGAATATAATGTTTGGCAAAGCAGCTGTGGCGATGTAATTTACTGTTTCTGGACCGAATGCCACAGCAAAAATTAATCCCAGTATTTCGTATACAATGATGATAAACAAGCCAAATAAAAGGGCATTGAAAATTGCCCCACTTTTTGATTTACTTTTTTTTAAAAAATAGGTTACAGTCATGGGTATCATAGGAAAAACACATGGTGTGATTAATGCTGCCAACCCAGCAATAAAGGCAAGAAGGAAAAGCCCCCAAAGGCCTCCTTTATTAAAATCATCTAAAATTGTAGAACCTTCATAGCTTTTTTGGTGATCGCTGCAAGTACCTATATCACTTGGTGTTTTAGAAACATAAGATTTTTCGTTTAGGTAAATTGCTCCATTTGTTGGCAATATGTTTGTGTCTTGAACTTGTTTGGTTGCAGAATCTGCTATAGGCGCAGGGTTATCATCCGATTTTTCTTTTTCTTTGGGGATAATTACTTCTTTTATAATTATTGGAGCTTCAGAGCCATCTTTATTTGTAAAATTTAGTGTAAATTTTTTTTCTCTTGGCAGGCAAACTCCTATCTCATCACTGCACATTTGCACTTCTATTATACCTGAAAGTGCATCGCTGGGTTTAATTACTTTAAACTTTTGCTTTATCAAAACGGTTTTAGTAAATTTTGAAACCTCACATTCAAAAATTTCATCCATCATGCTTTTATCTCCTTCCGAATACATCTCACCCACTTTCTCAAATCCTCCAATATTTGTAATTGTTAAATTTGGGGGAAGAGGTCCTACTTCGCATTTTATATTGGTAGAATATACATAACATCCCTTTGGCACTGAGGCAGTAATGCTTACAATTATAATATCGCCTTTTGCTATAGCTGTTTTGTCGGCTGCCACACCAATTTCTAAATTAGGTAATTTTGGTTGGGCACCTACCTTAGTTACTGATATTAAAAACAATAGTCCTATAAAAATGCCTGCTGTTTCTTTTTTAAGTTTCTTAAATATATAATTATTATTGGCGCTCATTTATTAATTTTTTTTACAAAAGTACACAATATGGTGCAACAAAAAATAATAGTGGGTAAATTACATTTTCACTTTATATGCTTTCATTTAATTTTGCACCAATAAATACAGTGCTTTGGGCTAAAAAAATAATTTTATAAATCTTAAAAAAATGATATTCAATAGACTTTTAATTCTTTTTATTACACTGATTTTTTCAAAAAATAACTTTTTGTTGGCTCAAAAACAAAGTCCTATAGAGTATATTCAAAAATATAAAGAGATTGCAATGGAGCAAATGAAAAAAAATAAGATACCTGCCAGTATTATTTTGGCTCAAGGTTGCTTAGAGTCCAGCTATGGCAATAGCAGGCTTGCTGTCCAAGGGAACAATCATTTTGGAATTAAATGTAAAAAAAACTGGACTGGTGGCACTATTATAGAGGATGATGATACTATTGGTGAGTGTTTTAGGGCCTATAGAAATGCAGAAGAATCTTTTAAAGATCATGGCCTTTTTTTAACTGAAAATCAACGCTATGCTTTTTTATTTGATTATCAAACAGGTGATTACAAGGCTTGGGCAGAAGGGTTAAGAAAAGCGGGCTATGCCACTAATCCTAAGTATCCACAATTGCTTATTGGCATGATTGAAAGGTATAATTTGGCAAAATATGATAGTTTGGTATTGGGGCTAAATACTGGGTTGAGCCATTATAATGGAATTTTAGCAACAAAAATGACAACAAATACAACCTTAGAAGATATAGCCCTGCAAAATGCACGAACAGCTCAAAGGTTGAGAAAAGTGAATGACCTTGAACCCGGACAAATTATTGCACCCGGAGATATTGTGTATTTGAATAGAAAAAAACGCAAGGCAGAAGATACCTATCATACTGTTGTATCTGGAGAAAACTTATGGTCTATTTCTCAGGCCAATGGCATTAAATTAAAAAGGTTAAAAAAATTAAATCATATTTTGGCAGACGAAGAAGCATTAGCTGGCCAAGTAATTAATATGAGGTATAAAGCAGATGAAAAACCAAAAACAGATAAAAGCCAATTATTAGAAAATATAATGGCTAAAGAAAATGCCTTTAGGTATGATGGAAAAACAAAAATACATGAGGTGGCAGAAGGGGAATCTTTATACAGCATTGCAAAAAAATATAATACAAGTATAGATACCCTCAAACAGATCAATTTACTGCAAAGTAATAATTTGCAGCTTGGTCAATTGTTAAAAGTTCCTGAAAATATTTTAGAGATTGGCATACAAAATGCTGAATATCACATTGTAAAAAGTGGTGAAACTCTCTATGCCATTAGTAAAAAATACAATATTAGTGTAGATGAGATAAAATCAATGAATATGCTATCTGATAACACATTGGTGATTGGTATGAAACTAAAGATAAAGCCATAATAACCTAAGCCGCATCTAATTAGTGATTCTGAAAAATAAAACACCATAAAATTGATAACTAAAAAAAAATAAAAAATTGTTGCTCATGTTTTTATTATTTACGCAACTGCAGGTTTAAAAAGTTATTAACTACCCAATGCTCTAATTATTAGCGCATTATTTTTTTAACCATTCTTCAATATGGTATTGCTCTAAGGTGTAATAATCTACTTGTTTTTCAATTAATCCTTTATTGTAGTAGTATATAATGGGTAAATGAATACCTGCAAGCTGAATAAATGTTTCGCCATTTAGTTTACTAGAATTAATGTTTTCAATCTTGTTTTCTTTTTTGAATTTCGTGATATCTGCATCATCGCCATTAATAAAAAAATAAAATGGAATGAAAGGATTTAACTTTTTGATAATACCTAATTTTTTAGCGGCTATTTTGCAATGATTACATTCTGAACTTAGAAAGGCTAAAATGAGTTTTTTATTTCTAATATCCTCTTTCGCCTGCCCTATTTTTTCGTAGTTAGTGTTGTTATAAATGGTATCGAGATTAAGGTTGAAATTTTCAAATTTTTTATTCAAATAATTTTCAGAATAATTAAAGTCTACTGCATTTTGAGAAAAAACAAACGCAAACGATAAAGTAAATATATAAAAAGGAATATATTTGATTCTTAAACACCATTGATATTTAGATTTTATTAAAAAATAACTGATTAAAATTAAAAATAAGTTTTTTATACTACCTTGCAAAGGTGACATAGGTAATATTTCACCAAAGCAACCACAATCGCCTTTATTACCGTATAAAGCAATGGTAAATAATAAGTGCAGCGTGAAAATCGTTAAAAGTACAAAAGCAATTCTGCTCATGATTTTTAACTGATAAGAAAATAACAATAAAAAACCCAAAGCAATTTCTACCACTATAATAAAACGTGCTATAATTACAGCTGCTTTCCAACTTGCAAATCCAGTTTCTACTATAATAAATTCAAAGGGTTCAATAGGATAATACTTAGAAAGACCAGAAAAAATAAATAATATTCCCAATAAAGCACTTAAAGAGTGGATAAGTATTTTGTTATTAAACATCATGCAATTTTACATAAAAAAAACGCCTGAAATAATTTTCAGGCGTTTTTTATGCCGATTTAATATTTTATTTTAATTTGCAATCAAATTTAATACTTTGGCCATTTCCAACATCAAAAGATCTTGAAACACAAGCATCTTTTGCATTTCTTTTAGACACATCATTAAATGTGATCTTAGAAGTTTGAGAGCCAGAGGTGCATTCACATACCCTATCTTTTTTACAACTAAACAAGAAAAAAGTAGAGACAAAGGCGATAATTGATAAAGTTATATATTTTTTCATATAATGATTAATTATTTTAGTTTACATTCTTCTTTATCTACAGTGCCATTTCCATTATCACTAGTTGTGCTTACACAATTGGCTTGGCCTTGACGTTTAGTTGCATCAACTAAAGTAACTTTAAAAGTTTTCCCATCACTTGTGCATTCGCATACTCTGTCTTTTTTGCAAGCAACTAAACTTAGGGTTGCGATAGCAATAATTACTAAAACATTCATTTTTTTCATTTTTTTCATTTTTAAATTGTTAAACACAAATTAAAACAATAATGTTCAATAAACCAAATTATTATTAATAAAGTTAATTTAATTTTAGTATTATATTATAGATTTCAAAAAAAGAGTTGCCTATTCTTAAATTTTGTGGTTTTTTTGTAATGCAAATAAAATATTGTAAGTGATAGATTTAGTATTAAGTTTTTTTGTTGGTTTTGGTGCTGGTTTGGTTATAAGCCTTATGCTAGGCACTGTTTTTTTTGCTTTACTTAATGATGGCTTGCTATTTGGCTATAAAGCAGGTCTGTACATTGGTTTGGGAGTAATTATTACGGATATTATTTTTATTCTTGCTGCTTTTGCCTTTACAGAAATAACGGCCACGTTTATTAAAAGCAATACCCAAACAATTCGACTCTTGAGTGGTGGCTTAATTATTTTGTTAGGATTATTGGGATATAAAAAGTTTAAGAATAATGCAAATAATGGTGTGGCAATGCGGTTATATCCTATAAAACTGGTTTTAAAAGGGGCTTTGCTCAATGGCACTAATCCTGTAAACTTTTTTGCTTGGCTCAGCCTTCAATCATTCTTAATTACTAAGGGCACTCCTCAAGGTCATTTTTGGATTTTTTTTATAGGGTGCATATTTGCTATACTAATTACAGAAATAGGTATTGCATATTTGGCTAAAAAAGTTTTTTCGACTTTAATTAGTGATAGAAAAGATGCAATTTTAAAAAGCATATCTTTTTCTATTAATACACTTTTTGTGATTATTGGTATTACTATAATTGTTTATACATTTTTGGCAAGCCAATAAATTAAAATAGCTTAATTAGCATTCACCAAAGTGCCCACCTTGATTCCTTCAATTAGGTTTTTAAGATTCCCTATCTTGTTCATGTCAAAAACGATAATGGGCAAATTATTTTCTTGACAAAGGGTAATAGCAGTAAGATCCATAATTTTTAAATTTCTCTGATATACTTCTTTATAAGATATTTCATCGAATTTAGTGGCAGTGCTATCTTTTTCTGGATCGGCAGAAAAAACACCATCTACGCGGGTACCTTTAAGTATTACATCTGCTTCTATCTCTACTGCCCTAAGCGCTGCCGCAGTATCTGTAGTAAAATATGGATTGCCTGTGCCGGCCCCAAAAATTACTACCCTGCCTTTTTCTAGGTGCCTTATTGCCCTGCGTCTGATAAAAGGCTCTGCAATTTGTTCCATTTTTATAGCAGTAAGTAATCGGGTAAAAATATCTAGTTTTTCTAATGCACCTTGCAATGCCATTGCATTTATGACAGTAGCAAGCATGCCCATATAATCTGATTGTGCCCTATCTGCAATACCTCCTTCTACACCCTGAACTCCTCTAAAAATGTTGCCCCCACCTATAACTATTGCTACTTCTGTACCCAAAGCTACAACAGTTTTTATTTCATTGGCATATTGCTCTAGCACGTTGGCATCTATTCCATATTCTTTATTTCCTAACAGTGCTTCTCCACTTAATTTTAGTAAAATTCGTTTGTATTTAATACTGCTCATGAGAGTTCAAAAGTAATACTTTAGCCTATGTAGCTGCAATTTTTTTTGTAATTTTACATTTTATTATATTAAAAATTTTATTATATAAAAAATATTATTTCATAATGTGCTGAATAACAATAATATAAGGCATGTTTGAGCTAGTAATCAAAAAATATTATTTTTTATTTTATTGCGGCATACTACCTTAGCACAAATTTTAAAAAAAAAATTATGCAAACTAATTCCTTAATTAAGAACAGTCTTTTATTATTAATAGTTCTCATTTCAAAAATAACGCTTACCCAAAGCATAGGTAACAATCCAATATTTGATGCAATTAGCTATGCAGGAAAAAAAATGTACGGTAAAGCAGAGCAAGAGTTATTATCAATTACACTAAACGATAAAGATTATGAATTAGGAGGATATTATCTTACAGAAATATACCGCATTCAGCAAAAATACGGTGATGCAATGGCTACTGCTACTAAATTTGCCCAAAATAAAATGGGAAAAGATCGTGCTACTTTTTACAAACTTGCAGGTATTTATGGTTTTTATGATAAGAAACACAAGGAAGCTAATATTATATTAGAAGAAGGCTTAACTATCTATCCTCAAAACATGGATATATTAGATAATTATACCAAGAATCTTTTAATGGTAGGTGATGACAGTGTTGCATATAAGTATATCATACAGGGTTTAAGCATTAATCCAATGCATGACGGATTATTAGAAAATTTGGGTGAAATAAATGCAAGACAAGGCAATTTTACGCAAGCGAATATGGCGTTTTACCTAAGTTTATATGCTAAGTTTCAAATAAAACGTTTTTCGTCCAAAACAGTAAATTTGTTGAGAAAACTTGAAGGTACCTCTGTAGGAAGCTATGAACAAAAGAATTTTCCATTTAATTGGGATGGCGAAGAAACTTCTTTAAAAGATTATGAGAAAATAGAAGCAGTAAAATCTTTGAATCCTAGTTTTAGGATAAAAAATTATTTTAGCGCTACAGATGATGTTTTAAGTAATAAAATGGGATTAGATGCAAGGTATAAGTCTAGAATAGACTTAAATTGGAAATTTGCCAAACAAGGGCAAATTATGGTAGAAAGTTTAGAAAAAGAAAAAAAACCTAAACAGACAGATGCAGACTATACAATCTACCAGCATTATTTGGCTAATATTTTAATAGCTATGCATAAGGATGTTAAATATATGAAACCTTTTCAATTCTCTATTCTAGGTGTGATTAATAACGAAGAGGGCAATAAATATCATGCAAGTTCTAAAGGCTTAGCAGAAGTTAGCGCATCAAGGGTAAAAATTATTACAAAACTTAGTGAATTGGATGAGGAAATTAGAATAAAAGATAAGGCAAGTATTTATCCCTCGCAACGAAGATTTAGAGCTAACGATTTACTGTTTTTTGCCACAGGCAATTTAATAGATAATACTAATGAGCACATTAAAAGCAATAGAAACGGATTTTGGCAATTATACAATATCAATAATAATGTAGTTACAACATTAAATTATAGTGATGGTAAAAGAGAGGGAGATTATACCAATCTTAATCCCGAAGGAAAAATAATTGAACGTGGCTTGTATAGCAAGGATGTTTTGATTTCTAATACAGACTATGAAGAAAACGGGATGATAATCTCTAAATTTAATTTTGATAAAAAAGAAAATTTAGTAGATTCTAACTATACCTTTAATCCTGATGGCAGCCCTATTATGGTTTATTACTACAACAGCAACCCTAAAAAAGTTAGTTTTCAAAAGGAGTATTTTCAAAATGGCACTATCTATACTCAAGGTGAACTAATAGGTAAAGCTAAAAAAGGGCCTTATACCTATTATACCAAACATGGCGTCAAAACATTTGAAAGTACTTTTAAAGATAATCAACAAGATGGCATTACTACAGATTATTACAACAATGGAAAAATAGCGGAAACCGGAAAGTACAAGGCAGGAGATAAAGTGGGTAAATGGATAGAATATGATATGAAAGGCAATGTTACTAATGAAACCAATTATGCAAAAGGACTATTAGAAGGGCCAAGTTTAGCTTATGAAAACAGTATTTTAATAAAATCTTCTAATTTTAAGAAAGATAATTTTGATGGACTTCAAAAGTCTTTTAAAAACGGAAAAGTAGCCACAGAAGAGGTTTATAAGGCAGGGGCTTTAGTATCTTACAAGAATTTTGATGAAAACGGCAAAGTGATTTATAGTCTAGAAGATATAAATACAAAAAAAACAGTAGAACTAAAGGCAAAGTATCCTGATGGAAAATTGTATATTTCTGGAAAATTGGCTATGGGAATTTCCACAGAAGAATGGAAATATTATGATGAACAAGGCGCACTTTATAAATCTGTAATGTATGACAAAGGTTTGTATGACGGGAAAACAGTATTTTACCATAGTAATGGCCTTAAATCTGCTGAATATTACTATGATAAGGGTCGTTTGACAGGGGATTATATTGCATACCATGAAAGCGGTAAAAAAAATCAAAGCGGAAAATATAAAAATGGTGATAAAGTAGGAGAGTGGCTATATTACTTTATGAATGGTACCTTAAAGTCAAAATCGTTTTACAAAAATGACAAAATAGAAGGCTTACAGCATTGGTATACCTGTGCAGGTGGTTTGGAATATACCACATATATAAAAAAAGGGTGGAACTATTACCGAGTGAGCTACGACAGTTTAGAAAAAGCGATAGATACTTCACATTTTGTAAACCCGCTTGGTAAAATATATTATGAGTTAAATATACTCGGAGATACAATATTTAAAACAAATTTTATACATAATGAGGCTATAGGAAAAGGCTTGGGTTATGCAGGTAAAACTGTTGTTTTAGAATTAAATTATATGGCAGGAGATATTGACGGAAAACTTATTAGAAGAGATGCTTTAGGAAAATTGTTGGAAGAAAATGAATATGAAAAAGGCAATTTTGTAAGTCAAATAATGTATCATCAGCAAAATGGTGTTAAACAATATGAATGTAAATTTGAGGATAATGAAAGAAATGGTGTTTCTACATTTTATTATCCTAATGGCAATTTTCAAGTAAAATCTACCCATGCAAATGGAGCATTAAATGGATTGCAGTTTAGGTATGCTCCTGATGGCAATTTAGTGTATGTAGCAGATTACAAAGATGGAAAAATTGTTAGAATTGGGGAGTCAGAAAATGCTTTGCAACAAATAAATAAAGAAGTTCAAAAGTTTAATTTTAAAAATTTAGATGGCAGCAATAAATCTATTTTTAGCATTAGCTATGGTACATTGGATAGTAATTGGCAAATATTTTATAAATCTGGTAAACTAGCCCAAGTAAGATTTTATGAAAATAACGAAATTAATGGCTCAGACACTACTTTTTATGAAAATGGAAGTATACATGAAATAGAAAGCTATAATTTTGGGGTGCGCGATGGAAGTAATATATGCTATGACGAAAAAAACAATCTTGTCTTTAGCAAACAATATAAAAATGACATCTTGCACGGCACGGTTATACTTTTAGATAGCGCTGACAATAAACTTAAAACCTTTTACTACTATAATAATAATTTAATACACACCAAACTATGAAAAAAATACCATTAACCATTATTTTCTGTGCAATTGTTTTTTTTACCGATGCACAAATATTAGATCATGATGATTGGAAACTCTCCAAAAAAACAGCCATGGACACTTGCAATGAAGAAGATTTAAAAAACTTTGATTATCATTTTAGAAGCTATGAAGAAAATCATCAATTATTTATGAATAAAACAAAAAATGAATTAGAGTCATACATTGCAGTGCATGCATTTGTGCGAATAAGCAATATGAAAGGAATTAATGAATTTAAAAAAATTAAACAGGAAGGGCAGATTAATAAATTGCAGTATAGAATAATTAGGGCTGATGGCACAATAGCAGACCACAGCACAATTAAAAAAACGAATGATGATGATGATAGCTATAGCAACAATGGCGCTATAGAAGATTTAGACTCTAATTGTGAGCTAGAGTATATATGTGTTTCTAAAAGGTATTCCATTTCTAATGATGATTTTTTTGGAGTAGAATTTATTCAAAAATTTGTACCATTGTATAATTATGAGTACAATATTATCACTCCAGATCATCTAGAATTTAAGGCAGTGGGTTTTAACGGTTGTCCTGATGCTGTGGCTGATGAAAGCGATGATAAAAAATACCTAACAGTAAATATCAAAGAAACACCTGCTTTTTTTAAATCTGCAATAACAGCTACCAATGCCAATAGAGTTAGTTTTATCTACAAATTATATAAAAATAATTTAAGAAGTAAAACCGAAGAATTATTGAATTATTCAGCAGAAGCAAAAGCAAAATATAAATCTGTGATGACTGCTACTGATGACGAAAAAAAAATCATCAAAAACTTTATAAAAAAGAATAAATTGTTTACCAAAAAAAGTGGTTTAGACCTAATTCTAGAAATAGAAAAGTATATGAAAAAGGAGTTTAAAAGATCGTATTTTTCTGGTAATGATTTAGAAATTGCACTGAAAAATAAAAGGGGATCTAGCAATGTGATTGCAAAAATTTATGCTGCTTTTTTCACCCATTTTGATATAAAATACGAACTATGTTTTATGACTTCTAGGTTTTATGTTCCCTTTGATCAAACTTATGAAAATCTTACCTATATCGGTGAAATGTTGTTTTATTTTCCGGTGCATGAGGGTTTTATTATGCCAAATAATGTAAATAAACCTATGAATTTGTTTAACCCATCATTTAGAGAGCGCAATGCCGTATTTTTTACAGAGTTCGGGGTTAATGATTTTAAAGCAGCAAAGGCTTATATAGATTCTATACCTGGCCTACCCGCAAATAAAAACTTTGTTACTCAAAATGTAGATATCAATTTAGAAGACACAAAAAATGCCATAATAAAAATTGAGGAAAAAATAGGGGGTTACAATGCCATATCCTATCATGATTTCCTAAAAGATATTGACTATGAAGGCCGCGAAGATCTCTTTACAGGCCTGTGTAAATACCGTTTGGATGATGCTGTTTTTATTGAAGGTGATTTGGATAGTATTAAACTTGACAAGTCTGTTTTAGAAAATCCTGTAGGAGTGAGGTATTCCTTTTCATCTAAATCTGTTGTTGCAGAAAATGGCAATAAAATTGCACTAAATGTAGGTAGTTTTATTAATGATTCAAAAAAAATACAAGAAAAGCCTAAAAATATTGGCAATCCAGACGTAGATTATGGACATGTAAAGTTAAAAACTATAAGTATAGGCATTCCTGCAGGTTATAAAGTGAGCAACCTAAATAATCTAAATCTAAATAAAACATTTACCGCTGACGGATTAAAAAATGCAATGATTTTTGAAATGAGTGCCAAATTACTTGGTAATAGATTAGAACTTACTATCAAAGAATCTTTTTTTAAGGCAAATTTTAACAAAAAAGAAATTGATAATTTTCTTGAAGTTTATAATGCAGCATATTTATTAAAAGATTTGCAAGTTATTTTTGAAAAACAGTAATTAACTTTCTATACCATTATTTAACCTTATTCTAAAAGTAATGATTAATATAAATTATAGAACAAAATATACCTTGTTGATAGGCTAAAATAAGTGAAAAATATATAAAAGATGATTATCGCAATATTAATTTATAGAGATGAACATCATTAAAATCAAATACTTTTTTTTGAATCACTTGTTTTTAAATATAAAAAACACCAATTTGCCGAATTAAAAGTAGAAGAGTTTATGGTACAAAAAGAAGCTTGGGGAAGCAGGGTTGGATTAATATTAGCAATGGCAGGCAATGCTGTTGGGCTTGGTAATTTTTTAAGATTTCCAGTGCAAGCAATTAATAATGGTGGTGGTTCTTTTATCATACCCTACCTTGTTTGTTTTTTACTTATGGGGATTCCGCTTTTATGGATAGAGTGGAGTGTTGGCCGTTTTGGAGGAAAAAGTGGGCATCACAGTACCCCATTTATTTTAGATAAAATGGATAAAAGAAGAATTTGGAAATATATTGGTGTATTTGGTATATTTACGAACTTGGGTGTAGCTGCCTATTACTGCTATATAGAATCTTGGACACTTTCTTACCTTATACACTCGCTTGTTGGCTCATTTGATAATCTAACACAACTAGAGGTTGCCAATTTTTTTAAGCATTATACCAATATGGATAAATCTACTTTTGGCATCCCTTATGAGAGTGTGGTTATATATATATTATGTCTCGCACTCAATACTTATATACTCTCTAGGGGCCTAAAAGGGGTAGAAAAAGCAGCTAAAATTGGTATGCCATTGCTTATTATTTTTGGTATAATATTGGCTGTAAAAGGCTTAACACTTGGCAGCAGTGGAGCAAGTGCAGAGTTTCCCGATGCGAATGCCTTTGACGGCTTAAATTTTTTGTGGACAGTAAATTTTGATAGTATTTGGGATTTTAAAGTTTGGTTTGCAGCAGCAGGGCAAATATTTTTTACCTTATCTGTGGGTATGGGTACCATACAATGTTATGCTTCTTATGTAAAATCTAAAGATGATATTGCCCTCAATGGCCTTTCAGCCGGTTTTATGAATGAGTTTGTAGAAATAGTTTTAGGTTCATTAATTGTTATCCCTATTGCTGCCGGATACTTGGGCTTAGATTGGGTTAAAGAAAACGCAGGTTTTAGTATGGCTTTTAAAACCATGCCTTTTTTGTTCGAAAAATGGGGGCCTGTTTTGAGTAATCTTTCTGGTTTTATGTGGTTTGGGCTTCTCTTTTTTGCAGGCATTACATCATCATTAGCTATGGGCACTCCTTGGATGGGTTTTATGCAAGACGAGTATAAATGGGGGCGCAAAAAATCAGCGCTAAGTTTTGGTTTAATCATTCTTATTATTGGTTTGCCCACTGTACTTTTTTATAATTATGGTGTTTTTGATGAATATGATTATTGGGCGGGCACAGCATCGCTTGTTGTTTTTGCCATGTTAGAGGTGATATTATTTAGTTGGGTATTTGGTATTAAAAAAGGTTGGGCAGAAATTAATGAAGGCGCAGATTTAAAGGTGCCAAAGATTTATAAATATATTATTTGGTTTGTTACACCCATCATGCTCATTTTTGTATTTCTTGGTTCTTTATTCAATCCCAAAAATGGTGACTTTAAAGCTGCATTTATTAGCCTAAAAAACAATAATGGCTGGCCATTTGATGATGGTTCTATTATTTCGCAAATTAACATGACTAGCTATAAAAATGCATTGAAAAATGCCGTATCTGCAGAAGATATTGAAAAGGCAGAAAAAACAATTAATTATGTATTATTTTCTCGTTTTTTATTGATAGGCTTATTTTTAATCATATCTTTCTTGGTTTATAGAGCGTATATAAAAAATAGAAAAAAACACGATTTAAGTACAATTAATTCAGTAAAATAAAAATTATTATGCAAACAAATGCCCTTATAACAATGTTAGTTGTTCAAATAACTGTAACTTTTTTTACTATAAGATTTTTTTACACCATACTCAAAAAGCCTGATGTAAAAGGTGATAGTTATGTTGAAGATGAAATTAAAAATGACGATTAATAATATGTTACCCGTTTTATTGCAAAACCCACTGGTAACAGACAAACCTAGTAGAGATTTTTATATCTTATTTATCGCTTCAGAAATTGTAATTACTGCCATTGTTTTTATAGGAGTTTATATTATTTTTAATAATTTTTTTAAAAAGAAAGATGCAGAAGAATCTGCAAAGAAAAAATCTAATAAAAGTTTGGATTAGTTAAGGTGCAATTCTGGAATATCTATAATAAAATGGGTATATTCTCCCAAAATAGATTCAACCTGTATCTTGCCACCTAGTTTTTCAATTGCATCTTTCACAATATACATACCAATTCCCGAGCCCTGAGAATTTTTAGACGCTTTATAAAACATTGTGAAAATTTTTGGAATATTTTCTAACTCGATACCTATTCCATTATCCATAATTTTTATTTGTAAATATTGTTCTTTTATTTCAAACGAAATTTTCAAATAATTTTTGGATTTCTTTTTATCTCTATACCTAATACAGTTAGTAATTAGATTATTAAATATAATGCTCAACTTTGTTTTATCTGTTATAAAATCTCTTTGTTCAGCGATATATTCAGCGCTAAAATCCAAGGTGTCGGCTCCGTCAAAATAGAGCACATTGTCAAATACATCTTTCGCCAAACTTGCCAAATTGATGGATTTTGCAAACACTTCTAGTTTGGCATTTTTATAGTATTGTATTAAATTAAGTATAAAAGTATCTAGCTTTTCAGCACTTTTCTCTATCATTAATAGATATTTGGCACTATTTATTTGATCTTGAACACTCAGTTTTGTTAAACCTAATATGCTTAATATTGGAGCTCTCAAATCGTGCGAAGCAGAATATATAAACTTATCTAGTTCCATATTTGCCTTTTCTAGTTCTTTGTTTCTAATTTCTAATTGCTCTCTTGTTAGGTATAATTGATACGCCTCTCTGATTGAATATTCTAAGGTTTGATCCGCTGTGGGTTTTTCTATATACTTAAATACCTGCCCTCCATTGATGGCTTCAATTACTGTTTTTACATCTGTTTGTGCAGTTATTAAAATTCTTATTGGCTTAGGGTTTATTCTTAAATAATCTGTTAAAAACTCAATACCAGACTCTTCGGGCATTCTATTATCTGCCAATATAACATGAAACCAATCGTCTTTTAATATTTTTCTTGCTTCAGCTGCACTTATGGCTGTTTGTATATTAAAATCTCTTCTATAACTTGCATAAAATCCGTTCAAGTTTTCTCTTTCATCATCTATGTAAAGTACCTTTATTTGCTGTTCTTGCATCATTTTACTATCTTATTAAGTTTTTCGGCAAAGTTATTTCAATTATAGTGCCTTTATTTAACTCACTGCTAACTTCTATTTTTCCTTTGTGTAACTCATTAATTATATTATAGGTTATGGACATCCCCAAACCTGTTCCTTCGCCCACTGGCTTAGTTGTATAAAATGGTTCAAATAACTTTCTTAAGGTATCATCAGTCATTCCACATCCATTATCACTAATACTAATTTTTACGTGCTCGGGCAAATCTGTAGTTTTTATTGTAATCAATCCTGGTATAGCTGCTTGCTCTTTAATTCTATGTGTAATTGCATAAATAGAGTTATTAATCAAATTCATAAATACTTGATTTAATTTACCTGCAAAACAATCAACTGCGGGCAATAAACAAAAATCTTTAACAACCTCTATTTCGCCTTTTAAATTGCTTTTTAATAAAATTAATGTGGACTCTATACCTTCTTCTATGCTTGCAGTTTTAAAATCAGCTTCATCAAGTCTACTAAAGTTTTTCAATCCCCTTACTATCTCTGCAGTTCTTTGAGCACCCTCGTTAATCCCATTTAGCAATTCATCTATTTCTTTTCTTGCATAATCTAAGTCTAATTTTTTATACAATTCCATAAGGTTTGAAGTGTTTATGCCTGCATCGCTGCTATGCTGGATTTTAAATTCCTCTAAAAAAGTATTGATGTCTTCAATGTCTCTGTAAAGGGGTTTTACATTAGAAGATACAAAATTGATAGGGTTGTTAATCTCATGCGCCACCCCTGCTGTTAATTGACCCAAAGATGCCATTTTTTCACTCTCCACCAGCGAAACTTGTGTGTTTTTAAGGTGGCTTAATGTTTTGTTAAGCTCTTCATTTGTATTGGTTAATGCACTTGTTTTTTCTTGAACCTTTTGCTCCAAAAAGATATTCTGATTTTTTATAAATGACTCATTAGTTTCTAATGCAATTAACTTTTCTACCTGTTCTTTTTCTTTTTCTTTTTTTAATACATTTATTCTATCTGCCAATGCCAGAGATAACATCACCACCTCTATAATAGAACCTACCTGATAGCTATAAACAGTAAAATCATTATAGGGCAAGTAGCCATAATCTTTTATTACAAATATGATAGTACCAGCTAAAAAAATAACCCAGGCAACTACAAAATAAACGGCTGGTTTATACCCATTCAAATACACAACTATGGCTACAGAAAGTAGATAGAATGAACCCAAAGCCATTGTTATATTAACGATGTTAAATGCGATAAAAAACAATCCTAAAAAGTTAATAATTATAGCGCCTAAACATAGAAAACCAATAATAATTAATCCTAAACGCAGTTTTGGAGCATAGATTCTCGTTCTTAAAAAACTGTCAGAAAACAAAATAGTTACAATGCCCAAAGCACCACCAAAAAAAACAGTCGTGTATAAATTAATAATCGTATTATCATAGAATAAATATTGTTTTGCGTACCCTTGTATCACAAATTGGGTTGCAATTAGTGCCACTATATATATGCAATAGTAAAGATATACCCTGTCTTTAACAGAGAGAAATATAAACAAATTATACAAAAACATTACTAACAAAATACCAAAATATAAACCACCAAAGTATCCAATACCTTGCACTTTTTCTAAATATTCCACTTCACTATATATCATGATTGGTACATTTGTTTGAAAAGTAGACTGAATTTTTATAAGTAGCTTTATTTCTCCTTCAATATCAGAGGGTATGATATAATTTGGAAGCACATTTTTGGCATACCTGTTATTATCAAAATCAAATGTCTTACCTTGCTTATAATTAAATATGAGTTGATTTTGTTGATTGTAGCCATAAATAAAAAAAGTATCAAGCATGGGGTTTCCCATTTCTAAAAACCTAACCTTGCTTGATGGTGCTAGTTTTATATATAGCCAATTGGTACTTTCGGTTGGTCCAAAATTTGCCACCCCATCTACTCTTGACCACTTGTTATTATTTTCTAACAGCTTTTCAGGATTTTCTAGAGTGTTTTGATTATTCTTTAAATAGAAAATTTCTTGTGCATTAATAGAATTTCTAGATACAACTATAAATAAAAATAGAATAAGAAAATTATTAAATTTTGTCATCAAATTGCCCTATGTTTATTTATTAACTATTAATGGGTTGATGAGCATCTACTTGCAAATCATAAATAACCTGTACCTCACCTTTTTTGCCCAGCTCTATCCTTTCTGTATTTGGTGTTTTTCTCAACTCATTGATGATAATTATTTCTTCTGGATCTGCACTCTCTAGGGTTAGTGAGTTTTCTACAAAGACCACTGTTGCCAATAGATCTAGTTTGGGATAATAAAAAGTGCCATTATTTCCTAAAGTTCTGTCAATTAAAAAACCAAAGTTTTTCGCAACTCTAGCTGTGTATGGTGAACAAAGGGCAAAACAAGTGTCTAATCCCATCATTGGTAAAATGCAAATAGCAGAACGAATTGCATAGGTGCTGCCAATACCATAGCCCGCTACCTCTAAAGAGTTCCATAGACCACATATTTCTCCAGTGCCCTTAGGCACTTGTTTAGAAACCACTTCTAATATTTTTGGGTCAATTTCCATTGTTGCTTCTTCCACAGGCAATTGCGTTATTCCATCTGCCACATGCACTCGCGCTCCGCCATATACCTTGCTTCTATCCCCAGATTCTATTAATATTACATAAACAGCAGGATTATGTATCCAGTCATTGTTAGAGGATGTTACCTCTGTAATGCCCACATTTTCTAAAACCCGCTTATGCCCATCAACAAATTTTTGACTGGCCTCTTTGTCGTCTACCGCTCTAAATGCTCTAATGTAAATATTTTTCAAAATTTTTTAGCTGTTTAATGTTTTTTCTAAATCAAAATAATAACGCTTGGAGTTTACATTGTGTTCTAATAATATTCTCCTTGCAACACTTGCAGTTGCTGCTGCACCAATAAATACGTCCGAAGCCAATTGAGGCCATGTTCTCAATGTTTTGCCTATCTCAAATAAGGATTGCTTTCCGCGTTCGCTTACTTTTTCTAAATCTATAATTGATATCAATAGTTCCATTTTTTTTTCCTTATTATTAAAATCAAAGCCTTTAAAGTTAATGTTTTTGAGCAAACCATGAAATATTTGTGAAATATTTTTATCATAGCGCTCCACATCTATCATTCCTCTATCGCTTGTGTCCATAATTACAGGTATTTTTTCTTTAAGACAATGCATCCTTGTTTTTACCTTCATTTCTAAGCTATCACACACCTCTATCACCAAATTAGTTTGCATATTGTTGCCTATAACTTGCGTCATATTTTCTGATGTTATGCCTTTTAATTCAATTGCTATTTCAAGGTATGGGTCAATTTCAGAAATTTCTCTAGCTGTTATTACTGCTTTTGGCAATCCTACATTAAATAGCGGTGTCATTATTCTATTTAAATTAGAGCTATCTAAATCGTCAAAATCTACCAAGGTAATTTTTCCACATATTCGCTCTAATGCACATATCTGCGCCACAGCTTTGCCCACAGACATGCCGAGAACTACAATATGTTTTTGCATTAAAGTGCTTTGTTCATCAGCTGTAATTTTATACTTATTTCTAGATGTTCGCAAACAAATAAAATCATCCTCTTCTAATATTTTTACTGCCTTATTTTGCCAAGGATAATAAAAAATAGACCCATAATCTGCAGAAATAGTGTTTTCCCATCGCACCAATTCATCTGTTAATTGGGCATCGGTATGCGAAGGATACTTTACTTTAATTAAATCTTTAATTTGCGTATCTAATAAATCTAATAAATCTATTTTTACTAAGGCATTTTTTTCCCCAAATTCCTTTAAATCATTTATTTTTCCAAATTTTATGGGTTTATATTCCATTGCTCCAATAATGGTCAAATATCTAAAAATATTTATAATTTTTCAAATTTATTTTGGATATTAACAAAAAAGATTACTTTTGCTATAATAATGTCAGATAAGTTAATAAAAGTACTCTACGTTGATGATGAAGTAAACAACCTAAACTCTTTTAAGGCTACCTTTAGAAGAGATTATGATATCACTATAGCTGAGAGCGGGCCAGAGGCTATGGAGTTGTTAAAAAACGGGCTCTCTGTAGAAATTATTATTACAGATCAAAGGATGCCAAATATGACTGGTGTTGAATTTTTAGAGCATGTTATACCTTTATTTCCTCAACCAGTAAGAATTTTATTAACCGGATATACTGATATTACTGCCGTAGTAGATGCAATTAATAAGGGTCAGGTTTATCATTATTTAACCAAACCTTGGGAAGAAAATGCTTTGCGCATTGTGATAAAAAACGCCTACGAAATTTATGATTTACGCGAAAGCAACAAACTTCTTACCGAAAATTTGGCCAAAGTCAATAAGCAATTAGAGTTTTTATTACGGCAAAACCTAATTTCTTAATAATTTAATTCCAAACCTTTATAAATTATTGTTAAAGATGAATTCTCTTTAACAGAAGAGGTAACTTTACCAACAATTTGTGATTTAATATTGAATTCTTTAGACAGGGTTATTAATTTTTCAGCAGTTATTTCATCAGTATATATTTCTAATCGATGCCCCATATTAAATACTTTAAACATTTCTTTAATTGGTGTGCCACTTTCTTTTTCTATCATTTCAAATAGTGGAGGTATTGGCAATAGCTTATCCTTTATAATATGAACTGGTTTAGTAGTAAAATGCAATACTTTTGTTTGCCCTCCACCACTGCAATGAATAATGGCTTCAATTTTTGAATGGTAAAGATTGAGCATTTTTTTCATCAACGGAGCATAAGTTCGCGTTGGGGATAACACCATTTTTCCTGCATCAATGCCAGCTAAACTTGTTGGATCAAGCAGATTTTTACTACCACAGTACACTACATTGGCAGGCAAGCTATTGTCATAAGATTCAGGATATTTTTGAGCATAACTATTCTTAAAAACATCATGTCTTGCAGATGTAAGGCCGTTGCTACCCATTCCGCCATTATAAGTATCTTCATAAGAGGCTTGTCCACAGCTTTCAAAACCAACAATTACTTGTCCTGCAGCAATATTGTTTTCTATTACATCTTTTTTAGGCATCCTAGCTATTATGGTTGAGTCTACAATAATTGTTTTTACTAAATCTCCAACATCAGCTGTTTCACCTCCAGTTAAAATAATTTCTATTCCTTGATTACGCATTTTATCAATAAAAATATTTGTTCCTTTTATAATCTCAGCAATTACTTCGCCTGGTATCAAATGTTTGTTTCTGCCGATTGTGCTGCTGAGCAAAAAAGGGCCTGTTGCACCCACACAAAGTAAATCATCTATGTTCATCACTATTGCATCTTGTGCTATTCCATGCCAAACATTCAAATCGCCTGTTTCTTTCCAGTATAAATAGGCTAGAGAAGATTTTGTGCCAGCACCATCAGCATGCATTATTGTGCAATATAATTTATCGTTGGCTAAAATATCAGGAATTATTTTACAAAAAGCATTGGGATATAATCCCTTATCTAAGTGTTTTATTGCATTATGCACATCTTCTTTTTGCGAGGATACGCCCCTAATGTCATACTTATCTTTTTCTATCATTTTTTTAAGATTCGTTTTTTGCGGCATTCCACCATATATCCATTTCTGCTAAACTGAGGTTTTTTAATGCTTTGTTTTCTTTTGCAGCTTGTGTTTCTATAAATTCAAAACGCTTTTTAAACTTTTTATTTGTACTTTCTAATGCATCGTCAGGATTTATTTTTTCAAATCTAGCAAAGTTTATAAGCGAAAACATCAAATCTCCAAACTCCTCTTTTCTTTCGTTGCTTGTTTTTGCTTGCTCAAATTCTAGCAACTCCTCTTTTACCTTTGCCCACACATCTTCTTTATTATTCCAGTCAAAACCAACTTGGGCAGCTTTTTCTTGCATTCTATATGCTTTTACTATGCTTGGCAATGCTTTGGGAACTCCCTGTAATAATCCAACCTTATTATTAGGATTTTTTTCTGCCAGTTTTATCCTTTCCCAATTTTGTTTTACTGCATCTTCATCATTGGCTATTTCATCGCCATAAATGTGGGGATGCCTGCGTATTAATTTTGCTATCAAATGTTGAATAACATCGTGCATTGTAAACCATTTTTTTTCTTCTGCTAATCTAGCATAGAACACAATATGTAATAATACATCACCCAATTCTGCCTTTATTTCTTCAGGGTTTTCATTTAATATGGCTTCTGATAATTCAAATGTTTCTTCAATTGTAAGATGTCTAAGTGAACTAAAATCTTGTTTTTTATCCCAAGGACATTTCTCACGCAGTTCTGCCATCACATCTACAAGGCGCAAAAATATTTTTGATAAATCAGAATTCACCATGCAAAGATAAGACGTTTTGTTGGCTAAGTGTACTTGGTTTATACAAAAGTCTTATAATTATTTAATAAACGCAGGTATAAAAATAAAAAAGCCAAGCAATATTGCTTGGCTTTTTTATTAAATTTTTATTGATGTTATGGACGCAGTAAAGTAATTACGCCAAACAATCTTTTTTCTTCTTGATTTCCACGTTTTTCTCTGTATTTCAATGCATAATAGTAAGCTCCACTAGTAGCAGCTGGTCCTGTGTTAAACATTTTACCATTCCAATCTACTTTCTCATCATTGCTTTCAAATACTTTAGTTCCGTGCCTATTGTAAATTACAATTTCGTATTGGTCATGTCCCTCAATCGGAATATCAAATACATCATTAGTTCCATCAACACCCGGGGTAAACACATTATAAGTTTTAATAATAAACCTAAATGTATTACATACTAATTGAATAGTTGTGTCTTTACATCCATCTGGACTTGTTGCTTCAAGCACAGCATAATAGCATCCCAAACTATCGTATGTAAATTTAGGATCCTTGTCTGTGCTCATCGCAGGTTGTCCATCAGATAGTTCTCTCGCTATAGTAGAGTCCTTGTATAAGAACCACCATCTATAGCTTGTGCTATTAAATGAAGTGTTATTAAATTGCATGTCAGGGCTTTTAGTAGTGTCTACAGTAAAGTTTGCCTTGAGCGTATCTACATAAATGGTAATTGTATCTCTGTATGGGCAATGTGGTAATGCAATAGTGCCTATATATTCTGGAACCATCGTTACTCTATATACTCCAGAATTTCTATATGCATAGTTGATGAAACTATCTGGACTTGTTACAGAATCACCGCCTGTGTTGTCAATATCAAATATCCATTTATAGGATACCCAAGTAGTATCGCCTTTGTTTCTAGTTGTATTTGCAAAATTAATTACTTGACCTTTACACACAATTGTATCATCAGCTATCAAGTTAGTGCTATCTTCGGCTACTACTTCAATAATTATTTTTTGCTGTTGTCCACCAGTAGTGTCAGGATAAGTTGCTGGGCAAAATTTAGTAGTTCCCTGTATTGAGTCAAATTGTGTTAAATAAACTTCATAAAATCCAGGTTTATTATAGGCTTTAACAAATACTTTAGCAGAATCTTTAGAGCTTTCTACTTCTCCATTTCCGAAATTAAATATCCATAAAGCAGAACTACTTGGCCTAAAAGATTTATTTGCAAATCTAACACTATCTTTTACACAAATGCGCAATGTGGAAGGTTCAAAGAACGGTTTAGGTCCAGGTATTTCAAAAATTAATTTGAATGAATCCACACATCCTAGTAGTGTTTTTACAGTCAATTTTATTTCAAATATTCCATTTCTAGTATAATCATGGAAGAATCTGTCAAACCTATTTTGATTGTTTTTTCCACCAATTTGCGTTCCATCACCCCAATCTATTGTCCATTCCATGATTGAGTCACAATTTGCAAATCCTGCAATTTTGCATCCATCAGTTACAAAAGAGCTGTCTAACAATTCCACAATCGTTTTACACTGTGGACGTTTTTGATCAAAAGCAAATTTTGCAGTTACTTTCGTTACATAAATATTTTGCTTAGTGGTATCTCTGCAGCCATTAGAGTCTACTGCAAGTATTCCTAATTCAAAAACACCAGGTGATTTATAATAAATGGTAGATGCATCGCCAAGCTTTATACCACTTGTTAAGTTTTTATTAATTCTCAATTCGGGTGGTAATGGTCCAGAAAATCTATTTCTGTTGAAACCTGGCGGGTTAAATCCTAATCCTGTACCTGCATAATCGCTGCTAGTATTAAAACCAAATCCATCTCCTAAGTGCCAATCCCAGCGTGTTATCCTCTCTTTTGGAATTACAATTCTAGTATTATCTCTCCAGTAATCTGTGGCATCAGTTATTTCTCTTGGGTCTAGAGTAGACCAGTACCAATAATTGGCTAATCCCCATATTTCGCTACCCTGACATAATACAGAATCACTTAAAACAATCTCTTTTCCAAAACCTACTTTAAGTTGTTTAGAAGAAAATTGTACACAACCATCTAATCTTGTTCTTGTTACTGTTAACGGTGCCACTATACCTGCTACATCATACCTGTGTCTCCAATTTCTAATAATATTGGTATCTCTACTGCTTAATATTTTTATGCCAGATGAATCTACTTCTTCATATTCAAAAGTAATAAAGCTAGAGTATCCTGTGGTATCTATACATCTTCCACTTCCGGGAGGGCCAAAGAAATCTGCTATCTTATCATTTGGTATATCAAAATAATCAAAACCTAATTGAGTAAATATATTAATAATAAGTGGCGTTATCTCTGGTGCCAAAATAGTATTGGTTTTATAATTAGTTACTAAACTTGTTAAAAAGGTGTCAAAGAATCTCTCTGTAAATGCAACAGGCAAACCTTTTTGCTTCTGAAACACTTTTTGATTGTTAATTTGTCTCTCTATTACAAGCCACCCAATTAGTACATTTGGACTATCTAGCCATTTTTTGATTGAATCTCTAGGATAGGCCAATTTTTTGTGAAAATTAAACGAATCAAGTTTAGTGAATGTTCTTGCTACTGTCCAGCCTTTTTTCACAGAATCTTGATAAGCCGCCCATGGTGATAATCTGCCGTCTAAATCTGCCGTATCGCTTAAGTATTTTTCGATATTTGCGATTCTTTGCGAAAAGTATTGTTTCATTTTTTGTGCAGTATCATAAGATTTTTTTACCTCAGTTATTCTGTCGCCATCATCAAAAGTCCAAGAAAACAACTCTACATCAGGCTGCAAAATATCATTCATTCTAAAGTATACAGTATCGTATCTGCATATTGCCTTATCATCTTGTGCTCTTGCCAATGGTCTTTCTATTGTAAATTTAGGGTCGGCAAATTTAAAACGCAGCATTCTATGATAAAAAATAGTATCGTAGCATGGTTTTGTTGTAGTTATACCATTGCCAACAATTAAGCCAACAGTTACCCAGCCATTCTTTTTATCGGCATAATTATTTGCAGTGTATAAATATACAAACGAGGTAGGAAATTGTCCCTGAGGCACATAAGGCAATACCGGAATAGGAGGTGGAGGAGGTGAAGAACCAGGGAATAAGCCACCTATCATTGCTACCCAATTGTTTTTTCCTGATGCAGAGTCAAAATTAAACTTTAATTCATCTTGTGTGCAACCTGGCTTTGTTTGGCTAACATTAAATACTATACCATAGGGCGGTGATGGAGGAGCTAAACAACGAACACCGCTCCATCTTAATCCTTTTGCATTTGGTGGATTAAGCGCCAATGACAATGGACTTGGTAATCTATGCTCACATTCAAGAGGGTGAATAGTATCTTTATGAAATAAATCCACTTGATAGCATCTTACTACAGTATTAAAAAATAACCTTCTATAAAGTTCCTTACTTATAGAATCACCTGGCTGCACTTGATCATATTTTTCTTTTTTCACTAAGGTGTGATATCCTGGTTTGTAAAATGGCCACGGTATGGTATCTAAAGTAAGCGAATCTGCTCTTGGAACCATTGCATTGCGAATAGCATATATCCCACCTGCTGGATAAAATCCTTGTGCCAAAGAGTCTGTTCCAACAAAAGGACTCACATACCTTATTATTGCCACAGAATCACTATACCATACTTGTCTTCTAGAACATGCTTTTGTAGAATTATTAAATACGCCTATATTCATTGGTCTTATTCTGTCATAAGCCATAATTGTATCCCAATTTACATACCAATGCACTGGAATAGAATCCATAGACCATGCACAGTTTTTGCCTACATTTTTACCCCCTCTTGTATCTGTTGTACACTGAGGTGCATAAGTGTCATCAAAGTTCCATAACCGATATACATTTTCTTTAAGTCTGTTTTGCAGCAATGCTTTTGATTTTTGATTTGGTAAAAATTTATGTCCAATTTCTACACCCAAATTTATATCATAGGTGCTATCATCATTCCAAAAGTTTCTGTCATTATGATAAAAAACAGATATATTAGGAAAATGTATAGAGTCTTGTATCAAACATTGATATCTTTCATCTCTTGGTATTAAGATTCCAGCTGGTGGGTTTTCCGATATAGTTTGTGGCCCAATTATTTGAATCGTATCATAAATAGTTCTAGTGCCGCAGACATTGTGTATAAATGTAAGCGATACTTGAAAAGGTCCTAATCCTCCAAATGCCCTACTAGCTGTTGGATAATCTGTGTTATTGTAGTTACAACCAGAGCATATCCTATCCATTAGGTTATCACCAAAATTCCATAAAAATCCGCTTAAAGTAGCTCTTGGAGGTCCGTCTCTTAGTTCAAACTCTATTTCTGGATCACTTATACAAGTAGAATCTTTTGAAGCAAAAATACGTGGTTTGATGATGAAGTTGGTAGCAGAAGCATTATAAATAAAAGTGTCTTTACAACCTGTAAAGGTTTCTACATACAATTTTGTTGTAAAGTTTCCATTATTTGGTCCTTGAATTTTGTACCAATGTTTTAAGGTATCGGTTCCTGCCGCCCAACTTGTAGAGTCCACAGTGCCATCACCAAAAAACCAAATAAATCTTTTAACATCAGATTGTTGGACAAAAGATTTGTTGACAAACTTAGCTAAAACAGAGTCACAACCTCTAGGTCTGTTTCCCCAAAAATCTAATCCAATATTTGCTAAAACTTCGGCAACATCAGTGAAAGTTTTCTTCTCAATACAGCCATTACAATCTGTAATTTCTACAGTTAGGCTATATTTAGTTGTTTGTTGAGCGTTGATGGTAAAAGTTTTGCAAATTGTTCTAGGAAAAGTAGGGTTATTAATTTCGTCTCCTGTTCCATCACTCCATACATATTTGATTTTACATATACCGCCTGCCTTACTATAGCTGCTATCTCTAAAACAGAATTTATTACCTATAAAACATTGAACTACTTGTTTTTCTAGCGCAAGCACAACCACGGGTTTAGGATTAACTGTAATGGATACAGAAGCGGTTTGTGGCACACCATTTTTTGTTACGGTAAGGGTTACAGTAAATGTACCTGCTGTAGGATAACTAAAAGTTGGATTTTCTTGTGTAGATGCGCTGCTGCCAGCATCGCCAAAACTCCATGCATAAGTTCCACCAGGGTTGTTTGCAAAAAATGTAATGGTAGTTCCTTCACAAGGATCACCACTGTAGGTAATTACTACTTGCGCAGATAATTTGACACTCGACATTACAAAAAATGTAAGTATCAATAATTTATAAATGTATTTTTTCATCATATTAAGGGTTTTTTCTTGATTAATCAACAGTTTACAAACATAGGGGGTTTTTATTATATTTTTCATTCTTTTTTTAATGTTAGTTTAATTATTTTATTTTGAATATCACCATTTTTGGTTAATTGGTAGCTAAATCTCAGGAAATACAGGCCATCAATGGCTATATTTTGAGTTATCATATTTTTCCCTTCCCAATTATTTTTTGGGTCATTGGTGGTATAAACAAGGTTGTTTTTGATATCAAATATGCTTAAATTATAATAAAATACGTTTGCAATTTCAAAATCATAGTAATCATTTTTGCCATCTTCATTGGGTGTTATAATATTTTGATTGCTAAAATGAACCCTTGGGGCTTCTGTTTGATCTTCCGCATAAAAACTGTCTATACAACCATTTATATCTGTGGTTACCAAATAGGGCATTTCTCTATAAAGTTTGTTATCTATAATTAACTTCATGTCTGTGCCAATAATGTTCCCATCTGCTGTCCAAAACATGTTTTTATAGCCGCTAATTGTTGCTTTTAGCACTGTGGTTTCTTCTGTAAATGATGTTTTTTGTACTTTTGCGGCAACACCATTAACAACTATTTTTTCACGCGCAATAATCTTGTTTTGGTAGCGGGCTTTAATGTCATAGATTCCTTCTTTTTCTATTAAATAGCGCAATTGATTGTCAGATTGTATCAGCTCATCATTAATACTCCAATAAACAATTTCTTGGTTAAAATTGGCTAAGTTTAACGTGATATATTGATGAACGCAAGCTTTTCCAATAATTATAATTTCGTATTGCTTGCTTCCCTCAGCATCTTTTGAAGGATAAGTGGGGTTTAAATTTTTACCAGATTTATAATCGTTTTCCTCAAAAGGGCTTTCATTGTCAGGCATATTGATATTTGGTAATCCAAAATGCTTAATTTTTTTTGCTTCTTTGCTATGGTATTCTTCCAGATTATTTTGCTTGATATTATCTAGAGTTTGTATATTTTTTTGTTCAATATTATTTGCTATTGGGTTCAAACCCTCATTGGTTATAATATTTTTTGAGGAATTAGTTTTTTCTAAATCATTGTTTTTTTCGGAAATTTGATTGTATAATACAAGGCCGCCTGCCGCAATTGTTGCAGATATCAAAGTAATAATGGTTTTTTTGATAAGAATAGATTTAGCCACCCCTTTCGATATACTAGTGTCAATTTTTTGAAATAATCCTGAAGGTGCATCTACACTGTGATTGTGCAATGCATCTTTGAAAAGGGTATCAAATTGCGATATATTATCTTTATTCTCCAATTTTTTTTATCATTTGTTGTAAGGCCGCTCTGGCTTTAAAAAGTTGTGTTTTTGAGGTGCTTTCTGAAATATTTAATGTTTTGGCAATTTCTTGATGTGCAAATCCCTCTATCGCAAACATATTAAACACTGTTCTGTAACCTAATGGCAGTTTACTCACTAATTGCAATAAATCATCTGCTTTTAGTTTATGTAAAATAGAGATATCTCCACTATCTAAAACCACATTTTGAGCATCCTCTGCATATTGCCATTTTGCATTTTTTCTATAATGCTCTATAGCTGTGTTTACAAAAATTCTGCGTACCCAACCCTCTAAAGAACCTTTTGCTTCAAACTTATTTAGGTTTTTAAAAACTTTTATAAATCCCTCTTGTAATACATCTTCTGCATCCTCTCTGGTGTTGGTATATCTAAGACAAACTGCAAACATCTTATTGGCATTTATTTTGAAAAATTGTTCTTGAGCAAATTTTTTGCCTTCTTTGCATGCCGCTATTAATTCTTGCTCGCTCAAAGTGTTTTGCATTTAATTTTTTCATTTTTAACCCTATTTAAGGTTTTAATCTATCTTATAGTCGATTGCTTTTAATAGAAGGTTGCCTGAAAAATATATTTTTTTACGGTTTTCTTAAATCATAAGATTGATTCAACATTTTCCAAGCCAATTCTGCATAATAACCTACTGCTTCTATGCTTTCTATAATATCAGTTTTATCTAAATTTTCTGTTACTCTTCTAAAAACTGCTAGCACCATTTCTTCTTCTTTATTAATAACGAAAGATGCATATTGGGTCATTTGGTTCATTTGCAATAGGTCTTCATAAAAATAAGGCCGCCTGTCTGCTGATGGTAACTTGCTTATTGGAGCAGCTATCTGAAAATTAAATGTATTGGCAGCATCAGGATAATACATCCATTCATTTAAGTTTTGTTCTTTCCATACATCTATGTATATTTCTGTATCAGATCTAAAAACTAACCACTGCCCAGCTTCTGCACACCTTGCCTCATCAGGATTTAGGCCTAAGTGTTTCAAAGATTCTTCTATTAATAAATAATATTTATCTATATCCATTAAAATAATGGGGCAATATTAGGGAAGTATTTGTAAATTTGCACCCTATATAATTAAAAAATAAAAAAATGAGCGTATTGGTAAACAGTCATTCAAAAATATTAGTGCAGGGATTTACAGGCACAGAGGGCACTTTTCATGCTACACAAATGATAGATTATGGAACAAATGTGGTTGGTGGTGTTACACCAGGAAAAGGTGGGCAGCTTCATTTAGAAAGACCAGTTTTTAATACTGTAACAGAAGGTATTGAAAAAACGGGTGCTGATGTTTCAATAATTTTTGTGCCTCCTGCATTTGCAGCAGATGCCATTATGGAAGCAGCAGATGCTGGTATCAAAGTAATTGTATGCATCACAGAAGGAATACCTACATCAGATATGATAAATGTAAATAATTATATCAGCCAAAAAGATTGCACCTTAATAGGGCCAAATTGTCCAGGAGTAATTACAGCAGGAGAAGCAAAGGTAGGTATTATGCCGGGTTTTATTTTTACCAAAGGCAGAATTGGTATAGTATCTAAATCGGGCACACTAACTTATGAAGCAGCAGATCAGGTGGTAAAAGCAGGTTTAGGAATTAGCACTGCCATTGGTATAGGTGGCGATCCTATAATTGGAACATCAACAAAAGATGCTGTTGCAATGCTGATGGATGATGACGAAACAGACGGTATTATAATGATTGGAGAAATAGGCGGGGGTATGGAAGCGGAGGCAGCAAAGTGGCTTAAAGACAACATGCGCAAACCGGTGGTTGGTTTTATTGCTGGTCAAACAGCGCCTGCAGGCAGAAGAATGGGTCATGCTGGTGCTATTGTTGGAGGCACAGAAGATACTGCAGCAGCAAAAATGAAAATAATGTCAGAATGTGGAATCTATGTGGTTGCATCACCAGCAGAAATAGGCGAAAAAATGGCAGAGGTGCTAGGAGCAAAAGCTTCTAGTTAATAAATAAAAGCTGTATTTAATATATATAGCGAAACTATGACACACAAAGCAGGATTTATAGGCATTGTAGGCAAGCCAAATGTAGGCAAATCTACCTTTAGCAATTTGCTAATAGGAGAGCGGCTGAGCATAATTTCTCCAAAGGCACAAACGACACGCCACCGCATATTAGGCATAATAAACGAAGAAAATTATCAACTCATAATTTCTGATACTCCTGGTGTTATAAAACCAAATTATAAATTGCAGGAGCACATGATGAGTGTGATTGGTGATATTTTTAATGACAGTGATTTAATTCTTACTATGATAGCTGCGGATGATGCAGAGTTGCCAGACGAGATTATTGAAAAATTGGGCAAATCAAAACAAGCAAAAATATTATTGATTAATAAATGCGATTTAATAAAAGCGGCAGAAATAGAGATATTGATAGATAAGTATTTAAAAATGAACCTTTTTAAGCAAGTGTTTGCAATTTCTGCTAAAAATGGAATTAATAAATCTTTTTTGATAAGTGACTTGCTCCCATATATTCCTGAGCATCCACCTTTTTATCCCAAAGATCAACTTACAGATAGAAATGAGCGTTTTTTTGTAGAAGAGATGGTTAGAGAAGCCATTTTTTATAACTATAAGCAAGAAATACCTTATGCTACACAAGTAGAGGTAATACAGTTTAAAGAAGATACCACTATTATTAGAATTGTGGCCACCATATTTGCCGAGCGCGAATCGCAAAAAGGGATATTGATAGGGCCAAAAGGAGTTGGAATAAAGAGAATAGGAATTGCAGCGAGAAAATTGTGTGAAGAATTTTTTGGTAAACAAATCTTTTTGGATTTGCAAATTAGTGTAAAAAAAGATTGGAGAAAAAACGATCAAACCCTTAAAAGATTTGGTTATAAAAGTGAATAAATTATGGGAAGTGTAGTGGCAATTGTGGGCAGGCCAAATGTTGGTAAATCTACTATTTTTAATAGATTTGTAGGAGCTCGTAAGGCTATAGTAGATGATGAAAGTGGTGTAACAAGAGACCGCCATTATGGACAAGCAGAGTGGTTAGACAATACTTTTACTGTTATAGATACCGGTGGATATGTGCCCGATAGTGAAGATATTTTTGAAAAAGCAATCAGATCTCAAGTAAAAATAGCGATGGAAGAAGCTGATGTTTTACTTTTTGTAGTAGATGTAACTGCAGAAATAACACCATTGGATGAGGCTTTTGCTCAAATATTGAGGAGAAGCAAGAAGCCTGTTCTTTTAGTAGTAAATAAAGTAGACAATCCAGCCAGGCACGATGAAATTCATATATTTTATGCGCTAGGGCACGATAAATTATTCCCAATTAGCGGCATGACGGGTAGCGGAACGGGTGATTTATTAGATGAGGTTGTAAAACATTTTAGCCAAAAAGAAATAGAGTCTGATGACGGGCTGCCTAAGATAGCCGTGGTAGGTAGGCCAAATGTTGGTAAAAGTTCATTTATCAATGCATTGCTTAATATTGATAGAAGTATTGTTACAGATATAGCAGGCACTACAAGAGATACCATACATACCAAATACACAGCTTTTGATAAAAAATTATTGCTTATTGATACGGCAGGAATAAGGAAAAAAGCTAAGGTGCATGAGGATATCGAATTTTATTCGGTAATGAGAAGTATAAAAGCCATTGAAAATACAGATGTTTGCCTGGTTATGCTTGACGCTACATTAGGCTTGCATGCACAAGACCTTAGCTTATTCTCTCTTGCAAAAAAGAATAACAAAGGAATAGTGATTTTGGTAAACAAATGGGATTTAGTAGAAAAAGAGAATAAAACGCATAAAACCGCAGAAACAATTATAAGACAGGCAATTAAACCATTTGATGATATTCCAATAGTTTTTGTAAGCGCAGTTTCTAAGCAAAGAATTTATAAAGCAATAGAGGAGGCCCTGCATGTATATACTAACATGAAGAAACAAATAAGCACTTCTAAATTAAATGATTTTATTCTGCCAATTATTAATTCAACACCACCACCTTCAAAGAAAGGAAAATATATAAGGATAAAATTTGCCACTCAATTGCCTACTAATTCAGTATCTTTTGCTTTTTTTTGTAACCTGCCGCAATATGTGCCAGAAAGCTATGGTAGGTTTTTAGAAAATAGTTTGAGAGAGGAGTTTGATTTTAGTGGTGTACCTATTAATATATTTTTTAGACAAAAATAGTTATTATTGCAGCAAATAAATAAATTTATAAATTATGAAAAAAACAATAATCATTCTAAGTGCCTTTGCGTTAATCACATTTTCTGCCTGCAGCAGTAAGGGTAATAATGATGCCGTAGACCAATCAAATGTGAGCGATGTTATAGATAATGATACTGCTATACAAAATGAGTTGAATCAAGGAGAAGAAGAATTGAAAAAAATGATGGAAGAGGACGAGGCAAAAAAAGCTGAAGAGGCCCTAATTGATTCAGAAAATGAACCAGAAAAATAGCCTTTATTTTTTATTTTTGTTAGGTATGTTTATATCTGCTTGTAATTCTGAAAGCAATGAAAAAACAGAAGAAGAATCGGATAGGATGATTGAAAATATCCAAAAATCTGATAAAGAAAAAGCTGATTCTGTGCTAAGATATTGGCAAGATAAAACTTCCAACAAAACAAATTAGTTAAACTATGGCTGCTCCAGAGATATTAGATGAGCATTTGTTAAAAACGAAGCCAGTTTATACTCCCAAATATTGGCCATACCTCATTTATATTTTGCTCATTTTGCTGGGTTTTATTTTTAAAATATTGCATTGGCCCGGAGGCAAGAGTCTAATCGCATGTGGAATTTCATTTTCTATTGGATTGTTAATTGCCCAATTTGTTTTTTCGGTTTTTAAAAAAAAGAAAAGCATCAATATGGTTTTGGGCAGTATGGCTGCAGTTTTGATTTGGATAAGTATAAGTAAATTTGAGTTTAGCAACAATATTTATATTTTCATTTCCTATATTTCCTTTTTGTGTGTATTTATAAATTTATTGGTTTTGAACATTAGATTTCAAAAAATATGATATTAAGTTATTTAAAAAATAATTTAGCCAATTATTTTACTATGGCTAACTTAGCTTCAGGTTTTTTTGGAATTATACTTGTCATGGAGCAAGATTATGCATTTGCTTTTGCATGCATTTTTATTTCTTTACTTTTGGATTTCTTTGATGGTTTTATTGCCAGAATGACTAAAACTAGCAGCGAAATTGGAAAAGACTTAGATAGTTTGGCTGATGGAATTAGTTTTGGGGTGTTACCCGGATTAATGGCATATCAGATACTTCCAGAAAAAATATGTTATTTGGCTTTATTGATACCTTTATTTAGTATTTGGCGGTTGGCTAAGTTCAATCACGACATTCGCGATAGTCATTATTTTTATGGATTACCAACTCCTGCAAATGCTTTATGCATATCTGCTATTTACTTTGATTTTGAAAAAAAGGGATACAGCCATCTAAATCCAGAATGGTTTGAGTTATTGTTTCCAGTTTATATTATTTTGTCTGCAATCCTTTTGGTAAGTAATGTTAAGCTGCTATCTAACAAAACCAATTTTAAACTGTTGGCGCATAATGTTTTTCTTCTGCTTATTCCAACGATAAGTATTGCTTGTGTGCTAATTTTTGGTGCAATTGGATTGTCATTTGCAGTGATATGGTACGTTTTATTTTCAATTATTTATTTAAAATTTAGCAAGTAATTTTCTTTGAATAAAGGCTTTTTTGTAAAACACAATTTTTTGCAATAATATATTATCTTTGCCCCTTCTTAATTTACTTTTAAATAATATATCATGAAATTTAAAGCACTTATAAATGTAATGCCACACGACAATCTATTAGACCCACAGGGCAAAGCTGTTGCACAAGGCTTGTTTAGTTTAAATTTAAAATCAATCGAAAATGTGCGTATTGGCAAGCATATTATATTAGAATTAGAGGCAAAAGATGAACACGAAGCTGCAGAAATTGCACGAATTGGATGTGAGAAATTATTGGTAAATGCCGTAATGGAGCGGTATGATATTCAAATACTAAAGGTTTATTAACAGTAAGTAAAAAAAATCAAAAATAAATATTAGCTTTGCGCCCCCATTTATGTTCAACAATAAAAATGGTTTTTTATGGATAAGTTAAGTAACTATGATATTGTATTTATAAAATTATCCAAAGGAAACCATTTGTTTAACTACAAATTGGATAGTTCGTTCTTTTTAAATTTTGAAAACACAATAATTACTGATTGTAACATCGATGTAGCTATTAGCCTAAATAAAGATCAACCGCATGTATTTGACATGGATTTTACAGTTAATGGCACTATTGCTGCTATATGTGACAGATGCTTAGATACTATAAACTTGCCAATTAATTACCAATTTAACCTTTTGGTAAAACAGACAGAAAAGATAAAGGAAAATGAACATGACATTACCTATATAAGTTTGGCAGACTATCAGATAAATGTAGCAAAATATATTTACGATGTCTGCCATTTGGCTGTTCCTATGAAAATACTATGTGCAGAAAGTGATAAAAAAACATGTAATACAATTGTAGAGAAAAAATTAAAAGAATTAGCTCCCAATAATAGAAGTAGTAAAACAGAAGAAGACCCTAGGTGGGATGTTTTGAAAACATTAGTAAATCCAAAAAAAGAAAACGAATAATATTTAATCAACGTATAAATTAATAATAATTATGCCACATCCTAAGAGAAAAACCTCCAAATCCCGAAGAGACAAAAGAAGAACTCATCATGGGGTAACCACTAAGCCTATGATAGCAGATCCTATTACAGGTGAATTTACACAATACCACCGTGTCAACCTAGATACAGGAATGTATAGAGGTGTCAAGGTAATGAAAGGCCGAATAGAAGATTAATATTTTCTAATTAACCATGCGTATAGGGCTAGATGCCATGGGTGGTGATTTTTCGCCATCACAATGCTTAATTGGAGCTGCAAAATTTAAAGCAGATTTTCCAAAACATCAAATTACATTATTTGGCGATAAGAATCTTATTGACCAAAAATCTTTAGAACTATCAATAGATCTGAATCTTTTTGAAATAGTAGACTGTAAAGAGCATATTGCAATGAATGAGCACGGTGCTAGGGCAGTTGCTGCAAAAAAAGAGTCTTCAATAAGTGTTGGTATGCAATACCATGCATTGGGCAAAACAGATTGTTTTATTAGTGCTGGCAATACAGGTGCAATGTTGGCTGCTTCTGTTTTTATTCTCAAAACAATCCCAGGTGTTCTAAGACCAACAATTAATTCTGTTTTGCCTCGACCAGGAGAAATTAATGGACTTATTTTAGATGTAGGGGCAAATGCAGATTGTAAACCAGAATATTTAGCTCAATTTGGACTCTTAGGAAGTATCTATGTTAAAGAAGTTTATAACATTAAGAATCCAAGGGTAGCATTATTGAATATTGGAGAAGAAAAAGGAAAGGGCAATCTTTTGGCTCAACAGGCTTATGAATTATTAGAGCAAGCACCCAATATAAATTTTGTAGGAAATATAGAAGGACGAAATTTATTTAATGATAAAATTGCAGATGTTGTGGTTTGTGATGGTTTTACTGGCAATACAGTTTTAAAAACAGCCGAGGGACTTTTTTATCAAATTGCTAAAAGTGGCATTCAAAGTGATTTTTTAGATAAGTTTAATTTCAATAATTATGGTGGTGTGCCAATATTAGGCGTTAATGGAAATGTAATTATAGGACACGGAATTTCTAAAGCTGCTACCTTTTATCAAATGATAAAGTTAGGCGAAAGTATAGTAGAGTTGGAAATTGTAAAAAAAATTAAGTCAGCTTTATAATTTTTTATTACCTTAGCAGCCTTAATAGTGGATAAAAATCAAAAAATAACAGCCGCAATCACGGGAGTGAGCAGTTACTTGCCTCCAGATATTCTTACAAATAAGGACTTAGAAAAGCTTGTAGATACTAGTGATGAGTGGATTATTTCTAGAACAGGAATAAAACAAAGACATATTTTAAAAGAAAAGGGAAAAGCCACAAGTGATATGGCTGTAGAAGCTATTAATGACCTTTTGCGTAAAAAAAATATTGATAAAAATGAAATAGAATTGGTAATTTGCTGCACGGTGACGCCCGATTTAATTTTTCCTGCTACTTCTAATATTATATGTGATAAAGCGGGGTTAAAAAATGCTTGGGGATTTGATTTGGCTGCTGCTTGCAGTGGATTTTTATTTGGATTAGAAACTGCAGCACAATTTATAGTTACGGGAAAACATAAAAAAGTATTGGTATGCGGTTTTGATAAAATGAGTGCCATTATTGACTATACCGATAGAAATACATGTATTATTTTTGGTGACGGAGGCGGAGTGGTATTATTAGAACCAAATACCGAAGGATATGGCTTAATAGACGCAATATGCAAAGTAGATGGAGCAGGAAGAGAATTTTTGCATCAAAAAGCAGGGGGTTCGCTAAAGCCACCTAGCTATGAAACTATTGATGCCAGAGAACATTTTGTTTATCAAGAAGGCAAAACGGTGTTTAAATTTGCAACAACAAATATGTCTGAAACTGCAGCAGAAATTATGCAAAGAAATAATCTTTCATCAGCTGATGTAGATTGGCTATTGGCACATCAAGCAAATAAACGCATTATAGATTACACAGCAGAAAGGATGGGATTGCCAATAGAAAAAGTATTAATGAATATTGAGAAATACGGCAATACTACTAATGGCACATTGCCTTTATTACTTTCCGATTTTGAAAAAACCTTTAAACAAGGAGACACCCTCATCTTTGCTACCTTTGGTGGAGGATTTACTTGGGGTGCGCTATACCTAAAATGGGCATATAATGCTTAAAAGATTAAACTAAATTAAACAATATAAATATTTATACAAATGGATATAAAAGAAATACAAGCCCTAATAAAATTTGTTGCTTCACAGGGAGTTGATGAAGTATGCATTGAAAGAAAAGATTTTAAACTTTCTATTAAGAAAGCTGATAAATTTGGACCAGTTAATTCTCAATTTGTTGCACAGCAACAATCAATGGCGGTTGCACAAATGCCAGTAGCTCCATTAGTTGCTATTGCTGCTGCACCCGCAGCAGTGCCTGCTGTATCTAATCTGATAGAAGTTAAGTCACCAATGATTGGTACATTTTATAGATCAGCAAGCCCAGAAAGCCCATTATTTGTTAATATAGGAGATGAGATAGTTGAAGGAAAAATAGTTTGTATTATTGAAGCTATGAAATTGTTTAATGAAATAGAATCTGAGGTTAGCGGTAGAATTGTAAAAGTATTAGTAGATAATGCTACACCGGTAGAATATGGACAACCACTCTTTTTGGTAGAACCCATTTAACCCTGCATTTTAATATAAAGTTCTAAAACATGCTTAAAAAAATATTGATAGCAAATCGTGGTGAAATAGCCATGCGAATTATACGAACCTGCAAAGAGATGGGCATAAAAACAGTGGCCGTATACTCAACCGCTGATAAAGATAGCCTTCACCTTAGATTTGCAGACGAAGCTGTATGCATAGGGCCTCCACCAAGCAAAGATTCATACTTAAAAATTTCTCATATTATCGCAGCAGCCGAAATAACGAATGCGGACGCAATACACCCTGGTTACGGATTTTTGAGTGAAAATGCTAAATTTTCGGAAATTTGTAGAGACCACAACATCAAATTTATTGGTGCCACTCCCGAACAAATTATTGGAATGGGCGATAAAGCCAATGCCAAAGCAACAATGATAAAAGCAGGTGTGCCAACAATTCCTGGATCTGAAGGCTTATTAGCCGATGTTAAACAAGGCATTTTGGTGGCCAAAAAAATTGGCTATCCAGTAATACTAAAAGCTACCGCAGGTGGTGGAGGTAAAGGTATGAGGATAATCTGGGAAGATAAAGAATTTGAATCTGCTTGGAGCAGTGCAAGACAGGAGGCAAGTGCAGCTTTTGGAAACGATGGTGTATATTTAGAAAAATACATTGAAGAACCAAGACATATAGAAATACAAATAGCAGGCGATCAATTCGGAAAAGTGTGTCATCTAAGTGAGCGTGATTGCTCTATTCAAAGAAGACACCAAAAACTTATTGAAGAATCTCCTTCGCCATTTATGACACCTGAGTTAAGGAAAAAAATGGGCGATGCGGCAAAAAAAGCTGCTGAGAGCATTGGGTATGAAGGTGTAGGAACCGTGGAATTTTTAGTGGACAAGCATCGAAATTTCTATTTTATGGAAATGAATACCAGAATTCAAGTAGAACATCCTGTAACAGAGGAAGTAATAAATTACGATTTGGTAAAAGAGCAGATATTAATTGCAGGAGGCGCCACGATATCTGGCAAAGATTATGAGCCCACAAAACATGCCATTGAATGTCGTATAAACGCAGAAGATCCTTTTAATAATTTCAGACCTTGTCCAGGAACGATTACTACTTTTCATAGTCCAGGCGGGCATGGAGTGCGAGTAGATACCCATGCTTATGCCGGTTATACAATACCTTCTAACTACGACAGTATGATAGCAAAATTAATAGTTTCGCATCAAACAAGAGAAGAAGCCATTGTAAAAATGGAGCGAGCTTTGTCAGAATTTATTATAGAAGGTGTTCAAACCACTATTCCATTGCACTTAAGAATTATGCAGCATCCAGAGTTTAGAAAAGGCAATTTTACTACAGCTTTTATGAACGATTTCGACCTTAGACCATAAACAACAAAACAATGGCAAGTAACTTTTTAGATTTCGAAAAGCCCTTAGAAGAACTCTATGAGCAACTAAATAAAGCAAAAGAGACTCATGAAAAGGGCAAAGTAAATATGCAAGATACTATAATGAGTATTGAGGATAATATTTCAATTACCCGCACATCTTTGTACCAAAGCTTAACTGGTTGGCAAAGGGTTCAAATAAGCAGGCATCCAGAGCGACCATATACCTTAGATTATATTGAGCATATTTGTAGTAATTTTGTAGAATTACATGGAGATAGAAATATAAAAGACGACCCTGCTATTGTTGGTGGATTTGCTAGAATTGATGGGCAATCTGTGATGATATTAGGTCATCAAAAAGGACGCAACACAAAGCAAAGACAACATAGAAATTTCGGAATGGCTAATCCTGAAGGATATAGAAAAGCTTTGCGTTTGATGAAATTAGCAGAAAAATTTGATGTGCCAGTAGTTACGCTGATAGATACTCCTGGAGCCTCGCCAGGATTAGAGGCTGAAGAACGTGGGCAAGGAGAGGCAATTGCAAGAAATTTGTTTGAAATGTCTGTTCTAAAAGTGCCAATAATTTGTATCGTAATTGGCGAGGGCGCAAGTGGTGGCGCATTGGGTATTGGCGTAGGCGATAAAGTTCTTATGATGGAGCATACCTGGTACAGTGTTATTTCTCCAGAATCTTGCTCTTCTATTTTATGGAGAAGTTGGGATTTTAAAGCAATTGCCGCTGAGGCATTAAAACTAACAAGTGAGAATATGCTTGCCAATAAATTGATTGATGGGGTGATTAAAGAGCCATTGGGTGGGGCACACAATGATATAGTGGCTAACTATAAAACAGTAAAAAAAGAAATTAGCAAACAACTTAAAGCTTTATTGAAAAAAGATACCCAAACACTTATCAATGAGCGAATTGCTAAATTTGGCAATATGGGAGTTTACATAGAATCATAAAATAGCATTAATAGTTATTATTTAAAAATTTTTTAATATCAGCAATCTTCAAGATTTATTTATAGCTATAGAAAAGTATTAATTGATAAATATTTATTTAGGTTTAATTTAGGTTTTAATCATACTGGAATTCCAATTATTCCAATTTTTTTGGAATAATACACAAATATTTATGAGATTACGCATTTATAATACGTAAGTTGGGTTTAGCGCATGATATAAATTTTTCCAATATTTTTCTTAAAATATTTTTCTCTGTTCTGAGCATCTGCTGCATCAAAGTCGGCTTCTTTCATCTCTTTGCCATTGGTGTCTGTAACATCTACTTTATATAAATAAACACCATTGGCCAGTTTATCGCCAAATTGGTCTGTGCCATCCCAGGTAAAATCGCTAATGTTGTTGCCTATGCGCAATTGTCCTAATTCGTTTTTTGTGATTTGGCGCACCACTTTGCCACTCAAAGTCATAATGCTTATGCGCACATCTTGCGGAAGTTCATTGCCAGTGAGTGTAAAAACAAATTTCATGCTAGTGCTAAAAGGGTTAGGATAGGGATAAAAATTTGTTACAGATTGCTCATTAATCACCCTGAAGCTAATTTCATAAAAAAGGCTTCCTGCCTCATTCTTGCTGCCATCTCTACTCTGTACTTTTAAAGTATAAGTGCCATCTTGCAAACCTGTGGGGTTAAAATCTAGTTGAGCTACATTACTGCTATTGGTGGCGGGAATAAAATTTACATTTGGGGATGTGATAGGAATATCTGTAAAACTATTGCTATTTGGATATTTAAGTGCTAAGGTAAATGTATTTGTATCATTTTGTAAAAGCAATTTGTTATTATCTTTAGATACAATATGTATTTTAGGATTTGGTGATACAATTTCATTATTGATAATATGTCTGCCATCAAATGTAATGTCTAATAAAGGATTGATGATATCTTTTTTGATAAAAAAGTTGAATATAGCAGCATTATTAATAAGCAATTGCTCTTGCTGTTCATAGTTTTCATTGTATAGTAATTCAAATTGATAGTTTCCGTTTAGTCCAACAGTGCTGTGTTTATAATCAAAAATAAAAGAACTGTCTTTAAACAGAATGGGTTGATAAATTATTCTACCACTATCAATTAAGGTTTGTTTTTCTTTATTAAAGAGTTTGTATTTGGCAGATAAATTTGGTTTAAAATTTAACTGAGAAATATTTGTAAAATTAATTTTAAATCTAAAAGAATCGCCTTCTTCTAAAGTATCTTTATGAAAAACAAAATTTTTACCTGGGTCTATAGTACCTTCTGGCACAGGTTTATAGGTAACTCTCCATTCTTGCAGTTGAGGTGCGGTATTATTAACGATATCTTCAAAATGTGCTTTTAGATAAATAAATTTATAAATATTAGGGTCTATGTCTGATATTGAAATAGGGCTTTGGGTTAATCTGGATTTAAGCAACGTGTCTTTTCCATTGTTTTTTACACCATACACATCTACAAAATACACGTCTATCGTTGGGTCTGGCTCATCCGTTTTAAACCAATGATAAACAGCGCCCCAAGAATCTACTGGGCCAATTTTTTCTGAAGTAAGCCATCCTCTGCTTCCTGCGCCATTCATAGTGCCTTTTATACCCACATATCCCGAATTAGTGGCAGGGTCATAGATTACATAATCTTCAGTAATACTGCCTTTCGTTGCTCCTTTTTGACCTACAAAAACGTAGGTAGTTAAAGCATCGGTAATACTATCTGTTTTAATACAACCCATACTATTAAATGCGGCTTTTACTGCTGGAGTCCACAAAGATGGGTTGATACTATTGTAGGAATAGCCAGTAATATAGGTGTTTAGTGGTATAGTATTAACAAGGTTGATAAATTCAATTTGTTGGCCTGCATCTGCCAAATCAAATGTGTAATA
The DNA here is from genome assembly GCA_041690035.1 of Bacteroidia bacterium. Classification (GTDB taxonomy): domain Bacteria; phylum Bacteroidota; class Bacteroidia; order NS11-12g; family UBA955; genus CALSPH01. Next base: position 32,692 of record JBDNFC010000060.1, on the reverse strand, counting down.
AGCTTGGTACCTTGCATTTGCCGATTGGTCTCCTGGACTGTGAGGTTCAAAAACACTACCCCAATAACATCTGGGTCTAATACCAGGTAACAAAAACCTGTCTAGAGTGTATTGATCCCATAGCATCAGCACAATGCCTTGAGCTGGGCAATCGTATTGTGGAAAACCAATTCTGTTCTGACCAACGCCAAAGTTTAAATCGCTCGATCCTAAGCCTCCTTCTTTTACCCCCTTGCCAGAAGGATTGAAGGTCATATCCACCCAAATAGGTTTTTGAAGATTTATGAATTCAAATCTTCTATTAGAGGTATCTAGCTTAATAACAGATGGTGTGCCTTGCATAAATTGCGGAAATTCTGTTTGGCACCAGCCCCTGGTATGGTTTTTAATATTTGTAAAAGACCTGTCTACAGATCCGCCACCTTGGGTTCCCCCAATATTTACATTTGCACGCCAATACCAAGCCACAGAATCTTTTCCAAAGTTAGGCAACTTTACTTTCCATTTGCATAAAAAAGCCTCGTTAATTGTTGTTTGCCTAAATGCTCCACTATTTATAGAGTCAAAACGCCAACTTGTGTCTAAATAGACATTAAATTGCTGATTTTGGGTAAATAAATCTAGCGGTTGAAATATCAGTTCCACACTATCCCCTTCTATTATCGCAAATCTTTCTGGATAAACCAATGAAATTCCATTTCTTGCTATTTGTAAATCTTTCACTACGCGGTTATTATCATACCTTTCTGATAATTCTGAAATGGTCTTAAATGGATTGATATCTATTGTAAATTTATTTACACCAGCAGTGCTTGGGTCTTTGCTATAGATAGCATAATTAAGGGTATACTCATATTGTATTGGAGGCAATTTCAATTCAAAAAATCTTTCTGTAATATTGTCTGGGTACAATCTTTTTATATGCAATAAAATGCTGTCTTTTCCATAACTGCCTAGGTTTTCTATCTTAATTCTTAAAATAAACGAGTCAGCCAAGGCAGAAACAATACTTGGTTCTAGGGTTACATGCTGCGCGGTTATTTGATATTCTGGTTTATTTGGTGCAAAAAAAGTAATTGCCGGATCGCCTTGATACAAAAGCTGTCTGCTATGAGATTGGGTTAGAAAACTTGAGGCAGATTGCGTATTTTTGATAGTGTTTTTCATTATTTCGCCTACGGACATACCATAGCTATTTTTGAAAGCTTCACTATAAAAAACAGAAATTTGCCTACTTACAGTAGATTCTTCAGCAAGGTTGGTTTGTGCCATAAATACAATTGAACCAGATTTTGCCAATTTCATCATTTGCAAACCATAAGATAGGTCACTTGCACCGGCAGTTTCATATCCAAAAGGATTGCCAGTGCTGCATCCATTAAAATAGCAAATAGGATATTTGCCAACATTGCGATATTCATCTGGTGTGCCTACATCTAAATCAAAAACAGATGCAGATCCATGACCAAGAAAGGTAATTAAGTTTTTACCATCTTTAAATGCCTGTATGGTTGAATTTCTGACATCTGGATCTATCAAAGATTTACTACTTCTACTAAAAGTAATTACTTTGCCTGCAAAAGCGCCATTTTCAACGATTGTTTTTGCATCATTAAGTGTGTTTAATATTCTGCCTGCTTGACCTGCATCTTGCCCACCGCCTAAATGCATTACCTCTTTACGCCAATAGGCATTTCCGGCAGATTCGTAACTTCTTAGTTTTTCTAAATAATTGTCTACATCTTTAGTATTTATTGCAGAAATTCTACCTGTGGGTATAGCTGGCTCCCATAAAATGCTGTGTTTTAGTCCAGAGGTAAACATATTGTCGGAACCAGGCACACCAATAGTAGGTACTACTTCTTGTTCTTGATAGTTTAAATCTCTTGCACCATCTGTTTGAAAACCTTTACCCAGCAGAGTTAAGTGTTTTGGCCAAAATGTATCAGATTTTTCAAGCATAAAATCAGCATAGTTTCTAATACTCAGTGGATGCCTATAGCCATAAGAAAAACTATTGTATAAATCTTCTACATAAACTAAAACTGGAGTAAATCCATTGCTTCTATAAATTGCATATTTTTCTGCACTTGCTGTTAGTTTTTTACCTGAAACTAATACATAATTGTATTTATTAACGTGGGTATTAAAGTCAATAAGAGCGCTGCGCTCTAATTTATTGATAAAAATCACATCGTTTTCATCGCATATAAAAAAAGTGTCGTAAGAATTATTCTGCGGTGTCATAAAACTGCATTCGCTTAAAGGATTTACCGATGCAGTTATTTTTGCTGGTTTATTTAGGCAATATACGATTGGCGAATTATATCCTGTTTTGTAGTTTGTCCATGAAACATGCCTTGGGGCAAAAAATTCTGGCTCAAGAATAAATTTTTTAGCGCTGGTATTATTTAAATTAAATGTTGCTGGATAAATAAGCTCAGCATGCGAAAAACGAGCGTGTTGTGTCGGGTAATTTGAGTTTTGTATTACTTGAAAAGATAAATCTAGTCCAGTATCTAATTCGCTTAAATTGAGGCTAATTTTTCTATTAATTACAGCAAATCCTTCAAAAGTAGTGTCAAATTTTTCTTGTAAAAGATCTATTCTTTTACCCATCAATACTTTCATTCTATGGTCTGGATTGCTTTGGCGCCAATTATTATTACCCATAAAACAAAATTCTAGGGTTGGGTTAAAACCTGTGTTTTCTAAGAAATTTGAACTTAGGTGCACAATTTTTTTATTGGCCAATACACTCCCATAACCAAAAAATTCGCTTCTGTATCCTTCGCCATTGGTGTATTCGCTTTGATGCATATCTGTGGCGCTTAGTGCGTATGGCACTCCATAATGATAATTCGTATTTTCAAATGCAAAAGAACTGGCCACATGATACCTGTATTTAGGCCCAGACAAGACTGTGTTATTATAAATTAAAGATCGCAAACCATTTCTGCCGCTTGTATCAGGCAAAAATGTAACAAAATATACTCCTGTATCTCCATAGAGGCTGTACTTATCATGTAGCTGATCAATTATACCATTTGGATATAATTTAGTGTCTAATTTTCCATCATTTGGTGTTGCATAAAATTCTACAAAATCATTGATATTAAAAGCCCCATCTGCCTCTCCTTCTACAAATATTGGTAATTCAATACCAAGATGAAAAACCTGAATTTTGTTTGGTTTTAGTGCACTAAGTTGTATACCTGCTTGGGTAACTGCTGTGGTAAGGGAAAAATAATCAATTCTGTGAATGCCTTCTTTTGCTACTTTAAATTTAAAATATGTTTGGTTAGGCTTTATCCACTCATTTGCAAAACGCTGCGCATAGTTTTCAACTTGTATAAATATTAATAAAGAAAAGACAATTAACTTTAAAAAAGAACGCTTTTTTACTTTAACAAATAAGTTCATATTTTTAGCTTAATTTGCAAAAATAAACAATTGTTGTAATATATAAAAGATAAATAATGGAAGATACAATAAAACAACTTTTTTTGTTGCCGAATTTTTTGGGAACAAAGCATCCAGAGGCTTGGCTCCCTATTTATTTTCAACATCAACTAAGCAATATTACTGGCATAATTTGTGAGTCCTATAAAAGTGCAGAACTTTTAATATCTAGGACAATTCTTGATGAAAAAGTAGAACTTTTTTTACTTAATGAGCATACACAAGCAAAAATGGGTCGCCTAGAATTAGACCAATTTATAGATAAACACGCTTACATAGGTCTGCTAAGCGATGCGGGATTGCCATCTATTGCAGATCCGGGGGGTTCTGCTGTGGCTGTTGCACACAAAAAAGGTATAAAAGTTGTGCCATTGCCAGGCGCCAATAGCATGATTTTGGCCTTGGCTGCAAGTGGTTTTAATGCACAGCAATTTTCTTTTAATGGATACCTGCCTATTGATAATTCAAAACTAAATTTGGAGTTGAAAAGCATGATAAATATTGCGAGTAAAAAAAATATTTCTCAAATATTTATGGAAACTCCATACAGAAATGTTGCATTGTTTAATCAGATTATTAGAATTGATGCTAGTAAGGAAGTGGGCTTGTGCATAGCGGTAAATATGCTTGATAAAAACGAATGGATAAAAAGCATCACGCTTGCAGAATGGCTTATTTTTAGTAAACAAAACGATATGGATATGTTACTAAAAAAACAACCTGCCGTTTTTGTGTTAGGTAATTTTATAGCCTAGTTTTGGTAAAATTAATTGCCAAATTTTGAATAAATATTTTGAATAGATCAAAATAGAATTGCTAAAATAACCATTTTGTTTTAGGGAACTCAGTATTTCTTTGTTTAAAACACGCGTTGTTTTAATACCAAATGCACTTGCACCGCCATGAAGCATTTTTACACTAAAATAAGTTAATGCTGAAAATTGAAACCCTTTCAAATTAAATAAGCGAAGCATTAAATCAAAATCACCAGCAATTTTAAAAGATTCATTAAATCCTCCAATTTTTTTCATTAATGTTAGTTTACAAATAAATCCTGGATGGGGAGGCTGATGACCAAATCGGAACATCCAAGCCCTAAAGCTAATTGTGCCATAGATTCGGAATGGCTTATTCTTTTTAAAGATAAATACCCCGGTAAGTAAAGCATCAATTTTTTTATTTTCTAAAAAAGGAATAAGGTCACCAATTACATTGGAGTGTAAAAAAGTATCATCTGCATTTATGAACATTACATAGTCTGCATCTGCTGCATTCATCCCCTTATTCATGGCATTATATATTCCATTATCTGGAGCAGAAATGTAGTATTGTATTTGGCTTATCTTGTCGTTAATAATAGCTTGCGTGCCATCATTGCTATTGCCATCAATAATAATATAATCAATATGTGCATAGTTTTGTTCTAAAACTGACTGCATGCAAGCTGCTATGGTATCTTTGGCATTATATACCACCGTAATTATGGCAACTTTTATAGCAGCTTTCATTTTTATCAATTATTTAACACTGGTTGCAGCCATTTTTTAATTTCTGTAATATCCATATCCCTCCTTTTGGCATAGGATAATACTTGATCATTATCTATTTTTCCTAATCCAAAATATTTGCTTTGTGGGTGTGCAAAATAGTAACCACTTACTGACGAGGCTGGAAACATGGCTAAGTTTTCTGTCAATAGAATGCTTGTATTTTCTGTAGCATTTAAAATTTTAAAGATATTGATTTTTTCTAGGTGATCAGGACAAGCAGGGTATCCGGGAGCAGGTCTTATGCCTTGATAGCGCTCGCTAATTATGCTTTCATTATCTAATTTTTCTTCAGGATCATAGCCCCAATAATTTGTTCTAATTTGCAAGTGCAATTTCTCTGCAAATGCTTCAGCAAGCCTATCTGCCAATGCTTTTAAAAGTATGCTGCTATAATCATCTTTATCTTGTTCAAAAATTTGAAGCTGTTTTTCTATTCCTATGCCTGTAGTTACGGCAAAACAGCCAATATAATCTTGTTCATTATTTTCTTTTGGAGCGATAAAGTCTACTAAGGATAAATTAGGGATGCCTTCGCCCATTTTTCTTTGCTGACGCAGGGTATGAAAAGTGGCAATGATATTTTGGGCTTCATCATACACTTCTATGTCTTCATCATTGACACTATTGGCAGCAAAAAGACCAAAAACACCATTTGCTATGAGCCATTTTTCTTTTATAATTTTTGCCAACATCTCTTTAGCGTCATCAAAAAGACTTTTTGCAACCTTACCTACCACCTTATCTTCTAAAATTTGAGGGTATTTGCCACTTAGTTCCCAAGTTTGAAAAAACGGTGTCCAATCTATCATTTCGGCAAGCAGTTCAAGCGAATAATCATTTAAAACAGTTATCCCAAGCTTATTTGGTTTGCTAATGCTGTCAAAGGGTAGTGTAAGTTTGTTTTGTTTTGCTTGCTGATAAGTGATTAAATTTTTTTCTAGCTGTCTTAGGGCATGCTTTTCGGCCAAAATTGTGTATTCGGACTTAATGTTTTGCTTAAATTCCTGGTTATTTTCTTTTAATAAATTACTTGCTACAGCCACAGACTTGCTTGCATCCAAAACATGAATTACTGTATTGCTATAGGCAGGGCTTATTTTTACAGCTGTATGAATACGTGATGTTGTGGCACCGCCAATAAGTAATGGAAGATTCATTTTTCTGCGTTCCATTTCAGCAGCAACTGTAACCATTTCGTCAAGTGATGGTGTGATTAATCCACTTAATCCAATAATATCCACTTTGTTTTTTATGGCTTCGTCTAATATGCGATCTGCGCTCACCATTACCCCTAGGTCTATAATTTCGTAATTATTGCAAGCCAATACTACTCCAACAATATTTTTTCCTATATCATGCACATCTCCTTTTACTGTTGCAAGTAATACTTTTGGTGTGGCCTTATCGGGTATTTTACTATTAGCTTTTGCTGCTAATAAATAGGGTTCTAAGTAGGCAACAGATTTTTTCATAACCCTTGCACTTTTTACAACCTGTGGCAAAAACATTTTACCTTCACCAAATAAATCACCTACCACATTCATGCCATCCATTAATGGGCCTTCTATTACATGCAAAGGTATTTTTAATTCATCCAATGCCGCTTGAGTATCTTCTTCTATAAACTCTGTGATTCCATTGACTAAGGCATGCTGCAATCTTATTTGCACTGTTTCATTGCGCCAAGCAAGGGTTATAGTTTCTGTTTTTTTATCCCCTTTTTTTACTCCTTCAGCATATTTTACTAAGGCCTCTGTAGCCTCAGCATTTCTGTTTAATAAAACATCTTCTACCTTTATTAAAAGTTCACTATCTATTTGATTGTAAACGCCTATCATGCCTGCATTAACAATGCCCATGTCTAAGCCTGCAGCTATGGCATGATATAAAAAAGAAGTGTGCATGGCTTCTCTTACAGTGTCATTGCCTCGAAAAGAAAACGAGATATTACTTACGCCTCCGCTTACCCTTGCCCCTTTTAAATTTTCTTTTATCCATCGGGTAGCGTTCATAAAATCAACTGCATAGTTATTGTGCTCATCAATACCTGTGGCTACAGTAAGTATATTGGGGTCAAAAATTATATCTTCGGGGTTAAAATTATTAGCAATAAGCAAGTCATAGCTTCTTTTGCATACCTTTATTTTTTTATCAAAATTATCTGCTTGCCCTGTTTCGTCAAAAGCCATTATTACTACAGCAGCACCATATTTTCTTACTAAATTTGCTTGGTGCAAAAATTCCTTTTCTCCATTTTTTAAACTAATGGAGTTTACAATTCCTTTTCCTTGCAAACATTGTAGCCCAGTTTCTATAATTTCCCATTTACTGCTATCAATCATCACTGGCACTCGGGCTATATCTGGCTCTGCTGCAATAAGATTTAGAAATGTTTTCATAGCAACTTTGCCATCTAACATTCCTTCATCAAAATTTACATCAATAATTTGGGCGCCATTTTCTACCTGTTGCCTTGCTACTTCTACTGCTTTTTCATAATCATTGTTAAGTATGAGTTTAGAAAACGCCTTACTGCCTGTAACATTTGTGCGCTCGCCAATATTGATAAAATTAGTATTTGGGGTTAAATGAAGGGGTTCTAGTCCGCTTAAAAACATAATGAATAATTAGTGTGCAAATGTACTACAAATTGGACATTTTTCTATCACATGACCCCTCGCAGGGCAATATTCTCTGCCATAAAAGATAATTTGTAAATGAAGTTTATTCCATAATAGTTTAGGGGTCAGTCTTTTTAGGTCTTTTTCTGTTTGAGTAACATTTTTTCCATTGCTTAGTTTCCATCTATGCGCCAAACGGTGAATGTGAGTATCCACAGGAAATGCAGGAACATTAAACACCTGACTCATCACTACCGAAGCGGTTTTGTGTCCTACACCTGGCAATGCTTCTAGGTCTTCAAAACTGTTTGGAACGCTGCCATTGTGTTTATCTAATAATATTTTGCTCAATTGGTGAATTGCTTTACTTTTTGCTGGGCTTAGTCCACAAGGTTTTATAATTGTGCGTATCTCTTCTACCGTTAATTTAACCATCTGTTTAGGATTATTGGCTTTGGCAAATAAAGCTGGAGTAATTAGGTTTACCCTCACATCTGTGCATTGTGCAGAAAGCAACACTGCTATCAATAATGTATAAGCATCTGCATGGTCTAGGGGTATAGGGGTTTTGGGATAGAGGTTTTCTAAAATGTTAATCATAAAATTTACCCGCTCTTTTTTATTCATTTTATCAAATTATTTATTAGTAAACCATAATTTTGAAAATTTGTTGGGCTTTCTTTAAAAAAATACGCTTTAGATAATTGGTTGTTCTTTTCTTTTTGTGCGGTAGCAAGTTTTTCTAATGTTAATTTTTCATTATTCTTCCATACATAGCCGCAATTTTGATTTATTACAAATTCACTGTAGTCGCCCAAATTTGGAGTAATAATTACAGAAAGTCCACAGGCTAGGTATTCAGCAAATTTGCCTGGAGATGCTACCTTATTAGTCACACTTTGTGGGCGCAATAATAGCCCATAATCGCATGTTGCCATTGTTTCGGATACTTGGCTGCTAGCTAACCATTTTATAGTTAATCGTTCTTTAAAAATGGCTTGCATTGCATCTGTTTGTGCAGATTTTTTTGTTAAGAGTGTGCAATGTAGATGTGGGTGCGAATGCAAAAAAGTGGTTATTTGATCAAATCCTTGCCAAGGTGCATTGCTGCCAGCATATACTATTTTTACAACATCATTTTCGCTACTGCATGGTTTCCAAACAATGTTTGATTGCAATGTGCAAGGAATAACCACATTTTTTTTTGAACTGTATTGATACTGATTTATCCAATATTGAATTAATTGGTTTGAGACTGCAAGGCAAAAATCTGCGCCAATAACAGCTTTTTTTTCAAGGCGGGCTGCATTTTTTCTAAAATATGTGGTTGGAAAAACATCATATTCAGACACTTCTGCAGCTATTGCACTGCGTCCGTCAAAAGCCACTCTCTTTACTAAACCAATTTTTTTTGCAGCCAAACCTATTTGCATTGCAAAAACATTTCTGCATATTAATGCTTTCTTTGGTTTAATTAGTAACACTAAAAACAATAAAAATCGGGTAGCAAAAAACCATCTAAGTTTAGGAAAGGCGGGCAAAACAATGGCATTTTTACATTTGCTTTTAATTATTTTTTTGGCATTTGTGTCGTGTAATTCTTTGATAGATAAAAAGGCTATTAATTGAACATCTGCATCGAAGTTTTTTGTAAGATAATTGCACACGTCAATCACCTGACTATCAAAAATACCTGGATGGTATTGGTCTAAAAGTGTAACATAGGCTATTTTGGGCTTAGGCATTTTTTATAGCAGTCAATACATCAGTTTTATTAAAACTTTTTTGTGGAATATTGATACTCGATTTTGCAAAAATAGCAGGTATAGGTTCGTTGTTTAAATACATATTTGCAAATTTTTGGTAAACTAGCGGCCATTTTTCGATATTATTTTTTACCCATTGTTTTTCTAAATAGCTACCTTCTTGAATAAATTTAAAAATTGTTTGTACGCTATATTCATCTACATCTGCACCCACAGCTTTGCGTGTAGGCGCAAAAAACTCATCTTCTAATATGCCTCTAATTTTATAGTCTTCGGGATAGAATTGGTAGGTTTGCGAATTAGCGATACCAGCAGATTGTGCAAGGCCTAACAAATTAATAATTTTGCGCAGTGGTTTCTTAAAAAATTTTAGAATACGATTTTGCCTAAGCAAATCTGTTTTTCTTTTTTTATCGGGTGTCCAAAGTATTAGTGTTGCGCTTAAATTTTCTGGATTAAAAACCAAGTGAGGCTCCCAAGCATCTACAAAAGAAATTGGCCAATCTTTTTGATGAAAATGCTTTGCAATGCTAAATTTTGCTTCATTTTGAGCAATATTGTAGCTAAAATCTTTGTTAAAAATAATGGATTCATATCCACTGCCATGAAAAGCAAAACTGCTCAACAAATAATTATTATGATGGTGTATACAAGAGGCTGCAATGGCTGATTCTTTCTTTTCTAAGGGTGTGAAAAGATGTATTTTTAGATTAAAGTCTGCATTTTCGTATATAAGAAGGTAGGGTATGTGGTATAAACTCCATTGTTGATTAAGAAAACCTTCGTCCAATAAGTTTCTTTGAATAAGTAGATTTAAAAATGATTTATCTTGCCCCATTTTTAGTAAAAGTGCATTGCAGTTTTTATGAAAAAGATGGCGGTTTGTATGCTTTTCATTTAGATCTATTATAGATTGAATATAAGGGTGGTTTTCTAGTGCATTTTTCATAGTTACTATGCTAGGCTTTATTACATTGCAAAAATAGGGTTCTGAAAGCAATTATTTGTAATTTTCATTGGCAATTTGGTTTTTGATGGCAAGTGCCATTTTTTGTTCCCTACTCTTAAATCTGTTTTCAGGTTCGTAGGGTTTTTATTGTATTGCGCAATTAGGCTAATTAACGCCAAAAAATCAATGATAAACCTCTAGGGAGTGCTTTTCGTCAGACCCACCCTTTACGTCAGGTTGAGTGTTTTTATGAGCGAAATAAAAATGTATCGAAACCAGAGTAAAGCAAGTTGGAAACACTCACCGCTCAAGACTTCTTCGATACATTGCGCTAGGGCGCAACACTCAGAATGACTTTACGCTGAGTGGTGCTTTACGTCAGACTGCGCTTTTTGTCAAATTTAGTTTTTAAGAAAAAAACCTTAGGTCACTGCTTCGCCACAATTGCTGCAAAATTTTGCATTTTCACTCAATTGATTTTTACATTTAGAACAAAACTTGCCGTTTTTTTCTTGATGCATAGATACAGAAACTATTCCTGTGGGTATGGCAATAATGGCATAGCCAATTATCATCATAATGGAAGAAATTATTTTGCCTAGCATGGTTTTTGGGACGATATCGCCATAGCCAACGGTTGTAATTGTTACAATGCTCCAATATATACTCTCTGGAATATTGTGAAATCCATTCCTGCCGTCTTCTACCACATACATAAGCGTACCTAGTATAAAAACCAACAAGGTTATAAAGAGCAGAAAAACAACTATTTTATGTCTGCTTCTTTTTAGCGCAGATAAAAGCATATTTCCTTCGCTATTAAACTGTCCGAGTTTTAAAATCTTAAAAATACGCATGAGTCTTAAACTTCTAATCCCTATCAGATACTTGGCACTGCTAAATAACAAAGTAAAATATGCTGGTATGGTGGATAAGAAGTCTATTAAACCCCAAAAACTAAATATGTATTTTAACGGGTGTGGGCTACACCATATTCTCACCAGATATTCAATGGTAAAAATAATGGTAAAAATCCATTCAAAGGTAGTTAATAACTGATTATATTTTAGTCCAAAGGCAGAAACACTTTCTAACAATACAATGATGATGGAAGCAATAATGAGCCAAAGTAATATTACATCAAAGTTTTTGCCAGCATGGGTGTCTGTTCCAAAAACGATTGTATAAATTTTATTTTTAAGTGTATTTTTAAATACCATAAGCTCATTATTATAGGAGGGTTAGCAACACAATATTTTCTATATGATGAGTATGTGGAAACATGTCTACAGCTTGGCTGCAATCTAGCTGATATTTGGCTGAAAGAAGTTGTAAATCGCGTGCTTGTGTTGCAGGGTTGCAGCTTATATAAATTACTTTTTTTGGCACAAGAGCCAGAATATGTTCCACCACTTCTGCATCCATTCCATTGCGGGGAGGGTCTGTAATTAATACGTCAGGTGCACCCTCTTTATTCACCAATTCGTTTGTAAATGTTTTGCGCATATCGCCCACATAAAATGCACAATTAGTTATGTTATTAGTAATTGCATTTTCTTTAGCATCTTCTATCGCTTGAGGTAATATTTCTATTCCAACCACCTTTTTAACATTTCTGGCAATATAGAGTGCAATAGATCCCGTGCCTGTGTATAAATCATACACCAAATCGTTGGAACTTAAATTTGCCAATGCTATAGCAGCAGCATATAAATTTTTAGTTTGGTAACTATTGGTTTGAAAAAAACTTTTAGGCCTAATTTTGTATTTTATATCTCCTATTTGCTCATATAACACTTCTTCTCCACTTATATTAATGACTTCTAAATCGTAGATGGTGTCATTTTTTTTTGTATTTATAATATAATTTAAACTGGTAATTTCTGTAAATTGCTTTTTTAATGCTGATAAAACAGTGTCAATGGCTTCATCTTTTATAGTGCACACTATGATTACCATTAATCCACCCAAAGTGCTTGTTCTCACAATTAAATTGCGCATGTTGCCCTCATGAGTGTGTTGGTTATAAAACGGAATATCAAGGCTTAGTGCCATTGTTTTTACCAATTGTAATATCGCATTGATGGTTTTATTAGCCAAATGGCAGTATTTTAGGTCTAGCACCTTATCAAATCTACCAGGAATATGAAAACCTGCTGCAGGTTTTTTTTCAATAGATTTGTCTTCTATATCCTCTATCCAGCCTATGTTTGAGAAAGAAAATTCAAATTTATTTCTGTATTCAAAAATAGGCTCTGCTCCTATAATGGGTTTATATATTTTTGGCAATATTTTGCCTATTTTATCAAATTGTTCTTTTACCTGATTTTGCTTGTTCTCTAGCTGCTGAGCATAGCTAATGTGCTGCCACTTGCACCCGCCACATATAGAAAAATGGCTGCATTTGGGTTCAATTCTTAAATTGCTTTTTTCTATAAAAGAAAGTATTTTGCCTTCTGCAAAGTTTTTCTTATCAGAAGTAATCAATGCTTCTATCTCATCACCAGGTGCTGTGAATGGAATAAAAATTACCTTTTCATCGTGCTTGGCAATACACTTGCCTTCTGCTGCAAATTTTTCTATACTTAGCTTAGCAATTTTGTATGGTCTAAATTTTCTTTTTCCCAAAACAGGTTTTTAACTGGCTTTTTTCTTTGTAACTATTTCGTTGAGCAGCCCTATAAATGCTTTTGGCTCCATATAGCCGGGCACTACTTCTAGTTTTTCGCTTTTACTCGGGTTTATCCAAAAGGTGGTGGTAGGAAAACCATTGCTTCTATTATCAAATAAAAAAGTTAGCAATGCCTTATTATTTACTACAGTAGCATCAAAAACAAGTGAATCGTTTTTTATTTCCGGATTAAATTTTACGCATACAAAATTCTTATTTAATGAATCTATTACTGTTTTATCACTATAAGTGTTTTTGTCCATTACTTTGCAATAGTAACACCAATCTGTATAAACATCTACTAATAAAATTTTGTTTAATCGCTTGGCTTTAAGGTAGCCTGTGTTCCAATCATAAAAAGTAAGTTCAGCTGCGGTTTCATGATTTTTAAGCTCTTCATTGATGGTTTGAGAATCATTTTTGAGGTTTTTTTTCTGCGTATTACATGCAAATAACGCAAATGCCATAATCATTATGCCTGCTCTGATTGATTTATAAAAAATAGATTTCATAACTATACTGCAAAGATAATTGATTATTGCTAGCATTTTTACCATTTTTTTTAAAGTACTGCCTCTCGCTGATAAAAATGAGCTTTTTTAGACAAATTAGAGAGAAAACAATACCTTTGTGGCTTGAAGTTTTTTATTGTTTTTACTTTGCTATTAAGCAAAGGTATTTTTGCTCAAATAGCACCAAAAATGCAATATCAGTTGCCAAGTATTTTGAGCGAATGCAGTGGCATGGCATATATAGATCCCTATTTTATTGCTTTAAATGATGGAGGAAATGCTGCCCATATCCATGTTATTAATAAAACAGGAAACTTGGTAAATACCATTGAAGTCAATAATGCTACTAATATTGATTGGGAAGCAATTTGTATAAACAATCAGGGCGATTTGTATATTGGTGATATAGGAAATAATGATAATATAAGACAAGATTTGAAAATATATGTAATAAAAAATTTTAAAGATTCATTACAAAATTCATCGGTGCAGGTTAGCTATAAAATAGATTTTAGCTATGCAGCACAAAATGTTTTTCCACCTGCCAATGACAAAAAACACTTTGATGCAGAGGCCATGATAATGATAAAAGATAGCCTGTTTATTTTTTCCAAAAATAGAAGCAATCCCTACAATGGGTATACTTACGTTTATGGATTAAAAGATACTGTAATAATGCAAAATGCAACAATCATAGACAGTTTTTTTGCTGGCAATGGTCCCAAAGAATTAAGTTGGGTAACAGATGCTTTTTTTGACCAAAAAGACCTTTATTTATTATCTCACAGCTATGTTTGGCAATGCAAAGATTATCTAATTAGGGGTTTTGCAAACTCGGAAAAATTAATACTTGATACCTATACTCAAAAAGAGGCCTGTGTGTTTGTGCCACCAAATTTTTGGGTGGCAGACGAAAAAAACAGCTTAGTGGGTGGTGGAAATTTATATGCATATCCTATAATTTCTAACAACAATAGCATTACTTTTTTTGAAAGAAACAAGGATTACTTGCTTTCGCAGAATCAACTTGAAATAATCAATGAAAGCATGCATTACATCACCATTTTTGATTTACAAGGAAAGCAACTTTTAGCTATTTCATTGACCCAAAATCGAAAAATAGATTTATCCCCCTTTGCAAATCAGGTAATTTTGATTTACTTTAATAATGTCATTAGTAGCGTAGCTGAAAAAGTGTTTATTAACCCCAAATAGGATATGCCAAAAGTAATCTGTGTAGGAAGAAATTATGCGGCACATGCTGCAGAACTTGGCAACAAAAAACCGAGTGAGCCTGTTATTTTTTTAAAGCCTGAAACTGCAATTTTATCAAAAAATAAGCCTTTTTTTATTCCCGATTTTAGTCAATCTATACATTATGAATGTGAAATGATAGTGAGAATAAACAAATTGGGTAAAAATATTGATGTTAAATTTGCACATAAATACTACAGTGAAATTAGCCTTGGCATAGATTTTACCGCTAGAGATTTGCAAGAAAAACTAAAAAAAGAAGGCCTGCCTTGGGAGATTGCCAAAGCTTTTGATAACAGTGCAGTAGTGGGTAAATGGGTAGAAAAAAAGGAATATAATATTGGCAATATGGCATTTAGTCTATTTATTAATGGTGAAAAAAAACAGCAAGGAACCACCTATGACATGATTTTTAGCATTGATGAATTAATAGCCTACATTAGCAAGTTTTTTACCCTCAAAATAGGTGATATAATATTTACTGGCACTCCAGCAGGTGTGGGGCCTGTGGCACAAAATGATTTATTGGTGGGTTGTTTAGAAAATCAAGAAGTATTTAATTTTAGGTGCAAGTAAAATTGGGGTTCTCTGAAAATAATTAAAAACTAATAATACTACCAGAAACAATGGCTTAATTGGCAATTTTTATTTTGCCAACAAGTGTTGTACTAAAATTTATAACGTCATTTTTTTAACTAATTATGCAATGGCTGCTTTTTATGCCACTATGTTTGCTGCATCTTTTTTTAATAGCGTGTTTTGTTGGATAGTATGTGCAGTTAGTTCTTTCTGGTTATTTGCAGAACACCAATTAAGGAAGAAAGAAAAACCATAAAGTATTTTTACGCCATCAGACAAATACTTCATTGATTTTAAGCATTGATTTTTTGGTATTTGGGTAAAAACAGATAGCTTGCTTTTTTAATTTAACCCAAAAACAAACAAAAGATAACACACCAATCCTTTATTGATAACATGCACTATAGAATTTTGCACTCGAATAATATTATAAAAGATGAAACAAAGAATGACCATTAAAAAGCTTGGTATATTGTTCCTTATCGGAACATTATCATTGAATTTGGTGGCTCAAAACACCTTCGAGTTTAGAAAACAAATTGCTGCTGGCACAGACGATGCCGAAGAAAGATAAACTGTTGGGATGCGTTTTACAGGTATTAATATTCCTAAAGATGCCACTATTGTTAGTGCATATATTCATTTTGGGTAGATGAAAATACCCACACAGCCGCAACAAACCTTACAATAAGAGGAGAGGCAACAGACAATTCTCTAACTTTTTCTACCGCAGGTTTTAGTTTAAGCAATAGAGCCAAAACTTCAGCAAGTGTGGCTTGGTCTAACTTGCCGGTTTGGGGCGTTTTAAATGCTTTTGGCAGTGACCAAAGAACGCCAAACATAAAAACTATTTTAGATGAAATAAGAGGCAGAAGTGGCTGGAATGCAAACAATCCTTTTACAATTTTTGTGAATGGAACGGGCAGAAGAAACGCACATTCTTTTGAGGGTGTGCCATCTATGGCTGCAGAATTAGTAATTACTTATACGCTTAAAAAAGTACCAGTTGCAAATTTTCCTATAGCGAAAAACGACATTTGGAGCTACCAAGATAGTGGTTATAATTTAGGTTCTATTTGGAAAGAAACCAATTATGAAGATTCTACTTGGAAATTTTATTTAGGCAAATTCGGATATGGCGATGGCAATGAACGCACAAATATTAAATTTGGTTCAAATTCTAATAATAAATTTATAACTACCATTTTAGAAAAAAGTTTATAGTAACCGACTCTTCAAAAATAGATTCTTTATTGTTTAACTTATTGGTAGGTGATGGGGCTATTGTATGTTTGAATGGAAATGAAGTTTTTAGAAGAAATATGCCAAATGGCACTATCGATTATAACACCATAGCGAATAATTAAATTTATGGGTTAGATGAAGATACTTATTTTGAACATAGAATTGGTGTGAAATTAAGAAATGGAGTAAATTTATTGGCAGTAGAGGCTCATCAAGCTGACCCTGAATCGGTAGATATGGGTTTTGATATGGAAGTGGTAGCAAAAAAACAAGATATGAAAACCATTAATTTTCCAGTAAAAAAAGGGGATGAATGGTATTTTAATGATAATGGTACGGAACTTTACGGCACCAATTGGACAAACAAAAATTACCCGCAAGAAACTTTATGGAACTATGGTGCTGCACCACTTGGATATGGCGACCCTATGACAACTACCATTGGTTTTGGCCCTAACGCTGCAAATAAACATGTGGCTTATTTCTTTAGAAAAAAGATTTTTATTGATGATACAGCCAATTTAACATCTGATTTATATGATTTTAACATTAGAAGAGATGATGGAGTAGTGGTATATATTAATGGGGTAGAAGTGTTAAGACAAAATATGCCAACCGGACCTTTAAATTTTAGGAGTATTTCAAATATTTAATAGATGGCTCAAATGAAACCACTTATTTTACTACCACCTTGCCAAAAACAGTATTCAAAAATGGTGTTAATCAGCTGGCGGTGGTTATACACCAAAGAGATTCTATTAGTTCTGACCTTGGTTTTGACATGGAAATTGTAAAACAATTGAAGCCAAATCCAATAGCAATGGGTTGTATTGATGGCGAAAACCATATTTCATGTTTTACATCTTTAGTGCCTCAAGCTCAAATCACTAGAATGATTATTCCTCTTACCCACGATTTTCAACAAATATTTAAACAAGGAACGCCCTATGCTTTAAATACAGATTCAGTTCCATCCAATCATGATTTTACTGCATACATTGGCAGAAACGGAAGGCTCTTTTTTTTTAACTTAACCTTAACTTAAAATTAAAAAAATAGAAACATAAAACAATCAATTTGCATGTTTATTTAAAAATGAAATTCAATAGAACCATCGTAATATTTAGTTTAATCTTAAGTGCCTGTTCATTAAGCAAAAACACAACTTATTCTGCGTCTAACCCCAACAATAATATTGTATTTTTAAATCTTACTGAGGCATTAGTTCAACCAAAAAAGACCGAATTTCTGAATTTAAGAAACCAAGAACTCACAGAAATCAATTTAGAGATTAGCAAACTATCAAACTTAAAGTTTTTGAACCTCATGAAAAACAAATTGCCAATTTTGCCAGATGTAGTTTGTGAGTTAAATAATTTAAGAGAGCTAAATATCAGAGATAATAAAATCACTGCTTTAAACCCTGAAATTAAGCAATTGAAAGAATTATTAATTCTAGATATGGCTAAAAACAAAATAGAATTGTACCTAAATGAGTTTGAACAATTGACACTTCTAGAAAACCTATTTTCTTCTAACAATCAAATTAAAGAACTAAATGAATCGTTTAGTGAACTAAAAAGTTTGCGCTTTTTAGAATTGCAAAATAATCAAATAATAAAGCTTCCGAGCCACCTTTCTAAACTTCAAAATATCGTGAATATAAATTTCTCAAACAATAAAATAAATACTATTGACTCTCAGGTTTTTTATAATAAATCGCAATTAAAATCCATTAATTTAGAACTGAATCAACTGCAGGTTTTGCCAACTACTGTTTCAGAATGTAAATCTTTAAACACACTTATCCTTTCATACAATCAGCTGAAAGAACTGCCAAATAGCATTTGTCAACTTCAAGATTTAGAAGTTTTGCTGCTTTCTGGCAACCAAATCTCAAAAATGCATCAGGATATTAAAAAACTTAAAAGCCTTAGAACCCTCATCATTAAAGACAACCCTATAGATGAGGCAGAAATCAATCGTATAAAAAAAGCTTTACCACTTTGTACCATCCTTTTTTAAACAATTAGACTCATTATATTCTTGTACAGTTTATTATCAAAAAAGAAAAATTCATATATAATTTTGTAAAAAAACATTAAGTATAAAGCGCAATTATAACCATTTTGGGTTTAGCTGGTTTTAATGTTAATTTGCACTGTGAATTCTAATCCCATTCTTAAATTATTTGGCATAAAGTATCCGCTTATTCAGGCCGGCATGATATGGTGCAGTGGATGGCGTTTGGCAAGTGCAGTAAGCAATGCTGGCGGGCTTGGCATTATTGGTGCAGGCAGCATGTATCCTGAAGTATTGCAGCAGCATATTCGCAAATGTAAAGCTGCCACAAACTTGCCTTTTGCGGTAAATTTACCCCTGCTTTATCCAGAAATTGAAAAACACATTGCGATAATTATCGCAGAAAAAGTAAAAATCGTGTTTACAAGTGCTGGCAATCCTGCGCTTTATACTCCAATATTAAAAAAGGCGGGTATTTGTGTTGTGCATGTGGTGGCAAATCAAAAATTTGCAAAAAAAGCAGCAGATGCAGGTGTAGATGCTTTGGTGGCCGAAGGGTTTGAAGCAGGGGGGCATAATGGTAAAGAAGAAACCACTACACTCTGTTTAATACCTATAATAAAAGTAGCAGTAAATCTTCCCTTAATAGCAGCAGGTGGCATTGCTACAGGCAGAGCGATGGCAGCAATGATTGCTTTGGGAGCAGATGCGGTGCAAATAGGCAGTAGATTTGTAATGAGCGAAGAATCTTCCGCCCATGAATATTTTAAACATGCCATTGCAGCAGCAAAAGAAGGACAAACAAAATTGGCTTTAAAGTCTCTTACTCCTGTTCGCTTGCTAGACAATCCATTTGCTGAGTGTATTCATATGCTAGAAAAGCAAGGAGCAAGTAAAGAAGTACTGGCAGAAAAATTAGGGCGTGGCAGGGCAAAAAAAGGAATGTTTGAGGGCGATTTGATAGAAGGGGAATTAGAAATAGGGCAGGTTTCTGCTTTTATTGACCAAATTATGCCAGCCAAAAGTATAGTAAATGAGATTATTAACGAATATAACCAAACCATAAGCCACATTGCAACACAACAATACTGAAAATAAATTTGGGGCCTATTTAAAAGAGCATCCACCCTTAGTGCATCAATTGTCTAACGGGCTAAAAATTGTGTACAAACAAATGTTTAGCACCTTGAGCACGCAATGTGGTTTTGTAATCAATGCAGGCAGTGCAGATGATGGCGAACATCCTGGGTTGGCGCATTGTTTTGAACACTTACTATTTAAAGGCACAAAAAAACGAAACAGTACACAAGTTTTGAGCCGGCTAGAAGTAGTGGGGGGAGAGCTAAATGCTTTTACTGGAAAAGATATAACTGCTATTTATGCCAATGTGCTTACTAAAGATTTTAAAAGAGCTGCTGAATTATTGGGCGATATTGTTTTTAATCCTAATTTTAAAGAAAGCGATTTAGTAAAAGAAAAAAGGGTTATAAAAGATGAGATTAATCTATACTTAGACACTCCAGAGGAGAATATTTTTGATGAGTTTCAGCAATTTCATTATCCAACTCATCCAATGGGATACAATATTTTGGGTGATGAAAAAAGCCTAGAGAAAATAAATTGTGAAATTATTTATGATTTTTGGCAAAAATATTATACCACAGAAAATATGGTTTTTTCTATAGTTACCAATTTGTCTTTCGACAATGTATTAAAAAACCTTTCTTTTTTAGCTGAAATTAGAAAAGAAAAAACTAACTTAATGGTGCGTATTGCCCCTATTCCTAGCCCAGTATTTAAAAAAGAGGTGAAAACTGATCATACCCAAGTATATGCTTGTATTGGCTGTGAGGCCTATCCTTATTTGCATCCCAAAAAAGAGGGGTTAATGCTTTTGAACAATATATTAGGCGGGCCAGGAATGAATAGTAGACTCAATATGGCAGTGCGCGAAAAACATGGATTAACCTATCAAATAGACAGTAATTATACTGCTTATCATGACTGTGGATTATTTTACCTGAGCTATTCTACAGAAAAAAAATATTTGAATAAAATTAATAAAATAGTGGCAAGAGAAATGCAAAAGTTGGCAGAAAATAAATTGGGTAAACTACAGCTTCAACAAGCTAAAAATCAGTTTATTGGGCAACTTTTATTAGGCGAAGAGAATAAAATTGCTTTGATGGTTTTTTTGGCCAAGAGCACCCTTTTTTACAAAAGCATAGAAAATCTTGCAACAATGGTGGACAAAATAAGTGCCATAAGTGAGCACACGTTGCAAGAAATAGCCCAAGAAACATTTACTTTTTCTAAACAAAGCAGTCTCTTGTTTATACCAAATGCATAGCAATATAAAATAGTGGCGGGCGTTTATATTCACATACCGTATTGTACAAAAAGGTGCTATTACTGCGATTTTCATTTTTCTACAAGTATAAAATCGATGGGCAAAATGGTGGATGCTATTTGTGCAGAAATAGCACTAAGAAAAAATGAATTTATAGCCCCATTGCAAAGCATTTATTTTGGCGGTGGCACGCCCTCTTTACTAAGCACAAGCCAATTGGATCAAATAATGAATTGTTTGCAAATGCATTATAAGATAGCGGCAAATGCAGAGATTACCTTAGAGGCAAACCCCGAAAATATTAATTCCAATTTTTTAAAAGAATTAAGAGCCTTGGGTATAAATAGATTGAGCATAGGCGTGCAAAGTTTTTATCTGGAACATTTATCTTGGATGAATAGAAGCCACAATGCCGATGAGGCTAGAGCAAGTATTGCATTGGCGCATCAATATCAATTTGATGTGAGTAGCATAGATTTAATTTATGGTTTTGAGCAATTAAGCATGGCACAATGGAAGGAGAATTTGCGTATTGCATCAGAAAGTGGATTAAAACACCTCTCTTGTTACAGCCTAACAATCGAGGAAAAAACACCTTTTTATAAAAAGCAATCTTTAAAAAATAAACTTGTAGATGAAGAAATGGCAAAGCAGCATTTTGATTTTTTGCATGAGTTTGCATCTATAAACCATTGGAATCATTATGAAATATCTAACCTAGCACTTGATAAGAATTACAGCAGACACAATACTGCTTATTGGCAATCTTCACCATATTTAGGTTTTGGTCCAAGTGCCCATAGTTTTGATGGCATTAAAACACGCAGGTGGAATATTGCAGACAACCTAAGTTATATAGACCGTCTATTGAATAATCAAATTTTTTGGGAAACGGAGGTATTAAGCAATAAACAGCGAATCAATGAAGAGATAATGGTAGGTTTAAGAACTAAGAATGGTATATCTAAACAGATTATTGCAGCACAATTAGCAGATGCAAGCCATAAAGTGCATCAATTTATCGCCAATGGATTTGCTAAAACTACATCCAGCAATTTTTATTTAACCAAAGAAGGTTGGTGGTGCAGTGATCATATAATCAGCGAATTATTTACAGCTTAATATACAAATTTTACACTTAATATGTTGCAAGAAGAATGCAAAAGTGTCATTAAAAGCACAAAATAGGACTAAATGGTAAAATAAAATTTTTTATATCAAGGATATACTTTAGATTTGCACTGCAAATAAAGTCTTATTTGCATGACACAAAAAATAGTTCAAGAAGGGTTAACATTTGATGATGTATTGGTACTGCCAAGATACTCAGAAATTTTACCACGAGAAGTAAATACTTCATCAAAACTTACCAAAAAACTCACCTTAAATGTACCCTTTATATCCGCTGCAATGGATACTGTTACAGAAAGCAACATGGCTATAGCCATGGCCCGCGAAGGTGGATTAGGTATTATACATAAAAATATGACCATTGTGCAGCAAGCTGCAGAGGTTAGAAAAGTAAAGCGCTCAGAAAGTGGTATGATTATAGATCCTATTACACTAAATGTAGATGCTACCATTGCCGATGCCCTAAAACTAATGAAAGACCACCATATTGGGGGCATACCTGTAGTAGATGGCAATGGTAAATTGGTAGGGATTATTACAAACCGAGATTTGAGATTTGAAAGAAAAATGGATACTAAGGTAGCAGATGCAATGACACCAAGTCCATTAACCACTGCTAAAGAGGGAACTACATTGGCAGAGGCATCTAAAATATTGCAAGAATTTAAGATAGAAAAATTGCCCATTGTAGATAGCAATGGAATTTTAAAAGGGTTAATTACCTATAAAGATATTCAAAAAGTGCACAATCACCCAAAAGCCTGCAAAGATGCATTTGGAAGGTTAATTGTTGGCGCGGCTGTAGGTGTTACAGCAGATACTATGGATAGGGTAGCTGCTTTGGTAGATGCTGGTGTCGATGTAATTACACTAGATACAGCCCATGGGCATAGCAAAGGGGTGATTGATGAATTGAAAAAAATTAAAAATTCTTACCCAAATTTGGATGTAATTGTGGGAAATGTTGCCACAGCGCAAGCTGCTGCAGATTTAGCCGATGCTGGTGCGGATGCTATAAAAGTAGGAGTGGGGCCTGGCAGTATTTGCACCACTAGGATTATTGCAGGCATTGGTGTTCCGCAATTGAGCGCCATATTAGAATGTGCAGATGCTGTTAAAGATAGAGATACTTATATTGTAGCAGATGGTGGTATTAGGTATAGCGGAGATGTAGTAAAAGCTATTGTAGCTGGGGCTAATTGTATTATGGCGGGCAGTATGTTTGCAGGTACAGAAGAATCACCAGGCGAAACCAGTATTTATAATGGCAGAAAAGTAAAATCATATAGGGGCATGGGCAGTATAGAAGCCATGAAAGATGGAAGTAAAGACCGTTATTTTCAGGATGCTGAGGCTGAAATTGCAAAATTAGTGCCCGAAGGAATTGTAGGAAATGTGCCTTTTAAAGGTACTTTGAGCGAAATAATCTATCAGCAAGTTGGTGGATTAAGGGCTGGAATGGGTTATTGCGGTGCCAAAACTATTACGGAATTGCAAACAGCACATTTTATTAAAATTTCTAATGCAGGGATAAAAGAAAGCCATCCACACGATATAGCTATTACCAAAGAAGCCCCAAACTACAGCAGGTAAATAATCATTTGGACCTGCATGGCCTCCTTTTTTTTGTATGCCTAATAAACAATGATGAAAAACGGTTTATATTTTAACTTTAAATATTATTAAGCCAAGGTTTAAAATTGTTATTTCATAAACAAGAGGTTTTTTTACATTTCATTAAAAATTGTCTTTTAGTTTTGAAATGAAACCTACAATACCTTTGCCAGCTCCATCTTGCACTTTTATTTTATTTATGTTTTATTGTAAACCGGTTTTAGGAGTAGTCATTTTACTAAACGTCCACTTAGCGATTGTAAAAAGAATTGTGAGTATGCCAATAAAATAGAGGCTCATTTCAAAGCAATGGTAAATTAAAAAATTGGCGAACAAAAAAGAAACTGAAAATTTTATTTACACCTTGGATTTAGCGAGCTTATTCCGTTTTTTTTCGCAGCTTATAAAATATAATTAAGCCACCAGTAAAAAACATAATTAAACTATAAATGGCTGGAGCAATTGCAAAATCTGGCCTGCTTAAAAGAACAGTGGCTATAGAAATGGCGAGTGTGCCATTTTGAATTCCAGATTCTATGGAAATAGCAATGGCTTGTTTTTGGTTAAGCTTAAATGCCTTAGCTGAAAAATAGCCGATGGCCATTGAAATTACATTAAGTGCAAGAGTTATCCAACCTGCTTGCTGAAAATAGGGGATTACATTTTCTTTTTCTTTAATTATTATGCCTACAATAACCAAAGCTAAAACAATGCCCGATGCAGTTCGCACCGGTTTTTCCATGCGTTCTGCAAAAGCTGTTTTATAATGTCTAATCCACATGCCAATAGAAACAGGAATAATAACTATAACAAAAATTTGCAAAATCGTTTTACTAACATCTAATTGAATAACTTGGCCTTTTGCTATGAACTCTATTAAGGCGAAATTTATAATAAATGGAATTGTAATAATGGTAATTAAACTACTTGCTGCTGTTAGACTTACAGAAAGGGCTGTGTCTCCTTTGGCCAAATGTGTAATTAGATTGGAGGTTGGGCCACCTGGGCAAGCGGCTAAAATCATTACCCCAATTGCAATTTCTGGCTGTATACTAAAAAAACTAACCAAAGCATATCCAATAATTGGCAATATGATAATTTGATTAAATAAGCCCACAAACATGGCTTTTGGATAGCTTATTATTCGTCTAAAGTCTGCCACTTGAAGCGAAAGACCCATTCCAAACATAATAATAATGAGAGATGCAGCTAAAATTATTGAGGCTAAATTATCCATAAATTTTTATTGAATTAGGAAACAAAAGTAAGGTTAAAAAAATGAAAAACAACAATTTAAGTATTGCGATAGATAGCCTCATCCTAAAAAAAGTTTATACAATTTGGTTAATAATCTTATTGCAAATTTATATTTTTTAATTTATTCTAATTAGCGTTTACATTTACTGAACTAGATGAAGTGCAAATGAGCCTAGCAGCGTCTCTCCAAGGATTTCAATTTAGCTAAATAAAGTCTACGGGCTAGAAGTGTTTGAAACCTGTCCGCACATGAATTGGGATTATTTTATACGTTAATAATTGGGGGTTATGGTATTGATAACAGAACATAGCATTTATAAATGTGTAATCTGGGTTTAAGAGAAAGCAATGGAAACGGTAGTAATCAGGTGATAAATAAAAGTTCAAGGGGGATATTGTTATTAATAATTTTTATGATTACAGGTAAGTAGATCAGCTAGTAATAGAGCATTCTAATGCTAGAAATGAGCGAAGAGGATATTAAAAATAGCAAACTTATTTCTCAGGATACAATAAATTAGCCCAATTTAAAATGGCGAAATACAATCTGGTTTTCAATGACATGCTCAATTTTAACCATTTCTTTCTTTAAGTTCCGTCTCGGATAATTCTAATTTTTCTTTGGTTCTATAATATTTTGTCTTCCAATTTTCTCTTTCTGTGCGCAGGCCTGCTGCTGCATTACGCAAATCTGCAATAACACTTTCACAATGAGCTTTATCGATGCTTTGGTGCAAATGACCAACATTGTCATTTTCTTGGTCTTTTACCTCGCCATAATTGTATTCAGTTAAGGCATTTTCTTTTACCAATTAATGAAAACTATCGCCCAAAACTTGAGCAATTTTTGTCAAGTATTTTGGATAATCTTGCTTTTGACTGCTTAAAATTTTGGATAATGCACCCCTTGAAATTCAAATCTCATAGGAAACATTTTCCAATTTTAATCCCTTTTGGTGCATGATGTTTTCTATGTTAGTTATAATCCAGTCTTTTTGCATTGTGTTTACTCAATTAATTAGTTCCTGAAATTATAGAAACTTTTTTATACTTGTGGATAAGTTGTTTATAAATACCCCCCCCCCCTTATTTGGTTTAGTTAAAAATTAATCTATAGATTTGTATTTGTTGAAAGGCAACCGAGACTGCAGCTCACCCGACCTCAATACCCAGTATGCTGAAAATGGATAGAGTAAGCAAAAAAATAATATATAAAAAAAATGAAAAAATTAATTTTTGCTATTAATTTTTGCCTTTATGTGGCAAATTGTTATAGCCAAACAAGTGTCGTTTATAATTTAAAGGCAGATGCTGTATGCGCAGTATCTAATCAGACAAGTCAAATAACGACATCAGGGGATCCAACACGAGTATTGAATGTATATGTCCAAATCATTCCATTTGTTCAGGGAAGCCTTGATGCTCTTTATTATGCAAGCGGAATAACTTTTAGTAATAACAGTATTTTTGCAAATACCCCAAACAAGAAGTATTGGGTAATTCCTAAAGACCCATCTAAAACACCATATTCTATCGTGGGAGGTGGAAGTTCTGCAGTGGGTGATGTCCACTGTATTTGCTCAGGATCATCAGATGGTATAGGTTGCACTTTAGTAAGTGGGTCTGACTCAAATGGGGATTATAAAACTTGCTCAGCAGGAACAGGATGTTTGGCATGTTGCTCTTTGTTGGTTGAAACAGGAATATTGTCAGGTGGAGGCGTTATTGTTGAAGCTGTTTCTATAAACTTTAATGGTGTCATATATAATTAATAATAAAATTATGAAAAATAAAAATATTTTTAAATTTTTATTGCCGTTAGTGGCTATAATTGTATTTTCATTTACAATGAACACAAAAGATACAACTTTTGTAATAGAATCAAAGTATGGTTCGGCAAATCAATTGCAAGTTCAATTTAATGTCGTCAAAAGCTCAAATACATATAATATTACCCGAACTACTGTTGGTCTAAATCCATTAATAGATGGTTGTTTTTATTATATGGATGGAATCCAATATAATGTAGGAAATTTCCAAATTCCGGTTAATGGAAATTATTGGATTGTTCCAGCAGACCCATCCTTGCCACCTCAAAAAATGGGTGGTGGTTCAACTGCATTAGAGTGCAGTTGTGAACCAAGTGCTGGTCAAACAAACCCTTCAGGTTCATGTAAAGTATCGACTGGGCAGCTGAACGGTGTGAATTACGCCACATGTGTTTCTGTTGACTGCAACGCTTGTTGCAAAGGAAAGGTAAGAGGCATTTTTAGTGGAGGAGTTTTATTAAATGCGTTGGCAATAAGCGTTGATGGAGTTACATACAGTTATTAAGAATCTTAAGAATAAAAGTATCAGACCGAAATTTGGTCTGATACTTTTATTCTTTTTTTGTTTTTTAAACAAATGTGAATTGTTTGGTTTATCGATTTACACAAATTATTTTTATTCCATAACAATTCAGAATAAAAGTATTTACCCTTATGAAGGAGAATACCATGTTGTTTTAAAAACCGGTCAAAAAGAATCCAAAATTCAGTTAGTTTTGGAAAGTCAGACAAATTTTAATACAGAATTTTGGGAGATTGATAATGAGAAAATTAAAAGGTATTTCTCAGGTGATAGTATTTCTTTAATAAATAAGAGACAAGATAGTGTATATTATTGGAAACTACTAACAACATTTAACATTATTGATGTAATGAAATACAGTGAGAAAGATATACCTAGTTACGTTTCACTTTCTACAGGCAAAATTGAGATTGATACAGCTTTTAACTTTTCTGATAATTTGTTTATTGATAATGATGTTAAAATAACCCTGGTAATAGAACCCAAAGTAAACAAATTCTACTACTATAAGCAGGTTAAAAATGATACTTTGAAAACTGCTTTTAGCTTAGAATATAAACTGATAAAAGTTAGTACAACGCAGAAAAAGTTGAATAAAAATGATTTTATTAATTTAGTACATAATTCTGATTTCAAAAAACTGTTAGTAACGCATTCCATGCGGTATACAATTATTGATAAATATTTATTGTCGCCAGAAATTGATACTTCAATTTACAAATTAGATTATTTGTTAAATTTAAAATGTTGGATTTTGACAAGGCTTAACTCATCTGGAGAAATTGTAGAAACAGCAAATTTTTATAAAGATACGCTAAAAGTTAAAGGCAAAGATTACTTCTACACCTATACTACCATAAATAATAATCAGCAAATAGAAAGGTATATGGAATTACATATTTGGGATTTACTTAAACCCAACCCTGTTTTTTTAAAGCACATGGATAGCTTTAGAAATATTTCTTCTCCTTTCTTCTTATTTGATAAAAACGCAAATACCTATTCTAAAAAAAATACTTTTTATGTTAATGGAGAGGTTGCAACAAATCAAATTAAAATTTCAACTGATTATACAGAAACGCCTGTAGAATTATTGCAGATAATTGAAATTCCTTCAGTTTATGGTGCCCAAATTATGAAGTATACTTTAATCGACAAAGAAATTAATTCAACATTGATTGATCAACTATTCAATAATGGTTTAAACATTACAGAAAGTAAAGAAAAAAAAAGGCAAAATGAATTAATGCCGCAAGAATATAAGATTGGAGATGATTTTGATTTGAATAAATTAAATGGAATTCATACTAACAAAAAAGATAGTTTAAAATTTCAATTGAATAATAACAGAATCTATCTATTAGATTTTTCTTATATCAATTGTTTTTTCTGTATAAAGGCATTGCCAACAATTAAAATTATTGAGGATACTTTTGCCGAGTTTTTATCTGTTTTTATTTTAGATCCGTATGACGATACACCTGAAAGAATTAAATACATCGAAAATTTACAACAAAAAATGGGTCTTTCACAAAATTGGTTTTTAATTGATAATCAATATGTAATGGAACATAAAATAAATGAATTTCCAACCTATTTAATTGTAAATCAAAATGGTAAGGTTGCAGAAATATTAAAAGGTTACGGGCCAGAATTAAAAGAGCGGTTAATGGAAGCAATAATTAAGCATAAACCAAAATAGCTTAAGTTAAAGATTAATATTATATATCTATGAATTTGTCTTATTTTGAGTATTTTCACAATAAGGCAGGAGGTTAATGCCCAAAACCTAAAATTTAACTTCTTTGAATACCATTTAAATAGCGCAGAATCATGAAATGTTTCTTTTAATACACGCACAAATAGAGGTTCGGGTAATCTAACCACTGGTTTCGTTGCAGATTACTTTGGTAACATCAGAGTGAAATTACTTACTTATGATTTTACTTCTAAAAATGATACATTAATTGATATAATAAGTTTGTTTAATGGGGTGGGTAATTTAACTTTAGAGATTGAAGTGCCCTTGGCAATACATTATTTGATAGAAAATAAATCCGGTTTTGCTGGGTTAAGCATTAATAATAAAATGAGTACTTTAATAAACAATGCAGTTCAGTTAAAAATTAGAGCAAAATATCCGCAATTTTTAATAGATATTCCTATACTAATATTACCTTGCAAAGGATCTTGCAACAATATTTTACCTATTTATGAAGGAATGGCTATGGGTTTTAAAATTCATTATTTTTTTCGTGATAATAGCTTTAATATTAGTTTTTCTAAAATAAGGAATTTTTTTTATATTTGTTTCCATTAATTGAAAACATGGTTTCTTTTTAAGTATAAAATTTTTAACATGGTTTTGTATCCGTTGAGTAGGCCAATTGAGCCATACGCCCAAAAACCTGGCAAACCCGAAAACGGATTTATGAGTAGAGAACAAAATATAATATATAAAAAAAATGAAAGTCATTCTGAGTGTTGCGCCCTAGCGCAATGTATCGAAGAAGACTTGAGCGGTGAAAATTCCAATTTGCTTTACTCTGGTTTCGATACATTTTTTGGAATATTAAAAAATAAAATTAAAAATTAATTTTAATGGCAATAGCTATAAATGGTTTTACCAGCATTTATGCACATGCAAGTGCAGACAGAAATAATAGATGGACAACCAGCATTATTACCTGCTAATTTTACAATGCAGCTAGGCATAAATTCGGCAAACGAAAAATTATTTGTAACATTCAATTCACCTGTTACCCAAAATATTATATTGGAAATAAGAGCAATAAATAACATGACAGGGGTAAATATGGGTACTATATCTATAGTTGCCAATGAGGAAAAAGTAATAGAATTGTCTACAACAGCATTTAATTTTAATGCTGTATATTTGCTTCTTGCAAACGGTCAAAACAATGCTATGCAAGTAAAACCATTTTTAAAGTAGTACATCATTATGTTCAAAAAAGTTCTGATTTCACTTTACTTTTGTTTGCCCATAAAATTAATTTATGGGCAAACAGAGGTTTTTTTTACGCAAATAACACACAGCACTAGATATAAAAACTTTAAAGGAAATGCCCCTGCAGGTTACAAGTTATATAAAAACAATTATTCCAACTCATTTGCGGCAGGGGTGGCGGTGCCTATAATCCACAACTTTAGCTTATATGCAGGTTGCAATTATATTTTTACCCGCAATGCCACTCATATAAACATAGATTATGTAGTAGGTCGCAAGATGTATTCTAGTTCACATTCTATAACCATTACAGAAGCAGTTGTGCCCATGCTTGGCATTAGGTATAAGTTTAAAGACAAATTCAATTTTAATTTATCTGGAATTTATCAATATCAAAATCCGATTCAAATGAGAAGTATTAGAATTTCAACTCCACAAAATGCTAATGGTTCGGTTGATACATTAACATTAATGAGAAGTCAAACATCTTTGAACAATTCGAAATGGGGTTTTGTTTGCGCAGCAGAATATAAAATTGCCAAAGTTGGTCGGTTTAATTTTTACGCTGGTTTAACTTATTTATATTTAAAGCCTAGGGTGTTGCGTACTATTGAAATAGCAGTTCAAAATCAAAATTATAAGCACAGTTATTCACCATCTAGATCATTTTTAGGGTTAACCGTTAGTGCAGCATATATCTTTAAAAAACAAATATCAGCAGATAAGATTTAAAAAATCTTTGGCAATAACAAAGATTTTTTTAGAGTCCATACATTTATCAATGCCCCAAATCATAGAACCCCTTAAAGGATCTTGCAACAATATTTTACCTATTTATGAAGGATTGACTATGGGTTTTAAAATTCATTATTTTTTTCGTGATAATAGCTTTAAAATTAGTTTTTCTAAAATAAGGAATTTTTTTTATATTTGTTTCCATTAATTAGAAACATGGTTTTATATCCCTTGAGTATACCAATTGCGCAATACGCCCAAAAACCTGGCAAACCCGAAAAACGGATTTAGAGTAGGGATTAAAAAATTTAAAAGAAAAAAAATGAAAAAATTCATTAACAGAAGCATTTGGGTATCAATGGTTTTCTTAACATTTTATTGCCTTGTAAATGCAAATGGACCTAATGAGCAATTTAAAAGTATGAAAACCTTTAAAGAACAAGAAACAAGCAAAGTGTTTATTCCTAAATTAAAAATTAGTATAAAGCTTAAGCCTTATAGGTATGGTGGAACATCAAATGATGGAACCCAGGCATGCAACTGTGCTTATTGTTTCGGTATATGCATATATAAAAAGAAGACCTCTCAAGGAATAGCACCAGATTGGATTACAGCTTTAGCTACTATTGATAAAGACAATAATACAGTTAGGTTAGATTATCTTTCAGACCCAATTAACAAAGATACAGTGGTTATTCTTGATATACCCGTAAGTTTTACTTCGGCCATGTTAGTTGGAACTAATTTAGTAAGCCTAACAAAATTGCAAGGCACATATAGCTGCAATGATATAACTCAAAATATTCAAGATGAAAGTGGCAATAATGTCACTAGTTATGGACATGTGGTACTAAGCGCAAATATTCAGTAAATGAATTTTAACAAGTTAAATATATTTTTAGCCTTTTCAATTATAATCCTTGGTATTGGTTGTCAACCAATACTTAGGATTATGCTTGATATCCATGAGCCAAAAAA
Organism: Bacteroidia bacterium; assembly: GCA_041690035.1. Classification (GTDB taxonomy): domain Bacteria; phylum Bacteroidota; class Bacteroidia; order NS11-12g; family UBA955; genus CALSPH01. Next base: position 676 of record JBDNFC010000060.1, on the reverse strand, counting down.
AATTACTCAGAAACAATTTATTAAAGAAGCCATCAAATATGATCTATTGGAATATAATCATTTAATTGCAGATAGCTTTCTTGTGGATAAATTAGGCAATTTTAACCAACAAGACCATTTTAATGCTTTGTTCTTTTTTGTCAACAACCAACCCGTTGTGCTTGCTGACTTGGAAAACTGTGCTGGACGAGGCATTACGGAAATAGAATCATTTGTTTCGGGAAAAGAATCATTTGTAAAGAATAACGGAGTTTTTTTGGACGAAATTTTTGAACACACTAGAATAATAGATGTAAAAACACAAAAACTATATGATAAGCAACTATATCACTCCAATAAAACAATTTTAATAACCTGGGCATCTCATCAAGGTCGTTTTAATAAAGTACCAACAAAGGTTTGGGGAAAAGAGTGTGCTTTAAAAATTAAAGACTCCACAGTAACTGTTTTTTATTTAAATTTGGATTTGATAGACGGGAATTGATAAGGGTGTTAAAATTAGCTTATTTATCCATTCCATAAATACTTTCATAAATAGTCGAGCCTTAAAAAGCCATTTTTATTTTTAAATTAAAATTCAGCACTTCAATAATTCTAAAAATAAAGGTTTCAAAAAAGTGCCAAAAAGATGATTTCCATTTATTCATCATCCTTTTGAAGTTAAAAGCTGCTGCGG
>JBDNFC010000059.1:0-21202 GCA_041690035.1 Bacteroidia bacterium | reverse complement strand
CAAACCTTTGAACAAAGCTTTTACCTAGAATCAGGTTGCTATTTTGTTAATATTACTAATGTGTCAATAGGTTTTAGCCAAACACTAAAATGGATAAAAAATTAATATAGCTTTAAAAAGCCATTTGTTATACTGCCCCCATTCAAGGATTTTATTAGACTACCAGATGACGATAAAATAAAAATCTCGCTATTTGAAACATAATCTCTCGCATCTGATAAATATATTTTTTCATCAATTAGATTAAAACCATAAAAGTTAGCATCAGTTTTGGTAAAAATTTGCGCAGTATTTCTATCATTAACTTTGATCAATTCATTAGAAAACAGCAAGTAAGTCTCATTTTTAGAATGTTTTATTTTAAGTGGACTGTTTTTTTTGCATAAGTAAATAAACTGATTATTTAAGGAAGAAATATCAAAACTAAATACTGAATCATTTTTTATGGTGTAATAAAGTGCTTTACTATTTTCATTTTGTAAAGAAAGGGCTTTGCCAAATTGAAAAACATCAATTACCTGATTTTGTACATTAATTTTTTGCAATACATTTAATTTCTTATTTAAAAAATACACTTCATTATTAAATGAAATTAACTCCTCTACCCAACCATTCACCGCCACTGTGGATACTAGTTTAAAAGTTTCAGCATCAAATACAGATATCTTATTTGAATATAAATCAGAAACAAATACACTGCCATTATGAAACAAGGCAAATCGCGGACTGGTTAAATTTTTAATCGTATAAATAGAATTAAAATTAGAAGTATCTATAATTTCTATTTTTCCACTATTGTTTACCACTATCCAAAGCTTGGCATTGATTATAGCAGCAGATTGGCAAATATCGCCTAATGGACGTTTATTGACCTTTTCAAATTTGTTTTTGTCAAGCTCATAATTTATGTCATTTAATGCGTCAATAGATGCATTTCCCCATTGAAAATTGCCTTCATTGAGTAAAAGAATTTGTTTGCCGTTATTTGATAAGATTGTTTCAGGGAGTATTTCTATTGGTTTTCTACACGCAAAAAAACAAAAAACAACGGTCAAAAAACATAAAAAAGGTTGCTTCATGCTTAATCTAATAAAAATTGCTTAGCACTTAAACTGCCATCCAAAGCTGATAATTGAATAAAATACACCCCTTTTGCCAAACTACTCATATCTATTTTAGTTTCTTTTGTTTGCAACTGCACTGCCCCAAAACTGTTAAAAACAGTAACCATTGGGTCTTTTATTAAAGTTTTGATATTTATTATTCCATTAGTAGGATTAGGAAAAACATCAAAATCTAAATGCTGTTTTATTCTTGGGGTATTGCCAATCAATTTAATCCCAGTCCCAAAAACATCCATCGTAACAAAACCTGGAGTATTCATTCCAAATTGCCCGTTATCGCTGCTTATTAATGAAATTGTAAAACTATCTGCACCAATAAATTTATCAGGAAAATATATTTCTTTCCAATCTTTTACAATAAATGCTTTAGCGCTATCTGCAAAAGTAAAATTTGCCAAATATACAATCATGGAATCTACAAAAAGACCTTTATTAAAACCCTTTAGTTTCATTACGAATGAATCTCTATCTCTAGAATTAAATTTTTTAGCAAACCTATCGCCATTTTTCATAGATTGATATACATAAGTGGTGTTGCAAATCATAAAACTGGTAAGTGACTTATTAGCATTTGTATTTAAAAAATATGCGCCATTTTGTCCAACAATGTAGTTTTTTGAGTTTTCGGCACCTTTGCCAGCCATGGTGCTGTATAAATTTGAAAAACCTGCGGTGATGGTGTCTGTCATACTGCTTACTGCAAAACCATTAGACCAATAATTATTTTGAACATCATAAAAACAAGGGAAACTAAAACCAGTATCTACAAAAATTTTATACCCGTTAGGGCTAAATTTTGCGTTATCAAAAGTATCTTTTGTATTCAAAAATGATTCAAAATCAGCAAATTTGATTTGAGCCCTAGAAAAAGTAGAAATTAGCATAAATAATGCAATTGCGAATGTGTGTTTTGTGTTCATATTTATTTATTTATTTATTAAATTTAGTTTTTATTCCAATCTGAAAGTTTCTGCCTGGCATTGGGCGCCATTTTGTGATTTCATAGTATTTATCAAAAATATTATTAACCGCACAAAAAAGAGAAGTAATCATTCTCCGTTTCAGTTTTATATCATAAGCAATAGTCGCATTCAAAAATCCGAAAGCTGGAATAATAATGGTATTTTCAATATCTGCAAAGGAGATGTTTTGATACTGATATCCAATATCTAGCAAATATTTATGGTAACAAATTTGATAATTTATGTTTGCGTGGCTATAGGGAGTATAAAACAATTGTGGGCTTGCACTAAAAATAGAAGATGCCACAGCTTTTGTTAAAGTATAATTTCCACCAAACGAATGTTTAAATTTATATTTTGAATAATCAATTTTTACTTTAACTATAAAATTAGCATGTTGGGTATTTCTAATATTTTTTGGTTGCCAAATATTGCCATTTGGCAGCCAAACTATTTGATTTTGGTATTGGTAAAAATCTCCTGCCAAATCTATCATAAAGCCAATAGCCTTATACTGTTTTTGATAATTTACATGTAAATTTTGAGCAAAACCATTTTCTGGCAATAAATTAATATTTCCGCCACTTGGCCAAAATAAATCATTCAAAGTAGGTGCTCTGAAATTATTGGATAACTGTCCATAAATCATTATTGTGTTTTTTACCCATTTATAATCTATACTGGCAGTGGTGGGCATATATCCCAAACTGTGTATAGTCTGATTGGCTGTTAAAGCAATTTGAGTTTGCTTAAAAGTTTTAGTGAATTTGGCATATCCTATAATTTGATTTATACTTTTGCCATTTAATTTATTAGAGGCACCTATTACGCTGCCATTTTCATTGCTAACACCTAAGCTTAATCTATCTATATTTTTTGATTTTAAAATAATTTCTGCTGTGTTTTGTAACAATAAAGTTTTAAAAAATGAGCTATTATTGTTTTCTGTAAAGCGCAGTTTCTCTATATTTATGCCATTTGTTAGCCTGAATTCTTTGTTTTTAAAATTTTTTGCATATTTTAAACTGATTCTTAACCCCTCATCTTTTTGTTTACTATTGCCAGTATTTGTGTTTAAAATAATGTTGGGAATATTTCTTTCGGCCATCGTAAACCAAGTAGCCAAATAAAACGAATTTTGCTTTTTTAGCTGCCATTCATGCTTTGTCAATACATTGGCTATAGACCCTTCAGCATTTTCAATTCGTTCTTTTTGATTATTGATTAAAGTATAATTATTAAAAGAAAAATTATTTTTTGCAGTTTGAAACTGCGCAGCATATTGCCCTTGATATCTTTTTCTTTCTACATTAGCGGCACCAGCAATAATTTTATTTCCAAAACTTCCTGCGTTTACTTGTATAAAAGATTCTTGCTTATTTTGCCCCAATTTTAATGTTCCAAATAGATTGCCTGAATTTTGGGATATTCCTCCATTTGCAGAAAACTGCATATCTTGAATCAAGCCTGGCAGCAATGTAGCATCAATTTGACCATTGTTAATATTGTTTATTTTTAGCCCCTCCCAAACTACATTTACTTGACTCGCACTGCCTCCGGCAAATCTAATTGAACTCAACATCATTCCGCTGCCCTCTTTTAAATAAAGCCCTTCTTGCTGACGTAATTTTTGAGAAGATGTAAAAAATAGGTTTTGCGAAGCCTGAATATTATTTGTGATTAATAACAAGTTTTTTAACACAGTAGTATCAGCAACACTTGTTTGTGCTTTAACCCTATTTTGATTTACACCAAAAAATAAGGTAAACGATATGAGTAGCATTTTTTTCATCAAAAAAATGGGCTACACAAACAGAAAAATAGCAAAAAAGATTTACACTAAAATCTAATTGCATGACTCTTTTTCCCGAGAGTATTGCTTATTTTTTTGATTATTGGCAGGTTTTCTGACTTGTCCAAAAATTAACTTACCTTCCCATTTATTGCTAAACAGTGGTCTTTTAGTTCTGCTAATTTCTTTTTGTTGGCATACAGCATCGGGTAATGTTTAAGAGTTTAACTTAATTCCCATTTACTTGCTTTATTAGAGCAAACCAATAATCGGTTGCAAACATAGTCTAAAATTTTAAGTAAAAAATAAATATTTTAATTTTCTAACACATTTAATTTAGATTGAAACTGTTTGCCATCAATTTTAAAAGTAATAATGTAAAACCCTGATGATTTTATCGAAAGTGGTTCATTAATACCTGTATAAAATTGTTTGCCTGTTAAATCAAAAAATTTAATATCGCCCGCGTTTGGGGGAAAATTGATGATTTGATTTTTGTTAACAGGATTTGGGTATAAGGTTAAGTCAAATTTGTTTATGCTTTTAACAGTTATATTTTTTTCAAAAACAAAGGTAGATAATACAGGAAAGTGGTCGCTTGTATTTGTTCCAAAGCTAGTAATATAATCACTCAACTTTATAATTCTACAACTGTTTGATTCATAAGTATTATACCACTCATTAGATATGATTTGATGGTCAATCATTTCTGGATAACTTACTGTTGAAGCTACCCTATCTTCCGAAAGCTGCAATGTTAAAAATCTAAAATTAATGGTGTCTAACAAAAAATTTACAAATGGAGTAATTTTACTATTAAAGATAGAAACATCTGTATCATCATTAAAATCGCCCAACACCATAACTTTTTTTTGAAAGTGTGCTGAATCAATGTATTTTTTGAGGTGTACAGAAGCTGCTGTTCGTCTATCTAGGGACGTTTGTTTTTCTGCTAAAGTGCCCACATTGGCTTTTAAATGCACAACGATAAAAATATGCGTATCTAACAGGTTTCCAAATTTTGGTATTAGTGCAATTTCAAAAGGAAATCTTCCGGATGCAAAATCATAACTAAAAGAAGTGAGCACTGATTTAGCATAAACCAAGCTAAATAAACTGCTATCATAAATTAATGCTGTTTTTTGGGTTACGCTTAATGGGTTTAAAACACCCTTATATTTAGGCAAAGAATCTAATAATCTATAAAAAGCACTGTCGTTTGATATTTCACTTAATCCCCAAATATCAATTTTAGACTTTTGTAAAACAGTTTTTACATTATTAAATTGCAAAGTCTTATTGACTGGGCCATTTGTAGCATTACCAAACCATTCAATATTCCAATTAGCAATTTCTAATTTATCTGAGTTTCCAATTGTAGGAATGTTTTGAGCAAAAGACATTTTGCAGCAAAATATTGATTGTAAAAATAAAATTAAACTAAGCTTGTAATACATGCAGCTTTGAAGATAAATATCGTTCGGCATCTAATGCTGCCATGCAGCCAGTACCAGCAGCTGTAACTGCTTGTCTATAAATTTTATCCTGCGCATCTCCACAGACAAAAACACCTTCCACATTTGTTTTAGTGCTACCTGGCTTTGTAATTAAGTAGCCTGTTTCATCCATTTCCAAATAATCTTTAAAAATACCTGTATTTGGATTATGGCCTATTGCAACAAAGAAACCTTTAACATCAATTGTTCTTTTTTCTCCTGTATTTGTGTTTTTAATTCTAACCCCTTCTACAGTTTTATCTCCTAACACCTCGTCCGTTTCTGAGTTAAATAAAACTTCTATATTGGGTGTGTTCATAACCCTATGTTGCATGGCTTTAGAAGCACGCATCTCATCTTTTCGAACTATCATATACACTTTTGTGCAAATTTTCGCAAGGTAGGTCGCTTCTTCTGCTGCTGTATCTCCTGCACCCACAATGGCCACATCAGTACCTTTGTAAAAAAAACCATCACATACTGCGCAAGCGCTTACTCCGCTCCCATTTAATCTTTGTTCTGAAGGAATATTTAGCCATTTAGCACTGGCACCAGTTGATATTATAACTGTTTGTGCCAAAATTTCTTTGCTTTCATCTACCCAAATTTTATAGGGTGCTACGCCACTAAAATCTACTTTAGTCACCATTCCATATCTAACATCTGTGCCTAATCTTACAGCTTGCTTTTTGAAATTCTCCATCATTTCTGGCCCCATTATTCCATTTGGATAGCCAGGATAATTTTCCACATCAGTAGTAATAGTAAGCTGTCCACCTGGCTGCAGGCCTTCGTATAGAACAGGTTTCATATCTGCTCTAGCTGCATAAATAGCTGCTGTATACCCTGCAGGTCCTGAACCTATTATTAAACATTCTATCTCTTCAATTTCTTTTATCATCGCGCAAATATAATTCCAGTTTTTTATTTAATTTGTCTCTTTAATAAAATGTGGACAATCTGGGTTAAAATAAAAATAATTAAAAATAAAGAAGACTCAAATATATCCTAATGGGTAAAAGTGCCCAACCTAACAATAAAAACAAAGCTGAAGTAAATGTAATTAAACCCGATATCTAATGGATACGAATCTAAACATCAATTCTTATTAGCATATTGTATAAATATTCTGTTTATAACTTGTCATCAAAATAATTTTATAAAAATATTAAGTTTGCGCTTTAGATTCAGCCTAATGGAGGAAAACAAAGAAAATCATTACATAGAAGACGGTGCCAGTATCAAACCATTGGCAGGGCTTTATGAGCAGTGGTTTTTAGACTATGCCTCTTATGTAATATTAGAACGCGCAGTGCCAGCAATAGAGGACGGGCTGAAGCCGGTTCAACGCAGAATTTTACATGCGCTGCATGTAATGGATGACGGCAGGTTTAATAAAGTGGCAAATGTAATAGGCGCTACAATGCAATATCATCCTCATGGTGATGCTGCAATAGGAGATGCTTTGGTAAATTTAGGACAAAAAGATTTTTTATTTGATACGCAAGGAAATTGGGGCGATATCAGGACAGGCGACAGCGCTGCTGCCCCAAGATACATTGAAGTAAGGCTCTCTAAACTGGCCAAGGAAATAGCTTTTAATAACCAAACAACAGAGTGGAAACTCTCGTATGATGGAAGAAAAAAAGAACCAGTTACGCTTTCGATAAAATTTCCTTTATTGCTAGCACAGGGCGTAGAAGGAATTGCGGTAGGATTATCAACTAAAATAATGCCGCACAATTTTTGTGAACTTATTCAAGCTTCTATTGATATACTAAAAGGTAAAGATGTACAAATTTACCCTGATTTTCCAACCGGAGGATTAGCAGATTTTAGCAATTATAATGAAGGAGCTAAAGGATCTAGGGTTCGTGTAAGGGCAAAAATTGAAGAAATTGATAAAAAAACAATTGCAATTAGAGAAATCCCCTACTCTACTACTACAGATTCTTTGATTGACAGTATTTTAAAAGCTAATGATCAAGGAAAAATCAAAATCAAAAAAGTTGTAGATAATACTGCAAGAGATTTAGAAATAGAAATTCAATTGCAACCCAATACTAGCATAGATAAAACAATTGATGCCCTCTATGCATTTACGGCTTGTGAAACTAGTATTTCGCCAGCTGCTTGCGTTATTGTAGATGACAAGCCTCATTTTTTGACAGTAAACGAAATATTAAGAGAATCTACCGCAAATACTTTGCATTTGCTTAAAAGGGAACTGCAAATAAAATTGCTTGAACTCGAAGAAAAATGGCATTTTAGCAGCCTTGAAAAGATTTTTATAGAAGAAAAAATATATAGAGATATTGAAGATTGCGAAACTTGGCAAGAAATATTAGATGCAATTGATCTTGGATTAACTCCTTTCAAAAAGCAATTTCTTCGTGAAATCACAACGGATGACGTAACTAGGCTAACTGAAATTAGGATAAAACGTATTTCTAAATTTGATGCCTTTAAAGCAGATGAAATTATAATAGGCTTGGAAGATGAAATAGGAAAAACTAAGGCGGATTTGGCTCAGCTAACGGATTATGCCATTGCATATTTTAAAGAGTTATTAAGAAAATATGGAAAAGGCAGAGAGCGCAAAACAACGATACAAGCTTTTGATACCATCACAGCAACAGTTGTGGCAGAAGCCAATCAGAAACTATATGCCAATTTTGATGAAGGTTTTGTTGGCTTTGGACTAAAAAAAGAAACTTTTATAGAGGATTGTTCTGATATAGATGATGTAATTGCTTTTAGGAAAGATGGCACCTATATAGTCAGTAAAGTATCGGATAAATCGTTTATGGGAAAAGATTTGTTGCATGTAGCTGTATTTAGAAAAAACGATGAGCGCAGGGTTTATAATGTGGTATATTTTGACGGTGGATCTAAATCTTGCATGGTAAAAAGGTTTAATGTTACAAGTGTCATAAGAGATAAAGAATATGATCTAACAAAGGGGCATAAAAACAGCAAAATTTTATACTTTACTGTAAATCAAAACAGTGAAGCAGAAGTAATTAAAATAAGTTTGAGCGCACTTGCCAATGCCCGCGTAAAGCAATTTGATTATGATTTTAGCCAATTATCTGTAAAAGGAAGAAACTCGCAAGGCAATATTTTAACAAAATATCCTGTTAAAAAAATTGAATTTAAAGAAAAAGGCAAATCTACTTTTGGAGGATTAAAATTATATTATGAACCAGAGGTAGGCCGCATAAATGCTGAAGAAAGAGGTGATTATCTTGGACTTTTTGACACTGAACATCAATTACTTTGGATAAAAAATAATGGTGTTTATGAGATAAAAAACCAAGATATTATAAACAGATACAATAAAGAAGACACTTATTCTCTTCAAATTTTTGATATAACTACCCCTATTAATTGTATTTATCTAGATGGCAAAACAGGCAACTTTTATGTAAAAAGATTCTTGATAGAAACCACCACCCTTGACAAACCTTTTGATTTTTTATCTGATCACAAAGGTTCAGTTTTATTAGTTGCAAGTACAGATGGAACTGCAAGTATAGAAATAACTAAGAAAACAAAAAATAAAGGGATAGAAATTTCAGTTATAAATATAGCTGAATTTATGGAAATAAAAGGTTGGAGGGCATTGGGCAATAAATTGGGCAGTAAAGAAATAACCAAGATAAAACTACTGTCTCCAAAAACTGTCGACCCAAAAATTTTTGAAAAAAATATTGTAGAAGATGAGATGCCTGAGCCGGATAATGAAAAGCAAAAAACATTGTTTTAGTGAAATTTGAAATAAAATCAATCATTTTTATTCTTTTTTTTGGATTAGTTGTATCAACTTTAAAGGGCCAAAATATTGACCCAATTATAAAAGGTAAGTTCTTTAGGCAGAACTTGGCTATTAGAAATTTTTTTATTAGTAAATCCTTTAATATCTATACCTGTTTTAACGAAAACCAAAACTACCTTTTTGATAAGTTGATGAAACAAGGTTATGTAAATACTTTTTTTGATGATTTTAATTACTTTGATACAAAAAAATGGAGAATAGGCCAGCCATGGGGCAGCTTTATACCTAATATTACCCATCAATATTATGGGCAAAATACAGTTTATACTGCAAATGGATGCCTGTATTTGATTGGAAAACATGAACCAAAAGCTTTTAAAGTAGCTGATAGTGTCATTAATATTCCATACAATGTGGGCTTGATAAATTCGGACATTAGTTTTAAACAAAAATTTGGCTTTTTTGAAATTAGATGTAAAATGCCTAATGGTGCTGCTACTTGGCCAGCTTTTTGGCTAACAGGTGCAACAAGATGGCCTCCAGAAATCGATATTTTCGAAAATTATGGGTTAAAAAATGGCAAAAAAATTCATACTCAATCTACCACCGTTCATTGGGGAAAAGACAATCATTCCAGCAGAGGTTTTTGGTCAGTAGGTAAAAAATATGCAAAAAGTAACGATACGCTTTTTCACACCTATGCTTGCGAATGGACGCCAGATAACATCAAGTTTTTTACTGATGGGAAACTAATTAGATGGATAAAACTAAGTAAAAAGATGAAATATTGGCTAAACGAAGAAATGGTTATTATTATCAATAATGGATTTCATGATAAATACCTATCCTATTTGCCTTCAAATTTCGAAAATAACGCCCTTATTGTAGATTGGATAAGGGTTTATAAAAAATATTAGCGCAGAAAAGGCTTTAGCTAGTGATTTTTTTTTTTATCCATTAAATAGGTATTACTTTTGCAAGTAATTATTAAAAATATATTTATGAAATGTGGTGTAATTATCTTTCCGGGCTCTAATTGTGATAAAGATTTAATTGAAGTATTAATGCAATTTAACGAAACAGAAACAGTTGAAATTTGGCACAAGGATACAGATTTAAAAAATTGCACCCATATATTTTTGCCAGGAGGTTTTAGTTATGGAGATTATTTGCGCAGTGGTGCCATAGCAAAACTAAGTCCAGTGATGCAGTCAGTAAGCAACCATGCTGCAAAAGGAGGTTTTGTAATGGGCATTTGCAACGGATTTCAAATATTATGTGAATCTGGACTGCTACCAGGAGCATTATTGCATAACAACGATAGAAAATTTATTTGCGATAATGTATTTATAAAACCAGCTAATAATAATTGTCAAATAACAAATAGAATAAATCCTAATCAAGCATTAAAAATACCTATCGCGCATGGAGAAGGAAACTATTATGCATCAGATACAGTTATGCAAGAAATGATTGATAATCAACAAATTGTTTTTAAATACTGCGATTTTGATGGAAATTTTACCAAAGAATCAAATCCAAATGGATCATTGCTTAACATTGCAGGGATATGTAATAAAGAAAAAAATGTTTTTGGCATTATGCCACACCCAGAGCGTGCATCTTCTAATGTATTGGCCAATACAGATGGATTACAAATATTTGAAAGCATTTTTTCTAAAACATTTGTTTAATAAGGCTGCTTGAAACCTAATAAAGTACTCATTATTACTTACTACTGGCCTCCAGCTGGTGGAGGTGGCGTTCAGCGCTGGCTTCATTTTGCTTCAAATCTTCAATTAAATGGTGTGGATATTACGGTTTTAACTGTAGACTCGAATTTTGCTTCTTATCCTCTCATGGATACTACACTTATTGCCAAGGTAAGTAATATTAAAACCATTAAGACCAAAAGTAGGGATCCCTTAAAATGGTATTCATTGATTACAAAAGGCAATAAAAAAGATGGCATTCCTTATGGTGCTATTGAAACTAAAAAAAGTCTTTTTAAAAAAATTGCTGCATGGATAAGAGGCAATATTTTTTTACCCGATGCTAGAATCGGTTGGAATTACTATGCTAAGAAAGCAGCTTTTAAGGCTTTGAACAATGATATTTATTCGCATGTTTTTAGCACTGGGCCTCCTCATAGTTCGCACCTCATTGCATTGGCTATTAAGAAAAAATACCCGTTAATAAAATGGGTGGCAGATTTTAGAGACCCATGGGCTGAATTATACATAAATGAATCGTTGCCACAAAGTAATTGGGCAAAAATTAAAAATAATAAATATGAACAAAGTGTACTGAATAATGCCGATACCATACTTACTGTAGGCCATGAATTAAAAAAACTATTGCAACCAAAAACCAAAACTCCAATTGAAGTTATTTATAATGGATATGACGAAAAACAATTTGAAGGACTTGACTTTATTCACTCTGGCAATAAATTTAATATAATGCATTTTGGCTTATTGGCAGAGATGCAAGATTGCAGCAATTTCTGCGCTGCATTGTCAAAATTGGCAGAAAAATTTCCAAAACAAAAATTCAAAGTGACCGTTGTTGGCAAAATAAGTAAAAATAATTTAGATTTTTTTACACAAAAAAGTAATTTTGAATTTATCAACTTAGGCTATTTACCCCAGCAAGAAGCTATTAAACTTATGTTTACCGCAGATTTACTATTAAACGTCACCCCTTCTACTAAAAATGAGAGAATACTTGTAAGTACCAAAACAATGGAATACCTTAGAACCAAAAGACCTGTATTAGCCTTGTGCAACGACCCTGCAGAGTTTACATATTTATTTGGTGATGAAAAATTATTATTGACCGCATCTACGAGCAAAGAAAATGAAATTTTTATACATTTAGCATTTATTTATAATTCTTATCTTGAAAATCCTTTGCAATCAACCAATATTGATGTTTCGCAATACAGTAGGGCAGCATCTGCTATAAAATTGCAAAATATTTTGAATTTATAGCTTTAAAAACTTAAAAACACCTATCTAAGAATAACCTATTTTTCAAAAAAAAGATTAGATTTTACCTTTGTCAGAAAGCATCACCGCTAGTGCTTTAGTTTCTGGAAATTTTGAACAAATATTTACAATAATTACTGTGATAGGTACGCTCAATATCATACCTACCACACCCCAAATTGCACCCCAAAAAATAAGTGCTATTATGGTTACAAGTGCACTAATATTAAGAGAATCACCCATCCACTTTGGTTCAATAAAATTACCAATAACTATTTGTATGGCACTAAGTATGATTAAAACAGACAATATGTGAAACATATCTCCATACTGCAATAAACTATAAATTGTTGGAAACAATGTAGCAACAATTGAGCCTATATTGGGTATAAAGTTTAAAATAAAAATAAGAAAAGCCCAAAATGGAGCATATTCTACACCTATAATTGATAAAGCAAAATAGCTTAAAATACCTGTAATAAAGCTAGTTAGTGTTTTTAAGCCAATATAATGCATAATAGATCCTTCTATTTCTTTTAAAACAGAAAAAATTTTGCCAGATGCATTATTTTTCGAAAAGGCTTTCGTAATTTTTGATGAAAAGTGTGAAGACTCTAAAAAGATAAAAATAACATAAAATAAAACGATGATTGCGGTGCCCAAAATATTAGAAAGCGAACTTATAACCCTTGATATCCATTCGCCAAAGTTTATTTTGTTTAAATGGTTTAAAAATATTTGACTTAGGTCTACATTAAAATATTGGCTCATTTTTGCCAAGTATTCTTTTAACTGCGGGTAATAAATCTGCAATGCTTTAGAAAGGTTTAGCATATTTTGTATCACAATATTTGCCAGAAAAAAAGTTGTTGTAAAAAAAAGCAAAGTAATAAAAAGATACTTTAACCAATTAGGTATTTTTGTTTTTATAAAATTATTTCTATCTATTATTAATTTAATTTCTCGCATAAGTAACCAAATCAAAAAAGCAAAAATTAGGGGTATTAAAATTTGCTTACCAATAATTAACATCGCTAAGATGCCAAAACTAGTAATCATAAAATATGCTGCTTTTTGCATTAATTTTTCATTTTAGTTTAATAATTCAAAAAAATTATTTTTTTCTTTTCTTCATTTCTTTTTGAGCCTTGAATAAATCGTCATCGGCTATAATATCCATGACATCAGATAGTTTTGGTGTTATTTGGTTGGAGTAACTGAGTGTGTCATCATATTCATTATCTTTTATTTTAATTAAATTTGGCTCATAGCCTAAATAAGCGCATACTGCATTCCAATAAGGCATTTCTTCGTCTGCCAGAAATGAATAGGCCAATCCTTTGCTTTTACCCCTTCCACTTCTACCAATTCTATGAATGTAGTTTTCAGCTTGATCTGGAATATCATAATTAATTACCAGTCCGATGTTTTTAAAATCTAATCCTCTAGCAGCTAAATCAGTTGCTATTAAAATATTGTTTTCTTTATTCTCAAAAGCTTCAATGATTGCAGTTCTTTCTGTTTGTGTTTTATCACTATGCAAGGTAACAGTTTTTATACCAGCGCGCTCCATTGCATTGCAAACTCGTTCTGCCCTCACCTTAGTTCTCACAAAAATGATTGTTTTTTCGTCTTCATTTTCTTGTAATACCCGTTCTAAAAAAAACCGCTTGTCATCCATTTTTATTAAAGCATATAAATGGGTTACATTATTGCTTACTGGATTTTTTGGCGATAGCTGTATTCTTATGGCTTTTTGTTTAATAATTTGGTAAGCTATTTTCTTTATAACTTTGTTAAGTGTTGCAGAAAAAAATAGCGTTTGTCTTTGCTTATTGATCTTTAATATGATATCCTGTATATCTTTCAAAAATTGATGAAAAAGCATCTTATCGGCCTCATCTAGCACCAAATATTTAATTTCTGAAAGTTTCAAATATCCTTGATGCTCTAAATCAAATAATCGTCCTGGCGTGGCCACAACTATGCCATTATTTCCTTTTAGTTTTTGTATTTGGTCTTCTTGATTTTTACCTCCATAAATTGCAGCTACTTTAATATTTAAGCCCTCACTTAATGCTATTGCCAATTCTGCAACTTGTTCTGCCAATTCGTGTGTTGGCACCAATATTAAACAACTTGGGGTTTGTAAACCTTTGCGGTCTAAGTTATTTGTATAAATTTTTTCTATTAATGGAATGAGGTATGCGGCCGTTTTTCCAGTACCTGTTTGAGCCACTGCTAGCACATCTTCTCCTTTTAATATAGATGGTATACATTTAAACTGTATGTCTGTTGGTCTTTTAAAACCAAGACGATTAATATTTTCAATTAAGATATGATTAAATGGATATTTTTTATACAGCATTAAAAGCGCAAATATAGGTTGTTTAATTAAAAAATTTTATTCAAATAAGACATGCTTTATTTTTATCCTAACAAAATTTATTTTATAGCCTTAATCCCTCTAAAATATATAGTTTTACACATTTTTTTAACAAATAGATTTATTTATTTTATAGTATGTTTTGAATTAATACTTATTTTAATTTACTTTGTGCCGCAAAGAACAAGATAAATCAATAAATAAATGCTAGAAGGATTAAGTAAATCATTTGAAAACAGAAACAGATTGGTCATTATGACAATGCTATTAAACAAAGAAAAACTCACTTTTAATGAGCTTAAACAAGAATTAGGCGCAACTGATGGCAATTTAGCCAATCATTTATATGCTTTAGAGAAACAGCAATTGGTTAGTTCTGATAAAAAATTTATTGAGAAGAAATCTACTACCAGTTATGGAGTTACCTATAAAGGAAAATTAGCCTTTAAAATACATCTTTCAGCATTGCAAAAAATATTGCAAAAAAATGTGGTCTAATCATTTGGATTATCGATCATAGACTTCATTTGGGCAAGCAAAAGCAGCGCTTCTACAGGCGAAAGCCTATTAATATCATTGGTTTCTAATAAATTTCTTATGCTGCCCATTGCAGGATCACTCACCTGAAACATATTCATCTGAAACGAGCTTTTAGGAATGTGTTTTAGTGTTTTTTTACCACTTAATGAAGTTCTGTTTTTTTCTAATTCGTTTAAAATTATTTCAGCTCTTTGTAATACTTCACTTGGCACTCCTGCCATTTTAGCAACATGAATACCAAAACTACTTTCGGTTCCTCCCTCTTTTAACTTTCTAAGAAAAATGATTTTATCTTTATATTCTTTTATTGCAACATGATAATTTGCTATTCCTTCATTTTTATTCATAAGTTCATTAAGTTCATGATAATGCGTAGCAAATAAGGTTTTTGGCTTATTTACATGATTGGCTAAAAACTCTGCAATGCTCCATGCAAGACTAATGCCATCAAATGTTGCTGTACCCCTACCTATTTCGTCTAAAATAATTAGCGATCTTTGTGAAAAATTATTCAAAATACTTGCTGTTTCTATCATTTCTACCATGAAAGTGCTTTCGCCAACAGACAAATTATCACTTGCTCCCACACGTGTAAAAACTTTGTCTACTAAGCCAATATGAGCACTTTTCGCAGCCACAAAACAACCCATTTGAGCCATAATGCAAGCCAATGCCGTTTGCCGCAAGACTGCACTCTTTCCACTCATATTTGGCCCTGTAAGTATAATCATTCTTTTATCATCGTCATTTAGCAGTATACTATTTGGAATATACTCTTCGTTTGCAGCCATATTTTGCTCTATAACAGGATGCCTGCAATCTTCTAAATCAAGTAAAAAAGAATCATCTACTAAAGGTTTTGCATAATTATTTAGCCTAGAAATAACAGCAAAATTATTCAACACATCAATTTTTGCTATAGTCTGTGCATTTTGTTGCACTGTGTTTACATAAATTTGAATTTTTTCTATTAAATCATTAAATAAATTAATTTCTAATTGCTCTATTTGTGACTCAGCTTTTAATATCTTTTCTTCATACGTTTTTAATTCAGGTGTAATATACCGTTCAGCATTTACCAATGTTTGCTTTCTTATCCAATCTTCAGGCACTTTTTCTTTATGCGCATTAGTAACTTCTAAATAAAAACCAAATACCGCATTATAACTAATTTTTAAGGAGCTAATACCCGTTCTCTCTATTTCTCGTTGTTTTAATTGAGACAAATAATCTTTACCATTCATGGCCAACATAGTAAGCTCGTCTAAATCTTCATTAAATCCTTTTTTAAAGGTACCTCCTTTACCTGCAGCAAGTGGAGCTTCCTCAGCTATGCTTGATGAAATTATCTCAATTAAATTTTCGCAATCTAAAAGTTGCTCAGCCAAGGGTAAAAAAACTTTTTCAGATGCTAAGCTATTTTTTATTTCTATTACCTTAATTAATGAGCGTTCTAAAAATTTGAGTTCTCTAGGACCTGATCGCTTTAGGGCTACTTTGGCAATTAACCTTTCTAAATCTCCAATATGCTTTAGCGATAAAGCTAAAGACTGCAATAATTGCGGCAATTCAATAAAATGAGTTACAGTATCCAACCTTTCATTAATTGCCTTAATTTCTTTTAAGGGCATCATTAGCCATTTTTGCAAGGTTCTGCCACCCATCGGTGTCAATGTTTTATCTAAGATTTGCAATAAAGACTTTCCATCAGGATTATTAGGATAAATTAATTCTAGATTTCGCGCAGTATATTCATCAATCCACATAAAATTTTCTTGTGAAAGTCTGCTAATTTTATGGATATGCAAAAGTTCTTTATGATGGGTTTGTGCTAAATATTCAAGACAAGCTCCAGCGGCTATAATACCTATTGGCAAATTATCAATACTAAATCCTTTTAACGTACTTGTTTTAAATTGATTAACTAATATTTCAAAAGCATAATCGTATTGAAATACCCATTCATCTAAGTAATGTGTTAAAAACTTGTCTTTAAATGCTGATTCAAACTGTTTTTGACTGGATTTACTAAGTAAAACTTCTGCAGGTCTAAGTATATGCAATAATTTATTAATTTGTGCCTCGTCACCCTGTTCAATAAAAAATTCACCAGTAGAAATGTCTAAAAAACTAATTCCAACTGCTTCTTTATCATAATATACAGCTGCCAAAAAATTGCTTTTACTTGCATCTAATACATTATCATTATACGAAACACCAGGGGTTACTAGCTCTGTTACACCTCTTTTTACAATTGTTTTTGTTTGTTTAGGATCTTCTAATTGATCACAGATTGCAACCCGCTGCCCAGCCCGTACTAACTTAGGCAAATAATTATCTAAGCTATGATAAGGAAAACCCGCCAATTCTATATGGCTGGCTGCCCCATTGGCTCTTTTTGTTAGCACTATGCCCAAAATTTTTGAAGCAGTGATTGCATCTTCACCAAATGTTTCGTAAAAATCACCCACCCTAAATAGAAGCAATGCACCAGGGTATTTAGATTTAATACCATAATATTGTTTCATCAACGGTGTTTCAGATCCTCCTGCCATATATTGCGCAAGATACAATACCCCTTATAAATTGAATTAACATTTTCTCAATACTATTTTTTATCCCCACCAATAGTTTTTTGCGTCTATTAAAAATAAAATATCATCTCATTATAAAACTATTTTTATAAATAATTTCTGACTTATATTAGTTTTTTCAAGTAAATCAGAAAGTATATTTAAAAGAAAAAGCCACCTCTTATAACCCAAGGAGAGTTTCCAAAAGGGAATAAATTATTTGGTGAAGCAAATAGGACATAAGAAATTGTTAAGGCAAAATTTTGACCAATATTTACACCCCCTCCTGCCAAACCGTAATTGCCGTTAATGCGTCTTGCACTATTTCCTGACTCAAAATTAAAAAGATTATACTCTACTTGCGCAAAAAAATTACGGGCAACAACTCGCCTTGCCAATGCAGTAGCCCCATATACTGAAGATGAAAATGAACCACCATTTACAAAAGAGACCCTTTGATATTGATAAAATGGACCTGTTGCTAACCAAAGTTGATCGCTTACTTTGTAAATAATTTGAGGATTTAAAAGCACAAAAGAATTATTGCCCAAATTTAAACTTACATTACCTCCAAAACTTATTTTCTCTTTCCAATTCTTTTCAGGTGCTTTTTTTCTTGTTGAATCGATTTTTGCAGAAGCAGGATTATACTCAAACTTATTATGCAAAATATCATATTTTGCATACAAACTGGTCATCATAAAACAAGATAAAAGAATTGAATATAAATGCTTCATGGTATTAAAATTGATTTATACTTAGGGGTTATATTGTTTTTTATTTCGCTAAACATGATTGAAGTGTTTATATTGTTTCTGCAACTACTTTCTGCCTTTTCAAAGGTAGGCAAAAATTGTAATTCACTGTTGGTAAGATAATAGTTTTGCTGATCAAAGATGATTTTATTTAGGACATAGCAATTATTTACAGTAGCGTCATTAAACTGATTTTGCAACAATTTTCTTATTTGCTTTTCATAATCAATTATATTTGACGAATCATTTAGAATAGCCGTGTCGGATAGAGGCTTATCAAAATAAAGTATATCATTTAATCGCATTAGTTCTCCGGTATTTCTATCAAATGTAATACCTTGGTAATAAAAATCTTTGTCTGAATATCCACAATTCCATTTTACAAAATATAACAATGATATAATTTTAGCATCGAAGCGGGTTATTTTTATGCTCACCTTATATTCTGGTTCACAAGATAGGAATGAGACAATGTGTTCTATTGCCAAAGAATCACAAAAATCTGAAATTTTTTGATTTGGTATCGTTCTATTCTTAAAAATTAAACTTGGTATTCTGGTATTTTTCTCCACATTTACAATTACTGAATCACCTTTTAAAAAACCATACTGTTCTATGCGTTCTGTAAAATCGACATCAGCAGTATAGACATATTGAAAAGGAACTTCTTTTTTAAGTTCGTCTATGAGAGCAATATTGCCAAATTTATGCTTAATTTTAGTAATGTCAAAAAAATTGAAATTTGCGGATATTATTAAACCATCATTAGATTCAAAAGTGCCTGTTAATGTTCTAAAATCTTTCATGGTTACAAATATTTTAGAGAAAGTATCCTCCATATTTGCATCCATGGTATAGAACAAAAAATTATTTGTATCTAAAACAACTGATATTAAAGGTATTATTGTTTTGTTTTTTTCTAAGTAATAAAATGCTTCATTAAGTTCATTTTCTGACAAATCAAATGCAAGAATTGCTCTGTTGCTGCCAATTCTTCCTTCAAAAATGTAGTTTTGGCTTTTTATATCTTTTAATAAGATTGAAAACAAAACTAAAAGAACATGTTTAATTTTAATCATTGTAATTAATTATCAAAAAACATGCCTTTTTTTTACCAATACTTATTAGTTAAGAATAATACGCTTTCTTAGTTATAATATTTCAAATAGAATTAGACATCAATTTTAGCATATTTTGCATTTGCTTCAATAAACTCTCTCCTTGGCGGCACTTCATCTCCCATTAACATACTAAAAACATGATCTGCCTCTGCAGCACTATCCAATGTTACTTTTTTTAATGTTCTGCGTTCAGGATCCATTGTGGTACTCCACAATTGTTCTGCATTCATCTCACCTAATCCTTTATAGCGTTGCACATTTACATTCTCCTCTTTGCCATCAGCAGCAATTTCTTTAATTGCTTCCATTCTTTCTTTTTCTGTCCAGCAATAGCGCTCCTCTTTACCTTTTTTTACTAAATACAAAGGGGGGGTTGCTATATAGATGTATCCACTTTCTACTAATTTTTTCATGTATCTAAAAAACAATGTTAAAATTAAAGTTCTAATATGGCTTCCATCTACGTCTGCATCTGTCATAATAATAATTTTATGATACCTCAATCCTGTTATATTTAGCGCTCTGTCATCCTCTTCTGTTCCAATTTTTACTCCCAATGCTGTAAAGATGTTTTTGATTTCTTCGTTTTCATAAATCCTATATTCAAGTGCTTTTTCTACATTGAGAATTTTACCCCTGAGTGGCATAATAGCTTGAAATTCTCTATCACGTCCTTGTTTTGCTGTTCCTCCAGCAGAATCGCCCTCAACAAGATATATTTCGCATATACCTGGATCTGTTTTTGAGCAATCGCTCAACTTACCTGGTAATCCCATACCACTCATTGCACCTTTTCTTTGAACTATCTCTCGCGCCTTTCTTGCAGCATGCCTTGCTGTTGCTGCTAAAATAACCTTGTTTACAATGGTTCTTGCTTCTTTAGGATTTTCTTCTAAATAGTTAGCAAGAATCTCTCCTACAGCAATATCAACAGCTCCCATAACCTCATTATTGCCCAGTTTTGTTTTTGTTTGACCTTCAAATTGTGGTTCTTGCACTTTTACAGATATAACGCCTGTTAGTCCTTCTCTAAAATCATCTCCTGCAATTTCAAATTTTACGTTTTTAAACAAGCCCTCTTTTTCTCCATAACCCTTTAATGTTCTTGTTAATGCACGTCTAAATCCAGCAACATGCGTTCCACCTTCGATTGTATTAATATTATTAACATACGAAAATAAATTTTCTGCATAGCCTGTATTATAGGTAAAAGCCAATTCTACAGGAACACCCTGCTTTTCTCCCTCCATATAGATTGGTTGAGGTATCAATTTTTCTCTTGTTCCATCTAAATATAGCACAAATTCTTCTAAGCCCCTTTCGCTGTAATAGTGATCTTTTCTAAAACTTCCATCTTCTAATAATTCTCTCCGATCTGTTAAGTCTAGTTTTATACCTTTATTCAAAAATGATAGCTCCCTTAACCTATTGGCAATGGTGTCAAACTTGTACTCACTCACTATAAAAATACTGTCGTCTGGCAAAAAAGTAACTTCTGTGCCTCTTTTATCAGAGTTGCCTATTTCTTTTACATCATACAATGGTTTTCCTATCTGATATTCTTGCTGATATTCTTTTCCATCTCTGTAAACATTTACTTTCAAATCGGTAGACAAAGCATTTACACAACTAACTCCCACCCCGTGCAAACCTCCAGAAACCTTATACGAATCTTTGTCAAATTT
>JBDNFC010000058.1:0-4092 GCA_041690035.1 Bacteroidia bacterium | reverse complement strand
TCTGGACTAAGGTTACTTATACAACTAGGAAATCTAGGCAAAGAACTTACATCAGCCTTTACTCTTGGATAACCTGGTATCACAATATCTCCATCCCAAAAACAACCGGTTTTGCTATTGGTAACATTTACCCGATAACGCAGCCCCACTGTTTGGTAAATAGAATCTTTATTGCTAGTAGGATTGGTATTCCAAGTATATCGGTATTCATCACTATTTGGACTCGCAACTACCTTTGCCCAACCATTTTGTCCAAAACATTGAGGAGTGCTTGTATTTATAACTCCAGTTATCTCTGTATAAATTGCAATTTCAGCAGTATCTATGGCAGGATTTGAACAGTAATCTGTTACCCTTAAAATATACTTGGTAGAAACTAAAGGCGCTTCATAAATATCCTTATTGTTATTTCTGCCATTATCCCAATCATAATAATATATTGTTGTTCCCCCTTTGGCTGTTGGTACCAAGTTAATGCCTTGACCCTTGCAAATGGTATCTTTTTGTTGAAAAATAGTTAATTTAAGCGTGTCTCCAACAACTGTGGTAATGCTATCAGATGATTGACATTGAGGAGGCCCAAAAGTATACTTAATTTTAGCCAAACCACTGCCAGCCAATTGTGGATTGAATTGATTACTAGGATTGAGAACTGTGCCTGTAAAAACACCTCCGATAGGATTTACGATTAAATTAATATTGGTGTCCCTAAAACAATAATTGGGGTCTAATCCGCTTATCCTCACAGTTGGTTTAGGATTTACTCTAATAGAAAGACTATCTTTACATCCATTAACGGAAAAATACCTAATAACATGATTACCTACTCCAGCCACACTTGGATTAAAAAGTCCTGAAACAGCATTGACTACTCCACTCCCACTCCATGTGCCACCTGATTGCCCTTTTGCTAATATAAATGCGGGCTCAGTAACGCAAAGTATAGTATCACGTTGAATGATACTCTTTTGATAAATATTAATTAATAAAGAATCTACACACCCATTTACAATATAAAAATATTTATGCAAACCATATCCTGCAGTGGATGCAGTAAATCTACCATCACTTTGCACGCCTTTACCAGACCAAGTGCCGCCCCATGGAGTAACTTGCACAGTGCCCCAATCTAGGAAAAAGGTGTTTGTTTCAACGCACCTGTTTATAGAATCTATTAAAATGGCTGTAGGCCTAACATATATAATTTTAAAATCAGTACAACCTGCTTTGCTATACCATGCAGTATCATTATAGCCCCAAGTAGGATGTCCAAAGGTATAGTTCAAATCCCACTGACCGCTGTTTGTATTAGTAATTCCATTTCCAGACCACAAACCACCTGCGGGCAATCCTTGAGGAAAAGTCACCACATTTTGCGAGGGGCAAAAAAGTTCATCCCATCTTGCATCTATTTGCTTTACATAAATGTAGGTATCTAATGCGCAGCCATTAATAGTGTATCTTAAAGCGTGTTTTCCTGCACCTGCCACCCTTGGCTTAAATGTGCCTAAATAGGCATTAGTAATGCCTGTTCCAGACCATAATCCCCCAATAGGCCCAAATTTTATATTAAAACTATCTGCGTTAGAACAAAAACTGTCCGGCTTATTAGTAATGGTAATATTATCTACATTAATCGTTTTATTTGCAGAGCAACCATTCCAGGTATAAGTAACTATATAAGTACCCGGCATGATTGGAACCGTATATAACCCACCGGTTGTTACATTGCTGCCACTCCACACTCCACCTGCCGGAGAATTTCCTGTTAACTGTACATTTCCACTGCCTGGGCATGCAGCTGTTGCACCGCCAGTAGTAACGCTGCGCACAGTAACACGCATTGTTCTATTGCAGCCACTTATGATGTAGGTAATGGTTTTTACACCCCCACCAGCTGCAGAAGGACTAAATGTACCTAATGCAGCATTTGTAATACCTAATCCACTCCAAGTGCCTCCCACAGGTGTAGCAGATAAGTTAAAAGGCAAAGAAGAAATGCATACTGTGGTATCATTTTGTGTAACAGGTGGGTCTACCACAATTAAGGTTATGCTGTCCCTTCCAGGCACTGATAACCCATCGGTTACGGTTAGTTTATATTCGGTATTTATGGTTGGACAAATTAAATGTGGGCCTCTGCCGGTTAGTGATGAAGGTGTCCAGCTATAAACATATTTTGTAGAATCGCCACCTATTACCTGTGCCCTTACCCTAGTGCAAGTTCCCCTGCAAATGGGAGTATTGTCTAAGGTCAATGTTACTACTATTGGGCAATCAGTAACCCTAAATATAAGGGTATCTTGAAGCATCCAAATACTGTCACATGGGTCTTTGAAAGTAGTTCTAAAAGGCAATAAATAAGTGCCGCTTCTAATTAAGCCTGCACCAAAGTTTATTCTAAATCGATCTGCCCTATTGCTTACATCGCAATTTAATGCAGACACGCTGCTTATACTTGGAGCCAATGGCCCTTCTAATCTAAAATTTGCCGAGCTAATGCTGTCGCAAATAAATTTCTGATCTAGGGTTACATCTATAAAAGTACTATTGCAAGTTGGATTTGTAAGCGGGGTAAAATTGGGTTGTTTTACATTGGTGATTTTCGACTCCCATGTAGCGTTCCAACCCGTGTTAGACAAACTTGCGTCTGAAACAAAACGAATCGTCATACAACTGTCGTTACTGGTAATAGTGCGCGAACTAAAAATCCCGGAATAAGAGGCAATTTGAGTTTTAGTTGAGCCACTGCCTTTATAAATAATAATACTATCTGCATTTAGCTCTGTATTAATATTCGAAAATGTCATGACAATTTTACTTGCACCTTTTACGCAAATAACAAAAGTTAGGTTTTCATTGTGTCCATAATCTCCAGCCTTAATAATGTTTGCATCACTGTCTGTAAAAATCCCTCTGCAATCATTTACAGTAAGATTTTGCATCTTATAAGAAGTTTGCCCAACAACCCAAGTGCAAATAAACACTAAACAATATGTCAATAATTGCTTTTTCAATCTATTCATTTTTGTATTGTTACTAAACTTGTAGTAATGCTATTGCTCCAGTTACCAGCCCTGTCTTTTATTTTTATTTCATAAGATGTGGTTTCTTGATTTCCACTGCCAACCAAAAAAGTATTTTTTAGTCTTATATCTAAATTTCCTGAGATAGCTAGCGAGGTATTTGGTGGCGACAAAATTTGTAAATGATAATAATCTTCTTTTTTTAGGCGATTGTCTTTAACATAAATAGACAAATCGTCTGGATTTTCGCTTCCTAAATCACCACTTCCATCTTTGTAACCAATTGTAATAACGACATTATCATCAAACTGCTTAATATTTTTTGGTGAAATGCTTTTAAATGTAATTACGGGCAATTCGCTTTCTTTTACCTCCTTATATTTGGTGCAAGAAAGTCCAAAAATGAACAATAAAATAAATGGATAAATTAGTTGCCTTTTCATTAATTAAATTTTATTGAAAAATACCTCATATTATTAAAGTTTGCATTTATGCTTGGCACCTCTGTTGTTCCAGTAACATTGTCAGAAACTGTGGTTTTAAACCAAACCACCTGCCCTGCTTTTTTATCTGCCACATTTAGATTTACACTGTACCAATAATCTCTTGTATTGTTAAATAAAGCAGGCATAGATAATGCTGCGCCTAGTTTGGTAAGTGCCACCTTGCCTGCACCCGTATAGCGTAAGGGATTGCTAGTGGTATCTACCGTTGTGCTAGTAAATTGGTCTTGTGGCGTATTATCATCAACAAATGAAAAATAAACAGTGATGTTTGCCGTGCCAACAGGCAAATCTACTTGAGCATAATTACTACTTCTTGTAAAAGTGGTCATACCCGATTTTACAACCATACCACCCATTTGTGGCGCCAAATCCTTTGTTGGTACACCGTTGCCAAATTGATCTTTTGCACCGTCATTTATCCACTTTTCTATTCTACTAATATACTCATCTTTTTTACTTGGCCAATTATTGCTTGGATCAATAGACAAAGGCATTATACCAGAATTTCCGCCCAAATCTACCCTACATCTCCTAATTAGCATACTGCTATCAGCATTTCC
>JBDNFC010000057.1:0-12043 GCA_041690035.1 Bacteroidia bacterium | reverse complement strand
GTTGTTCGTTTATTTTTTGTGCAACATCACTCATCACAAAGCCATAGGTAAAAAATCCAGAGGCATTTGCTTTATTATTTTCTGCAATTGGCAACATAATGTTTTCAAAAGTCCAGTAAGCTATGTTGTCCTTTGTTATCAATTTTTTAAGTTTACTTTGGTCAGGGTGAGAATTTGAAAGATATTGCATTTCGTCTAAAGGTAAATCTGTATCTATGGTATCAATTATTGTAATGCTATTTGCAGTATATGGTGCTATATTGGTAAAATAAATACCATATTGTAAATAATTAAGACTGCTAAACCTGCCAGGCATAGATACTGTTTTAAAATTGATACTGCTTCTACTGTCTACAGTCGCTGTTAGAGAATCAAAATTATCAGCCACATCCTTGTCGTTATTAATAATACCTGTTCCTGTTCTTAATTTGAAATCGAGCGAGCCTTGAATATTGCGTGCATCTATTTTTATTTTAAACACTATGCTTTGTCCAGGTTTTAGATTTTGTATATTCCATATTATATTCCCTTTATTTTGGTCAGATGGTGCAGGCAAAATGCTTTCAATTATCAGCATAGAATCAAAACTTGCATGAATACTGCCATTATTATTTATTGTATTCCCTGCATTGGTAACGGTGAAATAAATATAACTCTGCTCATTGCTAGGTACAATATTGCCATATAGTCCATCTATCTTTACTTTTAAATCTAGCAAAGGTGTAGAAAAATTTAAAGCTAAGTTTTGGTTAACTAGCACAGCGCCACCCAATTGAGCAGGAATAATTTTTTGACTACATGTATTATAAAAAGTTTTTTTAACAAATTTGGCCTTGACAGTATAGCTAAATCCTGACTCTATTTCTGCTGTCCAATTTCCAAACTCATCGGTGTTAACGAGCATGATTTCTTTTTTATCAAACATTTTTTGAATCAAAACTTGAGCCAAAACACCATGCTCTGCAGCATCTTTTTGGCAATTGTTATTTTCATCTCCAAATATGTTTCCGCTTAATAATACAATTTGATCTTGTATCGAAAATATGTTTTTATAGTTTCTGTTGTTAGCCGTAAAACTAAAATCTCCGAAACAAAATATCTCTTTTTCATTAGAAAGAAATGCAAGTTTTTGTCCCTTTATTTTTAATTCAGAGCTTTGCCAAGCAGATCCAGTATTTATTAAAATGTCTATTGTATCGCCCTTTATTAAAAATGGCCCGTAAGCATATAATTTGTTTTTTGTAGTAAAAATCTTTGGAAATTGGGTTGGATTAATAATTTCCGGTGTTTGGGCGCTAACAAGCAACCATTGTCCATTTACAAACAATCTAATATTAGAGTCTCCAGTTGCTGTTACACCACTAGCTGCTATTTGGCTGCCCATTTCACTTATTTCTATTGTTTCTTTAAAAGGTGCACCTATTCCGCCCCAAAATCTGCCACTGCTCACCCAGCGCGCTATACTGCCTGTTTGAAAGTTTCCTACAAGGTTAAATTTTCCTGCAATATAAATGTCGCCATTGATTACTTCTATATCAGTTATTTCATTGTTTGCACCTTCTGCATTAGATGTTAAGCCTAAAAATCCCCAATCATTTCCATCAAACTTGGCAATGTTAGAAACCAGAGCAGATCCAGCTTGATTAAAAAATCCAGCAGCTATTAAAGTATCTTTCCAGATTACCATTTTATTAATACCTTTATTGGTTGTTTTTATATTTTGGGCAGGTTCTATCCATTCTGCTCCATCAAATTTGAATAAATGAGAGCTTGCAGATAATGCAGTTCCATTTGTAAATTTGCCTGCTATATAAATATCGCCTTTAAACTCTATGACGCTTGTTATCAAATAACTTGCCCCGTCATTAGAAATAATTTGTGCCTTGTTTTTAAACCTTGGCAACGTTGTCCAGAATTGGCCATTAAATATAGCAACTTCAAATATTTCAGCTAGTGGGGTATTGTCTATTTCTTTAACAACTATTGTTTTATTATTAATATTACTAGCAGCCACTATAGGATAATCACTGCCATCTTGCATGGGCACAAATACTTGAGCGTGTGTATTCATTTGATTTAGAATAAACGTTAGCAAAAAGATAAATTTTAGCCCTTTTGTTTTCAATAAGCCAAAGGTAATAATATTTTTAATATACTTTGTCATTATTTTATAAATTTAAAGTTTAACCCTGCGTTTACTCCATAGCCAAAGCTTTTTTCTGACACTACACTTACTTTACTCAACATAAATTGCTGATAAAATGGCTGAATAGTCAAGGACAATTGATTATAAATTGGTTTTTCTAGGCTTAGCGAAGCATTAAATGAGTAATTCTGTGTTTTTGTACTACTAAATATATTGCCAAAATTATTTAATCTCAAATTTTGATAGTCAATACTCATATTGTTGCTATTTAATTGAGCAAAATTTATCCCTACACCAATGCTGGGTATTAAGGTAATTTTTTTAGGGCAAGCTATTAAATATCCAATGTTTAGAGGTATTTCTAAGAAAGTAGTCTTGTATGTGCCTTGATAATTTACCATACGTGGGTTTGATACCGGCAAATAGGGAGTATACAAATCTAATGGAAATTTTCCATTTGCATCCTTTTGGGTATTGAATGCATTGGTAATTGGGATTTCACTTATTTTATAATTGTAGTTTTGTTGTATATCTCTTTGAAAATAATTAACGCCTAATTGAATATTAAAATGCCTCAAATTTTTACGAATATAAGCCCCATAATTAATTGTGGCAATGGGTGTTTCACTGCTTTTTCTAATGCTTAAATAATCTTTGTGCACATAAGCCATGCCATTGGTGCTTATTTTTGTATTGGTATTAAAAGGTGCTGCACCTGCATAAACTCCAAATGTTAATACTTCGTTATTAAATGGTCTTGGTTTTCTCAAAATTATTAACATTGGTATAGGGATTTCATTGAACAACGAATAGTTTTGGATGGCTAATTCTGTAATTGTTGTTTGATTTAGGCTAAACTTATTTTTTATGTTAATATTTTCTAATATTGTGCTATACTTGTTGTCAATAATGGCAGTTGCGGTCTTTTGCCTATCAAATTTTTGTTTATTTAATTTTTGTTTATTGGCTTTATTATTGATTAAAATTCTTTTTTGACTATCGCTAATTTTCTTAGAATCAATTTTTACTAACTCTTGTATCCGATTATTTTGATTTGAGGATTTTAAAAATTCTTTCTCAATCTCTATTTTACTATCTAATTTAGGTGTTATTTTAGATATTGCCTCAGTGGTTGATTTGTTTTTGAGCGTTGTTTCTTGTTTTAATTGGTATAAGCATGAACTTAAAATACCAAATAATAAAAATACAACTGCGCTTGACCACCAAATTACAATACGTTTTTTTGATTTATTTGCATCTAGCTTTTTATCAATACGATCCCACATTGCACCAAAATCTTGTTTTGGAACATTTTCTAAACTTTGGTTTAGCCAGGTGTCTATATGTTGCTTTTTATTCAAAGCTATAATTTTTGCAGTATTTCTGCTAATTTCTTTCTTGCCCTTGCAAGTTGGGATTTACTTGTGCCAACACTTATATTTAAGGTGTCAGCAATTTGTTGATGTGTAAATTTTTCTAAAGCATAAAGTTTTAAAACCATCTGAAAGCCTTCAGGCAATTTGCTAATTGCATGCAGTGCCAACGCAGCATCTGGTGCATTATCTACCTCCATTTCTGCTTCTTCTGACGGCAATTCTTGATGTATATTGTCAATTTCTAAAAATGATATATTTTTCATTTTTCTAATTTTGTCAATGGCTAAATTTATTCCAATTGCACATACCCAACTTGTCAAAGAACTTTTTCCTTTAAATGTTTCTATTTTTTGCAAAGCCAGTATAAAAGCGTCTTGCATCAAATCTTCAGCATCCATTTGAGAATTAGTATACCTGAAACAGACATTGTAAAGTTTTTGAGCACAAGAATCAAAGAGGGCTTTTTGTGCCAATTTGTCCTTTTTAATACATCCTTTTACAATTTCTTGTTCACTTGTCAATTCCTAATTTTCTTTTATATGACGCAATTTCTTAAAAAGGTTGCATGCTTATTTAATTATTTTATCAATCAGCATAGGAGAGAGTTCAGAATGATTCTTGTCTTTTTTAGAAAATGTGATTTTATTTTTAATGCTCTCCCAATTTTTAACAACATTTTTTTGCTTATAATCTTCCATTGTATAGGTAAATTGATGTTTTAATAAATTAACCGCTAGCGGACAAAATTGGTTTATGAGTGGAGTAAAATGTATTGTTTCAAAAAAAGGAATATATCCATTAATATTATATTCTCTTAGTTGTGCTAAATTTTTTGAAATTTTTGGCAAAAACTCTGGGTAATCAAACCATCCTAAGTCAAATAAATCTCTTGTACTAGGATTTTTTAAAAGATTTGACCTGCCATTGTCTAATAGATATATTACTACCGTTTTTTGCTTATTCAGCGTATTTAAGTTTTTAGTGCTATTAAAATTATAGGTTAATTCTCCTTTTTCATAAAGTGCATACATGCTTATGTATAAAGAAAAATTTATGGATGAAATAAAAGTGTCTATTGGTATTACAATTTGCAATGTATCGGCATTGTTATATCTTTCTAGGTCTTGGAAATCAGCAAAAATGTGAAAAATATTACAATCTGTGGGTGAAAAAAACTTTGTGAATAAGGTATAGTAACTGCCAGATTTGGAGTAGTCCACTTTGCTTATTTCATTTTTAAAAAAATCGGGAACAATGTCATCAGGACTTAAACTGATTGCATAATTATCACTCATTTGGGTAATGATGCGTATATCAAGTTCACTATTAAAAAGTGTTTTCAAGTGTTTTTCTAAATGTTCATTTATTTTCCACTTGTCTAAAGTAAGTATTTTCTTAAAAGATTGATGATCGGCAATCTTGTGTTTATTTGTATTAAATTTTTTGAGGAAGGTATCCATATATATATATTAAAATATTAAATTATCTATCAGCCTTACATTTTCAATATAAGCGGCTGCTATAATAATTTTTTGAGCGGGTATTGACTCCCAATTTTCGTAACTTTCAAGTGTGTCTGCATTAGCAATATCCAGGTATTCTATTTCTAATCCATTGTTTATTAAATACATGGTAGCAAAAGATACGGCTTGGGCTGGCACAAATCTTTCGCAGAGTGTTAGCCCTAGATTTAAACCTTTGTTTAGGTAGGAGGCAATTTCCAAACCGTTTTTGCTCAGTCTTTGATTGCGTGAGCTAAGTGCAAGACCTTCTTCATTTCTTGCAGTTTCTATAATATTTAATGCAATGTGGCTAAAATTTGCATTTATTAAACGTTTCACAATTAGGCATTGCTGATAGTCTTTTTGTCCAAAAAAAACTTCTTTTGGTTTTATAAGGTCAAATAATTGAAATAATACTTGAACTACACCTTCAAAATGTCCAGGTCTCTTTTCTCCTTCAAAAACAGAATCAATCGGGGCTAGATTAAGATAGATGTCTTTAAAATCTGAAGCATAAACTTCTTCTATAGCTGGTAAAAATAGAACATGACAGCCCAAATTTTGTAAGGTTGAAATGTCTTTTTCATTATTTCGGGGATATTTTATTAAATCTTCGTTATTATTAAATTGTTTTGGATTAACAAAAATACTACAAATAGTGGTAAGTTTTTTTTCTAGTGAAGCTAATATTAAATTTTCGTGTCCTTGGTGCAATGCGCCCATAGTTGGCACAAACCCAATCTGATGTCCAGCATTAGTTGATGTTTTAAGAAAAGCATCCAGTTGACTTCTATAGGTAAAAATTTCCAATTAAACAATATATTTAATTTTGCAAATTAAACATAAAAAGATATAAAAGTTATGATTATTCGCAAAAAAAGCGTTAATTTTGTACTTCAATTCAAAAAACCAATTAATTTATAAAATATGACAAATCCTACTGAAAGAAAAAAAATTCTATTTGTTTCCTCAGAAATGAGTCCTTTTTTAGAGGAATCACCCGTTTCTACAATTGCAAGGATGATACCACAAGCTATTCAAGAAAAAGATAACGAAATAAGAGTGCTTGTGCCTAGATTTGGTTTAATTAACGAAAGAAGAAACAAATTGCATGAGGTAGTTAGATTATCTGGTATGAATATTACAATCAACGACAGCGATAACCCACTTATAATTAAAGTAGCTTCTATACCTGGCACAAAAATGCAGGTTTATTTTTTAGACAATGAAGATTTTTTTCATCGAAAAGCCACTTATTTTAATAAAGAGGACAATAAATTTTTTGGAGATAATGATGAAAGAACAATTTTCTTTTGCAAGGGAGCCTTAGAAACCGTTAAAAAACTAGGGTGGACTCCAGATATTATTCATTGTCAAGGTTGGATGACAAGTTTGATTCCTCTTTACATAAAAACATTGTATAAGGATGAGCCGGTATTTAAAAATGCAAAAGTAATTTACAGTATTTTTGATGATACACTTAACGAAACGTTGGGAACAGAATTTGCAAAAAAAGCAACTTTAAATGAATTAGAAGATTCTGCCCTAGCCGCCTATGGCTCTGGAGATTGCAGAGGTTTGCAAATGGGAGGCATTGCCCATGCAGATGCTATAGTAAACTGTTGCAGTGATATGGATGCCACTATGGCCAATCATATTTCAGAAAAAATGGTGATGACTCATTCTGATGATCAAGCAGCAGACAAGTATATGGATTTTTATGAAAAAGTATTAGGAAACGTATAATTAAATTCGTTAAACATTTTTTTTACCGCTCCAAAAAGATAAAATATGATAACAAATATTAGATTAAAGCTTCTGTTAGCAGTAACAGGAGCTTTAATATTTTTAGACTCTTGTACAAAAAAATCTGACAATATTGTTTTGCCAGAGCAATCAATTAGCAACCTTGAGCCTATAGTTTCTGATACCTTTTCGATTCTTTCTGCCAGTATTGCAGAAGATTCTGTACCCACCGATATTTTACTCTATAAATTGGTTGGTGCCATGTCTGACCCAAATTTTGGACTTAGCAAGTCTAACGTTTTTGCAGAATTGTATCTAAAAACCCTTTCTGATAGCTTAAATCAGCCGGGAAATGTTTTTGACTCTGCTATCTTAACCCTCCAATATACTTCAAAAACTGCATATTACGGAAATCTATTAACAAGTCAAAACTTTAGTGTACATGAATTAACTGGACCTTTTCCATCTGCAAATTCCAATATCTACAGCTCCACCGCTATTGCTTATGCTGCTGCCAGCATGGGGGAGTATAATGGTGTCATAAATTTGAAAGATAGTGTGTCGGTTAGAGAAGGTGCAAGTAACATCAGAATTGCTCCTTCACTAAAAATCAAACTTACAGATGCTGCTGGCCTTAAATTTTTTAACGCTCCAACTGGTATTTTGAACAGTGATAATACTTTTAAAGCTTTTTTTAAAGGTATAGCGATTGTATCAAACAGCAATCCCAATAGTGGCGATGGTGGTATTGTTGCCATCAATCCCAATAGTGTGAATAGTAAAATAACAATTTATCATAGTGGCAATAAGCAGTTTGAAATATTTATGAAAACTGATAGAAGTTTTGCAAACTACAGAATAGTTGGTCAACCTGCTGATATTACAAATCAAAAAAACAACCCCAATATTGATTATATTACAAATTATTTACAGTCATTATCTGGAGCAAAATTGAAAATTACAATTCCTTATCTTGCTGATTTTGCAGCTGCCAAAAATATTATTATTCATAAAGCCGAAATTATTATTAATCCTTTAGCAGGCAGCTATAATGCCGTATATCCTCTGCCGCAGCGATTATTGGTGTTGCAGCCAAATGCTTCAGGAGCTAGCATTGCAATTCCTGATTTATTTGGGCCATACTTTGATGGTAGATTGAGAAGTGATAACAATTATGTATTAAATATTACGGAATTTATGCAGTTTCAACTTAACAGCTATAAAACGGCAGGAAATCTTAAAAATGTACTTCATGTTGTTATCCCAACATCTGATCCAATCGCCCCATCTAGATTAGTAATTGATGCTCAAAAGACTATTCCAAATCCAAAATTGAGCATTAGGATTGTCTACACTAAACTATAAATTAAAACATTTGTTAAATTAGGAATGATTCAAAGCAGAAAACCATATCAATTAGTAAGCAGAGAATGGCAGTCAGAAGATACCATTATTGATTTAGGAGATGATGTAAAAATAGGTGGAAACTATTTTAGTCTTATTGCTGGCCCATGCGCAGTAGAAGGTGTTGAGCAAATGAATACAATTTGTGCTTTTTTGGCTAAAAAAGGTATTTCTTTAATTAGGGGAGGCGCTTATAAGCCTCGCACTAGTCCTTATGCTTTTCAAGGCTTAAAAGAAGAGGGTCTTATTATCATTAAAGAAAGCGCTAATAAGTTTGGCCAAAAAATAGTTACAGAAGTAATGGATACGGCCACTATAGATTTGGTGGCTGCCTATGCAGATGTACTTCAAGTTGGTACCAGAAATATGCAAAACTATCCATTATTGAGGGGATTAAGTAAAATTAATAAACCTATATTGTTAAAAAGAGGCATGAGCAGCACTATAGAAGAATGGTTATTAGCAGCAGAATATTTATTAAGTGGAGGAAACAATCAAGTAATTTTGTGCGAAAGAGGCATTAGAACTTTTAATCAAGATACCAGAAATACTCTTGACTTAAATTCACTAGCTCTTGCCAAAACATTGACTCATTTACCCATAATTTCTGACCCAAGCCAAGGCACTGGTTTACGAGAATTAGTGTTGCCTATGAGCAAAGCTTCTATTGCAGCAGGCGCCAATGGTTTAATTATAGAAATACATAATCAGCCCACAGAAGCACTCTCTGATGGTGCACAATCTTTGTTTTTTGATCAGTTTACAGCCCTGCTGTCTGAAGTTAAAAAATACCTAACCGTGGAAGATAAACAAATGACCATCTTAAAGAATAAAGAAAATTTTAGCTACGAAAATTAGGAATGACCGATGATTTATATAAACTTGTAACCAATGCTATTGTTGTTTTTTCTATCGCCTTTGTAATAAATTTAATTTTAAGGGTCTCCATAAATAGGGTTAAAAGATTTAATACTAAACACAATATAGACAGTACAAAATTAGTATTTATTAGAAACTCTCTAGGGTTTATTATTTTTGTAATTGCAACTATTATAACTATAAACTCTGTTCCTCAGTTTAAAATAGTGGGTAGCTCTATGCTTGCAGGCGCTGGTGTGATAGCTGCCATTTTGGGTTTTGCTTCTCAGGCTGCTTTTTCAAATATTATTGCCGGTGTTTTTATAATAATATTTAAACCATTTAGAATTAACGATATTTTAGAATTTCAAAATGGATTAAGGGGCAAGGTGTGCGAAATTACTTTTAGGCATACAATTATTAAAGATTACGAAAATAAAAGGGTGATTATACCCAATAGTGTTATGAATAATGAAACTATTATTAATTGCACAATTGATGATGAAAATGTAATGAAGCATATTTTAATAAACGTTTCATATACTACAGATTTAAATAAGGCGATTAAAATCATAGAAGAAATTGTTAAAAATCACCCTTTATGCATAGATGTGCGCAAAGTTGAAAATCTTGATATATCAAATAAGGTTGATGTTTTTGTGTTGGATTGGGCAGAAAGTGCTATAATTTTAAGAGCTAATGCTTGGGCTTTTGGCAGTGAAAATGCATTTAAACTAAAATGTGATGTGCTCAAGCTGATCAAAGAAAAATTTGATATAGAAGGTATTGAAATTCCTTATCCATATAGAAATCTTATTATTAAAGAGAATTCTAAATCCTTTAATAATAAGAATAGCCCCTCAGCATAGTTTTATTTTTTATAAAAAAGCAAAGTTTTTGCCAAATAATTTAATTGCTATTGATAGCAAAATTATTCCGAAAAACTTTCTTAGTATGGCCATTCCAGTATTTCCAAGTGCTTTTGCAAGAAAGGATGATGTGCGCAAAACTATAAATATTATCACTAAATTGGCAGCAATAGCAGTTAATATTTGCAAATTGGCAAATGCAGATTTTAAAGATAAAATTGTGGTTAATGTTCCTGTTCCAGCAATGATAGGAAAAGCAATAGGCACTACTGTCCCTGATTTTGCATCTGGGTCTGTTTTAAAAAAATTGACCCCAAGTACCATTTCTAACCCCAGAATAAATAAAACCACTGCACCTGCCAAAGAAAATGATTTCACATCAATGCCCATAATATTTAGAAATAAATCGCCAATAAATAAAAATATTATCATAATAGCACCTGCAGAGAGTGTGATATTGAGTGCATTCAAATGGCCATATTTGCGTTTAATATCCATTATTATTGGCAAAGATCCGACAATATCTATAACTGCAAATAGGGTTAAAAATATACTTAGCCATTCTTTAAAAATATCCATGCCACAAATTTACACTCATTTACCACCAATAATTGATTTTTAAATGTTATTTTTATTGATAATAATTTTACAATAAAAAAGAAATAATTCTTTAAAAAAAATGACGGGAATATGATTGGTCAATTTAGCCGTTTTTTAAGGAGCTAAATTTATGTTTTTTGTACAAAAATCAAATTCATTTACTTGGTTTCCAGCTACAATTAAAGTGGTTTTATCTAATTCATCTTTAATTAATTGTTGATACCACAGTTGCCCTTCAGAATCTAAATTGCTTAGAGGCTCGTCTAATCCAACAATAGAAACATTTGCAAATAATGCAAGTATTAATTTAACCCTTTGCACCATACCTGAGCTTAACTGATAAAGGGGTTTTGATAAGTTTCTTTTTGTTTCTGGTAAAAAATTAGCAACTTGTGCTGCACTCATTTTTTTTCTGAAAGGTTTAAAGTTTTCAGCAAATTTAAGATTTTCTAGGGTAGAGTATTCCATAATAGGCATAGTATAAGGGGCACAAAGGCTAAAGTTTTTTGCATTAAATTTTTCAACACCCCAATTAATTTTTCCAATATCTGGAGTAATCATTCCTAAACATAGCTGCATGAGTGTTGATTTTCCTGAACCATTTTGGCCCGTTATACTTACCTTATCACCTTGAAGTATGGCGGCAGAAATATTCCTAAAAATCCATTTTTGGTTATAATGTTTGCCAATCGCATCAAGTAAAATATCCATTTTGCCGCTATTTATTAAAATAGCCTTTCATTACGCCTCTGTCACTTGCTTTTATAAATTGAAGTATTTCATCTCTTTCTGGAGAAGCAGCCATGTTGGCCTCTATTATTCCAACTGCTTTTGCAGTATTATAGCCCCTAACATAGAGTATTCTATAAATCTCTTGAATTTCTGCGATTTTTTCGCTCGTAAAATTTCTCCTTCTCAACCCTATAGAATTTACTCCCTCATAACTAAGTGGTTCTCTAGCTGCCTTAGTATAAGGTGGCACATCTTTTCTAACCAATGAGCCTCCGCTTACCATACTATGTCTCCCAATTTGAACAAATTGATGAACAAGTGTAGAACCACCCAAAATAGCATAATCGCCTACATTCACATGCCCAGCTATTTGTGTTGCATTTGCTAAAATAACATTGTGTCCAATCAAGCAATCATGAGCTATATGTGTATAAGCCATTAGCAAACAGTTGTTTCCAATAGTGGTTTCTTCCCTGTCTTCTGTGCCTCTATTTATAGTAACGCATTCTCTAATAGTGGTATTGTCGCCAATAACTACTTTTGTTTTTTCGCCACCAAATTTTAAATCTTGGGGCACTGCTCCTAAAACTGCGCCAGGAAATATTTTGCAGTTTTTTCCAATAAATGTGCCCGGAAATATAGTAACATTGGATCCTATCCAAGTTCCTTCTCCAATCTCTACATTGCTGTGTATGGTAACAAAGGGGTCTATTACCACATTGTTTGCAATGTTTGCTTGTGGCGATACGTATGCTAATGGTTGTATCATTTTAATTAATTATTAATTTTTACAATTTGTGCCATCATTTC
>JBDNFC010000056.1:0-9467 GCA_041690035.1 Bacteroidia bacterium | reverse complement strand
TTGTATTTCTTGCAAGAATAACTGTTAAACCATTGTTAAAGGTATATTGTCGCATTTCAAAAGGAGTAGTATAAATTTTGCATACCCAATTTGCTGTTTTTTCTACACCATAAGTAGCAATTCTTTGCTGGGCATTTGTAATATTATAAATTGAAAATATTGCAGATAATGCAATTATTTTTATACCTTGAGCAATGTTTTTTATTTTCATATTGTTTAAAACTTAGATTTTATTTTTAAACTTCAAATTTTATTAATTTAATTAACTTCTGCAAATTTTTTTGATAAACAATTTAAAAAAGCCATAAAATATGATAATGAAGTCCTTTTTTGGATTGATATTTGCCAAATAATTAATTGAATATGCATAATTACCTTTTATATAGTAACAAATTGCTAGCCATTTTTTTACTCATTTATTGCTTTAGTATTTTTACCAATACCTATAGTCAAAGTGAAGTGGATAGCTCAAAGAATTTAACAATTGTGATTGGTGACACCATTTTGTTTACCAATTTGTGTGATAGCGGTTCATACAAATTTATTGACTTATATACTAAAACAAGGTATGAGGATAGTATTCTAAAATTTAATCCCAGCACAGGAGAAGGTTTTTATAAAACATTTTTTCAAACCGAAGGCGATTTTGATTCAAAAAGATTAGGGTGTTCTTATGCAAATTCTAAATTCACTATTATTTCTACCCAATATTTTGAAGATAAAAACACTAAAGAAGAAAGATTTATAGTTTTTGTGATGTTAGAAGACTGGAGAAAAGTAGCATGGATAGAATTTATTGATGCCTACCAATTAGGCGAAATTGAACTCATTGCAGCAAAATAAATACGTTTTATGAAACTAACTTTTCAGGAAGCTACAAGTTGGCTATATAACCAATTACCTATGTTTCAGCGCGATGGAGCGGTGGCATATAAACCAAATTTAGACAACACAATTGCTTTATTAAATTTGCTAGACAATCCACATGTGGGCATAAAAACCATTCATATTGCGGGTACCAATGGCAAGGGCTCAGTTTCTCATAGTATTGCCGCAATGTTTCAGGCCAAAGGATTTGTTACAGGATTATATACGAGTCCACATCTAAAAAATTTTACTGAAAGAATTAAAATAAATGGAATAGAGATTGAAGAAGATTTTGTAGCCACCTTTGTAAACAAAATGATGGACTGCGCTATCAAAGCAAGTTTTTTTGAAATGACGGTTGCAATGGCTTTTGATTATTTTAAATACAAAAATACAGACTATGCAATAATAGAAACAGGCATGGGAGGAAGACTAGATTCTACTAATGTGATACTTCCAATATTATCAATTATTACAAATATAGGCCTAGATCATCAACAATTTCTTGGCAATACTTTGCCACTAATCGCTGCTGAAAAGGCAGGTATAATAAAAAAAGATACGCCCGTTATTATTGGCGAAATGCAAGATGAGATAGCCGATATTTTTAAAGCTAAATCCAAAGAATTAGATGCTCCATTATATTTTGCCGATAAAATTATACCCAATACTTTTGATACAAGTAAAGGAGAGTTGAAAGGAAGCTATCAAATTAAAAACAGAAAAACAGTATATGCTGCGTATAAAATATTGAACGAACAGCTGGGTTTTAATTTTGAAAAAATACATTTAGAAGCTGCCTATTTTGATGTGGTTAAATTAACTGGTTTAAGGGGACGTTTTGAAACATTGCAAAACAATCCTAAAATAATAATTGATACAGGACACAATGAGCAAGCAATGGACTACATTATCCCACAATTGACAAGAATGAAGCATAAAAAACTTATCATGGTTATTGGCTTTGTAAACGATAAGGATATTGATAAAATTTTAGTAAAGTTTCCTAAAGATGCGTACTATATATTTTGCAAACCTTCAATACCACGCGGATTAGATGCAAATATTACCAAATTAAGTGCAGAAAAATACGGATTAAAAGGAGAGATTTGCAGCACTGTTGAGCTAGCGATTAAAACAGCAAAATTAATGGCAGGCAAGGACGACTTAATTTTTATTGGCGGAAGCACATTTGTAGTAGCAGAAGCTATTTAATAAACTACATGGAAAAGAAAATACAAATATTTACAGATGGAGCATGTAGTGGTAATCCTGGCAAAGGGGGCTATGGCATTGTAATGCAATTTGGCAATATAAAAAAAGAATTGAGTGCAGCATATAAGCATACAACAAATAACAGGATGGAGCTATTGGCGGTAATAATAGCATTGCAAAGCATAAGAGACAAAAACTATACAATAGACCTTTATTCTGATAGCAAATATGTGTGTGATAGCATCAATAAAGGATGGCTGAACGGGTGGATAAAAAAGGGATTTAAAGACAAAAAGAACCCTGATTTATGGAAAAATTGTTACGCAATATTGCAAACATTAAAAGTAAATTTTATTTGGGTAAAAGGACACAATGGACATCCCATGAATGAGCGCTGCGACCAATTGGCTGTAGCAGCCACTCAAAATGGACCTTGGCAAATTGATGCGGCTTATGAAAATCTAAAATCAAATAATACTCCGCTGCTTTAAACCGGATTATAGCATTTGCATCTCTTCTTTTAGATAGTTTGCTAGCGCCTCTCCTTTTAACAATCCATTGGCTAACATGGCTAAATTTATAGATTTTTCAACAATTTTTTGATCCGCATCATCTTTTGCATTTGCAATAATATAGGCTTTTGGATGGTTGGTATTAACAATTAATTGATGCTCCTCTCCCATTGCTCCAAACATACCTGCTTGCCCTTGCATTTTACTCATCTCTTTCATTCTGCGCATAAATTCATCTTCGGTAATGGTGATTAATGGTGAATTTGGTGAAAGTGCTTCTGTAACCACTTTTAATTTTCTGCCTGTGGCTGCTTTTTCATAAGCATTTTTGATTTTTTCTATTTCAGTGTCGCTCAGCAAAGATTCCACTTTTTCGTCTTTTTCAATTAACTTTTCCATTGGGGCAGCATCAATTCGCTTGCATTGTACTTTTTCGAATTTTTGTTCAATATAATTTGTAAAATGATTGTCTAATGGCCCGTCCAAAACCGCTACACTGTATCCAAATTCTTTGGCCGCTATCAATTGAGTATATTGATCTATTGGGTTATTTGTATAAAGGAAAATAGTGTTTGCATCTTTATCAGTTTGATTAATTTTACTTTTATCTATAAAATCTTGCAAAGGGGTTAATTTTTCATCATCTGACTTTATCAAACAAAATAATTTTCCTTTTTCTGCGAATTTTTCATCGCTCAACATGCCATATTTTACAAATACATCCATGTATTCCCATTTTTTATCAAAATCTTCTCGATTATTTTTATACAGTTCTGTAAGTTTATCAGCAACTTTTTTAGATATATGAGAGGTGATTTTTTTTACATTGGCATCAGATTGCAGGCTGCTTCTGCTTACATTTAAAGGAATATCAGGTGAGTCGATAACACCATGAAGTAGCATTAAAAACTCTGGTAAAATATCTTTTACATTGTCTGTAACAAAAACTTGATTGCTATACAACTGCACCTTATGTTTTTCTGCTTCTATAGCATCTTTAATTTTTGGAAAATACAATATTCCTGTCAAATTGAAAGGAAAATCTACATTTAGGTGTATCCAAAATAAAGGTGTTTCTGCAAATGGATACAATATTTTATAAAAATTGGTATAATCTTCATCCTTTAAATTGGCAGGAGATTGAAGCCACAATGGCTTAATTTCATTGATTACTTTTTCATCAAAATGTATTGGAATAGGCAAAAACTTGCAGTATTTGTTCAATAATGTATTGATTTTGTACTTTTCAGAAAACTCGTGTGAGTCAGCATTTAGGTGCAAAATAATATCTGTTCCCCTGTTTTTTCTTTTACCTTTTTTTATACTAAAAGAAGTAGAGCCATCACATACCCAATTTGCGGCTTCGGCACCTTCTTGATAACTTAGTGTGTTTATTTCCACCTTTTCAGCAACCATAAAAGCAGAGTAAAATCCTAAGCCAAAGTGGCCAATAATGTCCGCATCTGTTTTATCTTTATATTTGGTTAAAAACTCTTCTGCACCCGAAAAAGCCAATTGATTAATATACTTTTCTATCTCTTCTTCTGTCATTCCCACACCATTGTCACTAATGGTTAATGTATG
The DNA here is from genome assembly GCA_041690035.1 of Bacteroidia bacterium. GTDB lineage: Bacteria > Bacteroidota > Bacteroidia > NS11-12g > UBA955 > CALSPH01. Next base: position 5,289 of record JBDNFC010000056.1, on the reverse strand, counting down.
TTTTTTCTCATCTATAGAAATGCTGATTTTCAAATCGCCTAACTCTCCTTTAAACATGCCCATTGAAGAGAATGCTTTTAATTTTTGACATGCATCTGTGGCATTAGAAACTAATTCTCGCAGAAAAATTTCGTGATCGCTATAAAGAAATTTTTTAATGATTGGAAAAATATTTTCTGTATTTACTGATATATTACCTGTTTTTGCCATTTTTTTGTTTTTTATTCTATCATCGTTCTTTCAAAGATTATGCCTTAGCACAATTAAGACAAAATGACAGTATCAGACACCTAAAACTGTCTATTTTGACATTGGACAACAAAATTTGAGGCGCATTGAGAAAAAATTTTTATTTAAAAACCTTAATTAATGTAAAAAAACAAAACTTTGGCCTGCAATTAAAAGAACAAAGTAAAAAAATTGCACCAATGGAGTCTTCCACCTAGCGAGCCCCATAGCGAAAAATTAAGGTTCAGTAGTTCTATTAATTAAAGCTAAAAAAAACCTATTTTTATACCACAATTTTTTTATCTTCTTTACACCAAAAACCATGCAAGCCAAGCATCAAAATAAACTAAAAAGCGCTATGCCTTGCCCTGTGCGCTATTCTCCACCTCGCAGCCTTTATGATTTAATTACCCATTTGTGGCAATAAAAAATAACATCAAAAAACCATGAAAATAAAACTATACATCCTAACCCTCTTTGCTATCGTGAGCTATCAAACCAACGCCCAAACAACAGTCAACTCAAGTAATGTAAGTTGTAAATGGAACAAAGCAGGTTCTCCTTACATGGTGAAAGAAGATATTACTATGCCAATACATCAAAAATGGACTATTACGGAAGGAATAAAAGTTGGGCTAAAAAATATTGCGCAAGTAAAATTTTTGCAAGACCCTAGCTGGAACCTAAAAATAATGGGCGATGGCGATAGAGGCGGGCATAATGTTGGGTTAAATTATGCAATATTTTCATTAAAAAGAGGAGATAAAGGTTATATAAGAAGGAAATCTTTAGACAATTCTGTTATTCCGCAAGGAACAGAGATAGAACTAGACAAAAGTAAAAGTGCAAATTTATGGGGTTGGTAAAATATTCTTTTATATCAATTATTTTCTTTTGTATGTCGTGTGGGTATATTAACAAGTATGTAAAATCAACCAAAAAGCATTACAACAATTACTATCAGTGTCTTAGAAAAACACAATTAAATAAATATAAAACAAACACTAACTATGGTTATATATATAATGATTTTAAAAATACTTTAAATCAGTGGATTAAAACCGAAGAATATTATTTTAAAAATTATCCCAATTATTATGATTTTAAAATTGACTCTTGTATTTTTATATCATCAGATACAAGTAATGCACTTATATTAATAACTTTAATAGATAAATCATTTAGAATTCCAGAATTTGGAGGTCATAGTAAATTAATTTTTGCTCAACGATTAAATAATAAATGGCTTTATCATCATCAGTCACTTCCATTTATTGGATTTGGGCTCGATACCGCTAGGGCAAGGCAAAAAATTCTTTATACACACAGTGAAATAGCCCAACAAACAATTAATTTACTGATGCAAGATGGTTTAATTAAATTCAGAAAACCTTGTATTGCTGATGATACATATATTAAAATAAGACATGATTATCCATGGACAAAATGAAAATAATTTCTTGCTATCCTTGTATGCTGTATTGCACCACACACCAACATTATAAATTACTACCCTTAAAATTTTTTAAAAAGCACCCCTATTTTCTATTACTACAGATCTAAACGGCACATTAAAAAAATATACTATTGGAATAGAAATTTTAATGGGCACCACAAGGGAAGATGAAAGCTTGCCTCTCCCTGCGTGGTGTTTCTCACCTCGCAGCCAAAATACTTAGCTATTATTCCCTTTTTGCATCTAACATTTTTCTTGTGCAAAAGCAGTAGCGCTTCGATACAATTCATTCACCAGGAAGTGAATAAATTACTCAGCGTGACTGCTTTTACAAGTTCACTAATCCCAATCCCTGCGTGGTGTTATAACCTCGCAGCCAATAGATTTAATGACCAATGTGTGCCTATAAAAAACAATATCATAAAAACCATCTCCCTGCACACTTTTCTACACCACACACCAACATTATAAATAACTACTCTTAAAAATCTAAAAAAGCACCCCCTATTTTCTATTATTACAGATCTAAACGGCACATTAAAAAAATAGAATATTGGAATAGAAATCTTAATGGGCATCACAAGGGAAGATGAAAGCTTGCTTGAATATCACCCGCAGTGGTCATTAAAATGAAATAGAAATGTGATATTTATTTATGTTGCCTAGCTTTTTTGCTTACTTTTTTGGCAATGAAAAAAAGTAAGAAAGAAGATTAATGAAGAAATACTTAAAATTTATGGCTATCAAAAATAACATCAAAAAACCAATAAAACAAAAATGGCAATCTTTAAAATAGTTAAAACAATACCGTATATTTGCAAAACAACTTAGAATGTATGCAAACAAGAGGCCATAAGCAATATCACCTTAGCAACCATTTAGGCAATGTTTTGGTAACCATCCAAGATAGAAAAGAAGCTTTAGCGTTTGGTACGCCTGTCATCGGTGCTTTTGCTGACCAATACCACCCCTATATTGTTACTGCTACAGATTATTATGCTTTTGGAGGAAGTATGGAGGGTCAAAGCATAGATGCTCAAAATGCAGTAGCAGCTTTACGGGCCAATATAAAAAATGGTATAAACGGTATTGCAACTGCACCAAATCCAGGAAGTTCACATGGCTTCCCTGGCATTCAAAATGCAGGTTTTATTGCAAATCAGTTTAATCAAATTTTTACTGCAACATCTGTTGGCGGCACAAATCCAGCAAATCCACCAATTGATTTTGCGCCAGCTATTGCTGATATAAATAATGGTACAACTGGGGTTGCAAATTTTGGAACAATTGCACAAAACACAAGTCGGATTTTAATTATTACAAATGGTACAGCTGCTTCCAATCAAAATGCAATAAATATAGTAGGTACCCCTGCTGTTGCTGCTGTTTCGCCATCTGCAGCTAATCCAGCAGGTATCCCTGCTGTTCCAGCAACTGGCTTACATTTAACTTATCCGAATATGCAATTTGGCATTTCTTCAGCCCCCAACCAAGGTTTAAATAATGATCAGGTCGATATAATAGCAAATCCAACTCAGAATTTTGTCACTTTTGGTAACAGTGCAAATACTTGGGGTTATAATTTGACTCTAGTTCAAGATTTCTCTAATGGAAATGGTGTTAATAGACCAATGCTTCTTAGAGAACCTCTATCAATTGAAACACCAATAGATCCATCAACATTACCATGATAATTATGAAAAGAATTTTATTATTAATGCTTATTTTAACAAGTTGTTTAGCACTTCATTCACAAATTGATTCAGTGGTTTTAAGATCCAAAATTTCTAAATATCCAATTAAGTATCTTAGAAGTAATAATAAATCATCATATAGGTATCCTACTACATCATTTGGAAATAAAAATCATAGGTATTATGTAGAAAATGGCAAATTTTATTACGAGGTAACAAATGATTCTGGAAATGTAAGACTTTTAGAGATAGGTAAACCAATAATCGTTTATGATACTTTTATAATGCCAGACTCAACAAATTATGACCAATTTTATCTAGATATTCTTGGAAATGATTCTTTTTTACCTAAAACTATTATAGTTTCAAGATTTGCTTTATTAAAACATGGTAAATATGTTCAAAATCATTATGAAACTGGAATAAGATGTGTGAGAGGTCAATTCAAGAATGGAATAGCTTATGGGTGGTTTAGATTTTATGATAAAGAGGGGTTTCTTATCAGTAAAGGCAAATTCAAAAAGATTGAAGATTCTTATGGGTATGACGGCATTCTTCATGGGTATATTGCAACTAAAGAGGTTGAATACTTTTATGAAAATAAACAATTAGTAAAAATTAAAAAATATAGAATGGGAAAATTGAAGAAAGTAAGATTTTTTTAATCTCCGCCCTGCGCAGTGTTATCACCATAGGTGTTCGGAAGAGTTTGTATAGAAAACAGAACTAATAAGAAAGTTGTATAAAAAGTTAAGGTAATCAATAGTTTAGTTGAACTATTTTTACTCCTCCCTGCGTGGTGTTATCACCTCGCAGCCAATATGATTAAAAACCGAAGTGAAACAAAAAAACAACACAACAAAAACTATGAAAACAAAAACAGTACTCATCAGCACCTTAGCGCTAATTTTATACTTTAGTAACGCTCACTCCAATAAATTGGAGGCACAGCCCACCACCATCAATGCAGGTAATGTTAGCGGTACATGGAACAAAGCAGGTTCTCCTTATTTAGTGCAAGGAGATATTACCGTGCCAGCAGGGCAAAAACTCACCATTACAGAAGGTGTAAAGGTGGAGTTTCAAGGGCAATATCGTTTGCGGGTTTACGGAAGTATTCAGGCTTTGGGCAAAGCAAATGATACGGTTTTGTTTACGGCTTCAAACCCCAACACAGGATGGAAAGGAATAAAAGTGTATAAAAATAGCCTTTTGGAAGATAGTATTTTGTTTAAATACAGCAAATTGCAATATGGTAGAACCATGACCTACTTTTTTAGAACAGATACAGGTGTATTGCATATAGACTCTAACAAGAAGGTGGGCATATATAATTGCCTATTTACAAAAAATGTTGGAAGTACATACGCAAGTCTAAAAATGGAAAGCTGTGATTTCACAATACAAGATTGTGGCTTTATTGAAAATCAAGGATTAGATGACAGAACAAATGGAAATAATGCTGGACAAAGTTGTATTAGTTTAATCAAATGCAATGGGCAAATAAATAATATTCTTGTTGCAAGAAATAAAAATTGGGCTCCAAATAATCCAAATGATAGTACATCTGGAATTTCAGGTGGTACCTGCGGTTTTAATTCGTGCAGTATCCAATTTAGTAATTGTTTATTTGAAGATAATTACGCTACCAAAGGTGTTCCTTGTATGGCAATAAGTGGTAATAATGGTCGAAACACTTTAACTAATTGTGTTTTTAGTAAAAATTTTAGTCGAGAAGGTTATTCTTTAAGTTTATATTTCGAATCCTCCGTAAATAATTTAGTTACCTTAAACAATTGCTTATTTGATGGGAATGGTTCAAGTAAAGTAAGATTTGATAATGCCACAAATGACTTGTACATTGTTTCCGTAAATTCCACAAGCAATAGAGTTATTGTTAATAATACCTTA
>JBDNFC010000055.1:0-4431 GCA_041690035.1 Bacteroidia bacterium | reverse complement strand
TTTGATATTTTCATTTTTTACAACATTTAATGCTTTAATATAATTTATTTTGTTCTTTGCCTCTGTGCAATAGCTATTTACACCCAAAACCACTCTTCTAAATTCAGCGATATCTTTGTTGAAATTGTTGTTTGCAAGCCAATTATTATTGGTCAATGGTTTGATTGTAAATGTGCTTGTGGCCAAACTTTCCAATTTATTTTGATAATTTAGCATCAATTCAATACTGTATTTTCCTGGCACTGCCATTGGGCCTCTGTCTTCACCCTCATAAGGATTGTCTGGATTTGGTGTGTAAAATGTTACAGGACTTGTAGCTGCTAATCGGCCATCCCATATCAAGGTATAAAAACCACTTTTAGCAGGTTGTTTCAATGTTCTTATTAAGTTCTTGTTTTCATCATAAATTAAAGCCAACACAAATGGTTCTTGATCCTTGTTTTCCAGCCTTATGGAGTCTATTGATGGGTAATAATTATTGGTTTGTTTTTCCTCTCTACCCTTTCTTATTTCTTTAATGGTTTTATAATCGTTTTTTATAAAATACTGAATGCTTGCACCTATAGGCGGGTTGTTGGCGGTGTAAAAACTTTCGCCTTGAAAAGATTTTCCTTTGTGGCCTAAAGGCGTTGATGGAATAAATATTACAGCATCTTTTATCGGAAAAATGGTAGCATTTTTAGTGTCAATATCTGATTGTAATGCACTGTATTGTTGCAAAGCGGTGTAGTTGTCTAATACCCAAAAACCACGCCCAAAAGTAGCCAATACTAAGTCGTTTTCTCGCTCTTGAATGGCTATTTCTTTAACCATAATGGTTGGAAGGCCTCCTGCCATTTTTACCCAATTTTTACCTGCATTAAAACTTGTAAATAAACCAAATTCAGTACCTACAAACAATAAATCTTTTTGAACATGGTCTTCTGCCAAACATTGTGCAGAGCCTCTTTCTGGCAAATTGCTTTTTATATTTACCCATGTTTTGCCTTTGTTAATGGACTTTAGAATATAGGGTTTAAAATCGCCATTTCTATGGTTGTTAAAAATAGCATACACAGTATTTTCATCGTGTTTTGAAGCCACAATATTTTGAACAAATACTTGATTTGGTACCGCCCCAAAATTGGAAATTTTTGTCCATGAAGCGCCACCATCATTAGTTATATGAATTAAGCCATCATCGGTTCCTGCATATAAAACATTTGCATTTTTAGGCGACTCTGCAAAAGCGGAAATATTGCCATATATGCTAGTAGATTGATTTTTAGCAACCCCATCTATGCTCCAAACCTTACCCATTACAGGCAGTTTATTTCTATCGATGCCACTGCTTAAATCAGGGCTAATTACTTGCCAAGTATTGCCCTTATCAGTGCTTTTAAATATTTTTTGCGCTGCAAAATACAAGGTAGTATTGTTGTGATAACTTAGGTGCAATGGAGCATCCCAATTATACCGATAAGCCGATTCGCCCACTTTTTCTTGTGGCTTAATGTCTAAAGCTTCGCCTGTTAATTTATTAAACCTAACCAAGCCGCCATATTGCCATTGAGAATAAACAATGTTAGGGTCTTTGGGGTCAACAACGGTTTTAAATCCATCGCCACCCACAGTAACAAACCAATCGTAATTATGAATACCATTGGCACTTTTTGTTCTGGAAGGGCCACCTAAAGTATTGTTATCTTGAGTGCCGCCATAAATATTGTAAAAAGGCAAGGCATTGTCAACTGTTACTCTGTAAAATTGCGTTAAAGGCAAATTGGATTTGTAGTCCCAGGTTTTGCAATCATCCCAGGTTTCGTATAATCCACCATCGCAGCCCATCAGCTTGTGTTTGTTGTCGTCTTTGTCTATCCATAAAGCATGATTATCAACATGTTTATTTTTTTCGCCCATGCCCGTAAATGTTTTGCCTCCATCTTGGCTATACACCGCCCAATTATTCATGGAGTATATTTTATTGACATTCAGAGGGTCGGCAAAAATTTCCATGTAATAATTGCCCGCTGTAGAATGGTCTGAGCGTTTTTCCCAACTTGTACCTCTATTGGTAGAAAGAAAAACCCCTTGCTCTTCAACAATGGCATACACATAATCTGAATTTACAGGAGAAACCGCTAAACCAATTCTGCCCACATCACCTTTAGGAAAACCATTTTCTATTTTTGCCCAAGTGGCACCAAAATCGGTACTTTTATACAATCCAGATTCTGGACCACCGCTAATGTAAGTCCATTCGTGTCTGCGCCTTTGATGTGCCGTAGCATATAAAATATTTGCGTTATTGGGGTCAATATGTACCTCATTAAAACCAGTATTCTCGCTTACAAATAAAATACGGTTCCATGTTGCGCCACCGTCTGTGGTTTTATAAATCCCTCGCTCGCCCCCAGCGCTCCACAAAGGGCCATAAGCCGCCACATATACAATGTTAGAATTGTTAGGGTCAATACTGATCATGCCAATATGTTCGCTGTTTTTTAGCCCCATATTTTTCCATGTTTTTCCATCATCTTCAGATTTATAAACACCATCGCCATAAGCTACGCTTCGTTGATTATTGTTTTCGCCAGTACCCACCCAAATGGTGTGTTCATTTTTAGGATCTATTTTTATACAGCCAATAGAAAAACTTGCTTGAGTATCAAAAATAGGGGTAAAAGAAGTACCCGCATTGTCTGTTTTCCATATTCCACCGCAAGCAGCGGCTATATACCATTGAAATTTATTGTTAGGATTTACAGCAATATCTATAATTCTACCAGAGGTTACCGCAGGGCCTATTTCTCTAAAGCCCATGCCATTAACTACTTTATTAAACGAAGATTCTTTTACTTCATTGGCATCTGTAGGTTTAATTTTGTTAGCTTGCGAAAATGCCAAAATTGGCAAAAGACAAAAGATAAAAAGATTGTATTTTTTCATAAAAAAAAGTGTGATTTACGGGTTCAAAAATAATAGAAAAAAGTTTATTTGAGTTAAAATAGAATACCTATTCTCGAGAATTAAAATCTTGCGCGCCCACTTGTCTTTATGGCACTTGTGGCTGGAATTGCGCATTTTAATGCTTAATATGGGTTAAACTATTTTTTATGCTTATTGCCACAAAGCAATATAATTTCCCATTTTTTTGGACTTTTTACTCAGTGCATTTAAGAAACACTTATGAAATTTTGTGTCCCGAATTATTAATGTGCTGGTTAGTTTTGTTTTTATTAATTAAAATTATTTGGAGAGAATAATAAAAAGCCTTTATTTGCGATGTCTATATTATTTGGTTACAAAAAAACATGTAAGCGAAGGGCACGAAGTGCAAAATATTGATTATAAAATTTGTTTTATGGAATTGGAATGTAAAATTATAAAATATAAAAATGAGAGCAGAATTGCCCTTGTTTTTGAAAAAAACGATGAATTGTATAAATGCATAACAGTAATTGATGGATGTAAATGGAGCAACAGTTTAGGATATTGGCATTTGCCTGATACCAAAGTAAACAGGATTCGTTTTAAAATAGAAACCGCAGAACAACAGCAACTAAATACCATTAAAGAAGAGAAAATAGAATGGTTTAAAAGATGGCTCAAATCAAAAAGATATAGCGATAATACTTTAAAAACCTACGCTGAATCTTTGAAAATATTTTTATTTTATTTTGAAGAAAAACCTATAGAAAACATAAATAATCAAGATATTATTAATTTCAATAATGACTATATTTTAAAAAAACAATTTTCGAGTTCTTATCAAAATCAGATAGTGAACGCGATAAAGTTATTTTACAGAACAATAGAAAATAAAGTAATAAATATAGATTTAATACATAGGCCAAAAAGGGAAAAATTACTGCCAAATGTATTGAGTAAAGAAGAAGTTAAATTAATTTTAACCGCCCACAGCAATTTAAAACACAAAACAATGCTATCACTCATTTATAGTTGTGGATTAAGAAGAAGCGAATTGCTGCAGTTAAAATTTTCTGATATAGATGCGATTAGAAATATTGTTAATATAAAACAAAGCAAAGGAAAAAAGGACAGGACAGTTTCACTTTCTCCAAAAATGCTGGTTTTATTGAGAGAATATTATTTATTGTATAAACCAAAAGAATGGCTTTTTCAGGGTCAAAACAAAAATGAACCTTATGAAGCAAGAAGTTTATCAAATGTTTTACAGCAAGCCTTAATAAAAACAGGGATAAAAAAACCAGTAACGCTACAATGGTTAAGGCACAGTTATGCAACCCATTTATTGGAAGGCGGAACTGATTTACAATACATTCAAGAATTATTAGGACACAATAGTAGTAAAACAACAAAAATCTATACCAATGTGAGTACCAAAAATATTCAACAAATCAAAAGTCCTTTTGATGATTTGTAAATGTGCAACAAACTGAATATATTTGCAAACATGAAAAAGAAATG
>JBDNFC010000054.1:0-38693 GCA_041690035.1 Bacteroidia bacterium | reverse complement strand
TCATCACTTTTTGAGCGTTTTAGCCCCTTATCAAAAGTGTGGATATATCAATTTGAAAGTCCATTAAATAAAACAATGAGCGATTTATTCTTGAGGGATTTGACTGATTTTACAACATCATGGACTTCGCATAGCAATAAACTGCAGGCAGATGCGGTTATTATTCACAATCACTTTGTTGTATTTGCAGTAAATGATTTAGTGCAGGGTGCTAGTGGCTGCAGCATTGATAAATCTGTTTTGTTTCTAAAAAATTGGGGAATGCATCATCACGTTAATTTTTTTGACAGAATGACTATTCCTATTTGCGTTGATGACAATTTAGTTTTTATGCATTTGCAAGAAATAAAAAAGAGGCTAACAGTGGATTCTGCATTTAAGCAGGCATTTTATTTTGACAATAGCCTCTCTATATTATCACAACTAAGAACACAATGGATAAAACCACTTATGGAAGCACCTTTTCTTAATAAAATATAAGGATATGTGTAACTTATTGGCGATAGAGAGTAGCGGAAAAATTTGCAGTGTGGCCTTATTAGCAAGAGATAAATTATCTTTTTTTCGCGATGATGAAGAAAATGCTCAAACTGCTAAAATGCACACTATGATTGCAGAATTACTTGAAAAAACTGCCCTAGAATTTAAAAATTTAGATGCAATTGTGTTGAGCGCAGGGCCAGGCTCATACACAGGCTTGCGCATTGGCAGCAGTGCAGCAAAGGCAATGTGCTATGCCTTAAATATACCACTCATTGCCGTGAGCAGCCATGGCGCAATGTTTGAAAATTATGTAGCAACCCACAGCATAATGAATGGGGACAACATTCTGTGCATGACAGATGCACGAAGAAATGAGGCATACTGTACTTTATACAGTCATCAAGGCGAAGTGATCATGCCTACCCAAGCCATCATATTAGATAACATAAATTTTTTGCAACCCTTTCTCCAGCAAAAATTGCACTGCATCGGCAGTGGTGCTTTTAAGATGAAAGAACACGAAAATAACAATAGTTTTATACTAGAACAAGAATGTTTAGATGCAAGGGCATTGCTTAATATTGGAAAAAAACAATTTGAAAAAAAACAATTTGAAAATATATTTGAGTTTGAACCAAATTATTTAAAACCATTTTTTACCACAGCCAAAATAATAGAACACTTTAATATATGATGTTATTTGATGATAAATTATTATCGGATGATATTTTTGAGACATCCTTTGCTTGCAACCTTCAAAAGTGCAAAGGAAATTGCTGTGTAAAAGGTGATGCAGGTGCGCCACTTTTGCAAACGGAAGTAGAAGAAATAAATAAAAACCTAGATCAAATTATTCCTTTTATGGACGAACTGGGCAAGAACTTGTTAAAAAAAGATGGTTTTTTTTTAAAAACTGCCGAAGAATTAGAAACCACCTGCGCGCCTAGTGGAGAATGTGTTTTTGTAGCATATAAAAATAATATTGCCACCTGTGGACTAGAAAATGCATATCAAGCAGGCAAAAGCTCCTTTCAAAAGCCCATTAGTTGCCACTTATACCCAATAAGAATTAGCAAAGTAGGAGAATACACTGCACTAAATTACCACAAATGGGATATTTGCGCCCCAGCATGCGAGAATGGTAAAAAAGCAGGTATTCCGCTATTCCAATTCTTAAAAACTGCTATCATTAGGGCATTTGGAGCATCATTTTACGAAACCATAGCAGCATACTATCAACTTCAAAAAGAAAACTTAAATCATAAAAACAAATAAATTTGTTTAATCAAAAATCAAAACTACATTTGCAGTGCCTGAAAAATTTATTCTTTCAAATAATCTAGGCAAACAAAATCTTTAAATTTACTTACCCAAAAAAAACGATATCCTTACAGAAATCTCAAGTATGCACACATTAGAAAATCTAAATACCATGTTGGTATCAGAATTGCGTAATATCGCAAAAACTGAATACAATATACCCGAAACAGAAAAATTAAAAAAAACCGACTTAATTGCTATTATTTTAGAAAAAAATACCAGTGTAAAAGTAACGCCAAAACCAAAAACCTCATTGAGTAATAAGCGACCTAGAAAAAAAGCTGCGCCTGATGCTGAAAATAACCAAGTAGAAAAACCTCTACCCACAGAAGATATTGAGACAAAACCAGAAGAAATTATAAAAGAACCCCTTTTTATAAAAGAAAACAAGGTGGAAAACACGAATGAAAGCACAGGAATAAATCTGCCCAAAAGACCAGTGCACAATCATCCACCAAAAAAACCAGTGCATCATCATCAAAATGATAACAAAACTGAAAAAACCACTGTTTCAGAAGACACACAAGATAACAAAGAAAGAATAGCGCTTGAGCAGGCACAGAAAGATAAAGACAGAGAAAAAGCAGCTCAGTATCAAGCATTTTTAGAAATGGAAGGAGCGGTTACTTCTCAAGGGGTGTTAGATGTAATACAAGATGGGTATGGTTTTTTAAGATCTGCTGATTACAATTACCAGGCATCGCCAGATGATGTCTATATTGCACCCAACCAAATAAGAAGCTTTGGTTTAAAAACAGGGGACACTGTAAAAGGAAAAATAAGGCCACCAAAAGAAGGCGAAAAATATTTTGCCTTAGTAAGCGTAGACTTTATAAATGGCAGAACACCTTTAGAAATAAGAGATAGGGTATCTTTTGAACACCTTACGCCATTGTTTCCTCAAGAAAAATTTAACCTTGTGCATGCTTCAGACAATTATACCAATAGAATTATAGACTTGGTTAGTCCTATTGGAAAAGGGCAGCGTGGATTAATTGTGGCACAGCCAAAAACAGGCAAAACCATGATATTGCAAAATATTGCCAATGCTATATCGCACAATCACCCAGAGGCTTATTTAATAATATTGTTAATAGACGAAAGACCAGAAGAAGTAACAGACATGGCTAGAAACGTAAAAGCCGAAGTTGTGGCTAGCACGTTTGACGAAAGTGCAGATAAGCATGTAAAACTTGCAAACCTTGTATTAGAAAAAGCCAAAAGAATGGTAGAATGTGGCCATGATGTGGTGATTTTACTTGATTCTATTACCCGTATGGCTAGGGCTTATAATACAGCACAGCCAGCCAGTGGCAAAATTTTATCGGGTGGTGTAGATGCCAATGCTTTGCACAAACCTAAGCGCTTTTTTGGTGCAGCAAGAAAAATAGAAAATGGAGGATCACTTACCATAATTGCCACCGCATTAATAGATACTGGTTCTAAAATGGATGAAGTTATTTTTGAAGAATTTAAAGGTACAGGCAATATGGAGTTGCAATTAGATAGAAAATTATCTAACAAAAGAATCTATCCTGCCATAGATATTACTTCTTCTAGCACAAGAAGAGATGATATTTTATTAGACAAAGAAACCTTGCAAAGAATGTGGGTACTCAGAAAATACCTTGCAGACATGAACAGCGAAGAGGCCATGAACTTGATGCAGAAACACATGCGTGGCACAAAAGACAATCAAGAATTTTTATTGTCGATGAATGGATAAATAAAAAATAGCTGATGATGACCAAAATACTTATTGTAGTTGGCACTAGGCCAAATTTTATCAAAATAACACAATTTAGAAAAGAGGCCCTTAGGTTTCCAAACCTAGAAATAAAAATCATACATACCGGGCAGCATTATGATGCCAATATGTCTGATGTATTTTTTGAGCAATTTAATATTTTTCCAGATTATTATTTAGAAGCAGAAAAGGGCAGCGCTTGTAAACAATTGGCATCAATTATTGAGAAACTAGACCTATTTATTAATACTACTTATTTACCCGATTTAATTCTTGCGCCCGGAGATGTAAATAGCACTTTAGCAGCTGCACTTGTGGCCAATAAAAATAATATCTGCCTTGGACACATAGAAAGTGGATTGCGCAGCATGGATAGAACAATGCCCGAAGAGCATAACCGAATTTTGGTAGACCAAATGTCTGACATTTGTTTTGTTACAGAACCCAGCGGTATGCAAAACCTTGCCAACGAAAATAGTTTAGCAAGTATTTATTATGTAGGCAATACAATGATAGATACCTTAACTGCCTTTAATAATGAAATAGAAAATACACCTATTTTAGCTGAATTGGCTTTGTCAAAAAAATCGTATACATTAATTACGATGCATAGACCAAAAAATGTAGACACTGCGCAAGGCATTGCATTTATTGCCGCACTTTTAGAAAAGTTGAGTAAAAAAACCAAAATAGTTTTTCCAGTGCATCCGCGCACATTACAGCAAATACCAAAAGAGGCTCTGGCAAAAATACAAAATAATAAAAAAATAAAACTATTGCCACCCATTGGCTATTTTCAGTTTCAAAAATTAGTAAAAGAAGCCAAATGCATTATTACTGATAGTGGTGGAATACAAGAGGAAACTACTTTTTTAAAAGTACCTTGCCTAACCATTAGGCCAAATACAGAAAGACCCATAACTGCCGAAATAGGCACTAACACGCTTTTAATTAATAATATAGCGCTTATAGAAAAATATGTGGAAAGGATTTTTGAAGGTACATATAAAATAGGAGCTGTGCCTGAATTATGGGATGGAAAGGCCACTACAAGGATTCTGGAAAGTATAACATCTTACTTTAAAAACAACTAAAATTTATTTTCAACTTGGAGCATTCTCTAAAAATAGCTTTATCTAAACTAAAAAAATATTGCAGCTATCAAGAGCGTTGTCACAAAGAAGTGTTAGTGAAAGCGAAAAGCTTAGGCATATATTTAGAAGAAGAAGCAAACTTATTGTTAAAAGAACTAATTCAAGAAAATTTTTTAAACGAGGAGCGTTTTGTAGAACTCTATGTAAAGAGTAAAATGAATCAAAAATCTTGGGGGTCAAAAAAAATAAAACTAAGCCTTCAACAAAAAGAAATTAGCCCATATTTAATTACCAAATATTTAAGCAAAGATATAAATGCGATCGTTTTTTCTAATTTAGATAAATTGAGTAAAAAATATTTTGAACAGCATAAAAATTTAAATGCAATCGCATTCAAGTATAAGCTTATTCAACATTTAATTGCCAAAGGTTATCATTATGAGGATATTACAAAGTATTTACAGGATAATAAATCACCATTTATTTGAAAAAAAGTGCTGTTATAAAATAATCTAAATGTCATTTATAATATAAAATTAATAATTTTTTTATGAAAATTTTTTTTTATGAAATAATAGTATTTATTTTACCCCCTAATTTAACATTAAACTAACACAAATAAATAATAATATGAGAACAAATTACATTCAATTTTTAAAAAGAAATGTGCTCAAAGCAGGGTTGATAACCGCCTTAGGGTGGCTAACATCTGGCACTGCGTTTGCACAAATTTCTGGAAACTACACAATTAACAGATTAGGTACGGCAAGTGCCACAGTCTATACTTCCTTTAGGGCTGTAGTGGATGATTTGCGCGGGCTATCACGATCTGACGGTGGAGTAGCAAACAACACAGGCTTGGGAGTAACAGGAGCCGTTACATATAGGGTAGCAGCAGGTTCTGGCCCATACACTTGGGCTAATACAAACCAATTAATTATTCCTGCTATTCCTACTACATCTTCTGTGCGCACTGTAACTTTTAGAGGAAATAATGAAATAATCAACTACACTGGCTCTAGCTCTGAAAGAGCAGCTATTATGCTAGATGGAGCAGATTGGTTTAGGTTTGATAGTATTCGATTATTTTCGCTTGCAACTACCCAATGTATGGGCATGCAATTTAAAAATAATTCTGATGACAATATTGTTAGAAACTGTGTGGTTAGATGCCCAAATGTATCAACAGGTCAAACAGCAACAGGATCTATGTCTGCAGCAATTGCTTTTACAACAGATAACAATAATCTAGGCCTTTCACAATGGGGTGCAAATTCTTTTGGGTCAAACGGTTCTAGAAACCAATTTATTAGAAACTCTATTGGCGGAAGAAATGATGGCACATCTTCAGGTGCAGGCCCCGCTTATGGCATTATGATAGTAGGCGATGCTGGAGCAAATGGAGCAACATCAAATGTAATAGAAGAAAACCTAATCTCTAATTGCTTTTATAGAAGTGTTGCTTCTGCTTTTACCAATAGCAATGTGATTAACAAAAATAATATTACCAATCCTGATGTGAATACCCAAACATGGGGTTCTACCTGCATTCACTCTGAAGCTGGGCAAGCTGGTAACACAGGTAATATTACAATCAGTAACAATAAAATGTATCAAAACTATGGCACCAATCAAGGTGCATCTACTGCACCTTATGCTATTTATTTAAATGATTTTAGTTCTGGAACGGCCAATGTGTTTAATAATTCAATCTATGATTTTATTGGCACATCTCAACTTTATGTGTTGTATCACTACTCATCAAGATTCGGTGTAAGGGTAAATTATCACCACAATACTTTTTCTTATGACAACGATTTAGATCCATTTTCACCAACCGTTTATGGTTACATGAATTATGACAACTTTGGAACATTAGATTTTAGAAACAACAATCACCATATTACAAAAACTTCGGGCCTTGCCACTAGAAATAGATTTGGTGTGTATGATGCAGGCTGGGGCTCATCTACCTATAATTTTAACAACATTTTTGTAAATAGAGGTATTGCTGGAGTGCCAACGTCAGGCGATATTCACGGATATAGAACAGCAAATATCCCTACATTTGCAGCATGGCAAGCATCAGGTAGAGATATAAATGGAACGTCATTGGCTGCAGATTTTGTAAACCTAGCCACAGGCGATTTGCGTGCAAGAACATTTGCATTAAACAATACTGGCACTAATTTATTATATCCAAGAGATGTAAACGACAGCATAAGAAGTTTAACAACACCAGATGTGGGTGCATATGAAGTATTTGTAGATGCAAGCACTACTAGATGGAATTTTCTTGCAAACGGGGGCAACAGATGTGGAAACTATACAGAACCAGTAACCATTACCATCAGAAACATGAATACTTTTCCAATAAGAAATGTTCCTGTTTCTTGGCAAATAAATGCCAATCCAGCAGCAAGAGAAATAGTTGCAGGCCCTATTGCTGCAGGCGACACTGCTGTATACACCTTTACTGCTATTCCTAGATTTAACAGACCGGGTGCCAATACCATCACAGCAGGTATAGGCGTGGCGGATGACAATGTTTCTAACAGCCAATTAACAAGAACAGTAAATATCACAAAAACTCCAGAAGGTTCATTACTATCTTTTGCAGGCACACAAGGCATTCATAACTTTGGAGGATTTGATGTAACAGTTCCAACACAGCCATTGGTATACTCATTTACTCCTCCTACAGGATTAACCAATGCAGATTATGGAACAACACCCGCAAACAGATGGAATATAACAACTAATGTTAGAACAGAAAGAGCAGGAATTTTAGTAACAGGAAGCTCTGTAACTGCACCATCAGGTGCTACAAATGCTCTGGTTTCTTTCAATCCCCCATCTTCTGCAATTGATTCTTTTGTTATTCTTAATGTAGTATTTACAGACCCTTTTACCGGATGTGATACCACGGTTAGAAAAAGAATTTTTGTAGCTCCAAGATGTAATCCTAATTTCACTTTCCCAATTACAGTATGCGAGGGAAATGCTGTGTTATTTGAAAATGCATCTACTGTAAGTACAGGTAATTTATTATACAGATGGGAGTTTACTGCAAATACAGAAGACACAGCAAATAGTACAAATCCAGTATTTACTTTCCCGGGCAGTGGCAGTTATAGAGTAAAATATAGTTGTATCACATCTCCATATGGTTATGTAGATACCTTAAGCCAAATTGTTACTGTTACTCCTATTCCTGTAGTTAATTTTACAAGGGTAAATGCTTGCGAAGGCGATGCGGTAGTTTTAACTAATAGCACGGTGCCTTCAGATGCTACTTATGTTTGGAACTTTGGAGATGGGTCTCCAACATCTACAGCCATAAATGTAAACAAAAATTATGCAGCTCCAGGAGGATATGCAGTTACACTAAATGCTACTAAAAATGGCTGTGCTGCTTCAAGAACAAAAAATGTGTATCAATTTGCTAGACCTAACGCGATGGCTTTATTAGGCACAGGTAGTTGTGATAACGATGTATTTACTTTTGTAAACAATACTACTATTTCTATCGGAAACACAGGATATCTTTGGAACTTTGATGAGCCAAATGCAATCTCTACTGAGAAAAACGCAAGCTATAAATTTACCACTCCAGGAACTAAAAATGTAAGATTAACTTCTGTATCAGAATTTGGTTGCACAGATTCATTAAATACTTCATTAGTAGTAGTTGTAAAAGCATCACCAAAAGCTAACTTTACTTTTGATCAAGCATGTAGCCAAACATCTACAGTATTTTCCAATACTACCACTACACCTGCAGGAACACCAAATAGCACTTGGACAATTGAAGGTGTTACAAGTGTAAACAATAATGCTACAAGAAATCACAATTGGGTAGGATTAGGCAAGAAAAGTGTATCACTTTCTGTTACTGCTAATGGATGTACCGATATTATAACCAAAGAATTGGATGTATTAATTCAACCAATAGCTGATTTTACAGTTTCTGATGTATGTCAAGGACAACCAGCAATCTTTACTAACAAAACCACTTGGCCAACGGGAGTTATTTCGTACAATTGGAACTTTGGTGACTTAAATACATCTGCTGATGGTGCACCATTACACACTTACAGCAATAGTGTAGTAGGACAAAGAAATGTAACTTTAACTGCAAGTATTGCAGGTGGTTGTATTTCTACCAAAATTATCCCAGTTGAGATTAAAGAATCTCCAAAAGCTTGTGATTTTGATTTTGAAAAAGATTACTCAAAAGGTTTAGGTGTGCACAAATTAGTGCCAAAAGGTGGTGCTTTAACTGCCACAAGTTTTAAATGGGTATATAGCTTTGGAGGATCTGATGTAACTAACGCTGTTGGAAAAAATGATATTCTTTTCCCAATAAATGCTGGTCCAGTATCTGTAACAATGGTTGCTTCTAAAAATGGTTGCGAATGTTCTATAACTAAAAGTACAGGTCAATCCGTTAATACTGAAACATTAAATCTAAATGCAGATGTTACTGTTTATCCTAACCCAACAAATGGTATGGTAAATGTAGAGATCAACAACAATAGTAAACCAATCGTAATTGAAATTTATAATGCAGTTGGTGCTAAAATTGCTGACGTTGCTGCTACAGAAACAAACGGAATATTTAGCTATGATTTGAATGCTCATCCAGTTGGATTGTACTTAGTAAAAATTACTTCAGGCAATCAAACTTCTACTGTTAGGATAACGCTAACAAAATAGTTTTAATCAAATTAGACTAAAAGCCCCAAGTAATTAAAATTACTTGGGGCTTTTTTTTAAGCAAATTTTCTATCTAACATTGCCAACATCAAAAAAATGGTATCCCCAGAATATAAATTAGACCCGTATTCAAAATCATGCTTCAATTAAACACAACTTATGCCACAAGAAAAATTTTTTAGTTTAAACTATTTTTATTAAACCCAGATTTAGTAAATCACCATTTTCATTACACTGAGGTATTGAAAAATAAGTTTTTTAAAACAACATCGAAAAGAACAAAATGGCTTAAATACCTACATCCAATTATATTTTTAAATAAAAAAAATCCTCTAATGCGTAATTAGGGTTTAATCCAAATTGTGCTTTAGAAACTCACAAAGTGGATAAACTAATGCATTATACAGGATCGCAACATATAATAGTTCAAAAAAATTAGTATAAGTATATTGAAGTGCATCATTTACATTAGTACACCAGTAATTATCCTCTGAAATAATTAATTTTAAGTAAAGTAATAAGTTGGGCTTTATCCCAAATTAGTATTGTATAGTAATTTAATTTTATTGGGATGATTAAAAATAACTATCCAATTACTTATTTCTAATGCCTAATCTGAGATTAATTAAAATTTAACCCAAATTCTGCAAGAAGATTCATTGCGAAAATAAAAAGTGCTAAAAGTCGATGATTTAGTTTTAATACCAAATCCTTGAATACCGGATTTGATGAAAAGATATATTGTTAAATTTACGGGATTTTTAATTGCAGCAGAATATCAAATCAGTAAACTTGGTAAAAAATAGCATTAAAACACAATAGCACAAAAGGTATTTTTGAATGTTTTTATTCAGCAGCTTGCTCACCACTTTCAATTTTTAGTTTAGCTTCACCCATTCCCAACTTTTCTTTAACCTTTAGTTCTATAGAAGCTAGCAATTCATGATTGTCATCTAATAAATCTTTAACACTGTCTCTGCCTTGTCCTAGTTTAGTGCCGTCATAACTAAACCAGCTGCCACTTTTCTGCACCACTTCTATTTCTACAGCCATGTCTAAAATCTCTCCAGTACGCGAGATTCCTTTGCCATACATAATATCAAACTCTACAACCCTAAATGGTGGGGCTAATTTGTTTTTAGCAACTTTTACTTTAGTTCTATTTCCTACTAAATCTTGTCCGTCTTTTATTTGCCCAATTCTTCTGATGTCTAAGCGCACAGATGCATAAAATTTGAGTGCATTTCCACCAGTAGTAGTTTCAGGATTACCAAACATCACTCCTATTTTTTCTCTCAATTGATTGATAAAAATACATACACACCCTGTTTTATTAATTGTGCCCGTTAGTTTTCTTAAAGCTTGCGACATAAGTCTGGCCTGTAAACCCATTTTTGAGTCACCCATTTCGCCCTCTATTTCTGCTTTTGGAACCAATGCAGCCACAGAATCTATCACACAAATATCAATTGCTCCTGAGCGAATTAAATTATCTGCAATTTCTAAAGCCTGTTCACCATTATCTGGCTGTGATATAAGTAGTTCTGAAGTATTTATACCCAATTTTTCTGCATAAGCGCGGTCAAAAGCATGTTCGGCATCTATAAATGCAGCTAGGCCGCCTTTTTTTTGTGTTTCAGCAATTGCATGAAGAGATAGGGTAGTTTTTCCACTACTCTCTGGCCCGTATATTTCTACAATTCTGCCCCTCGCAAAACCGCCAACTCCTAATGCTAGGTCTAAGCCAAAGGATCCTGTAGGTATAACATCAACTGCCACCACTGAACCTTCGTCCATTTTCATTACCACTCCTTTTCCATAGGTTTTTTCTAATTTGTCAATAGTTAGTTTTAATGCTTTTAGTTTTTCAGAATTGCTCATAATATTATCAATTAAATTGTTACAATTATAATCATTATTTTTAGAATTATTTAAAGAAAAAGAAATAAATATGCACAATTTTGTAACCATATTTACCGTTTATACTAAAATTGTGGAAATATGTTGATTTGCACTCCTATAAATATTGATTACTTTCGCAACATGTTTATGCGCACATTGTTATTGGCACCATTATTAATGATATCCTACACTATCATTGGCCAAAAAGATACAAGCAATTTAGGTGCTGATAGAAATTTTGATATTGTCGGTGGAAAATACAGGCCAAAATTAGAAAAATCAGAAAAACTAAGAATTAATCCTGAATTAAAAACAATAAACACTAATCCTTTACAATTTTCTTATGACCTAAGTCAATACCAAGCCAATACCAAGAGAGCGGCTACTCCGCTTGCACCAATCTCTTATAAAAGTAAAGAAAAAGAAGATTGGAGAGGCAATTACATTAAGTTAGGATATGGTAATTTTAACATGCCATTGGCTGAGGCCTATATTTTTAACCTAAAAGATGATAAATTAATCTATGGTGCAGAGTTTAAACACCTTTCTGCTAACAGAACAAACTCTTTTCAAGATTTTAGTGACAATAAAATAAAATTTTATGGTGCTAGAATATTAAAAAACAATCAATTTACAATCAATCTTGGTTATGATAGACACTCTTTGCGCAGGTTTGGTTTGATACCAAACAATACTGACTTTACAAAAAAAGATCTTTTGCGCAATTATGAAGATTGGAACGGTAGTTTTAGGTTTAATAAATTGGCAAATAAAAGCAAAAGTCCTAAGGTTGGCTTTTTATTAGATTATCATTCATTTAATACCAATAGCCGCAGTAAAGAAAGCAGTATAGAGGCAGTGGCTGATTTTAAAATGAACGCATTTGAAGGCCAAATATTGGCAGATTTGGGCGTTATGCATACAAAAGTACAAACGGCCAATAATTTTCAAGAGCGTGTTTTTGTAGATTTTAATCCCCGTTATACTTTCAAGCACCCAAAAGAAGACATTGATATTACGGCAGGATTTAAAGTGGCATATTTGCCACAAGGCAGCGATACAGGCATTTATGTTTTTCCAGATTTGTATGCAAAATATCATTTAATTAAAGATTATGTGATAGTATATGGTGGAATAACGGGCGGGTTGGATAAAACAATGTTAAGAACACAGGTGTATCACAATCCATTTATTGCTGATACATTTAGGTTAGAAAATAGCATCAACCTATACCGTGCCTACATTGGTTTTGAAGGCAAACTAACAAAAAATCTAGAATTTTTAGGAGAAGTAAGTAGATCAGAAACAGACAATTTGCCTTTATATATAACCAATGCAGATACTTTTAGCAGTTTTAAGGTAGTGTATAGTTATGCTACAATTTTGTCTTTCAAAGCGCAATTGGGATACACTTTTAGCTCTAAATTTAGATCGTTTTTAATTGCAAGGGTAAATGATTATAATATGGCTTCTGGCAGTCCTTGGCAATTGCCTACGAGTGAAGTAAGGTTTAGGCTGCAATATAATGTACAACAAAAAATAAATCTTAGTGCAGAAGCCATTTATTGGGGTGCTAGAGAACAAAAGAATTTAGCATTGCCTGGCATACAAGATATTAAAGCATTTGCAGATGTAAATTTTCATATCGATTATAGATATAAAAAGCACTTTAGCTTTTTTGCCAATATCAATAATATTACAAGCAGCAGAATACAGCGTTGGTATAATTATCCTACCTACTCAATTAATTTTTTGGGAGGTGTCAATTTTTCCTTTTAATATTGCATAATGAATTTGATAATGGATAATCTAAAAATAGAAAATGAAGTATTAAACCTGTTATGGGAGAATGACTGCGTTATTTTGCCAGATTTTGGTGCATTAATAGCACGCACATCAGAGCCAAGTTTCAACAAACACACGCATACATTTAAACCAGCTATGCGTGCTATTTTTTTCAATCCTAGTATTAAGGCAACAGATGGGTTGCTTGCAAATACAATTGCCGAGAAATTTGGCATTGGATATGCTAGTTCGCATGAATTTATTTTATCAGAGATTGCAAAAATAAAATTGCAAATTGCAAAACATGAAAAAGTAATTTGGAAAAATTTAGGAACATTTTTTGGGGATGACCAAAAAGTATTTTTTATACCCGCAGCCAATGCAAATTTATTGCCAAGTGCTTATGGTTTATTTCCTATTACCTTAAAACCAATCTCGAGCGATTTAATTATAAAGGAGCCAGCCGATATAAAAATAAGTGTGATGAAAGAATTTTCTGATAAGAAATTAGTTCAAGTATTTACACCCGAATTTGAAAGTCCATTGCCTATTAAAAATAAAAAGTCAATATTTTATTACTTAAAATGGCCTGTGGCTGCTGCAATGCTAGCATGTATTGTTTATGCAGGTATATACAATCAAGATAAAATTTATTATACCAAACAAGAAGCCACTATTTTACCTAATTTATTAACAAATGGCGCAGTAATTAGCCAACAAGACGATGCAAAAACACTTGACACGCTAAATTACCAAGAAAAATCAGTTACAGATATTGTAGTAGCAAAAAACCTATCTAATAACACCAAAATTGATGAAATTAATTCAGATAAATTAGTAAATATCGACACTATAGATTACCCTTTATATAATCTAGCGCATCGGTACCACATCGTTGTGGCAATGTCTTTGTATCAAGAAACGGCTATTGCTGAGGCAAATAGTGATGAAACACTTTATCTGCTTCCATTAGCAAATAGCAAACTGTATAGGGTAGCTATTTATAGCACAAATGAACTTATTGAGGCAAAAGAAAAATTGACTTTATTATCAAACAAATATCCATTGGCAAAAATACTGGACAAGAATTTATATAAAAATTTATAAAAAATATGTTAAACATTATATTACAAATCCCCACAGAACAAACTTTAAATGTAGCGGATAGTTTAAAAACAGCTGTAGCCGCTAATCAAGAATTGCGCGTAATAGATCTAGCAATGAAAGGCGGCATAGTGATGATACCTATAGCAATAATGCTAGGTATTGCAATTTTTCTGATTATTGAGCGTTATATTACTATAAAAAAGGCAGGAAAAATAGACCCTTATTTTATGGCAAATATTAGAGATATGGTGAGCAATGGCAATGTAAGTGGAGCACAAAAATTATGCGAAAACACAAATACACCCGTTTCAAAAATGTTGGCAAAAGGCATTGGCAGAATTGGATCAAATATGAAAACTATAGAAGTGGCAATAGAAAATGTGGGTAAACTTGAAGTATATAAATTAGAGAAAGGCATGGCATTTTTAGCCACAATTGCAGGAGCAGCACCAATGTTGGGATTTCTTGGTACAGTAACTGGGATGATAAAAACATTTCATAGCCTAAGTAGTCAGGGTGATACCATTACTGCTGGCGCGTTAGGTGGTGGTATTTATGAAGCAATGGTAACTACAGTTGCAGGATTAGTTGTTGGAATTATTGGATACCTTGGTTATAACCTAATTACTGCCATGATAGAACGGGTGGTTTATAAAATGGAAGCAAATACAGTTGAATTTATGGACATTTTACAACAACCATCTAGCTAAAAAAAAATAGTCATGTCATTAAAAAAGAAAAGTAAAATAAATGCAGAATTTAGTATGGCGTCAATGACGGATATTATCTTTTTGTTGCTCATATTTTTTATAATTACATCATCTGTTGTAAAAGAACCCGTAATGAAAATTTTATTACCCAAGGGTGTAAGCACAGATAAAATTGTAAATAAAGTGGTGCATGTATTTGTTACCGAAGACCTTAGATATGCTGTAGAAAAGAATGTTGTAAACTTTGATGACCTTTCTACCATTATAGCTTCAGAATTGGCAAAAACTGATAAGCCAACAGTAAGCGTAGGAGCTGATAAAAGAGTTCAGTATGAAAGGGTAATGGAATTGGTAAAAATGTGCGACCAATTGGGCGCCAAGGTAGTATTGGCTTTAGAAAAAGATGGCTCTGTGCCATCTGCCAGGAAACAATAAGTTTGCTAATACCGCAGCGAGTATTTACCTTTTATATTTTTTAAGTATTAAATTAAAAAAAAATAGACAAAATGACTGAAAATGCAAAAAAAATCATAGTAATTGCGCCAAAGAGTGAGGCAGCGCAAGAAAAAGAGAATCAGAAAAAAGCGGCAATCATTTCTTTTTTTGTAATGGGTGGGATTATAGCTTTATTGTTTATAGTTGCTTTTAGCAATATGCCAAAACCCGAAGACTTAGAAGGTGGAGGTGGTGTGGCAGTGAGTTTAGGACAGCCCGATGCTGGAGGGCCTAGTGCTCAAGCAAGTGCTAAACAGCAAAAATCAAGCACCAATCAAGAGCAAGTAGATGACCCAATTATATCGCAAGACGACCCCGATGCAGTGGCAATAAAAACTCAAAAAAATAAGAAAAAAGTAGAAAACAAACCAGACCCAAAACCCAAACTAGATGAAGACTTAAGCGATATACTTGGTAGCTTAAACAAGCCTAAAACTTCAGGAACAGGAGCAGGCACCAATGCAGGCAATGCAGGCAGCCCAACTGGTCAAGCAGGTGGCAATGAAACAGGTGGTAGCGGAACATCTGGCAGCGGAGGAGGGACATCTGCTGGAAAAGGCTGGGGAATGACTAACTATAATTTAGGTGGAAGAAAAATTACAAAACAACCTAGTAATGATGATGAATTTAATGTAAATGGAACTGTAATAGTAGATATATGGGTAGATAGAACAGGTAAAGTGGTAAAAACAGATGTTGCCAGAGGATCTTCTAACAGCCCACAATTGAGAGATCTTGCAGAAAAATTAGCAAGAAAAACAGAGTTTCAATCCAACTTTTCGGATGACGATTTGCGCAAAGGAACAATAACATTTACATTTAAAATTTAATAGCGCCAAGGCAAGGTATTTTAGGGTTAAAAAGGGAATTAAAAAATATATAAAATTTTTCTTGCAAAAATGGGATTAGGTTTTTACTTTTGCATCCCTTTTAAGGAAAACATTCCTCAATAGCTCAGCTGGTTAGAGCGAGTGACTGTTAATCACTAGGTCCCTGGTTCGAGCCCAGGTTGGGGAGCCCACAAAAACAAAGCCTTTCAGAGATGAGAGGCTTTTTTTGTATCGGTTTCAATTTTTGTTATCCTTCTTCCACCTAAGTTACAGAAATGGTTACATTAACAATTTTTACACTTTTTATTTCGGATAGGTGTTAAAAAATTGAGTCTTGAGTCAAGTTCTTTTCCTTTACTAAACGATTGAAGATGTAAAACTGGGATTAAATTATCTGCTTTAAAATAGCTATTCTCGATGTATATTCTAATACTCTAGCAAAATTGGTAAAGGTGTTTTAATCTACCGTGTTATTTTTTGTTAATCCAATAATTTCATAACAAAGTTTAAAAACCAATAAATTAATTATTTTTGCATCCATGTCTCAATTAAATAATCCATTGCATGGTTTAACCCTGAAAGCCATTTTAGAACATTTGGTAAAAGAGTACGGATGGGAAAAATTGGGATATCAAATTAAAATTAATAGCTTTAACCAAAATCCTTCAATTAAATCTAGCTTAACATTTTTACGAAAAACACCTTGGGCACGCGATAAAGTAGAGCAACTGTATTTAAAAAGCATAAAAAATAATGCCAAAAAATAACTTTTTGCCGATAAATTTTAAGCATCCTATATGTTTAGTATGAACTACAAAAGACACTCAATTTTTTCAAAAGGCCCATTATGGTTCTGCACATTCAAATTTCTCTATTTATAATACCCTTTTTGAAACACAATTGAATAGAAGTTTGCAACACTTCCCAGCGAAAAGTGCGGTTTAGCGAAAAGCACGGGTAGCATAAAGTGAGGCATGACGTAAAGCACTGCCCAGCGAAAAGTCATTCTGAGTGTTGCGCACTAGCGCAATGTATCGAAGAAGACTTAAGCGGTGAAAATTTCCACTTGCTTTACTTTGGTTTCGATACTTTTTTATTTCGCTCATCGCTCATAAAAACACTCAACCTGACGTAAAGGGTTGCCCAGCGCAAAGTGTGGTTTAGCGGAAAGCACAGATAGCATAAAGTGAGGCCTAACGTAAAGCACTGCCCAGCGAAAAGTCATTCTGAGTGTTGCGCACTAGCGCAATGTATCGAAGAAGACTTAAGCGGTGAAAATTCCAATTTACTCTGGTTTCGATACATTTTTATTTCGCTCATCGCTCATAAAAACACTCAACCTGACGTAAAGTGCTGTCCAGCGCAAAGTGCTGTTTAGCGAAAAGCACGGATAGCATAAAGTGAGGTATGACGTAAATCAATACCCAGCGAAAAGACATTCTGAGTGTTGCGCACTAGCGCAATGTATCGAAGAAGACTTAAGCGGTGAAGGGTTTAAGACGCCATAATTTGAAAAATACAACAGCAACTTTTTAAAGATCAAACTTGATTCCTTGAGCCAAAGGCAAACTATCACCATAATTGATGGTATTGGTTTGTCTGTGCATATATGCTTTCCATGAATCTGAGCCAGATTCTCTGCCACCTCCAGTTTCTTTTTCGCCACCAAAAGCACCACCTATTTCAGCTCCACTTGTGCCAATATTTACATTTGCTATGCCACAATCTGAGCCAATATTACTTAAAAACATTTCTGCCTCTTGTACATTATCAGTAAAAATAGCTGAGCTAAGCCCTTGTTTTACGTCATTTTGCATGGCAATGGCTTCTGCTAGATTTTTATATTTCATTACATAAAGAATGGGTGCAAAGGTTTCGTGTTGCACCATTTTATACTGATTTTTTGCCTCCACAATAGTCGGCAACACATAACAGCCAGACTCATAACCTTTGCCACTAAGCACTTTTCCACCATAAAGCAGTTTTCCACCCTCTTTTTTCACAGCAGCAATTGCATCTAAATAACTGTCTACAGCTAGGGTATCTATAAGTGGGCCACAATGATTTTTTTCATCAAGCGGATTGCCAATACTAAGTTGCTTATAACCTTTTACCAATAATTTAATTACTTTGTCATACTGCGATTCGTGCACAATTAAGCGTCTTGTGGTCGTGCAGCGCTGCCCAGCGGTGCCCACAGCGCCAAAAAAAGTAGCTTTTATCGCCATGTCTAAATTGGCAAAGGCTGTAATGATAATGGCATTATTTCCACCCAATTCTAATAGAGATTTGCCTAATCTTTTGCCTACAATTTCTGCCACTATTTTTCCCATTCGCGTACTTCCAGTGGCAGAAATGAGGGCTATTCTGCTGTCTTCTGCCATTTTTTGCCCTATTTTATAGTCGCCATTTATGAGTGTAAACACTCCTTCGGGTAAATTATTTTTTACCAAAACATTACGCAGTAATTGCATACAAGCTATGGCCGATAAGGGTGTTTTTTCTGATGGTTTCCAAATACTGACATTACCGCATACTGCTGCTATCATTGCATTCCATGCCCATACAGCCACCGGAAAATTAAATGCACTAATAATACCTACTACACCAAGCGGATGCCATTGCTCATACATTCTATGATTGGGTCGCTCGCTATGCATAGTTAATCCATAAAGCTGCCTGCTTAGCCCTACAGCAAAATCGCATATATCAATCATTTCTTGCACTTCGCCCAAACCTTCAGAAAGGCTCTTACCCATTTCATAAGAAACAAGGGTGCCTAGCTGAGTTTTATTTTGGCGAAGCAAATCGCCAAATTGTCGCACAATTTCACCACGCTGCGGTGCCGGTATTTTTTTCCACTCTTTGGCAGCAGATGATGTCCTTTTTAAAATGGCCTCATATTCTGTTTCGCTGGCAAAAACAATGTTTGCAATGTGCTGCCCATCAACAGGACTTATAATTTTTTTTGTTTCTGTATTTAATGCCGTAATCCACGAATTACCAGTAAAAACGCTCTCATTATTGGGTTTTATACCCAAGTTTTGTAAAATCTCTTTGATGTTTTTTGAAATTGCCATTATGTGCAAAGGTAATAGCAGGAGTTCAATTATCCCAGATTCCACAATATATAAATCTTTTATAAATTTTACAGCAAAGTTTTTACCCAACAACAACAAAAAATCCTGTAATACAATTACAGGATTTAGTTTTTTATTACCTAATTCTTAATCTAGTCGATAATATTTAGTTTCTGTTTTGTCATAGAAAAAACTTATGTCTTTATATTTTTTAAAATAATTTCTGAGTTCTTTTGGATCATTAAACTGCTCTTTTATATTTTCAGTAACTTCAGATAAGGTAAACATGCTGCCAGATTTGGATCCTTCAAATTTATAGAAATAATATTTTGATATTTCTTTTCCTTCTTTTGGTTTTTCGTAGGTGATTAAAAAATCTGTTTCATCAATTTTTATTATATAACCAATATAATAATAAACGCTTGTGCCTGTATTGCTTTTTTCTTTAATAAGGTATGTTTTTGATGTTTCTTTTAGAAGCTCATAGGTGTATGTTGTAGACCCTTTTTTCTCATAATTTCCAAAATAGGCCTCATTTACTTTCTCAGTGGGCTGGTCTTCGAAGGTTACTTTAGAACTGTATGGGCAACCCATAAATAATAGTGTACTGCTAAGTAAGCAAAAGATGTAAAAATGTTTTTTCATGATGTTTTATATTTTTGATTTATATAAGGCAAAAATAGCCTCAGCCTAAAGATGTATCAATACGAAAAAGTTCGTATATTTTAGTTAGTTTTGCACTATGCAATTAATATCTATTGTGGTACCTTGCTATAATGAAGAGGAGGTTTTTGAAACCACCCATAAAAAGCTTTCTGAGGTATTGCAAACCATCACTAGTAAATATGATTATGAGATTATATATGTAAACGATGGTAGTAAAGATAAAACCCATCAATTGGTAAAAGAAACAGCCCTGAAAGATAAAAGGATAAAACTAATATCATTTGCCAGAAATTTTGGCCACCAATTAGCAATCACTGCTGGTTTAGACCATTGTAAAGGCGATGCTGCAGTAGTAATTGATGCAGATTTGCAAGATCCTCCCACAGTAATCTTAGAATTTATAAACAAATGGGAAGAAGGTTTTGATGTTGTTTTTGGCAAAAGAAGAGAAAGGGCAGGCGAAACACATTTTAAACTTATTACTGCAAAATATTTTTATAAAATTATAAATAGGCTCTCTGATGTAGAAATTCCAATTGATACTGGCGATTTTAGGCTTATGAGCAGAGCAGCCCTCGATGAGTTTTTAAAAATGCGTGAGCTCTACCGTTTTGTTAGGGGTATGGTTGCTTGGATAGGATTTAACCAAACTTATGTGCTATACGACAGAGAGGAACGATTTGCTGGAGACACAAAATATCCATTGAAAAAAATGCTAAAATTGGCAAGTGATGCCATTTTATCTTTTAGCAATATCCCTTTAAAAATAGCTACTTTCTTAGGTTTTATTACTTCTGTGATTGCATTTATCGGAATTATTTATGCCTTATATATGCGTTTGTTTACAGAAAATTACGAGCCAGGCTGGACCATGCTAATGCTATCTGTATTGCTAATTGGGGGCATTATTTTAATAGTATTGGGTATTATTGGTGGGTATATAGGAAGGATATATGGAGAAATTAAAAAAAGGCCCCTTTATATAGTAAAAGACAAAATGGGTTTTTAATAAAATATGAAAAAAATAGGTATAATAGGTGGCGGGTATACAGGCCTTAGTTTAGGCTATTACTTATCGAAAGCAGGTTATGAAGTAGAAATTTTTGAGCGAGATGCAGAAGTGGGCGGCTTGGCAGGATGCTTTGAAGTTGGCGGTGTAGAATTAGAAAAATTTTACCATCATTGGTTTACAAACGATAAGCATGTGATGAATTTAATCAAAGATTTAAACTTAGAAGACCAAATATTAATAAGGCCCACACGCACAGGGATGTATTATGCAAATAATTTTTTTAAACTCTCTTCCCCTTTAGATTTATTAAAATTTAAAGCAGTTCCCTTCATTAGTCGCATTAGGCTAGGTTTTGTGGTTTTGGCGGTAAGAATGGTTAAAGATTGGAAAAAACTAGAATCAAAAACTGCGATAGAATGGCTTAAAAATATTTGTGGGTTAAAGGCATATCAAGTAGTTTGGGAGCCATTGCTCAAGGGCAAATTTGGAAGATATGCAACAGAAATTTCTGCAGTTTGGTTTTGGAATAAATTAAAATTAAGGGGTGGCAGCAGAGGCGAAAAAGGAGCAGAAAATTTGGCTTATTTTAAGGGAGGATTTGCAAAACTAGCTACAAAAATAAAAGAAGAAATTATTAATAATGGGGGTATTATTCATCTGAATACACCTGTATCAGTTTTAGAAAACAATCACAGTATTGTAGATAAAAATGGTATTCAAACTCAGTTTGATAAAATTATAATGACAACGCCATTGCCTATCACCGCAGATTTGTTGTATAAAATTGCTCCATTATATTACTTAGATGAGTTAAAAAGCATTAGTTATATTGGCAATGTTTGCCTTGTGTTGCAATTATCAAAAAGCCTATCTGATATTTATTGGCTAAATGTAAATGACCCCGATTTTCCGTTTGTTGGCATTATAGAACACACTAATTTTGAACCTAAAGAAAGCTATCAAGGCAAACACATTGTGTATATGAGCAAATATTTGCCAACAGACGAAGCCATGTATAAGATGAAAGACAAAGAAGTGTTAGATTATGCATTGCCATACATTCAAAGGATGTTTCCTGATTTTGATAGCAGCGCTATTTTAGATTATCATGTATGGCGCGAACCTTTTAGTCAACCACTTGTAGTAAAAAACTACAGTACTTTAATACCAAAATGGAAAAGCCCGATAGAAAATATTTACATTAATTCTATGGCACAAATATACCCAGAAGACAGGGGCACAAACTATGCAATAAGAGAGGGCAAAAAAATGGCAGATGCCTTTATCTCAAATCAGTTGTAAAATACTAAAATGAATCAGCGCGAATTATTTTTTGCTCATTTAGGCCAAACCTCTGATAATCCTCTTGCCATTCAAATAAAAAAAGCAAAAGGCTGCTACTTTTGGGATAGTAGAGGTAAAAAATATATTGATTTGATATCAGGTATTTCTGTTAGCAGCTTAGGACACTGTAATTCAAAAGTAGTAAAAGCCATACAAAAACAAGCAAGCAAATACTTGCACACTATGGTTTATGGCGAACATATACAAGCACCCCAAGTGCAGCTAGCCAAAGCATTGTGCGAAATATTGCCATCACAATTAGATAAAGTTTATTTTGTAAACAGTGGGTCAGAAGCGATAGAAGCTGCCATGAAATTGGCTAAAAAAAAGACGGGTAGAAGCCATTTTATAGCCCAAAAATATAGCTATCACGGCAGCACACATGGCGCATTGAGCCTAATGAGCGATACTTATTTTAAAGAAAAATACGAACCACTTTTGCCCGATATTTCTTTTATTGAGCAAAATAATATGGCTGATGTTTCGCAAATTACCTCTAAAACAGCTGCCGTAATCATCGAACTTGTGCAAGCAGAGCGAGGCATTTATACAGCAGATTTAACATACATCAAAGCCATCAAGAAACGCTGCGAAAAAATGGGATGTTTGCTAATATTAGATGAAATACAATCTGGTATGGGCAGAACGGGAAAGTTTTTTGCCTTTGAACACTTCGGTATTGTGCCAGATATATTGGTATTGGCAAAAGCATTTGGGGCAGGTATGCCATTGGCTTGCTTAGTGGCAAATAATACCTTATTAAACTTGTTTACCAATAATCCTCCTCTTGGACATATTTCTACATTTGGCGGCCATCCAGTAAGCTGCGCAGCTTCACTTGCAGGGATGCAGCTTTTAAATAAGAACAATTGGGTAGCACAAGCAGATGCAAAAGGTATTTTATTTAAGAAAAACATACAGCACACTGCTATAAAAGAAATCCGGCAAATAGGCTTATGGCTAGCCATAGATTTTGAAGATAAAGATTTTAATCACTTGGTTATTGACGAGTGTATTGCAAATGGCATACATGTTGATTGGTTTCTATTTAATGAAACATCTATGCGAATAGCTCCACCCCTTATTATAAAAGAAAATGAAATAAAATTAACTTGTAAAAATATTGTTAAAATAATAGATAGAATGTATGAAAAGTATAAAAATATTGCTGCCGTCAATCCTTAGTTTACTTTATGCAAGTAAACGCAATAGCCTTATCTTCTGCTTTGCAATAATTAGTATTGTTGCTTGTAAAAAAGATAAAAAGGAGATAGAAATTGCCATCAATACTGGTGCAGATAATGGACAAGCAGAAACCGAAATGAATGCGTTATTTTTATGTGGCAATGATTTTGCAAGTATTTACAAAACCAATGATAGCGCTAAAGTAATTCCAGCTGCCACCAAAATAATTGTATTAGACAGTAATTTTAATACCAATGATGGTATTCATTTTATAATAGACTTTGGTCTTTTAGGTGCTAAATCTCCCTTTGGCATGCTTTGCTTAGATGGCCGGTACCGGGCTGGAAAAATTTATGGCATATTGAGCAAACCATTTATGGAGATAGGCAGTGTGCTTACTTTAATGGCCTTAGACAGCAACCAATATCGCAGTGGCAATGGGAAAGACATGTACCACATCATTGGCACAAAAAGCATTACAAGAACAGCAGACAATCAATGGGAAGTTAAGATAAATGATGCCAATATAATTGATAATGCCAAAAAAGTAATTTTGTGGAGTTGCAACAGAGTGATTACAAAAACAAAAGATGCTGGTATTGGTGTGCAAGGAGATGTTTTTTCTATTACGGGCAGTGGCAGTGGCACTGCTAAAAGCGGTGAAAAATTTACTGTAAACATTATAAAAGAATTAATAAAAAACATGAGCATTGGCTGTGCAAGCACTTTTATAGATGGCGTTATAGAGATAAAAAATATTGATAAAAATGCAACAATACTATTAGATTTTAATCCCTATAATGATGCAGCATGTGATAGGGTGGCAAAAGCAACTATTGGCAAGCGTGAAAAAATATTTTATATTCTGTAAAAACGCATTTTATATAAAAATTGGTTTTTCTTTGCGCCACAAAATATTAGCAGGCAAATGAAACAATATCTTATTATCTTATTAAAAGGAATGGCGATGGGCGCAGCAGATGTGGTACCTGGTGTGTCTGGAGGCACTATTGCATTTATTGCAGGTATATATGATAGGCTCTTGTCTGCCATTAATGCTGTTAACTTTTCTTTAATAAAACTTTTTAAAACACAAGGGATTACAGCCGTTTGGAAAAAAATAGATGGCAATTTCTTAGCATTTTTAATACTGGGTATCGCTACAAGCATTATTAGTTTAGCAAAACTAATGACTCATCTCCTCACCAATCAAGCTATATTGACATGGGCATTTTTCTTTGGTTTAATCATTGCAAGTATATTATATGTGGGCAAGCAAGTATCATCATGGAATTGGCAGGCCATTTTGGGATTAATTGGCGGCACATTGCTGGTTTTAGCCATTTCATTAATGCCACAATTAGGGGATTCTAACTCATTGTTATATATTTTTATATGTGGTGTAATTGCCATTTGTGCGATGATTTTGCCTGGCATTTCTGGCAGTTTTTTATTGCTCATTCTTGGCGCTTATCATACCATATTAGCAGCGTTAGTAAATAGAGATATTATAATTTTAGGTACATTTATAGCAGGTGCAGCAATCGGCTTATTAAGTTTCTCTCGCTTTCTAAAATGGATATTAGACCATTATAACAATACCACTATTGCGGTTTTGACTGGTTTTTTAGTAGGCTCACTTTATAAAATATGGCCTTGGAAAACAACTACCGAATTTAGAATAAACTCTCATGGAGAAAATGTTCCATTTATTCAAAAAAACATATGGAGTGATGAGCAGTTAATCCTGGCAATAATCGCAGCCCTTGGCGGATTTTTACTAATCTATTTAATAGAATTTATTGCAAAAAAATTGAATAAAAAAGATTAGAGATTAGCAGCATACTGTTCCCATTGCCAAGCACTTTTAAGGCTTTCTGCCAATGTTCGTTTTGCTTTCCATCCCAATAGGTTTGCTGCTTTTTCTACATCTGCCCATACTGCCACTACATCACCTTCTCTTCTTGGCCCAATGCTATAATTAATTGTTAAACTATTTATTTTTTCGAATGTATTGATTATTTCTAAAACAGAATTGCCCTTACCTGTTCCAATATTAAAAACTTCAAAATCTTTAGGTGTTGCCAATTGGTATTTTAATGCCGCCAAATGAGCTTCTGCCAAATCCATTACATGAACATAGTCTCTAATATTAGTGCCGTCTTTTGTAGAATAGTCATTTCCGTTTACCACTAATGCTCCTCGCTTGCCAATAGCAGACTGGGTGATATAAGGCACTAAATTATTGGGCACACCCAAGGGCATTTCGCCAATAATGGCAGACTCATGCGCGCCAATGGGATTAAAATACCGCAATGCAATACTGGATATTTTGGTATCTTTAATAATATTTTCTCCCATTTGTTTGGTAGCACCATAGGGAGAGGTGGCCAATTTTACTAAAGAGTGCTCTGTAACAGGCAAAAAGTCTGGCTCGCCATAAACAGTGCAACTGCTGCTAAATATTAAATTGCGAATATTTTGCTGTTGCATACAAGAGAGGAGTGAAATTAATCCGCCAAGATTATTTTTATAATATTTTAATGGGTACAGGACTGATTCGCCTACTGCTTTGTAAGCTGCAAAATGAATAACCGCTTGAATATTTTCTTTTTTTAAACAATCAATTAAAGCACTTTCGTTAGCAATATCAATTTCATAAAATGCAATGGTTTTTTGGCAAATTTTTTCTATTCTATCCAATACATTTTTATTGGAATTACTCAAATTATCTGCAATAACAGGTTCAAAACCAGCATCGGCAAGTGCAACCACTGTGTGCGAACCAATATAGCCTAGGCCGCCCGTTACTAAAATTTTATTTGCCATTTGATGCTACAAATATAAGTGATAAGGTATACAAAGGAAATGCTATTTGAATAGGAATTTAAAATTAACTTATAATGCAAATTGTTTTATATAAAAAACCATCTTCAAGGTATAAAAACTTAGCGCTTTGTAAAACATTCTACTTTTCTTAAATCATCATTTATGTAATTCATAACTACAATTGTGTAACAAAGCAGGCAAATTATGTATTTATATTTGCAGTGCAAAAAAGATATTCCTGTTATATAAAAAACTAACAGATGAAAATAAGTTTAGCATCAAAGAGTAAAAACTTAAAAATACCTCTAATAAGTTGGGATCTAAAAAAAAAAGTCATGACACGAAAAAACAAATCAAATATCCTACCAAACAAGGACTCAGAAAGCAGCAAGCGGATTAATTTTCCTGGTTATCAACCCTATCCAGTAAATGAGGATATTTATAATCACGATAAAGAAGAACAAGATATAGACCCTGAAAACATTACTAAACTAAAAAGTAATAACCAAAAAGTTGGGACAAGAAATGAAAAGGATTTTGAGGAAGATATGTCGGGCGATGATTTGGATGTGCCCGGCTCTGACCTAGATGATGAGCAAGAAATTGTAGGAAGCGAAGATGAAGAAAACAATTACTATAGTTTGGGTGGAGATAATCACAATGATTTAGAAGATAATGGTTAAAAAGATATGATAATTCAAATAAATACAGGTAAAACCTTATTTAAGAATAAAAAAACACAAGATTTTTTTACCGTTCAAATTGAAAAATATTTAAAAAGATACGCATCACATATTACCCGAATAGAGGTATATTTAAAGGATGAAAATGGAATTTTACTCAATAATTTATCAAATGAAAGTTGGGTAATACTTTCTAAATCTGACTACGAAATAAAAAACAAAATTGCAGAAACTGGAAAACAACTAAAAGATTGGAAGATTGAATTTAACAGGGGTTTTCTTACTGGTCTTAATGATGCTTTCTCTATTACAGACGAGCAGCGCAATGCTTTTAATAAAATAAATACGAAAAATTCAGAAATAATTAAACCACTTTTAAGAGGTCGTGAGATAAAAAAATACGGTTATTCCTTTAATGATAAATATGTTCTTTTTCCTCATAACGGAACTAAAGAAAAAGACCGTATTCAAGTAGAAAGTGACTATCCAGCTATTTACAAGCATCTCTTAAAATATAGAGATAAAGAATCAGAATTAGTAAAACCTAATAATAAAGGAGAAATCCAAACTCTTATTGATAGATCGGACCAAGGTCAACATTGGACTAACTTGCGAAATTGTGCTTACGTTGATGCATTTGAAGGTGAAAAACTTGTATGGCTTTCTATCTCTGACAAGCCTGCTTTTGCATTTGACAACAAGGGTATGCACGTAACAGCACCAGCATATATAATGACAAGTCATTGCAATAAATATTTGATGACAGTTTTGAATTCCAAAACAATGGAATGGTATTTAGATAAAGTTTCATCTTCAACAGGTGTTGGAACAAATCAATGGTCAAAAATATTTGTAGAACAATTGCCAATCCCTGAATTGTCTGAAGCAGCAAGAAAACCCTTTGAGAATATTGCAGAATATTTAATCTATCTAAATGAACCAACACAAGAGGCTGTTTTAGAAAAAGCAAGTAATCAATCCGTAAGTCAAGTTTTTGAAGACTTGGCGAATATGATGGTGTACGAACTCTATTTTGGTGAAGAGATGAAAGCCAAAGAAATAGATGTGTTGCAATTTGTAACCGAAAAAGCTTTCCCAGATATTACCAAAGCAGAAGACCCAAAAGCCGTTATCCAAAAAGTGTATTACGAGTTGCAACAAAAAGACAATGCTATTCGCAACCGTATTTTGGTAGCCAGTAGCAGAAGTGAAACCATTGCAAGAATTAACGCAGCAACGAGTTAGTTATGAAACTACACGAACTACATATAAGCAACTTTAAGTTTTTCCCAAAGCAAGACCCT
Organism: Bacteroidia bacterium; assembly: GCA_041690035.1. GTDB lineage: Bacteria > Bacteroidota > Bacteroidia > NS11-12g > UBA955 > CALSPH01. Next base: position 10,398 of record JBDNFC010000054.1, on the reverse strand, counting down.
AAAAGCCCTTTGCTAAAAATAGATGGAAAAAACTTATTGGTTTACGGTGAAAATGGAAGTGGTAAATCCACCATTTATTGGTCAATCTATACTTTGCTTGAAAGTGCGTTTAAAATCAACGAATTTGATGTAGAGAAATATTTTGTAAAAGGAACTGAATTTGGTTTGGTAAACATACACGCAAAAGCTAACCAACCTGCTTTCATCAAAATGATTTTGAAAGACAATGCAGGAAATCCTATTGAATATTATGTTGATGGAAATGTAAACAACATTGTCGCCAATATGGGAAATTCAGCTATTCGTGAAAGCGGTATGGCAAGTGATTTTATCAATTACAGAGTAATTTTTAGGTTACACAATCTAAAACATTCTAAAGAAAATAATCTTTTCGGTTGGTTTGAAGATGAGATTTTTCCATACATACTTATTGCGAGTATCAACAGTACAAAAAGTGTTGGTGATGTTTTAAAAGAGTTAAAAAAAGGTCCTGCTAAAGTCAAAGACTTTGATGAAATTGATAAAATGGTGTTTTCAAATCCTACAATGCAACACCACGCAGAGGAAGCGGTAAAAAAGGATTTTAAGAAATATCAGAAGTACGAAAGAGACTTAAAAAAGTGGAACACTAAATTGAAAACGTATTTACAAAGCATAATTACAAGAGCAAATACTATTCTTACCAATGACTTTCAACAGAATTTTGAAATCAAATTAGAATACACTTTTTCAAAAGTAAATGTAACCGCAGACGATTTAGGTTGGGAAGATCCAATCATTGAATTGAAAATACCAATTTACAACGGAAAACGAAATGCTGTAAAGCGTCCACATACATTTTTAAATGAAGCCAAATGGACAAGCATAGGACTTTCTATTAGGCTTGCTATCATTGAAGATTGGACTAATCGCCCTATTCAGGCCCAACTGAAAGTCTTGGTCATTGACGATATGCTTTTGAGTTTAGATATGAGCAATCGAGATATTGTTCTCAATATTTTACTTGATAGATACGTGAACGATTACCAACTCATAATGCTGACACACGATAGGTATTTCTTTGAATTGGCACAGGGTAAAATCAATGCAAGAAATAAAGGAGGCGATTGGTTGAAATTAGAAATGTATGAGGATTCAGATAATGGCAAAAGCAAACCATTAATTCTGAAATCAAAAACCAATTTAGAAAGAGCAAAAAGTTTTTTCAAACAAAAAGAATTTGCAGCATCAGCAAATCATTTACGCAAAGCGACTGAATGTTTTGTGTACGAATATGTTCCAAAGAGAAATCAGTATGACAGAAATTTCAAACCACTAAACTTAAGTTCATTAATTGGAAAATCAAGAGCAGTAGCTAGAATGAACGGACTCCCAACTTCTCTAATACAAGACCTTGATTTAATGCGGACACATATATTCAATCCTGGTTCTCATTATGATGTTTATACACCAATTTTCCAAAATGATTTAAAAAGAGCAATTGAAACATTAGAACAAGTATCAACTTTGACGAATATAAACCTTTGACAAATGCCAACGCTTCACAGCCACACACATTGCCAAGCCATGAAACTCCCGTTGAACGAAACCGAATATTGTCTGCCCCTTATGGAGTTATCGTTATTGGGTTTTATTAATTTTGAGAGAAATAAATTACCTTCTTTTTTTTCTTGCAAAAAGTTGGTTTTTTCAGCGATTTCCTTTCCCAAAGTTTCGGGATTGTTAATCAAATTTTGGTTCTCCGCATCAATCCCGTACATACGGGATGGTAAAAATCGCCACTTCTTGAAGCTGCAAAACGTCAAACTGTCTAAGTACTCAAACCAAGGCGCTTAGAAATGCATGGTTGGAAAATTTTAAAGGCAAGTATCCGATTGTTTGAGTATGTTTGTGGAGTATTTAGACAGACTGCCGTTATAGACAAGCTAAAAACCGACACAACAACCATTAAACCGTTACAGTAAAAAGCAAATACACGAAGGGTGATGAAAACTTTAAGACCACTAAATCCATTGAAATACAATACATTACGGATTGTTTCCCTCATATGTAAGGGAAACATTAAAACCTTTCAACAATATTAGGATATATGAAAGATTTAACAGTTTCGGCAATTGACCGACAAAATATACTTAACAATAAAAAAGCTGTAGAGAACATTCAAACTTACTTGGGTATTACAGGCATGCTTTTTCAAGGTGAATACAAATTTACACGGCAACAAATTGCAGACTTTTATGCCATAGACAATTCGACCATAGACAGATATTTATCTCAAAACGAGGAAGAATTAAAGCATAATGGTTATGTAAATCTAAAAGGGAAAGCACTCAAAGAATTTAAAGAAGAATTTAGTTGGATGTTGCAAGAAGGAGCTAAAGCTCCTCAACTTGGGATTTTCAATTTTCGTTCATTTTTAAATTTAGGCATGCTGCTAACCGAAAGTGAAAAAGCTAAAGCATTACGAAGTAAAATATTAGACATTGTGATAGATACACTTAATCACAAATTAGGTGGCTCAACAAAGTTTATCAATCAACGTGAAGAAGATTTTTTAATTGCGATGGCTCGTGAACCAGCTTATAGAAAAGAGTTTACAGAAGCATTAAACAAATATTTGGAAATGGGTAACTACAAATATGCTGTTTATACTGATGCAATTTACAAAGCCATTTTTCTTGAAAAATCGGCTGAATATAAAGTGATACTGAGGTTAGAAGAAAAGGAAAACATGAGGGACACTATGTATTCTGAAGTTCTTAGGCTGATTGCTTCATTTGAAGTGGGGATAGCAGATGTAATGAAATTAAAGTCTGAAAAACTAAACAGAAACCTGCAACCAACTGAATTAGACGAATTGATAGATGAGTTTTCAAAACAACGATTTTGGATACCACAAATTGAAGATGCAAGAAGTAAAATGGCAAGCCGAGACTATGGTTTACGGAATATTATTCATGAAAGGCTTAAACCCTATATCAATTCATTAAGTGCAGCGGACTACAACAGATTTTTAGGTGATAAAAGTAAAGACCTCTTGCAAAGAGTAATTGAAAATCCTGACCTGTTGGATGTTTTTAAACGATTAAAAGATCGATAAAATGGCATTTGCATATTTTGACACTACACATGCTATAAAAGTTCATGACGAAATAATAAATCAATCAGGAGGGGCATTAGGCATTTTGAATATAGGCTTATTGGACAGTGTTATCGAACATGTTCAAAATGATTTTTATTATCCAGAATTGGAACATAAAATTACGCACCTATTCTTCTCAATTAACAAAAATCATAGTTTCCAAGATGGAAATAAAAGAGCATCAATTGTATTATCTGCTTATTTCTTGGAAATCAATAATTGTTCATTCAGAACAGAACGTTTTATTGCCGAAATGGAAAACGTTGCTGTGGACGTAGCAGACAACAGAATTGATAAAGATTTACTTTTTGAAATAATCAACTCAATAATTTACGAAGACGACTATAGTGAGGAATTAAAATTGAAAATAATTTATGCCAAGGGCCTTAACAACGAAAACTAATCATTTTTCAACTCGATAAATAACACCAGCCACTAACAGCAGCGCCTGTTGCACAAGCTCTCAAAAAAACACAAAAGCTCAATTTTAGGAGAAAAAAACGGCTTCATTAGAGGCGTTTTAAGACATCTAATTTTGTTGCATGCTCATATTTTTGTTTAAATTTAGGGGTGCTTAAAATTGAGGCGTAGGGCTTTGGCATTGGCTCTTTAAAAAAACCAACAGCTTTCCTAATGTTGATTCATTTATTGGCATTACTTGTAAGACTATTTTTGGGCTTTTGCGGTTGCAATTAGGTATTTTTATTAAAATGGTAAATAAATCAGCCGATAAAAATAATCAGCCTGCTTTTTGCCCAATTGAATGAAACAGCTAAAAATTAGCCAGCCATTTGACGAATACGCTTAACGATATAAATTTTTTTATCATTTTTTACCAAAAGATAAACTTTCTTTCTAACATTTTATAGTTTTTTTAAGTTGAGTATTCATCCCCTAAAAAAGGGGTTTTATTTACTTTGATTACAAAATGGGATTTTATAAATTTTAAATTGATTAAAAAAAGGTTAAAATTGCAGTATGCTTGTAAAAACTTATGGATCTGCCGTGTATGGCGTAAATGCATACACCATCACAGTAGAAACCAATACTGGGGCGGGCAAGCCTGGATTTAATTTAGTAGGATTGCCCGACAAGGCCATTCTTGAAAGTTGGCTTCGCATAGAAACCGCATTTAAAAACCTAGGTTTAGATTATGCACACAAAAAAATTGTGGTAAATATGGCGCCCGCTGATATGAAAAAAGAGGGCTCATCCTACGATCTTACAATTGCAATTGGAGTATTGGCAGCAAGTGGAGAAATTATTGACATAAAACCTTTAGAAAAATTTTTAATCATGGGCGAAGTGAGCCTAGATGGCGGCCTAATGCCAATAAAAGGTGCTTTGCCCATTGCTATACAGGCCCAAAAGGATGGTTTTACTGGTTTTATACTTCCTGAACAAAATGCCAAAGAAGCTGCTATTGTAAAAGACTTAAACGTTTACGGTCTCAAAAATTTAGAAGAAGTCGTTAATTTTCTAAACAACGAAATAAAATTAGAACCTTGCATATCTGACCCACGTGGCGATTTTGAAAAAAATCAAGATCGTTTTAGCAGCGATTTTAGCGATGTTCAAGGACAAGAAAATATTAAACGCGCTATGGAAATTGCTGCAGCTGGTGGACATAATATTATTTTAATTGGCCCTCCAGGAGCAGGCAAAACAATGTTGGCCAAGCGTTTGCCTAGCATTCTGCCGCCCATGAGCCTGCACGAGGCATTAGAAACCACAAAAATACACTCTGTGGCAGGTAAACTAGGTGACAACAGTAGCTTAATAGCCACTCGTCCATTTAGATCTCCCCACCACACTATCAGCGATGTAGCTTTAGTGGGAGGGGGAAATATTCCACAACCAGGCGAAATATCTTTGGCAAACAATGGAGTGCTTTTTTTAGACGAACTGCCAGAGTTTAAAAGATCTGTGTTAGAAGTAATGCGGCAGCCCTTAGAAGATAGAAAAGTAACCATCAGCAGAGCAAGTTTTTCGGTCGAATACCCCAGTAGTTTTATGCTTGTTGCTAGCATGAATCCTTGCCCTTGTGGCTATTATAATCACCCCGATAAGCAGTGTGTTTGTGGCCCCGGAATAGTGCAGCGCTATTTATCAAAAATAAGTGGCCCTTTGTTAGATAGAATCGATATTCATATAGAGGTTACACCTGTTAGTTTTGATGAATTATCTAGCAGAAATAAAAATAACGAAACCAGTGATATGGTGCGCAAAAGGGTTATAAAAGCCCGAGAAATACAAAGCCTGCGTTTTGAAGCCCAAGAAACTGTTCATTGCAATGCACAGATGCCTAGCAATCAAGTAAAAGAAGTCTGCCCTATTACCACCGCTGGCCAAGCTTTGCTAAAAGCAGCTATGAACAGGCTAAACCTATCTGCCCGTGCTTATGATAGAATATTGAAAGTAGCCCGAACCATTGCAGATTTAGCTGCATCGCAAGATATTCAAGTAGAACACCTTGCAGAAGCCATACAATACCGAAGCTTAGATAGAGAAGATTGGGCCGGTTAGCACATTGGCTAAGCCAAATTCGATGATACTGATAGCGGTAAACAGAAATATAAAACTTATCCAAAAAAAATCGGCAGGTTACCCCAAAAAGGTGGAACAAAAAAGGCTTCTTTTTTTCTTTTACACGCAAAAGGCCTTTAAATACTATATTCAAGTATCTTTGCAAAGTATTAATGAAAAAATGGATCATAGCTGCCAGACTAAAAACATTGCCTTTGGCACTTTCAGGGCCATTGATGGCAGCAGGCATTGCCATACTATCTGAATACTCGATCCACTACGGCTTGGTTATTTTAACACTTTTAGTAGCATTGCTTTTGCAAATATTAAGTAATTTTGCAAATGATTTAGGAGATTATCAAAAAGGCACTGACCAAAAAGCAGATAGAAACGATAGGGCGCTTACAGCAGGTATTATTTCTGAAAGGCAGATGAAATGGGCTATTGCTTATCTCATTTTATTTACCTTGCTTATAGGGATTTATTTAATTATTATTTTTAACCCAACAATAATGGAAGCTGCAACACTTTTTACAACAGGATGCATTGCCATCATTGCTGCTATAGCCTATACCATGGGCAAAAAAGCTTATGGCTACCTTGGCTTAGGCGATATTTTTGTTTTTATTTTTTTTGGCTTAGTATCAGTATTGTTTTCCTACTATATTTTTACCCACGTCATTGATTTAATCATCATAATTGCAGCAACAATAATGGGCTTTTTGGCATGCGCGGTACTGCACATCAATAATATGCGCGATATAGATTCTGATTTAAAAAACAATAAAAAAACTCTGGCAAATGCATTTGGATATAAAAAAAGCAGACAATATCAAATTTTAATTTTAGGTTTAGCATCAATAGGTATCTGTATACTGATGGTTAATTTTAACATGCTCATTTTAAGCTTAAATTTAATCCTTTTTATCCCTATAGCTCACCTTTTCTTAAATTTAGAAAGGCAAGATAAAGCAGGATTTAACCAACAACTAAAATGGGTATCATTGCAAACTTTTGCGATTGGTTTATTTACTTTTTTAACCGCGCTAATACAAACCCAGCTATGATTGCAATTAGCATCAGCCAAGAAAATCTTCAGTTTTTAAAACCTGCAAAAACAGCTAGTATTGCTTATGAAGACAGAAAAATAATATTGATTAGGGCTCACATTTTGGGGCAAAATGTGGTGGGAGAAGTAGCACCCCTACCCCATCTAAGCAAAGAGACCATACAAGACTGCCTTGATTTTTTAGAAATACAAGATGGCATTCCCGAAAAAAAACAGCAAGAATGGCTAAGCGAGGCACCCTCTTCTGTTAGATTTGCTATTGAGGGCATGCTGTTAGAATCTAGCCTGCGTGGAAAACCAAAATATGACGAAACCATAAAAATTAACGGCTTGGTATGGATGAGTGATTTTGAGCAAATGTGGCAGGAACTAGAAGAAAAAGTGGCAAATGGTTTTGATTGCATTAAAATAAAAGTAGGGCAGCATGATTTTGATGCTGAGTGCAGATTTTTAGAAAAAATAAGGCTAAAATATCCACACAATATTCAAATTAGACTAGATGCAAACGGATCAATGCATATAGATGACGCCCTCTATAAATTAAAAGATTTAAATAAGTACACCATTCATTCTATAGAGCAGCCAATAAAGGCAAATCAATGGGATGCAATGCAAGAAATTTGTGCAAAAAGCAAAATTAAAATTGCTTTAGACGAAGAATTAATAAACTATAGCGGCAATAAAACAGACTTATTGAAACATATTAAACCTGCATTTTTAGTATTAAAGCCCACCCTTCTAAACGGTTTTAGCAACTGTGATTTATGGATAAAAGAAGCTCAAAAAAACGACATAGATTGGTGGGCAACAAGTGCTTTAGAAAGCAATATTGGTTTATATCAAATAGCCCTTTGGGTTAACAAATACAGACCTGACTTGCCTCAAGGGTTGGGAACAGGCAGCTTGTTTCAAAAAAACTTTACACGTCCTTTTGTTTTTGTAAAAGACCAATTGAATTGGATTAGCAATTAGATTAAACCCAAATATTGTTGCATCTGTCTTCTCAATATCTGTTTAGTGGAATTTTATTGTCTCGATAATTCGTATTATTTTATTCTCTTTTGGATTAAATACCCTAAGGGTAACTATTAGTTAGTATATTTTCCACCTGAAGCTAACCAAGCTGAAATAACCGCTTTTTCTGTAGAATCTAAATTGCCCATGTTATTATCTACCGCTTTTACCTTCATCAAAGTCCCTTTTGAGACTATTTTACAATCTGTCGAAAAAATATTGGGAACAGCTCCATTGGCAGTATGGCAAGCTGAAATAGCACATTTCATATTTAATAAATCTTTAACTGCTAAAAAATTGTTTCCAATAGTTCCTCCTTGATTGATCGTCACCTCCTTAGTTTTGGTGCAACCATCTATGTCCTTTACTGTTATGGAATAAATACCTGCTACCAAACCTTTAAAACTATTTGATGTTTGAAATGCGCCTGATTGTAATTGAAAAGTAAAACCTGTTGAACCAAATGCGGAAATAGTTATTTGACCATCTTTTTCACAATTTCCTTCGTCCTCTTTACTTGTAGTAAAATCTATGGTTTTGGTTGAACAAATATTTATATTAGCTGCTGGTTTTTCACCTTCTTTTTTGCAGTTACTTAACAGTATTACTGAAAAAGCCATTGCTGCAATTAAATTTATTTTTCTCATTTTTATAATATATTAACAGCAAATATATTATATTAAGTTATATTTATTATATTTTATTTTCTTTCACAAATGCCCAAGTTTCAGAAAAATCTATTTTCCGAAATGGCGATTTAGAAATTAGTTTTGTAACTAATTTTACTCGTATTTGGAATGACGCAGGTAGTGGCGCAAATATGAATGGCGCTTTTTTTCGTCCTGTCCTGACAAGCATGGCTGGGTTTCATTCACTTGGAGATTTGGCGGTAAGAAGTCATAGTGCCACTGGACAAGTTCTTGCAGTTGTTCGCGATATTAGCGACTCTGGCAAAATTCTTGCTGCGCCCCTTAGTTATACACGAATATGGGCTGATTTTGGATCTGGCGCTTCGCAAGATGGTTCAATTTGGAGGCCAAATCCTCCTCAAGGATATGTAGCAATGGGATTGGTAGCCAATAGCGGCTATAATGCACCTTCATTAAATGCAATGAGGTGTATTAAAGCCGAATATGTAATAGGCGGCATAGTTTCTACATCTGTGATATGGAACGATGCAGGCTCTGGAGCAAATGCAGATTTTAGTGCTTGGGGAATTGGTGCTCCATTAGCATACCCTGACTCAGGAAAAATTTATCTTTCACCCAATACTTTTATTGGACACTCAAGCCATGCTAAACCGACTAGTGCTAATGCAAACTTATATGCATTAATTTTACCTATCAGAGAAGAACTTCCTGCAGATACTTTATTTCCTAAACTTCCTGTGCTTAATAGCTTAAATCAGCCTTCATTGTATTCTGCTAACGGAACAGTAGCCACCACTTATTTGCCTTGGTTTAGTGTAAACAATCCACAGCTCAATATGCTCCAGAAAATTGTACAATCGCCCACTTATAAAATGGTGAGAGAAACCCGTTACAGAATGATAAATTTTACGCACAATCAAGGGGCAGAAACAGTTACTATGAATTGGTCAACATCCTTTGGAACAAGTCAGTCTAATGCACAATCTTACGCTCAAACTACGGGCATTGAAATGACAGTCGGTTATTCTGGTTTAGGCCTAAGTGCTTCAATAACATTGAGCAAAAGTTTTACCCACACAACCGAAACAACTGACAATTGGTCAAATGAAACTACAATAAGTATTGATGTGCCAGTATTGGTAAATACTGCAACAGCTGCTTACCTTTTGGAATCAACTTATAAATTATTTAGAGAAGATGGAACTCTTGTAGGAACTGAACTAAATCATAGACCAAGTGGCTCTTTTTATATCACACATTTTCCTAAAGCAGTTGTTAATGTTTCCCCATTACCAAAGCTTGACCTAAAAACATATCCTGTTCCAGCTTTTTTAGGAGAAAATATACAAATCGTTTTGCCAACTTCAAATGTTTATCAAATCGAGGTTATGGATTTAACAGGAAAAATTTTATATTCCTTTTCAAACATTCAAAACTTTTTAAGTTTAAATAGCAACGATTTGCAAAAAGGAATGTTCATAATAAACGTATTTAATGAGCAAGAAAAGTTTACAAATAAAATTATAATTCAATAGTTAACACATCCTATTATTGGGATTATTGTTTAGTTTATAGGTCCATAAATTATTACTAGTCAGCTGAAAATAAATAGTTTAGAAAATTTTAAATTCACATAAAGTGGTCAATTTAAGCTGTAAGTGTTTTGCAACATACCGATTACAGAAAAAAATTAAACTTTTATGGTATTGCTCCATTACAGATTCTTTTTTTATTAATGTCTTTAAAATGAACTATTATCTATTTCAATAGGCATCCTATGATAGCTTTTAGCAACAATACCAAATTGAATAGCTGGCAGCCATTTTCCTTGAGTTAATTTTAAAACTCTAATACAATCATCCTCTAAACCATAACCCAATCTCTTCTCTAAGGGAGCAACTGGCTCAATTTTGTCAATATTTCCAAATTCATCAACTTCAAATCGAATTAACAAAATTCCAGAAATACCCAATTCTTGAGCAATTTTAGGCATTTTA
>JBDNFC010000053.1:0-24330 GCA_041690035.1 Bacteroidia bacterium | reverse complement strand
CCCTCCTGTTCCTGTTGGGTCATTATCATGGCAAACTTCTACAATAATATTTGAGGTTCCATTCCACAAAAAAGGTGTGGTGAAATTAAATTTTCGCCAGCCTGCCAAGGTTACAGGAAAACTGTCTGGACCAAAAACTGTCGTATTGGGTATAGCTACCACAGTGCTCATTGCTGTAAGGGCGGTATGTCCAATTTTGATGGTATAGTTTTTTAAATAAAAACCAGTAGTAGCAGTAATATCAAAACTAATTGAATTTATCCTGCTACCTGTAAATCCAATTGCTGCAAAATCTGCTGCTGTGTATAAATATTGTATTCTAGACCCTTCCCAACCGGTGGTGAAAGGCGAAGTGCCAACGCCAGAGTTAACAGTTGTGCCATTTCCTATGGTTCCGCTGCTAGAGAATAAGTTAGTTGCTGCTGCATAATAATCTGTAGTTGCACTAATTAATGGGCTAGTAAAAAGCAGGCCAGTATCTAAACGTGCTGAACTTGACGGAGAACTAAACCATGCTACATTGTTTGCACCATTGGCTATTGTTGCCCTTAATTTAGCATTTCCATCACCGCAAATAGTGTCATTCATCACAGAGGTTAAAACAGGCTTATTGGCAATGAGTGTATCAGGAACAGATGAACCCAATAAGTTTAAACCGCAAAAATATTGCAATCTATACCTTGTGTTTTTATCAGAAAAGGTTCTAAAAGGAACATTTACAGCTCCTACTATATTTGTAAATGTGCTAGAAGTGTCTAGTTGCCACTGATAGTTTAGATTTGCTACATTGATATTTTGAGTTAGAGTTATAGAATCTGAAAAACAAAGAACTTTTTTATCTATAACGGCTTTAGGAGCAATATTTACAAAAGAGTCTCTTAAAAAACTATTTTTAGAAGGCAATACAGTCGTTGGTCCAAAAGTACTGCCTAAGTTTACAGATGTTGGACAAACGCCAGCTGGAAATCCAACAGTATTAAAAGAAACATTTGCTGTAGGTGCCAAATCTTGAGCGATAACAAAATATTGTAGGGTTTGACTTGCCAATAATGTTGAATTAAGTAAACTGTAATTGGGTGTAAAGGTAAAATTTGGGGCTGTGCCAGAAGCTTCAACAAATTTCCACCCATTAAAACTAGCAATATTATCAGCTGGATAAATTCCAAAAGAATCTGTTTCGGTAGATTTTTTATAATACAACCTAGGCGCAGTGCCTGCACTGGTATTAATGCCGCTTGCATCCGTAATTGTGGCATTGATAATGGGGGCTGTAGTGCAATAATATGGGGAAACAATGGGCGTTAGTGTTATTAAGGGTGGTGTTAAATCTGATATTATACCACTAAACTCTATTGCTCCTCTATCTGGAAATGCACTGTTTCTGTTTGCATTGCTGTAATCCCTATTATTAAGAATAGGCAATACTTGAGCACTAGACTCTGCTGCCGATGCAGTGGTTAAAGCTGGTCTCCAAACTCCTGCTCCACCTATGCTCACCATATTGTCTTCTGTTAAGGTTGCTCCTTCACCGCGTGTTGTCATAAATCTTTTGTATAAACCGCATGGCGAATTGAAACTAAGATCTATTGCCAAATTTCTTAAAGGCACTGCTGTAATGGTGGAGGTAGCCCAACCATTGTTATTGGTGAGGTTGGATGTACCTTCTACATATAACCAATTATTGGCATTGGGATTTATATAGTAGATGTTATTATTTCCTCTAAAATTTAAAGGTACTGTATTAGCAGTGCCTGATGCGCGCTGCACACAAGCACTTGGGGCTGCCAAAGAATTGACATTTAACCATATAATATTATTTACTGCATTAAGCAATGTAGTTAATGAATTTGGATAATAAATACCAGAAACACCAAAACTTGTTCCAGTAGTTCCTAGCGGTGCACTTTTTCCAAAAATTATGGTATTATTAAATACATTTACATTTATACCAGTTGAAACAAAAATACCACTTACTGCTAATACAGATGTGGTAAATGGATTTGTAAAGTCTGACAACACATTGTTGTATATATTAATATTTTGACCTGTTGTGGTTAAGATTCCATAAACATTACCTGTGCTGTATTTATAAATTCTTGTGACCATATTATTGTAAAAATTTGTAGTAGAATTTAAACTTCCTCCTCCTGCAAATATGCCCGTTACAAAACCAGATGATGTGATTGAATCTATTCTGTTGTTAAAAATATTTCCGTTTTCTGCACTTGTGCCAATATTTAATACGGTTAAGCTGCTCCTTCCTTTTAAGTTAAAAAATGTATTGTTAAATATTCTGCTGGTATCGGCTCCACCAAAAGCGTTTATTAACATACCAGTAAAAGTGCTGTTGCCTGATAACACCCTTGACAAATTATTATTGCTAACGGTTTTTTTAGCGTAGGGTCCAACAAAACCTCCTGATGTGGTATAACCTGTAAAAGAATTGGCAAGTGTGGTATCTGTAGTAATATTTTTTAAATCATTATTACTCATTTCAAAAGTGCTGCTTCCAAGTTGTGTTCCTTGATCCGAAACACCCCATAATAGAGATACTGAAGCTTTGCTTCTAGTAAAATAATTTTGTATCCTATTGCTGTTCATCTCTCTTGTGGCATTTGCTGCAGATGTATTAAAGCTATTAAAGAACATATAAGTGCTTCCAGAATTAAATAAAGTTACACTATCGATAATATTATTAGACATTTTAAATTTAGCAGCAGTATCTGCATTGTAGCAAAAATAATGAACGCCTGTACCTCCTGTAGGCCCTGTGTAATAAATTCTTCGATAGGTATTGTTGGTAATTTCTGTAGTGTTGTTTTCACTAGTTCCGCTAGTTCCGACACCAGGTCCATTATTTGCAACACCAAAAAAGGCAGCAGAAGTATTAGCAGTAAAATAAAAACTGTCAATTAAGTTGTTATCCATAATAATCGAATCATCCACACTGCCTTGATTCCATATTGTGAAGCACAAACCAGCAGTGGCTGCAGAGGTAAAATTTCTTATTTGATTATTTCTAATCTCTAATTTTGAAGGCCCACCAACGGAAAAAATACCTAAAAAACCTGTTGATAAAGCACCAACTTCGCAGTCGCGTATAATATTATTGCTAATTAATGTTCTATTGCCTGCTCCTAAAGATCCTGCCCCACTTTCTATTGCTGCAGTTTGAAAAGCAGCACTTGCTGCTTTTAATATGATAGTATTATTGCTGATAGTAGTGTTGGCATTATTAGCCACAGCAATCAAAATACCCCTTATTACATTTGGATGATTTGCACCACCCCCATTGTTGTTATTAATTGTGTTAAATCTAACATTTAAATTGTATTGAAATGCCGTTCTAATGCCTGATGATAAAGTATTAGAACTGATTCCTCCACCAAAGTTTATCACTAAATTTCCTGTTGCACTTGCGCTACCACCAATATCATTTCCTCTATCAGCAAATGTAAATGGGGCAATTTCGTTTCCACCTGCCAAAAATATTCCTTGATGACATTGCTCTACAATATTGTTATGGTAACTATTATTACTATTACCTCCTGCCAAACTTCCTGCTGCAATAATTGTGGTGGCAAAGCTATCTGTGCTTGCAAATTGCCCAATAGCTGTAGAACCAAATCCCATAGGATAAATACCAGAAGCAAAATTTTCTCTGCTTAAAGTAACTCTGCAATTTCGTATCACATTGTTTTGACACCCATTTAATGCAGAAACTTTGAATAATCCATAGCCATACTCCATCAAAGAAGAACCAGAATTACTTGTATTTTCTATTAAATTGATGCCGTCTATCGTTACAAAATCACAGCCCCGAAGTGTAAAAATACCATCTTGATTTGCACTCGTTGGGGTAGATGTTCCACTCACATAAGCAGTTAATAAAGGATTTGTGCCTGCACCATTTTTCTGAATGGTAATAGGGTTTGCCAAAGTGCCTGTGGCAGATAAAATGATTTTTCGGGTTAAGGTTTCTGTATGCCCCGCATTTATATTTACAGTAATCGTGCCTGTGTGCAACAATGCACCATTTATCGCACGAATGGCAGAATCGACTGTAGTATAGCTTGCAGAGGTACTTGTGCCTCCAGAAGAGGTGATAGAAATCTGTGCTTGAGAAAAATTAAAATAAAGACATACAAAAGATGTCAAAATCGACTTGGTAAATTTGTTCATATTATTATATTGTTAAAAGTTTTGAAATATATATCTAAAAATGTAAAATTTTAATATATTCTAGAAAAATTAAAACCTTTATAATATATTTAAACAATATTATATTAATGTTTAGTTTTTAGAAAAATAATTGAATTATAGTAATTATATTTTTAGCCGAAATGTACTTAATTATATACATGATTAGTTTTATATACACCTATTTGTTAATTAGTTTCGTCATTTTTTTTTACAAAACTGCAAATACTGTAATTTTTATGATATTTTTAATATCAAAAATTTGCTAATATAATAATCAAAAACTATTATTGCACCAATAAATAATTTTGATTTTTTGCATTACAGATATAGAAACGAACGGAGGCAATAATAGTGGCAATAACATTACTGAAATAGCCAGTATATTGACTAATGGCACAGAAATACTCGACCGTTTTGAATGCCTTATTAAACCAGACTATGCCATCCCTCCACAAATCACAAATCTAACGGGAATAACAAATCAGATGCTGGCCAACGCACCTTCATTTAATCAAGTATTCGAAAATTGGATGCAATTTGCTAAAGATGCAACCTTTGTAGCTCATAATGTTGCCTTTGATTATAACTTTATTGCAAATGCTATAGAAAGAAACGGAAAATACTATTCACCAAAAAAACTATGTACCGTTAGGCTTTCAAGAAAAGTATTTCCTAATATCGAAAGCTATAGCTTAGGAAAACTGTGTAGCAGTCTAAATATTAAAATAGAAAACAGGCACAGAGCTATGGGTGATGCAGAGGCTACAGTAAAACTTTTTCATGCATTAATAGCCAATGATAAAAATAAAGTTATTCAGCAGCAATTAGAACAACAAAAGAAAACTTATATATTACCGCCTTTTATAGATGAAAACACATACCATACATTGCCGATGCTGCCAGGTGTATACTACCTTAAAGATAAGTTAAAAAAAATATTATATATTGGCAAGGCAAAGAATATAAAGCAACGAATTAGCACCCATTTTAGAACAGCAAAACGCAGCTTGCTCGACAACCTCTACTTTATTGATTACACTTTGACTGGCAATGAATTGTTAGCTTGTCTAATAGAATCAGAAGAAATTAAAAAAAACTGGCCACCTTATAACGTAGCCCAAAAAAAACCGACAAAAACGTATACCATCACATCATATACCAATCAAAACCTTGAAATTAAATTAGCTATAAAATTAAGCAAGGTATCAGAATTATCTCCTCTCTTTGGTAATCAATTAGTGGCAAGAGAATACATAAACACTTGGATTTATGATAAAAAACTCTGTCCAAGACTGGCTGCTTTTCAACAAAGCTGCAAACACCTAGAAAAATGTGCTTGTAATGACACAAAAAAACACAATCAATCAATCCTTTTATTGGTAGAAGAGATGAAAGCCCACTTGCCATCATTTTGCCTCATTGACAAAGGAGTTTCATTGGACGAAAAAACTATTATTTGGGTTCAAAATGGCAAATATATGGGCTTTGTAATGGTAAAAAGAGACGTAAAAATAGATTTATTATTCTTAACGCAACAAATTATACCTCAAAAAGAATATTTAGAAACGGCATCAATTATTGGGCAATATCTTATTCAATACATAAAATCAGAAAGTGAACAGAAATATTATTTAGAAATCAACAATTAAAACATAAAAAAAATGAAAAAGACACATCATTTCGGAGAAAACATAAAATTACTTAGAAAACGAAAAAAAAGATCTCAAGAAGAGGTTTCAAAAAGTTTAGAAATTAGCAGATCAGCATACAATAGCTATGAGAATGGCGGTGTAGAACCTAATTTTTCTACTATGATAAGTATTGCCAACTATTTTTCAATAGCAATAGATAAATTATTAAAAATAGATTTGAGCAAACTGGGCGAAAAGAAGTTATTTGATATAGAACGTGGTTTTGATTTAGATTTAAAAGGCGAGCATTTGCGAATTTTGGCCACCACTGTTTCGCAAGAAAATGAAGATAATATAGAATTAGTAACACATCAAGCACGCGCAGGATATACTACTGGATTTGCAGATCCTGAATTTATAAAAATTCTTCCAGCATTTAACCTCCCGTTTTTATCACCAAAAAAAAAGTACCGCACATTTCCCATTATTGGAGACAGTATGCCACCAGTATTAAATGGTGCATTTATTACCGCAGAATACATTGAAAATTGGACATTGATACAAAATGGATTTCCCTATATTATAGTTACTAAAGATGAAGGCATCGTGTTTAAAGTTATTCATCATCAATTAGATAAACAATCTAAGTTACTGTTATGCAGCACAAATCCTGAATATGACCCCTATGAAATAGATGTAAAGGACATTTTAGAAATTTGGAAATTTGTGAATTATATTAATCATCAGTTTCAGGCTCAAAATTTAGAAAATAAAGAGGTAACCACTACCCTACTAAGCATCAAAAATGATATAGGCATTATAAAAAGTAAAATGGAATTGAGCTAATTCAATTGCATAATCTCCTAGCTTTGTGAATTAAAAAACCTATTGAATCACATCAGTAACAATGCTAATTTCAGCCTATTTATAGCAATCATTGTCCATTTCTAACACTTTAAATAGATTTAGTTATAGATTAATATTTTGCACTAAAAATTCACTTTTGCCTATCTGATAAAAAGGCTTATTTTTGCACCCGACTAAAGGCAAAAAAAATAAAAAAATATGAAATACGATATCATAATAATTGGCAGCGGCCCTGGCGGATATGTGGCTGCTATACGAGCATCACAATTAGGCAAAACAGTAGCGATTGTAGAAAAAGCAGAGTTGGGTGGCATTTGTCTTAATTGGGGCTGCATTCCTACAAAGGCTTTGCTAAAATCTGCACAGGTATTTGAATACACACAGCATGCTGCAGACTATGGAATAACAATAAATGAATCAAAAGTAAACTTTGATGGCATGGTGAGCCGCAGCAGAAATATAGCTGGAGGAATGAGTAAAGGTGTAGAATTTTTGATGAAGAAAAATAAAATAACTGTCATTAAAGGCTTAGGCAAATTAATATCCAAAGGAAAAGTAGAGGTAACTACTGATGAAAAAAAAGAAATTATTGAATCAGATCATATCATATTGGCTACAGGTGCTAGAAGTAGAGAATTGCCGGGAGTGAAACCAGATGGCAAAAAAATAATCGGTTACAGAGAGGCAATGGTTTTAGAAAAACAGCCAGAATCGTTAGTAATTATAGGTTCAGGAGCAATAGGAATTGAATTTGCATATTTTTATGCAACTATAGGCACTAAGGTTACAGTAATTGAATTTCAAAACAGAATACTGCCAATAGAAGATATAGATATATCGAAAGAGCTGACAAAAATATACAAAAAGAAAGGCATCACCATTATGACAGATTCTGCGGTACAATCTGTAGATACCAGTGGCAAAGGATGCAGTGTACTCGTAAAAACTGCAAAAGGTGAAGAAACAATTTCATGCGATGTCGTGCTATCTGCAGCAGGCATTCAAGCCAATTTAGAAAATTTAGGATTAGAGACTTTGGGCATTAAAACAGATAAGGGAAAAGTAACCGTTGATGAGTTTTATAAAACTAATATTGATGGCATATATGCAATTGGAGATATTACACCAGGACCGGCATTGGCGCACGTTGCATCAGCAGAAGGTATTATTTGTGTTGAAAAAATTGCTGGCGAACATACAGAACCTTTAGACTACAATAATATTCCTGGATGCACCTATTGTATACCAGAGGTTGCCTCTGTTGGCTTAACAGAAGAGCAAGCAATTGCTAAGGGTTATGAACTAAAAATAGGCAAATTCCCATTTTCTGCTAGCGGCAAGGCCAGTGCAGGCGGAATGAAAGAAGGATTTGTAAAAGTAATTTTTGATGCAAAATATGGAGAATGGCTTGGTGCACACTTTTTAGGAACTGGAGTAACAGATATGATAGCAGAAGCAGTGGTAGCAAGGAAACTAGAAACTACTGGACATGAGATATTAAAGGCAGTTCACCCCCACCCTACTATGAGCGAAGCTGTAATGGAAGCCGTAGCACAAGCTTATGGCGAATGCATTCATTTATAGAATTTTATAACCTTTAGTCATAAAATTTTTATGCTAAATTACCATCAATTGGGTTTTTATAAACAAATTCATTGAAAACAAAATACAATCACACCCTTTTTACACTGCTGCTAAAAAGATTAGTAGTTGTTTTTATTTTATTTTTTATTTGCCGGTGTATCTATCTAGGTTATAACTATCATTATTTACCCCACGGTTTTGTTGAAATTGCTAAATCATTTTTGTTTGGGATAATATTTGATGCCTCTGCCATAGCCTATATATTTTCTCCATTTATTTTAGCTTCAATTTTTCCATTTAAGTGGCAAGAATCCCTTATTTTTCAAAAAATAATCAAGATTATATTTTTATTCATCGCTATTTTATGTACCATCGCAAATATTGCAGATACTATTTACTTTAAATTTAGTAGAAAACGCTCAGGTATAGATGTTTTTAGAATGTTAGATGACAAAGGCAATCCTTTATTTAATTATTTAAACACATATTGGCCATGGATTTTGATTACCATTGTATTGATATTATTAACAAACTATACCTATACAACAGGTTTAGCAGACTTGAAAAAATCATTTAAAAAATGGTGGTTTTATTTGGTAGTAATTATTGGTTTCGGATTAGCCGCTAGAGGCAGCATAGGTCTAAAACCACTTAAAACTTTTGATGCCGCAAGATTTGTTAATCCAGAATTAGTTCCATTAACAGTAAACACTCCATTTAATCTTATCAGTACATTTCAAGGCACTGCTATTGATAAGCAAAGCTATTTTAAAGATAGTGTGGCGAAAAAAATTCTACCAGTAACACAATCCTATTTCATAGTAAATAAAACACCATTAAAACCAAACATTTGTATCATTATTCTTGAAAGTTTTTCAAGAGATTATTGCGGTTGGTTAAGAGGTAAGCCAAGCTTCACTCCTTTTTTAGATTCGTTAAGTTTACTAAGTCTTAATTTCACAAATTTTTATGCCAATGGCAGTGTTTCTATGGATGGTTTGCCGGCAATAATAGCTGGAATGCCCAATCTATTAGAAGTACCCTATATTAATAGTTCATATCAAGATAATAAAATAAAAAATATTGGTAAACTTTTGTCAAACATTGGGTATAAAAACCACTTTTATCATGGTGCAGACAACGGCACTATGGGGTTTAATAATTTTATGAAAATTAGTGGATGGCAAAACTACAATGGTATAGAACAATACCCAAACAAAAACAGAGACTATGATGGTGCTTGGGGCATTTTTGATGAACCCTATTTTGAATATGTAGCAGATGAAATGAAAAAAATGGAAAAACCTTTTATTACATCTATTTTTTCGCTTAGTTCACACGATCCTTACCCAATGCCAGATAAATATAAAGATAAATTTGCTGGTGGCGATTTACCAATTTATAAAACCATAGAATATACAGATTTTGCCTTAAGAACCTTTTTTAAAAAAATTAGCACTGAATCTTGGTTCAAAAACACCATCTTTTTTATTACTGCAGACCATTCTAGCCATAGCAAGGAAGAATATTTTTATTCGCCACCCGGAAAATACGAAATTCCCTTGCTTATCTATAATCCAGGCCATGGATATATTAAACCTGGTATTGCGCAAAAAACTACTAATCAAATTGATATTCTACCAACAGTAATGGATATTGTAAATTTTCCTTATCCATTTTTTGCACTTGGCAGAAGTATGCTTGATGGTCAGCAGGGTTTTGCATATCAAAAAAATGGAAGCGTATTCCAAATAATTAGCTACCCATACATTGCTCAGTTAAAACCAGATGGCAAATTTATTTTTTTTAAGCAATATAAGGATGTTATGGAAAGGCATTATGATTTATTTCCAGAAGAATTTATAATTCGAAATTTGATGTTAAAAAAACTGCTTGCATTTATTCAATTGCACCATAATAATTTGGTAGACAACACCTTTTATATTGAATGATATGGCAAATCTTAGGTCAAATATCAATTTTCAGATTATTAATTTTCAAAAAACAGAAAAAAAAAGCATTAAACAAATAGTCTAATGCTTTAAATAAAGTTTAAAAACCTATTTTAGATTATTTATCTTTTCATTCATTTCTTTCACTTTAGCAATTTGCTTTGTTTTGCCATACAATTGCTTCATGTAAGTATACATTTCTTTTCTTTCATCATTGGCTAAAGAGGTAAATGCATCTGCTTTTTCAAAATAGTTTATTGCCTTATTGAAATAAACAGTTTGAATTACAGTTAATTCATCAAACTTAGCCGTTTCATTATATGGCAAAGAAGAAGCTTTATCATAAAAAAAGTTCCCCCAATTGGTATATAATACTGCTAAATTGTAGGTGGCATCTAGATTTTCTGAGGTAAGTTCTATTGTGGTTAGATAATCTTTTTCTGCCATACGCAAATAAGATGTATCTGCTTTTCCAAGTCCTTTTTTACCATTGCCATCTATTGCTCCAGTGCCTATTTGGTCATTGATATAGCCCCGAATATAGTAAAAATTTGGCTCGGCATTACCTGCTTCTATCTCTTTTTGAATGATGTTTTTTAATTCTCCCAATTTATCATTCTGAACATAAAAATTAATTTCTTCACTTATAATATCTTTACTTTGAGGAAATTGAATTCTTCCCTCTTTAATTGATTCTAACTGTTTAGCAGTATTGCGTTCTCTTTCATAAGTTCTTGCTTTATAAATATAAATTTTAGGATCAGTATACTTATTCAGTATCAACCTCTGTAAATAGCCTCTAGCCTGCTCTTGCTCATTTGCTTTATCAGCCACCGCATAAGCTTGCAATAAAATAGTATTATAGGTAAGAGTGGATGTTGGACCATTTTTTAATACGCCTAAATGTTCATTGTCATATTTTATCAAAGAAGCTATTTTTTCAAATATTGGCAAAGTGGCTTTAAATTGTGAATCCACGATAAGTTTTATCGTATTATTAAAATTACTAATAATAATTGAAGGTAAAATAGTATTTGCATCACCGCCATATTTTCTAATCATTTTTTCATCAGCCATGCTATAAAATTTGTCAAGGGCGTCAGCAGCAATTGCAGCTGCTTGTGGTTCTGATAACTGCAAAACAGAATCTCGTTTTTCTGCATATAATCCA
Source organism: Bacteroidia bacterium (assembly GCA_041690035.1). Lineage (GTDB taxonomy): Bacteria > Bacteroidota > Bacteroidia > NS11-12g > UBA955 > CALSPH01. The sequence goes on along the minus strand of JBDNFC010000053.1, from coordinate 12,922 downwards.
TAAACATATGCTTTTACATACCAAAAATAAGGCAATGATTCTGAACCACTCATTTTGGCGGCATTGTCTATACTCGTTTTTGCCTCCAATACAGAAGGTGGGCTCTGTCGTAATAATTGCTCTGCTCCCTTAATTTCTGGCATTTGAGCAAATAAAATACAAGTGGTAGAAAAGCCAATAATTGCTAATAATGTTTTTACTTTTTTCATTTTTATCTATTTATTTTACAGTTTATACATTAATTGTGCCAAAACTTTCTATTCCTTATCATCCGTTTCAGTTTCAGTTTCAGTTTCAACATTGCCTAAACCATCAGCTGTTGGTATAATACCATCATTAAGTTCCTCTTCTTCCTCTACTTCTTCTTTTGGCACTTTAGCAAGACTTGCAATGGCATCATTTTCTTTAATATTAATTAATTTTACACCTTGTGTGGCTCTGCCCATAAGACGCAAAGAGTCTACAGACATTCTAATTGTTAAACCAGATTTATTGATGATCATTAAGCCATCCTCGTCTGTAACACTCTTTAGGCCAATTAAATTACCTGTTTTTTCAGTTATGTTAAGTGTTTTTACACCTTTTCCTCCCCTACCAGTAATTCTATAATCGTCTATCAAAGTTCGTTTTCCATATCCTTTTTCTGATACTACTAATATGCTTGTATTATCTTGTTCTGTTGGGTCTAAAACTACTAATCCGATAACTTCATCTTTTGCATTCTCTAACCTTATACCCCTAACACCAGCAGCGTTTCTTCCCATTACTCTTACTTTCTCTTCATTAAATCTGATTGCTTTACCACTTTTTTTGGCCATCACTATTTCCGATTTGCCATTTGTGATTCTCGCCTCCACTAAAGTATCTCCATCTCTTATGGTAATGGCATTTATTCCATTACTTCTTGGGCGAGAATATGCTTTTAAACTAGTTTTTTTAACAGTTCCATTTTTGGTACACATGAGTATAAAATTATTGTTTATATATTCTTCGTCTGCAAGATCTTTAGTTCTAATAAATGCTTTAACATTATCATCTGCTGGCATATTTAATAAATTCTGAATAGCACGCCCTTTAGTTCCTTTTTTGCCTTCTGGAATTTCATATACCTTTAACCAATAACACCTTCCTTTTTCTGTAAATAATAAAAGATACTGATGGGCTGTTGCCATAAATAAATGTTCAGTAAAATCTTCGTCTCTGTGTGCTACTCCTTTCATGCCTCTGCCTCCTCTGCGCTGCTCTTTATAGTCCGACAAAATGGTTCTTTTTATATAACCCATGTGGCTAATGGTAATAACACATTCATCATCTGCTATTAAATCTAAGATATTGATATCATCAGCGGCAGGCTCTATTTTTGTTCTTCTTTCATCACCATATTTTTCTTTCATTTCTAAAATATCATCTTTTAATATTTGATATCTTAAAACCTCATCTGCCAATATACGTTCAAAAAATGAAATGGTTTCCATTAATTGTGCATATTCATCTTTAATTTTATCTCTTTCTAATCCGGTTAACTTTTGTAATCTCAGGTCTAGAATAGCCCTTGATTGAATTTCTGACAACTTAAAGTTTGCCATTAATCCTTCTCTCGCTTCTTCAACGGTTTTACTTGCCCTTATTAATTTAATTACTTCATCTAAGTGATCTAATGCGATGAGTAAGCCTTCAAGAATATGGGCTCTTTTTTGGGCTTCGGCTAGTTCAAATTCGGTTTTTCTTATAAGCACTTCATGCCTGTGTGCAACATAATGTACTATTTGGCTTTTTAGGTCAAGCATTTCTGGACGACCTTTTACCAATGCAATATTATTAACAGAAAAAGAAGATTGAAGCGGAGTATATTTATATAATTTATTAAGAACTATGCTTGGCATGGCTTCCTTTTTTAGCTCAAAAACTATGCGCATGCCTTGTCTTCCACTTTCATCTCTTATGGCTGAAATACCTTCTATCACTTTTTCATTAACTAAATCTACTGCCTTGATAATTAAATTAGAAGGATTAACTTGATATGGAACTTCATTAATTATTATCATCTCTCTTCCATTTTCAGAAGTTTCAAAATCCACATTTCCTCTAATAACAATTCTGCCTCTGCCGGTCTCAAAAGCATTTTTTATTCCTTCATAACCATGTATAATTCCACCTGTTGGAAAATCAGGGCCTTTGATATATTGCATCAAATCGCTGTTGGTGATATCCCTTTGATCAATATATGCAACGATGCCATCAATCACTTCCGCCAAATTATGTGGTGCCATATTGGTGGCCATACCTACAGCAATTCCAGATGCACCATTTACTAACAAATTGGGGATTCTTGCTGGTAAAACTGAAGGTTCTTCTAATGATTCATCAAAATTTGGCCTAAAGTCTACTGTATTTTTGTTAATATCTGCAAGCATATCTTCAGCAATTTTTCGCAATCTCGCTTCAGTATATCGCATGGCAGCTGGTGGATCACCGTCAATTGAGCCAAAATTTCCTTGCCCATCCACCATAGGATAGCGCAAACTCCAAGGCTGTGCCATCCTAACCATCGTGTCATAAACCGATGAATCACCGTGCGGGTGATACTTTCCTAACACCTCTCCAACAATACGTGCTGATTTTTTATAAGGCCTGTTAGGAGCTAATCCTAACTCTGTCATGCCATAAAGAACCCTTCTATGCACAGGTTTTAGCCCATCTCTAACATCTGGCAAAGCCCTTGAAACGATAACAGACATTGAGTAATCAATGTAGGCAGTTTTCATTTCATCTTCTATATTTATAGGTATAATTTTCTGATCTGGATATTCGTGCATGTTTATATTCTTAAAGCCTGCAATTTACAGTATTTTTATCATTAAATATAGCTATAAACCAACAAATTGTAAACATTTTAGACTGCCTATAATTTAACCCAAATATTAAATTTTATTTTTTTTATCTAAAAATATTGGGAGTGGAAAATCGCTTCAAAAATATTTTCTTCTTCATAAAAAAAGCTATTACAGACGCAATAGCTTTTTAAAAATAAATCTTAACAAAAACCTTATTTCTTTTTCTTTACAATTTTTTTACTTCCTGATCCATCAGTTTTAAGCATTGCAGGCTTACCATAACCTAATTTACTCACTGGTTCTTTAATATAAAAGGCATTTCCTACTGCAATAATTATCATCTCTTCTGGTTTAATATACTTTTTAATTATTTCATTAATTTGAGCAACTGTCATTGCATTTAAAATTTCTGTTTGTTTAACCCTATAATCATCTGGCAATTTTTTATCACTAATAAATCCTAAGTAATTGGCTTTTCCAGAAGATGATTCATAACGCAGCACGTCAACAGAAGCCAAAGATTTTTTTGTAAAATCTAGCTCCTCTTGGGTAATCCCATTCGCTGTGTAATCATTTAGGATGCTCATAATCTCTTTTATGGAACTATCAGAAGCAGATCTTTCAAAACTTCCTTGAATAGCAAACACCCCAGGAATATTCTCTATGCCGTTAGAAAAGCGTGAACCTGTTCCATAAGTCCACCCATATTGTTCTCTTAAAGAAAGATTTAATCTAGAATTAAAAGAACCACCTAATACAAAATTGGCGATACTGGCTTTATAAAAGTCACCAAAAGCATCATAAGGAATTGTTCTATAACCAATTGCAATATCTGTTTGGCGGGCACTTGGATTATCTATCATAAAAACCTGATTTGTTTCATAATTTGGAAAATTTTCTGGAGTGGGTAACTTTACATTTTTATTTTCCCATTTTGATAAAAAGCCAGCGCTTTTCATAAAATCTTCTTTAGATAAATTGCCAACAACAATGATTCTTGAAACATTTGGAGAAATAGAATTTCTGTGATAATTTGCCAAATCTGTTGTAGATATTTTACTTACACTTGAAGGATTACCATTAGAAGATTCTCCCATAATTGAATTGTCTCCATAAATTAGTTTTGCCCATCCCTTTTGCATCATAGATGCACTATTAGAACTTTCACTTCTAAAGTTTTCTAAAGTTGCTTTTTTATCTTTGTTAAATTGTTTGTTGTCAAAGTTTGGATAGAGCAATCTTTGCTCAAAAAAATTCATGGTGGCTGTCAAATCATCTTTAAAACAAGAGAAATTTGCTCCTAATTGGCTTCTATCTGCATAGAAACTCATAAAACTTCCAATTTTTTGCAATTCGTCATCTAATTCTGCTGCAGTATACTTTTGAGTTCCTTCATTCATCATACCTGCTGTTAGGTTAGCAGTGCCAGAAGGATAGGTTCCATTAGATTCTAATAATTGACCTCCTTTTATCTCTAAGAAAACATTTACACGTTGTCCTTCGGTCTGAGTTCCAATAATTTCAAGACCATTTGGCAAAGTTTCTTTCCAATATTTTGGTGTACTAACTAATTTTGCAGCTGATACTGTTGGCCTAACTTTTCTATCAAAGTTTTCAACTGTTCTATTATAGGTTAAATTTTTATACTGTGCATCTTTTGGATCATTTTTAACATCAGCATATTGGTTAAAGCTTGTAACTGGCTTATATTTTTGTCCTTGAATAAATTGTTTTGGGTCTGGTAATACCTGAATAATTGCAGCATTCTTATTTTTAATATATTTTTCAAAAACACGCATTACATCTTCTTTAGTAACTGAGTTATATCGGTCTAAGTCTGTTTGAACATTCATTTTACCATTGGTAAAAGTTTGATATGAGGATAAAATTGTTCCTTTTGTAGCTACACTTTCATCTAAGCTGTAATACCTAGATGTAATCCCTTTTTTTACCCTTTCTAGGTCTTGATCAGAAAATCCTAATTCTCCAAATTTGTTAATGGTAGCTGTAATCAAATCCCTTGTTTTCTTTAATTGTTCGTCAATTTTATTGCCAGGATAACTTACAACAAATAAACTAAATTCGCCCGCTAATTCAGATGTGATATTAGCTACTTGAGCCTGGAGGTATTCATCAGTAGAGTCAATAAAAGTTTTATAAAATAAGGAATTTTTGCTACCTGCCATTAATTCTGCTAGTATATCTAATGCCGCTTCATCTTTATGAAAAGAAGGAACTGTAGGAAAATTGACATTTATTAAAGGAAAATAAACCCAATCATAAAAATTATCAATTTTTTCTTCAGGCAATATCACTTGGGGTACTTTTTGTGTCTGCACTTCTGGCCCCTTAGGAATACTACCAAAATATTTTTCTACCATTTGTATTGCTTCATCACTTTTTACATCACCAGAAATAACTAAAACCGCATTGTTCGGCCCATACCAACGCATAAAAAACTTTCTCACATCCTCTAATTGAACTCGGACTAAATCGTCAGTGTAGCCTATAACAGGCCAGCTATAAGGATGCCCATAAGGATATAAAAGATTGTCTTTTCTTTCATCCAACATACCATAAGGCACTCCATAGCGTTGGTCTTTTTCGTTTATTACAGTTTTTCTTTGGTTCTCAAACTTCTTACTTGTAAGTGAATCTAAAAGATAAGCCATCCTGTCAGACTCTAAATACAGTGCCAACTCTAAGTTATTGCTTGGTAAAGTTTCAAAATAGTTGGTTCTATCTCTATTTGTAGTTCCATTCATTTCTCCACCTGCACCCTCTACTATTTTGAAATGCTCTTCGTCTGCAACATGACCACTGCCTTGAAACATCATGTGCTCAAATAAATGCGCAAAACCTGTTTTACCCATACTCTCTCTTGCAGAACCAACATGATAGGTTACTTCCACATGAACAATTGGATCTGAGTTATCTTCATGAATTAATACTGTTAATCCATTTGGCATTACATACTTTTTGTAAGGTATGTTTAGAGAATTGGGGTCAGGTAAAACCTCTTCTACTAGGTAAGGGTTTTTCTGAGCAAATGCTGCAAATGCAAAGCTTAAAATTAAAATTGATAAACAAATTTTTTTCATATTTTTTTTATTAAAGCTACAAAGAAATAAAAAAAATAGGAAATCAACAATACTTATTTTGATAAAAGTGTAAAAAATAGCTACAAACGTGTAAAAAAATTTACATTAATTCGTTTAAGGTGACATGAATGTAAATTCTCACTGATAAAAAGGATTGCCAAGTGCTATTATTTTGTTTGTGCGGCAGTTTTACCCATTGATAAAATATCTCTATCAAATAAGTATAATCCACCTTTATCATCACCAATTAGCTCCAACTTATCATTTATTATTCTGGCCAAACGCTCCTCTTCTATTTGCTCACTCACATACCATTGTAAAAAATTATGGGTGGCATAATCTTTATCATTCAAAGACAAATCTACTAAATCATAAATGCTTAAAGAAACTTTTATTTCGTGCGCCAGTAAATCTTTAAATGCATGCCTCATAGAGGGAAAAGTGGCAATTGGTTGTTCAAATGAAGGAATTACAGCAAATCCACCTCTCTCATTGATGTAATGTATGAGTTTTAGCATGTGTACTCTTTCTTCATCAGCATGCTCATAAAAGAAATCTGTTACTCCGTCTAAACCAGGCTGTATTTCTGCCCAACTCGCCATGGCTAAATAAATGTTAGAAGACTGTCCTTCCATCTTTACCTGCTCATTGAGCGCTTTTTTCATTTTTTCACTTAACATAGTTGCAAATATTTATTGTATTATTTTAGAAACAAAATATTTTAGATAAAGTTAGTATCCATTAAGATATTTAGAATTATTCTTAGTAAAGTTTTATAAATCTAGATACTTCATAAAAAGTTGAAAACGTTCATTATCGGCACCCTCTTTGTCTTGCTGATTATCAACAAACTTAACCGTATAATTGTATCTGTTAAAACTTTGCAAAATTGATTGCAATTGATTGGTATTAAGCAACAAATGCACATCAATGGTATTGTCTAAATTGTCTGTGGTTAGGGATAGAAGTACTCTTTGATTATTATATTCTACAATTCCACTGATTTTTGATAAACTATATTGGTAAGGTTCCATATTTAATACAACAATGGCACTATGTTCTACACTTTTATTTGGGTATAAAAAATTCAAGATTTTTTCTATGTTTATTATCCCAACAAACAAATTATTATCGTTTTCTACAGCAAGCATTGTAGTTTCATATTTAGCAAAGATTGGCAAACATACAAGTAGATGCTGATTTAAATTCACACTAATTTTTTCGTTTTGATTTTTTTTTGGCAAATTGATTAGTAATAAATCTTTTTTTTCTAATTTTAGTTGATTGATATTTACCCAAAAAATTAACTTTCCATCATCAATAACAGGCAATTCTAATATATTTTGTGAAGTGAGTAAGTCAATAGCTAGTGCCGCTGTATCTGATGCACGTAGACTAATAATTCCATTTTCTATGATTTGGCTTGCAAACATTATTTATATAAAAAAACAAAGATAATGAAATAATGATTTATTTCAAAGTTTTTAGATGGTTTTTTTTAATTATTTTAGGTTAAAAAGGTCTAAGTTTATTACCTTTGCAATTCAAAAGAAAATTTAATAAATGAACGGATTTACAAAAATACCTGTTGCCAAAAATGAACCTGTAAAAAACTATGCACCAAATTCTAATGAAAGAATATTACTAATAAATGCGCTCAATGAGGCAAGAGGAGAAATGAGGGACATTCCGATGTATATCAATGGTGAAAAAATATATACTGGTAAAACTAAAGATATATTTCCGCCTCATGATAATAAAACCAAAGTTGGTCATTTTCATAAAGGCGATAAAAGTCACGTGGTTATGGCAATAGATGCTGCGTTATCTGCTAAAAACCAATGGGAAAATATGCCTTGGGAACATAGGGCAGCAATCTTTTTGCGTGCCGCAGACCTAATTGCAGGACCATATCGTGCTAAACTAAATGCAGCAACAATGATAGGACAGAGCAAAAACGCATATCAAGCTGAAATAGATGCATCTTGCGAACTCATAGACTTTTTAAGGTTTAATGTGCAATACATGACTGATATTTACGCAGAACAACCATCAGAAAACAGCCCGACAGTTTGGAACCGATTAGAATATAGAGCGCTTGAAGGCTTTGTTTTTGCTTTAACTCCATTTAATTTTACGGCAATAGCTGCAAATTTACCAGCTTCTGCAGCAATGATGGGCAACACGATAGTATGGAAACCCTCAGATACACAAATTTATTCAGCACAAGTATTAATGGAAATATTTATTAAAGCAGGCTTGCCTAAAGGTGTAATTAACCTTGTATTTGTAGATGGCCCTACAGCAGGAGATGTTATTTTTAAACACAAAGATTTCGCAGGAATACATTTTACAGGCTCAACAGCAGTTTTTAAAACTATCTGGAAAAACATTGCTGAAAACATAGATATCTATAAAACCTATCCTAGAATTGTTGGCGAAACTGGTGGAAAAGATTTTATTATTGCCCATAAATCTGCAGATATAGATGTATTAGTTACTGCTGCAGCAAGGGGTGCTTTTGAATATCAAGGCCAAAAATGTTCTGCAGCTTCTAGACTATACGTACCTGATAACCTATATCCTTCTTTTATTGAAAAATTGGCCAATGAAATAAGCACAATGAAAATGGGGCCAACTGAAGATTTTAGCAATTTTATTAACGCAGTAATTGACGAGAAATCTTTCAATAAATTAAAAACTTATATTGATAATGTTAAAACTGACGCAGATGCAGAAATAGTGTGTGGTGGAGTATGCGATAGTAGCAAAGGTTGGTTTATTTCGCCAACAGTTATTCTTGCAAAAAAGCCTGATTATATCACCCTATGTGAAGAACTTTTTGGACCAGTTCTTACAGTGTATTGCTACCCTGCTGATGATTTTGAAAATACACTTACCCTAGTTGACAACACCTCGCCCTATGCACTAACTGGAAGCATAATAGCAGAAGACAGGTATGCAATCATGCTCGCAACTGATAAATTAAGACATGCTGCAGGTAATTTTTATATTAACGACAAACCTACTGGAGCTGTTGTTGGCCAGCAACCATTTGGTGGCGCTAGAGCATCTGGCACAAATGACAAAGCAGGATCTAAAGCCAATTTAATGCGGTGGACTTCAATGCGAACGATAAAAGAAACACTTTTACCAGCTACAGATTATCGTTATCCTTTTTTAGATTAACATGAAGATAACCCTTTTGCTTTCTTTATTAATTTATTTTACATTTGTAAATAATAATTTGTTTGGGCAAAATACCACTTTAGTATTCAGCGGTCAAATAATGTCGCCAACGCTAAAACTCGTTCAAAAAAATATTGATAAACCTACAAATTTTGGTTATATGGCACAAAGATATAAAACCTCGCTTGGAGCTGGAGTTGGCTTTTATATTGGCACACAAGTTAAAATGGATAGCAGTAATATTTATTGGAGCTTTGGTTTAAATCAAAATTATGGAAATAATACCCTTATAGCTGACCAAATATTAAATGGCAATGAAAGAAGTGAAATTTGGCAGTCAAATACGCTAAACTTTTTACCCGGTATTGGGTTTAGAAAATATGGGAAATTGCCTATTAGTATTCAAATTGGACCTGTTATCCCTTTGTTTAACAATACAATTTATAGATTATTATTAAACGATGGAACGAATAATTTTGAAGCATCACACCGGGTTAAATTTTATACGAGTATGGGATTTTATACTCAAGCAAATTTTAACTTGAAATTAAATAAGCGAAGCCATTTGATTTTTGGGGCACAATTTTTAGCACTAAATAGATCTATTAAATCAAAAAAAATAATTAAAACAGATCTAAAATCTGGTCAACCTAATTATGCAAAAAATAAATATGGTGAAGAAATAAATTATATTAAAAGTTTAAATAGCACTGTTAACGATGAAAGTTTAAACGCACAAGGCGTAGATTATAATAAGGCTAGAGTAACATTATCCCAAAAATATGGTTTTAGCAACCTTGCTTTTCAGATAGGATTTAATTATTTGCTAAATTGAAAAAACTACTCTCCTATTTATGGCCTCAAAAATCTGGCACGCTAAAAACTACTTTTTTACCTCATGTTGAACTTAATATGCATAATGGCAAATTGCATATTGATGGCATGAATGTAAATTATTCTTATGGTGCACTGCATGATGTTTTTAGAAAAGTGATTTATCATAAAAAGGCAGCTTTTAAGCTGGCAAAAAATGTATTAATTTTAGGTTTTGGTGCAGGTAGTGTTGCAAAAATACTTATACAAGAACAAAAGCTAGATCACCTAAATATAACGGGTATAGAAGCAGAGCTTGAAATGATATCATTGTCAAAGCAATGTCTGCCAAAAGCTATATTCTCAAAAATAACCCTGATTAATGAAGATGCAGAAGTTTGGATTAATGAACAAGAAGCTAAATTTGAAATTATAATTATTGATTTGTTTATTGAAGATAAAATGCCTGTTTTTTGCGGCACAAAATTATTTGTAGAAAATTTAGCGAAAAGCCTTTTAAAAAATGGAATGATAATATGGAATACATTAGCACACTATGACTCCCAAACATTGATTAACAAAATGATAGAAACAAATGGAATTTGTTTTATAGAAAATATGGAATTATTTCACGAAAATAATGTGCTTATATTTTCAAAAGATCAAGACTAAAAAATAACCACAAACAATATTTTTTTTTATATTTGCCATGTTTTAAATGTCTTCAAAAATCACATTAATAGAATGCCCTAGAGATGCTATGCAAGGGTTTCATCATCAGTTTTCTACACAAGAAAAAATAAAATACATTCAACTATTAGATAATGTTGGGTTTGATTACTTAGACTGTGCAAGTTTTGTTTCTTCAAAATCAATACCTCAAATGGCAGACAGTAAAGCGGTATTGAATGGATTAAAAGAAACAAAAACGAAATTGCTAAGCATTGTTGCAAATGAAAGAGGCGCACTAATGGCAGCAGAAACTGATCAAATTTCGGTTTTAGGTTACCCTTTTTCTATTTCAGAAACTTTTCAACTTAGAAATACCAAAAAGAGTATTGATGAATCATTGGTTTTAATAGAAAAAATAAAATCAATTACTGACAATCATAACAAAGATCTTGTCATTTATTTAAGCATGGCATTTGGCAATCCATATCATGAAAAATGGAATATGGAATTAATAAACCTTCAAGTAGCAAACCTTGCAAACCTTGGGGTTAATGTAATTAGCTTAAGTGATACTATAGGAGTAGCAAATAGTAAAGATATAAAAGAAATATTTATTCAATTAATAAGCAATCATCCTAAAATTATTTTTGGCGCACATTTACATTGTAAACCCTTAGAGTGGGAAGAGAAATTGAACGCTGCTTTTGATGGAGGTTGCTTAAGATTTGATGGAGCAATGATGGGATTTGGAGGCTGCCCAATGGCTACCGACAGTTTAACTGGCAATATGCCAACAGAGCATATTGTGCAAAAATTTCGCAAGCAATTAAAATCTAAATTTATAGAAAAAAACTTTACCAAAGCACTGTTTGCTGCTGGCCAATTATTTAATATTTAGCATTAATTATTGTTTTATATTATTTGATTTCAATTGGCTAAAACTACTTCCAACTCTCCTTTTTCGAGTGCCATTTTGTATGCTTTTATAAAAATAGCTCCTAAGTTTTTGTATGGTGGGATATAATCATAGAACTTTTCATTGTTTTTTAATTTTTTCTCTAAATCCGTCCAAAATATTTTCCAATCTATTGACTTTCCATTTCTTAGCATTTCTGCCATATCTTTTATCAACACATCATTTACACTCATTGTGCCTATTTGCTTAGTGCTAATTATTTGCACATCTTCAGCATTTTCTAGCGCTTTGGCTACCTGATGATACCCTCCACAAGATCCCAAAATCACAATTTTTGTACTTTGGTTTAATATATCTAATGTCCCGTCTAAATAATAGCTGTGGCCGCGGTGCACTGCAATATCTGGATACCTGCCTAAAGCAGCAAACAATAACGCTAACTCTTCTTGCCCTTGAGCCTCTCTTGAAGGCTTGTTTGCAAATATATAAACAGGTAATCCTTTTTTAGATTTTACACATATATAATTTTCATTATCAATCAATTTCCAATTTGGATCTCCTTTAAAACTTGCTAAAAATGAATTATAGCTTGCTAAACCATCCTCATCATCAAAAAATAAATGTTGCTGTATGTTTTGTCCATCAGCAAATAGTGTACTCAAAGGCAAAATAGATAGATTGGGTAAGCTAAAAGTTACATTTTCAATAGCATTTATCTCAGATTCTTTTCCTCCACACAGTTTATATAATAAGCCATATACAAATTGTCCATAGATATCTTGCAAATTTATATTTGATTGGTAATTTAATAAAATTTTATTTCTAAATTTTGAAGATAAAACAGTGTCCATAATGCTTCCATAAATATCTGCCACTTCTACTGCTGCATATATATCACCTTTTGTTGTTGCTAAATCTTTTACCACCAATAATAGTAAACTATCTTGTTGTATTGGGCTCATTGTTTTTAAAAAATCTTCAAGCACATTAAAACCTGCACATTGTTTTATAAATGTTCTAAACCTATTGAATTTTATTTCTTTTAAAAAATCAAAACCACTTTGTTTACCTATTTGAACTCGCATTCTATTATACAATCCAAGAAATGTACTTGTATATATTTCTTCTGGTGTGTAAACCATTAAAGTATATAACTCTGCTTTATTTGCCTTTAAAACAGATTTGAATCTTATATTGGGGTTTGATACGTCATGCAACTCATTAATTTCATCTACTTTTTCATGACAAAGGTGTCCTATTTTTCTCTCAATACTATAGCTTCCTAAAACATCCGGAATCATTCTTTCATCAATTAGCCAATTTAAATATTTAGTGTCATCTTTTATCAAGGCCTCAGATTCTGCGATATTTAACCGCTTGTGATAAAGCGCATCAAT
>JBDNFC010000052.1:0-22129 GCA_041690035.1 Bacteroidia bacterium | reverse complement strand
ATAGACAGAAAAAATATGGCTTCTAATTTTTGTAATCCTTTCTTTCTTCTGATTAAAACAAAGGCAAATAAAAGTATCGAAATAGCTAAATTAAAAAAGAGGTCAAAAAATGAGCTATTAGGCACTGGTACTGAACAAATGGTAGCACTAATGCCTAAAACAAAGGAAATATTAAAAATGTTTGAACCAATTACATTACCCACTGCAATATCTAATTTTCCTTTTCGCACTGCTGCTATCGAGGTAGCTAACTCTGGCAAAGAAGTGCCAATAGAAACTATCGTTAAACCTACAATCCTTTCAGAAAGCCCAAAAGCACTTGCTATTTGCACTGCATTATCCACAATTAACTTACCTCCTATCACTAAGCCTACTAGACCAATAATTATTAATAAGATTGAAATACCATTTCCTCTTTTTACATCTAATATATCTGCATCATCTACTTCATCTTTATTGCTTGCAGCTAAATTGATATTGTAAACTAAAAAAATAACAAAAAAACCAAGCAATATAATACCATCTCCTCTTGTTAAAATATTTTCATTGGCATTATTTTCATATATATCTGCACACAAAACTAATAGCATCAAGGCTGTTAGAATATTAAAAGGAATCTCAAGCCAAGTAGTTTTACGCTGAACTGTAAGGGGAGCAAACAAGGCACAAACACCCAAAATACCGCAAACATTAAAGATATTACTGCCAACAACATTGCCCATAACAAGTCCTGTGTGTCCTTCCAAAGACGATAAAACATTTACCACGAGTTCTGGTGCAGAGGTGCCAAAAGCTACAATAGTTAATCCGATTACAATATTGGGTATATTAAAGTTTCTAGAAACAGAACTTGCACCATCTACTAATTTAACTGCACCTACAATAAGCAAAACAAAACCAACCAAAAGAAGTACAATACTCAATACCATAATGGGGCAAATTTATAATAATTATTCTAGTTTAGAGCGGTTTCACATTTTCTTTTCTAAAAATAATTTTTTGATCAAAACAATCTAGCACTATGGGTGAAGCCTTAATAAAATTATCGGATAAAATCTCTTTAGAAAGTTGATTTATCACTTGCCTATGAATAATTCTTTTTAATGGCCTTGCACCAAACTGAGGGTCATAACCCAATTGAGCAAGCCATTCTACGGCCTCTTCTGTATAGCTAATCAAATAATTATTTACTGCTAGCTCCTTTATTAATTTATCTAATTGAATCTTAACAATCGCTTTAATACTTTCTCTATCAAGAGGCTCAAACATGATTACTTCATCAATTCTATTTAAAAATTCTGGCTTTATTGTATTTTTCAATAATTGATATACCTGTAATTTAGTTTTGGCAACAACAGCTTCCCTATTAACATTGGATTCCAAATTATCATATTGTTGCATGATAATATCAGAGCCCAAATTAGAAGTCATAATTATCATAGTGTTTTTAAAATTGACAATTCTGCCTTTTCCGTCCGTTAATCTTCCATCTTCTAATACTTGAAGCAAAATATTAAAAATATCAGGGTGTGCTTTTTCTATTTCATCTAATAATATTACTGCATAAGGTTTTCTTCTTATGGCTTCTGTTAATTGCCCGCCCTCTTCATAACCCACATATCCTGGGGGCGCACCAATGAGTCTAGAAATGGTAAATTTTTCTTGATACTCGCTCATATCGATGCGGATTAATGCATTTTCACTGTCAAATAATTCATTGGCCAAGGCTTTAGCAAGTTCAGTTTTGCCTACCCCTGTTGTGCCTAAAAAAATAAAGCTGCCATAGGGCTTATTTTTATCATTTAATCCTGCTCTGCTTCTGCGCACCGCATCTGCCACAGCTATCACAGCTTCATTTTGCCCCACAACTTGTTTGTGCAAGGCGTCCTCTAAATTGAGCAATTTTTCTTTTTCGCTCATAATCATTTTTTTAACAGGAATACCTGTCCATCGGCTTACCACTTCTGCAATATCCTCTGCATCTACTACTTCTTTTAGTATCGACTTTTCTTTTTGCAAATTTAGCAGAGTCTCATTTAGCGCATCTAATTTTTGCTCACTTTCCTTAATTTTTCCATACCGTAATTCTGCAACTTTTGCATAGTCTCCGTTTCGCTCTGCCTTTTCTGCCTCAAATTTAAAATGCTCAATATTAGATTTTTGTGATTGAATTTCTTCCACCACATTTTTTTCTGCTTTCCACTTTGCCGTTAGTGCTATTTTTTCTTCAGTGAGTGTTACTAAATTTTTATTTATTTTACTACGCTTTTCTTCATCATGTTCTGCAATAATAGCGGCTCTCTCAATCTCTAATTGCATTATTTTTCTATTTAATTCGTCAATTTCTTCTGGCACAGAATCTAATTCTAGCCTCAATTTTGCTGCAGCCTCATCCATTAAATCGATTGCTTTATCTGGCAAAAAACGGTCAGAAATATACCTTTGACTAAGCGTTACAGCTGCAATAATCGATTCATCTAATATTCTAACTTTATGATGGGTTTCATAACGCTCTTTCAATCCCCTTAATATTGCTATAGCCGCGCTTGAGTCGGGCTCATTTACCATTACTTTTTGAAAACGCCTTTCTAATGCCTTGTCTTTCTCAATATATTTTTGATATTCATCAAAAGTAGTTGCGCCAATTGCCCTTAACTCTCCTCTCGCCAAAGCGGGTTTAAGTATATTGGCTGCATCCATTGCTCCATCAGATTTGCCTGCACCTACTAAGGTGTGTATTTCGTCTATAAATAATATCACTTCGCCATGGGCATTAATTACTTCCTTTACCACTGCCTTTAACCTTTCTTCAAACTCTCCTTTAAATTTTGCACCGGCTATTAGCGCGCTTAAATCTAAAGAATAAACTGTTTTGTGTTTTAAATTTTCGGGTACATCTCCATTTACAATGCGATTGGCTAAGCCTTCAGCAATAGCTGTTTTGCCTACACCCGGCTCTCCAATCAAAATAGGATTGTTTTTAGTTCTTCTGCTCAAAATTTGAAGCACTCTCCTAATTTCTTCGTCCCTGCCTATAACTGGATCCAATTTTCCTTTATAAGCTTGATCATTCAAATTTACCGCATATTTGGCCAAGGAATTATACTGCTCATCTCCGCTTTGCGAACTTACTTTACGATCTCCTTTAAGCTCTTTAATCGCATTTTCTGCATTTTTTAAATTTATTTGCGCATCATTTAATATTTCTGTAGCTTTATCTTTAACACTTAACAATCCTAATATTAAATTTTCTAAAGCAATAAATTCATCTTGATTTTTTTTGGTAAAACTTTCTGCCGCGTTGAACACTTTGTCTAAACTGGGAGAAATAAATTGGTTTCCACCATCTACCTTAGGTATTTTTTTGATAACAATATCAAGCACATCATTAATTGATGCTACATTTGTATTGCATTTAGCTGCAATAAAGGGCAAAATATCTTTATCAATTTGGCAAATCGCTTTTAGCAAATGCAGGGGCTCTATGCTCTGATTATTTAAAGAAGCTGCAATTTGTTTTGCCTCTTCAATCACTTCTTGTGATTTAATGGTTAATTTTTCAAAGTTCATATATTAAATTAGTCAAATAACTATCCACTTTTAAAAAAGTGCCAAAAAGGCAGAAAAAATTAAGTATTACAGACAAAATAGCATAAAAAAAACAGCTTGAAAAGTCAAGCTGTTTTTTTATAAGTTTTTAAATGCTAACCTAGTTAATCATTATTTTTTGAGCAGTAGAAATACCATCTACAGATACATTTATAGTATAAACACCTGTGGATAATCCATTTGTATTAACCGCTAAATCTGATTTCCCTGATGCTACATTTTCTGAGGAAGTAGAAATCACTTTTCCTGTAACATCTATAATACTAATAGTTACTAAGTTGCTATTAATAAAAGTAACTGGAATAATTACGTTAGAGCCATTTGCAGGGTTAGGATAAATTTGACCAATAGTTATTCCTTTATTTTCTAATCCATTCACAGATAATCTTGTAGAAGAAGCAAAGAAACCACAATCTAAATATTGATTTTGAAAAAATGCATTTCCAGGTATGTAACCTAACCAACCATTGCCAGCAGTATATTGTGTAAATTTACTCATTTTTAGCGCATTGTTGTAATTTTTATCTGTGGGCACTTGAGAAGTTTGACTATTATTGTCAGTAGAAAAACGCATTAAAAAATAATTGTGTTTTTTTACTGGTTTAATGTTTTGCGCATCAGTTAAGTCAATTAAAGTATCTCCGAAAGAATAGCTTGTACCAGGTTTGAAATGCACAGTAAAACCAAAAAGGTTATTTCTTCTATTAACAGAACCGCTTGGTATATTTTGATTAACAGGCAGTGTGTATTGATTACTTAACCAACCAGAAGCAGTTCTTGACGTAGAGTCTGCGCTTGTTAGTCGTATTCTATCTGTTTTGAACGCGGTAGGTGCATATCTTAAACTAGCATTATAGCCATTTACATTTCCAAACAATCCACCACCAGTTAGCGTTCCAGTAGTTAATC
This sequence comes from Bacteroidia bacterium, assembly GCA_041690035.1. Classification (GTDB taxonomy): domain Bacteria; phylum Bacteroidota; class Bacteroidia; order NS11-12g; family UBA955; genus CALSPH01. The sequence goes on along the minus strand of JBDNFC010000052.1, from coordinate 17,611 downwards.
CTCCCGTAGAAAAGGTGTAATACCTAACTATAAGCGTATCTACCACTGGTACTAAACCAGCGCCTTTATCTATAGAATCTATCTGACGCACATAACCGTACCTAAAATACAAAGAATCCCAACTATAATTCATGTGCCGAGAATAAACAGCAAGACCATTAGGGTCTCCAGCAATTAACTCATCTACAGGATCAAAAGCAAAACCCCAAGAATGATCGTTATGACCTACTTTTATGTGGGTGGTATCGGTTGTAGAAGTATTGTCAATATTAAAAACAGAAGAGTCTGGAAACATTAGGGAAACAAACGAAGACCAATTATTAGGATTCGAAGAAGCAGCCTGTAGCCAGTTTATTGGCAGATACCAACCAGAAGTTGGATCTCTTCTTAAACTTTTAGCGTTGAGGTCTCTCACTTCTCCAGCGTTACCAGCGTCATTATACCTTGGACTGTTATCGATAACTTTTTCTTGCGCAGTGGCGACAATTCCAATAGCAAACATTCCTGCGATTAGTAAAATTTTTTTCATGTTTTTTTTATATTATATATTTGTTTCAAATGTAGCGCAAATCTAAATTAATATTGTCTTAATATTGCAATTTTAATTAAAAATAGTTAAAAATAGTTAAAAATCTCCCAAATGGGGTCTCAATACTATCTCTTCTACTACGGTATGTTTTCTTATTTTGTAGGCGGTATAGATTATTTCTGCAATATCATTTGGTTTAATAAATCTTTCTTTTGGTTCTGTACTATCGGCCCAAGAATTTGTATAAGTAGCGCCTGGCATTATTGCTGATACTGCAATTTTTCCTTTAAACTCTTCCCGAAGCGCTTTTGTAAAACCCAAAAGAGCAAACTTACTAATACAATAGCTTCCTCCATTTGGGTAGCCCATTTGGCTTGCAGTAGAGCACATATTAAATATGTATCCCCCTACATTAATTTTTGGAATCACCAATCTTGTTAGATAATAAGCAGAATCAATATTAGTTTGCATTGTTTGTTCATAAATGCCTTCTTTCTCATCGCTTAATTTTCCAGGAATAAAGACCCCGGCATTATTTACTAAAATATCAAAATGATAGCTATCAAGCACATTTTTTAAGTCAGCAAAAGTTTCTTTTTTACTTAAATCAGCTACTATACCGATAAAACTATCATGCTTAATGGCATCTAATTTTTTTTTATTTCTGCCAATACCTAAAACCAAAAACCCTTTTTTCAAAAACTTAAGTGCAATTGCTTTTCCTATGCCCTCTGATGCGCCACTAATTAAAATGGTCTTTATCTTCTTTTTAATCATAAATTTAATTGCTATAAGGAATACTTTTTTTTTAAAACTAAATTATAGTATTTTTGAACCGCAAAATTAAGCAATAATCATTGAACCGCATTTTTTTTCATTTTGGTAGGTATATATTATTTTTAAAAAGCATGTTTGCTAAACCTGAAAAATTTAGGATTTATGTAAAACGGGTTTTTTTAGAAATGTATAATATAGGTGTTGGATCATTGCCCATTATTGCTATTATTTCTATTTTTATAGGCGCAGTAACTACCATACAAACAGCCTATCAATTAGTATCTGGATTGGTTGCTAAAACAGTTATTGGCATGATTGTGAGCGACTCAACTATTCTAGAATTGGCGCCAACTATTGGCAGTTTAGTATTGGCTGGAAAGGTGGGTTCTCATATTGCATCCGAAATAGGCACAATGAGGGTAAGTGAGCAAATAGATGCCTTAGAAGTTATGGGCATTAATGCAAGTGGGTTTTTGGCAATGCCCAAAATTATCGCAGGCATACTCACCATACCTCTTTTAAACTTTATTGCCATAGGGCTGGGTATATATGGGGGCTATTTGGCCGGAGATTTATCGGGCATTCTTTCTGGAGAAACTTTTATTGCAGGTGCTAGGTCTACTTTCAATCCTTTCAATGTGTTTTTTTCAACCATTAAGTCTTTTACATTTGCTTTTCTTATAACATCTATTTCTGCCTACCAAGGTTTTTATACTAAAGGCGGGGCACTAGAAGTTGGCAAGGCAAGCACTGATGCTGTAGTTTACAGTGCCGTTTCTATTTTATTTGCAGATTATATTTTAGCAGAATTATTGCTCTAAAAAATGATAGAATTAATTCAAATAAATAAATCTTTTGACGATAAACAGGTGTTGTTTGACATTAATGCCACCTTTAAACCAGGCATACCAAATTTAGTTATTGGTGCAAGCGGTTGCGGAAAAAGTGTTATGATGAAATGTATGGTGGGTTTAGAAAAACCTGAAACAGGGCAAATTCTCTATGGAAAAAAAGATTTAATTAACCTAGATCATAGCAATCTAAGGTTGTTGAGAAGAGAAATTGGAATGCTTTTTCAAGGTGGGGCATTGTTTGATTCTATGACTGTAGAACAAAATGTAGATTTTCCGCTTAAAATGTTTTCAAACTTATCTTTAGCAGAAAGAAAAGAAAGGGTAAACTTTTGTTTACACCGGGTAAATTTGGTAAATGCCAATGCCCAATATCCATCAGAAATAAGTGGTGGCATGAAAAAACGTGTTGGGATAGCACGGGCTATTGCACTAGATATAAAATACTTATACTGTGATGAGCCAAACTCTGGCTTAGACCCTATCACCTCAAGGCTAATTGATGAATTGTTGCTAGAAATAACAAATGAATTTAATATAACCACTATTATCAATAGCCATGATATGAAAACAGTTTTTGATATTGGGCAGCATATTATATTTATTTATCAAGGAAAAGTATGGTGGAATGGCACAAATAAAGAAATTATTCGTGCAAAAAAAGAAATCCCTGAATTAGAAGAATTTATTAATGCCAGTTATTTTGTATGAAAAAGGCTACAACCTATTTTACTTTCCTTTATCTTTTATTTGCAAATCAATCTTGCAATAGAAATTGCGATGGGTTTAACAGAATAGACGAGTTATCTGCATTAACGATAGCAGCAAAAGATACCATTGATTTTTACCCACGCAGTACTAGTGTTGTTTTTGGAATGGGGTTTCATATAAACAATTCATATTCTTCTAAAAAAGGTGATAGAAAATGTATGCAAAAGGATCTTGTAGTGATGACTGTTAATGGCTGGGACAGTAGCACATTGTCTATGAAATGCGACAAAAACCTATATCAAAAATCAAAAGTATTTCCTGCTGATACTGAATTAAAAGGCACCGAAATTATGTATTTAAAATATGAAAAAGATTTTAATGATGGGATTAGAGAAGCTAGCATCCAAATTTATGATATAGATAGCATCACTAACAGTGCTGATTACAAATTTACAATAAGCCAAAAAACCACCGACAACAAATTATTTTCTGCCCAAAAAACTGTTTTTATAAAAAAATGAAAAAAATAAAATACTTCATATTCATTCTCTTCGCCATTATATCCACTGCTTTTATTATACCAGACGAAGGGATGTATCCGGTGAGTAATCTCTCAAAAATAGATTTTAAAAAAGCAGGTATTAACCTTAGTGCAAATCAAATTTTTAATGAACAAGGGGGTGCAATAAGCGATGCTCTTGTAAGATTGGGAGGCTGCACAGGCTCATTTATCTCAAACGAGGGGATGATTATCACAAACCATCACTGCGTTTTTGGCACAGTTTCATCACTGAGTACGCCTGAAAACAACTATTTAAGAGATGGATTTTATTCAGGAAATAAAGAAAAAGAGCTTTCTACCGGTATGCCAGCAAAAATCACAATAAAAAGTAAAGATGTTAGCATAGAAGTATTAATAAATTCTTTAGGAAAATATGGAAAAGAAAGAGATCAGGTATTAAAAACAAATATCAATTTATTAATTAATAAAGAAAAACAAAAAGACTCCTTGTATACCTATGAAATATCTGAAATGTTTGCAGGAAAACAATATGTACTTTTTACTTATTTAACACTTATTGATGTGCGAATTGTATACGTGCCACCAAGGTATGTAGGAGAATTTGGTGCAGAAACAGATAATTGGGAATGGCCAAGGCATACCGGAGATTTTTCTATTGTACGCGCATATATTGGAAAAGATGGCAAGCCTGCTAAGTATAGTAAAGACAATGTTCCATTCAAGCCCAACAGATTTTTAAAAATAAATCCAAATGGAACCCAAGAAAATGATGCAGTATTTATATTAGGGTACCCAGGTCGCACTTTTCGGCATCAGCCAGCTGCTTTTTTTGATTATCAATACACTCATTTTATGCCGCAAATTATAGATTGGTATACCTGGCGAATAGATAAAATGTATGAGCTGTCAAAAAATAATGAAGCAAAATATTTAAGTTTTGCGGGTAATATTAAAGGGCTTGCCAACACTCAAAAAAACTTTAAAGGAAAAATTCAAGGGCTTGGCAGAACCAATGTATTGAGCGAGAAACGCGAAGAAGATAAAAAAATGGCACTATTTGCAAATGAACAAAGTAGAAAAAACCTTTATGGAAATGTTATTGAAGATATAACGCAACTTTATAATCAGCGCAGTGAAAATGCAAATTTATATTTTTATTTACAAAGATTGGTAAATGAAATTCCACAAATAGGTGCTGGTTTTGAAGCCTATAAGCAAATAAAAGAAGAAAGAAAAATACATGATTTTAGTGTTTTTGAAAGAAATTATTCAAATATAAACGATAATGCATTAAATATTGAAAGCATTCAATATTTAACCGAAAAAATTAATGAAAGTTATGCAAAAACACATCAAGGTGCTGTGCTAATCGAAAGACAAAATACAACACAAATAACCAAAATGTATTATAAATCTTTATTTTCTGATTACCAAAACAAGGTAATGCCTGCAATAGAGAAAAAATCTAAAAAATTATTTAATAAGAAAGATTTTTTTGTAAAAATGGCTGCTAATATTTTTGATGCATATTTAGAAAGCATAGCTTTTGAGCAAAATTTTAAAGCTAAAAACGATATGTTACTTTCAAGCTACACCAACTTGAAAATGGAGTTTAAAAATACCGATTTTTTACCCGATGCAAATGGCACACTGCGCTTTACTTATGGACATGTAAAAGGATATTCGCCAAATGATGGGGAATATAACTACCCTCACACCACATTAAAGGGTATAATTGAAAAAGCAAATAGTATGCCTGATTACATAATGCCATTAGATGCGCTTTCTATTTATAAAAACACCATTGTATCGCCCATATTACTAGATAAAAAAACAGGAAAAGTAGTTGTTGGATTGCTCTATGATTTAGATACAACAGGCGGCAACAGCGGCAGCCCTGTGATGGATGCTGATGGAAATCTAATAGGAGTAAATTTTGACAGAACATACACGGCTACTATAAATGACTATGCTTGGAACGAATCTTACAGCCGCTCTGTAGCTGTTGATATTAGGTATGTTTTATTTGTCCTTAAATATATTGGCAATGCAGAACAAGTTTTAGAAGAACTTAAAATCAAAATCTAAATTTATTTGTTACTTTTGTGAACTAATAGAATAAAAAAAATGGATCACGGAAAAGAATTTCAAAAATACGCAACCAAACATTTGGGAATAAGCAGCACCAATGTACATAGATTTATCAGCAATGGAATGCCTAATGTTACTAACTTAACTCCAAATATTATAGAAGAACGTACCATGAATATAGGTGTAATGGATATTTTCTCAAGATTGATGATGGATAGAATTATTTTTTTAGGAGTGCCTATTGATGATCAAGTGGCCAACATTGTCATGGGCCAATTATTGTATTTAGAAAGCTCTAATCCCAATAGAGATATACAAATATATATAAATAGTCCTGGAGGCAGTGTATACGCAGGTTTAGGAATATATGACACCATGCAATTTATTGGAAGCAATGTGGCTACAATTTGTTGTGGAATGGCTGCAAGTATGGGCGCAGTATTAATGTGTGCGGGCGAAAAAGGAAAAAGAAGCGCATTAAAACACAGCAGGGTAATGATACATCAGCCACTAGGAGGGACACAAGGACAAGCATCTGACATGGAAATAACTGTTAAAGAAATTGTAAAACTAAAAAAAGAACTTTATACCATTATCGCCAATCATAGCGGGCAAACACTAGAGAAAGTAGAAGATGATAGCGACAGAGATTATTGGATGACGTCAGAAGAAGCCAAAGCTTATGGCATGGTAGATGATATCTTATTAAAAATGCCAAAACAATCATAATATCAATCTATTATATAGATTTTGATATTGTGTAATTAATTGATTTTTATTAATCAAAAAAATAAGAAAAAAAATGAAAACAAAGGATGCAAATTGTTCTTTCTGTGGAAGGACAAAAAAAGATGTAATGATGCTAATTTCTGGTATTGAAGGCCACATATGCGATCATTGTGTTGAGCAAGCAAACAAAATAATTCAATCTGAACAGCCCGAAGAAATAAAAAGCAATCCAAAAACTGAGTTTGCGAATTTAAAGCCTAAAGAAATTAAAGCTCACCTAGACCAATATGTCATAGGTCAAGACCATGCAAAAATGGTAATGTCTGTAGCTGTATATAACCATTACAAGCGATTAAATTTTGCAAAAAACAATGAAATAGACCAAGTAGAAATCGAAAAATCAAATATTCTTTTACTCGGAGATACTGGAACTGGCAAAACACTGATAGCCAAGACTTTGGCTAAGATATTAAATGTTCCATTTTGCATTGCAGATGCAACGGTGCTCACAGAGGCAGGATATGTAGGCGAGGATGTGGAAAGTGTTATCTCTAGATTATTACAAAGCGCAAATTATGATGTAGAAGCTGCCCAAATGGGAATTGTATATATAGATGAAATTGATAAAATTGCAAGAAAAGGAGACAATGCCAGTATAACAAGAGATGTTAGTGGCGAAGGGGTTCAACAAGGCTTATTAAAAATATTGGAAGGAACAGAAGCACACATTGCACCCGAAGGAGGCAGAAAACATCCCGATCAAAAATATGTAAAAATAGATACTTCAAATATCTTGTTTATTTGCGGAGGTGCATTTGATGGATTAAGTAATATTATAGGCCGAAGGGTAAATAAATCGTCTATTGGTTTTAATTCAAACCTAGAGAATGAAGCCAAAACTCACCACCTGCTCAGTTATGTTTCTCCTGCAGATTTAAAATCTTTTGGGCTTATACCAGAAATAATAGGCCGATTACCTGTAGTTACATTTATGGAGCCACTAGATAAAAAAACCTTAAGAAACATACTCACTGAACCTAAAAATGCCCTTATAAAACAATATACTATGTTGCTAAAAATGGATGACATTACGCTAAATATTGATGAAGATGTACTTGACTTTATTGTAGATAAAGCAATATCATACAAATTAGGGGCAAGAGGTTTGCGCAGTATCTGCGAAACATTAATGCTTGATTACATGTATAATTCAATAGAAAATGGAAAGAAAAAAACCATTCATATAAAACTTATTGACGCTATAGAGAAATTAAAAGAAGGAAAATGGGCTACTATTGCTGCCTAAGTCTACTACTTTTATAATTATTATTTTAACCTTACAATTTCTAAAACCAGAAAAGAAATTTGTCTTTGCTATAGAATACTATATTAATGACTATCAATTAGTTACATAAAAATATTTTTTTTGTCATTTTTGTGCCATATAGCTGTTTAAAACTATTTTACATAGCCTTAAGCATTAAATTTGCACCAGATTATGAAAACAAGACTTTACAATATCCTTTCTCTTTTATTATTTATTTTTGCAAGTACAATAAATGGCCAAATTAGGCAAGACTCTATAACTATGGGGACAAATTATAGCAATGATGTTTGGTATAATTTAAATATTGGAAAAGTAGAAACCAGCTCTAATCTGAATTACCATCTTGCATTTTCTAACATGCCGGGACAAACAGATATGTTTTACACCATTTGGATTAACCATTCGATGATAGATGTATTTGTAAACCCAAATCAACCTGCAAATGATTATGTTGATTTTGATTCATTGAACTATAAATCGTGGAGAAGACTACAAAACACAGATACAAGTTGGGGAAAAGGGGGATTTGCCAGAGGTGTTGAATCACATCCTAGATATACTTGGGGCATGTATGGTATCAATGGAGAAATTAATGGTGATTCATTATACTTATTAGCGTTAAAGACTCCTGGTCAATTTGGATATCAAAGTTTTTATAAATTAAGAATTACCAGAAGAAAATCGACAAATGGAGAAAGAGATTGGATTTTTAGATTTGCTCCATTAAATAATACTTGGGATAGTACAGTAAAATTAAATGACAATAAAAATTCTTTTGGCAACTTTACTTATTATAATTTTATAAACAAAAAAGAGGTAAATCGTGAGCCTGATGCAAAAAATTGGGATATACTATTTACCCGTTATAGTGCATTGCAAATGCCAGAAAATTTTCATTATGAAGTTACCGGAGTTTTACAAAACTTTGATATTGAAACGGTAAAATTAAAGTCCAATTCAATCTCAGATATTGAAAACAATGTGATTCTACAAATAGAGCAAGATGTTACCTTTTTATCAAAAAGAATTAATGCTATAGGATATGACTGGAAAGAGTTTGATAGAAATACTTTTAAATTTAAATTAAATGATACGGTTGTTTATGGAGTTAAAAAGAAAATAGACGCAAGTTTAAACGAATACTATTTATTAAAATTCACAAGATTTGATGGTGCAAGCAACGGAAAAATAGTTTTTGATATAAAATATTTAGGGGATAGAAATGTTAATATTCCTTCCAATAGTTTTATACATTTATTAGATATTTACCCCAATCCATCTTCCACATGTATAGAATTCAAGATCCCTTCTGCTTTAAATCAAATTACAATATACGACATTACTGGAAAAATCGTATTATCGGTATTAAATAACACTCAAAAAATTGATATCAGCACATTCAATCAAGGTATTTATTTTATGACCTTGATAGATGAAGATGGTAAAAAATTCCAGTCAAAATTTATAAAACAATAACAATCAGTTGAAATATAGGACTCAGTTATGTTTATTATTGGCTTTTGCTATTTCAAGCATGGCAAATGATATTGCTGGCCAATACAAAATAATTGTGTTAGATTCAAGCAATAACCCAATAGCAGAGGCTGAAATAAAGTATAAGCCATTTGGAAAACAATGTGGATACAATATAGCCTATACAGATGCTGAAGGCAGCCTTATATTGCTAGACACTCCCCCACTTTCTATCATTGTTTCAGCCAATGGCTATAAAACAAAATATGACACTGTGCTCAGCTCAGGGAATTTTGGTTACAATTTAACAAGCAATTTTGGCCTTATAAAACCAGTAATTCTTAGGCCTAAAAACGCGATGTTTGTATCCGATATTCATTTTCAAAATGTGATTAGTGCACAAAGAATAGATGCCATGGCTGCGGTAACACTAGAAGATGTTTTAAAAAACGATGTTAATGTACAAATAGTGCAAGACCCACAACTTGGTGCAGGTTTAAAGCTTCGGGGTATAGGTGGTCAGCATGTTAAAATTTTGATGGATGGAGTGCCAATGATAGGAAGAAATGACGGCAATATCGATTTAGCACAAATAAACTTAAATAATATAGAAAGTATAGAAATTACACAAGGACCAATGTCAGTAATTTATGGTACAGATGCACTTGGAGGTATTATAAACCTAATAACGCGAATTCCGCAAAAAAATGAAAAACAAATAAAAGTTGGTCAATTTATGGCAAGTACAGGAGCGTACAATTCTTATGCGAGTATAGATATCGGCAAAAAAAAGCAGCTATTTAACTTTAATGCTACCCGTTACTTATTTGATGGCCTAGAAGATAAAAATGGCAGCAGGGTGCAAGTATGGAAACCCAAAAGACAATATATTTATGGTGGTAATTACACACAATATTTTAATAAAAACTTAAAACATAGCCTCAAAGCCAACTATTTTAATGAATATCTTATCAATAGAGGCAGCCCAAACATTTCACCTTTTCAAGCAATTGCATTTGATGAATATTTTACAACAAACAGGTATGCATTGAGTTCAGAATTGGGTTTTAAGGCTTCTAAATATGGAATTAGTGGCAATTTGATTAATGGATACAATTATTATAAAAGAAATAGAAATCAAGTAGTTAAAAACTTAATAGATTTAACAGAAATTACAGCGCCTAATGCGAATGCACAGGACACACAAATCTTTAATAATTTTAACAGCAGATTGGTTGCAAAAAAACATTTCAATAATTTTTTTAGCACCATTTTTGGTTATGATTATTTGCTAGAACAAGGTAAAAGTGCTAGATTATCTCAAAATCCTATGATGCAGGAATTTGCTGTTTTTTATGCAATGCAATTAACCTATAAAAAATGGAATTTAGAACAAGGATTAAGGGCTAGTGCAAATAATCAGTTTAAAGTGCCAATTATTCCAAACTTTATGATAGGCTATCAAATTAAAAAAAATATAAAACTCTTTGGGTCTTGGGGCAGAGGCTTTAGGTCGCCATCGCTTAAAGAGCGTTTTTTAGACTTTATAGACCAATCGCACAATGTTACAGGAAATCCTAATTTAAGATCAGAGCAATCAAACGCTATAAACTCGGGTATTTCAGTAGAAAAAGATTTTGACAAATCTTCTATTTATTTTGATATGAGTGGTTTTTACAACCACATTACAGACTTAATGGCACTTGTTGCAACCGATAATTCGGGTACTGCATTTAGGTATCAAAATATTGATAATGCTAGCACTAAGGGGATAAATATACGTCTTAACTTTGCTCAAAAAAGTTTCAATATTTCTAGTGCAATCGGAATTATTGGCACAAAGCAATCATCTGATAGTTTTTTTAATCAGGATCAATTTCTATATCAACCAACAGCTCAGCTTAATGGTTCCTACCAAATAAAAAAAATTAAAACAACCCTAAACTTTTTTAATAAATTTAATGGAGCAATGCCTAATTATATTCAGCAAAATAATACGATAAAATTACAATACTCAACCCCTTTTATGCTTACAGATATAGGAATAATGCGTAAATTTGCACACGATAAATTAAGTGTGAATATACTAGTAAATAACCTCTTAAACGTAACCAATATCCAAAACACGGCAAATATTGGTGGAGCGCATAGCAATGGAAACAACACTGCATCAGTAGCAATTGGCCGTTTTTTTTCAATTAATATAAATTATACCCTAAAATGATAAAAAAATATCTCATTTTATGCTTCTTATCTATTTCTTTTTGCGCTTGTTTCAAAGAAGACAAACCCTTAATACTACCAGAAAAAAATATGCATTCCCAATACCTTACACTCGACTGCAAAGGAGAAAATAAAGAATTGCTTTATTTGAATTTGAACACAAAACAACAATTTGTTTTTCTTAACACCAATTGGGATATCGCCCTGCAAAGCGATAACCAAGGCAATGCAATAAGGATCAATCATAGCGATAAAGCAAATCAATTATACGAATCGAGCGATACATCATTATTTACGCCATTTAAAACCATTTTGAAAAACGGAACAAAAATGATGGACAGTGTAAATACATGGACACAAAATACGGCAATCGGAGATTGGTGGCGAAATGGCTTGCCAAAACGAAATATTTATTTATATCACCAAGAACCTGACATTTATGGCAAAGGAGAGCGTGCTATTAAATTTAGAATAAATAAAATAAAAGACAAAAAATATACTATTGATTACATAGATGAGATAAAAGATAAAAACAGCATAATTAACGCTTTGATACCTCAAAATAATGATTACAACTTTGTATATTATAGCTTTAAAGAAGAGGGGATAATCAAAAACATGGAGCCTATTAAAACAGATTGGGATATTTTATTTACATCATATAGGGATATGGTTAAGTATGAAGTAGATCAAACTTTTTATCCATACCAAGTGCTCGGTGTGCTAATAAACCCATACAATACATGGATACATAAAACAGCAAGTGGAAAAGGTTTTTATGAAATAGACCAATATTATTGCAAAAACGCTCCTATGTGTGAAATAAGCAATACCGTTGGCTATGATTGGAAAACATTTAACTTAAATCTATCTAAGTATAGCACAGATACCTCTGCCTCATGGATTTTGAAAAACAGCAAAGGTGAGTATTTTAAATTTAGATTCTTAAATTTTTATAATCAAAAAGGCGTGAGCGGCTACCCTACCATAGAGTTTGTGCAGTTTTAAATAAATATAACTCGTTATGAACATTCAAAAAAAGTGGAAACACCTCACCCAGCGTGCAATGCTTGATGAAATAAAAGAAAAATCAAATCATCAACCACAAGTTATTTTTAAACACAGCACCCGCTGCGGGATTAGTGCACATGCAGAAGATAGATTGAGTAATGATGAGGGGTTAGAAGATATTGCAGATTGCTACTACCTAGACTTGCTAAACTACCGTTCTATATCCAATGATATTGCTCAAATTTTTGAAATTGGACATCAATCTCCGCAAATTATTGTATTGTATAAGCAAAATGTGATTTATACATCGAGCCACCATGCAATAGAAAGCAAAAAAATAATAGCGGCCATAGAAAAATTAGGTTAAAAATACAAATTTCTGTGCTTGTAATCTTTACTAATTAAACTACCTTTGCTAGGCTCTTGAAAACGCAGGATCTTATTCAACTTTGGGGATCACACCCAAAATTACAACACCTATTTGACCACAGAAAAAGTTTTGTGGAGAATGAAAAAGGAAGTGGAATAGCACTGCTTATTGCAGCAAGTTTTAATTTTAGAGCTGGCAAGCATTTGGTGGTTTGTGAGCAAAAAGAAGATGCACTTTATTTGTTCACAGATTTATCTGTATTAATTAATCCTAACAAAGTACACTTTTTACCATCATCGTTTGCCAAAAGTATAGATAAACCAGAAGAAAATGTAAATCAGGTTAAAGAAAGAACAGAAACCCTAAGTAAATTAGACAATCCTAAATTTGAGGGTATTATTGTATGCTATCATGACGCAATATATGAAAAAGTGGCAAGCCTTAAATCTGTAAAAAAATACGAATACGACATTACAAAAGGAGAACAAATTGACCTTGATTTTTTGGTAGAGCTGCTAGACTCCTGTAATTTTGAGCAAGAAGACTTTGTTTACGAACCAGGCTATTATGCAATTAGAGGAGGAATAATTGATGTATTTTCTTATGCGCACGAGCATCCTGTGCGCATTGTATTAGACGGTAATCTAGTTGAAAGCATTCGTTTCTTTGATACAGAAACTCAATTTTCTATCTCAGAACGACAGTTTATAAAATTAACCCCAAACATAAAAGATAAAAGTCTGTTTGAAACCGAAGAACCTATTTTTGACCATTTTTTAGCATCAGAAACACAAGTTTGGATGCACAATGAGCGCACACTAATAGAATACTTAAATCAGTTTTGGACAGAAAAGAATAAAGAAAATAGTTCATTGATAGTTAGTTCAAAAGAATTGAATGATGCCCTAAAAAATTACCCTACAATATTTTGGGGAAATTGCATTCAAAAAAATATTGAAAGTATTAGTTTCAATCAAGCAATACAACCTTTATTTCATAAAAATTTCGATTTGATTCTTTCTGATTTTAAGCAATTGATTGCCAAAGGAATGAAGGTTTTTATTTTTTCAGAAAACCCAAGGCAAATAGATAGAATAACACAAATTATTGAAGACACAAATCAAAAAATAGAGATTGAGCCTGTTTATTGCGGCTTAGCTAAAGGATTTATTGATTTTGATTTAAAAATTGCTTTTTATACAGACCATGAATTGTTTGGAAGGTATTTTAAATATAAGGATAAGAAAAAATATTCTAAAAGCACAGCCATCACACTTAAAGAATTGCAAACCTTGCAACCTGGAGATTATGTAGTGCATATAGATCACGGAATAGGCAGATTTTCTGGTATGCACAAAATGGAGATGAATGGAAAAGTGCAAGAAGTGGTGCGTATTGTTTATAAAAATGATGATATACTGATTGTCAATATTAATTCGCTGCATAAAATATCAAAATATGCTGGCAAAGAAGGCAATGTGCCTAAAATTCATAAACTTGGAAGCGGTGTATGGGAAAAACAAAAAATAAGCACTAAAAATAAGGTTAAAGATATTGCAAGAGAGCTGATTGCACTCTATGCTAAAAGAAAGCAAGAGCAAGGTTTTGCATTTTCGCCTGACAGTTATTTGCAAACTGAGTTAGAGGCATCTTTTATTTATGAAGACACCCCCGATCAAGCCAAAACCACAGAAGAAGTGAAAGCAGATATGGAGAGCAATAGCCCAATGGATAGATTAGTTTGCGGTGATGTGGGCTTTGGCAAAACTGAAATTGCTATCAGAGCTGCGCACAAGGCGGTATGCGATAGCAAACAAGTAGCTATTCTTGTGCCCACCACTATTTTGGCCCACCAACATTATAGAACTTTTAAAAATAGGTTAGCGGGCTTTCCAGTAAATGTAGATTTTATTAACCGATTTAAAGGAAAAAAAGAACAACAAAAAACGATTACAAAACTTAGTGAAGGAAAAATCGATATATTAATCGGCACGCATCGCATTGTAAGTAAGGATATAAAATTTAAAAATTTGGGTTTACTTATTATTGATGAAGAGCAAAAATTTGGTGTAGCAGTAAAAGATAAATTAAAACAAATGCGGGTAAATATAGACACCCTCACTCTCACTGCCACTCCTATACCTCGCACCTTACATTTTTCACTTATGGGTGCAAGAGATTTGAGTATCATTAATACGCCACCTCCAAACAGGCAACCCGTAGAAACGGCACTGCATACTTATAATCCAGAACTTGTTAAAGAAGCAATTAGTTACGAAACCAACCGTGGCGGTCAAGTATTTTTTGTACATCATAGAGTTAGTGATATCCACCTTATTGCGGCTCAAATAGCGGCTGCTGCTAATGTTACAGTTTGCGTAGCACATGGGCAGATGGATGGTGCAGAACTAGAAAAAGTAATGGTGCAGTTTATGGAAGGCGAATATGATGTATTGGTGGCAACATCCATTATTGAAAGTGGCCTTGATATTCCCAATGCCAATACGATTATTATAAACAATGCCCACATGTTTGGTTTGAGCGATTTGCATCAAATGCGCGGAAGAGTGGGTAGAAGTAATATTAAAGCATATTGTTTTCTTATATCACCTCCTTTAAATAAACTAACAGACGAAGCACGGCAGCGACTTAGAACATTAGAACAAAACTCAGAACTTGGTGCAGGTTTTCAGGTGGCAATGAAAGATTTAGATATTAGAGGTGCAGGTAATTTACTCGGTGGTGAACAAAGTGGTTTTATTTCAGAAATTGGCTTTGATATGTATCATAAAATTTTAGATGAGGCAATGAGAGAGCTTAGAAATGAAGAATTTTCTGAAGTATTAGACCATGAAAAAAGTATTGCTAGCAGAGATGTTATAATTGATACAGATTATGATTTAATTATACCTGATTATTATATCAAAAACATTCCTGAAAGATTGAGCCTCTATACCAAATTAAGCAATATAGAAACAGAAGTAGCTCTCACTGCATTTAAAGATGGATTGATAGATAGATTTGGCATACTCCCAAGGCCAATAATGGACTTATTAGACACAGTAAGGCTAAAATGGGTGGCCAAAAGATTGGGCCTAGAAAAATTATTAATTCGCAATGGGGTAATGAAAATGTATTATCCCGCTGATAAGGCAGCCTATGTTTACCAAAGCGAATCATTTGGCAAAGTGATAAATTATATTATGCTAAACCCAAATAAATTTTCTGTCAAAGAAACAGCAAACGAGGTTTTATTTGCTGCAAAAGGAGTGGATAATGTAGCAGAAGCCATTGGCTTATTAGGCCAAATTGAAACTTACTTGGCAGAAAAACAAATGAGTGTAACATAACTTTATGAACTTGATCAACAAAACAATGGTTTTTGATTGCATATTTTTGGAGGATTCCGATTTTTTATAGGAAAGCTGGATGCGAACTGTTAAATAAAAAAACAAATCTATGCTGTAAAACATCGGCTAATTATATTTTTTTTACTAAAAATATTTAAATTCATAATTGACTAATTGACTTTATTAGATTGCTTAAAATGGCATAAAACATTCTATCGATAGCGTTAGCGGAGCGTTGCACCTATTGACTATTGAAATGATTCTTAAATTCTTTTTCGCACCCAAATCTCTAAAGAACCCTAACATTTCATTTATCGAGTCATAAACGCGCTTCTATACGTACTTCGTAGAACGCTTCGCTAAACTACGAAGAGGTTATTTAATGGTAACTTAAAATATTTAATAAAAAAACAACATTTTACTCAAAAAAAGCGTCTTGGTGCTATATTTGCCAATGATGAATTTTAAACCAAAAATGTTTTGTTTTTGTGCGCTGCTTGGCACATCAATTATTTTAGATGCACAAGACGCTAACTTTAGCCAGTTTTATAACAACCCCATTTATACCAATCCTGCCTATGCGGGCAGTGCTATAAACGCTAAGGACGATGAATTTGCCACGCGCGTTGGCTTAGCCTACCGAAATCAATGGCCAGGTTTACGTGGAAGCTATCAAACCGTTAACGCAAACTGGGACAGACATTTTAACAGGTTACATGGAGGGCTGGGTGGGTTTGTTTTAAACGATGTTGCTGGCTCTGGATTACTTACAAGCACCAGTATAGGATTAATCTATGCCCCCACTTTTGAAATAAATAATAAAATTACCATAAGGGGCGGATTGCAAATGGCTTATGTAAATAGACAGTTGAATTTTAACAGAATAGGGAATGCAGATTCTGTAGGCAATACTGTTTGGCAACTCAATGAGCCGTTGCCTCAACAAGGCATCTCATTTATAAATGTTGGCGCAGGACTAATTGCCTATATGAAACAAGTGCATTTTGGATTTGCAGTGCATAACATCAATCAGCCCAACCAATCCTTTTATAACAGTGTCAATGGCATATTGCCCAGAAGGTACACCTTGCATGCAGGAGGTAAAATAAACATTTTAAAAAGACAATCTTTTGCATCTGCCATAACCCCCGCTGTATTGTTTATGAAACAACAAATGTTTACACAACTAAACATCACAACCACTGCAAACTTTGGGAGGATTTTAATAGGTACAGGATTTAGGCAAACTTTTGGAAGATTTGGTAATTCTGATGCATTAATTGGCATTTTAGGCTATACCTCACCAAGGTATCAAATTACTTATAGCTATGATGCTACAGTTAGTTCTGCAAGACCTGCAGCCAGAGAATCGCACGAAATAACCATGAACTACTTTATTAGTTTAAAGAAAAACCAGCCTAAATTAGAATTGATTAGCCCCAGTTATGGCTGGCGAACAGCAATTAGAGAAAAATAAAAAAACAGGCTACCTTTAGGTACAACGGAGCTATTTATGTATTTTTTAGCGGAGAAGGCGGGATTCGAACCCGCGGTATGTTGCCATACACTACCTTTCCAAGGTAGCACCTTAGACCACTCAGACACCTCTCCTACTTAGGCCACAAAATTAATCAAACAATGGGTTT